>JBIOEG010000069.1:0-23810 GCA_044445825.1 Caulobacterales bacterium
GGGGGGGGGGCGGTGGTCTGATCCCCCGGGTTGGTCTGGGGGGGGGCTTGTTTTGCCTGGTGTGGCGGGGGGGGGGGGGGGGGGGCGTGCCCCCCCCGGCCCGCCCCCCCCCCCGCCCCCCCCCCCCCCCCCCCCCCACCTCCGTGGTGAATTCTTCAGACCCCGCACCGACCGCTTCGCGGCGACCTTCTCCCGCAAGGGGAGAAGGGTATGGTGCGGGCCATGTACGCAACGACGCTCGGCGGGACGCGCTATGCATTCGTCGACCTGAAGGCGGTGCTGGCCGCGGCGACGCCGGACCGTTCAGGGGACAGGCTGGCGGGTGTGGCCGCGGGCTCCGCCGCGGAACGCGTGGCGGCGCGGTATGTGCTGGCGGACCTGCCGCTCTCGACCTTCCTCAACGAACTGGTGATCCCCTACGAGGCCGACGAGGTCAGCCGGTTGATTGTCGACAGTCATGACGCCGAGGCCCTGGCCCCGGTCGCCCACATGACGGTCGGCGGCTTCCGCGAATGGCTGCTCGGCGAGGCGGCGGACGGCGCCGCCCTGGCACGCCTTGCGCCCGGGCTCACGCCGGAGATGGCGGCGGCGGTGAGCAAGCTGATGCGCAACCAGGACCTCGTGGCCGTCGCCCGCAAGCGACGGGTGGTCACCGGCTTTCGCAACACCATCGGTCTGGAGGGGCGGCTGTCGGTGCGCCTGCAGCCCAACCACCCGACAGATTCCCCCGCCGGCATCGCCGCGTCGATCCTCGACGGCCTGCTGCTGGGCTGCGGTGATGCGGTGATCGGGATCAACCCGGCGTCCGACAGCGTGGAGTCCACGGTTCGGCTGCTGCGTCTGGTGGACGAGCTGCGCCAGGCGCACGCGATCCCCACTCAGAGCTGCGTGCTCAGCCATGTGACCGGCGCCATGCAGGCCATCGAGGCCGGCGCCCCGCTGGACCTGATCTTCCAGTCCATCGCCGGAACGCAGGCCGCCAACCTCAGCTTCGGCGTCGACCTCGCGTTGCTGAGGGAGGCGCGCGAGGCGGCCCTGTCCCTGGGCCGGCACGTCACGGGGCGCAACGTCACCTATTTCGAGACCGGCCAGGGCTCGGCGCTGTCGGCCGGCGCCCATCACGGTGTCGACCAGCAGACGCTGGAGGCGCGGGCCTACGCCGTGGCGCGCGAGTTCGAACCGCTGCTGGTCAATTCCGTGGTGGGCTTCATCGGCCCCGAGTACCTCTACGACGGCAAGCAGATCCTGCGCGCCGGCCTGGAGGACCACTTCTGCGGCAAGCTGCTCGGCCTGCCGATGGGCCTGGACATCTGCTACACCAACCACGCCGAGGCCGACCAGGACGACATGGACACCCTGCTCTCCATGGCCACCCTCGCCGGTGTGACCTTCATCATGGGCGTGCCGGGCGGCGACGACATCATGCTGCACTATCAGAGCACCAGCTTCCACGACGCCGCCTACGCCCGCTCGCTGATGCACCTGCGCCCGGCCCCGGAGTTCGAGCGCTGGCTGATCGACCTCGGCATCTTCGACGAGCACGGCCGCTTGTCGCCCAGGGCCCTGCGCGGCGAGAGCCGGCGCCTGCTCGAACACGCGACCGCCCTGCTGTGAGCGAGCTACCCGACCCGCCAGATGTGTGGGCGCGGCTGCGGCGGGCCACCGACGCGCGCATCGGCCTGGGCCGCAGCGGCGGCGCCCTGGCCACGGCGCCGATGCTGGCGCTGCAATATGCCCACGCCCTGGCGCGGGACGCGGTGCACGCGCCGCTGGATGTCCGCGCTGTGGTGCTCGCCCTGGACGGACTGGAGACCATCGAGGTCGAGAGCCAGGCGACGGACCGGTATGCCTATCTGACCCGGCCGGACCTCGGGCGGCGTCTGTCGCCGGCGTCCGCGGCGCGACTGCACCGCGACCGGTTCGACCTGGCGGTGGTGCTGGCCGACGGCCTGTCCGCGGCGGCGGTGGCGGCCGGCGGTCCCCGCCTGGCGCACGCCCTGCTGACCCGGCTGCCCGGTTGGACGATCGCCCCCATCGTCGTGGCGACCCAGGCGCGGGTGGCCCTTGGAGACGAGGTCGGAGGCCAGCTGGGGGCCGAGATTGTGGTCGTGCTGATCGGCGAGCGGCCGGGCCTCAGCGCCGCCGACAGCCTGGGCGTCTACATCACCTGGAAGCCGGCGGTGGGCCGCCTGGATTCCCAGCGCAACTGTATTTCCAACATCCGGCCTGGCGGGCTTTCCATCGACGAGGCCGCCGGTCGCATCGCCTGGCTGCTGGGCGCCGCGCGCCGGCTGCGGATCACCGGCGTGGGTCTGAAGGACGGCTATGAGCGGGCGAGCGCCATCAGCGGCCCGGCGCGCGATCCCTGAGTGGGACTACTCGTGGCGTCCCGGGCTCTTCCGACGCCGGCGCCGCCGGCCGTGCGGACCCAGCTTGGAGCGGCGGCGCGACTCGATGGTGATGGCGCCCTTCTTGTGGATATGCGCCGGGGGAGGCGGCGGAGGCGGAGGCGGCGAATCCGGCTCGGCGCGAGTCTGGGGCGGCGTGATCACATAGAGGCCGAAGAGCGCCGCCGCGGCGGCGAGCGCCCCTCGGCGGGTGCGGGCCCGCGGCAATTGTGCGAGGGTGGGTGGCAATCTGCGGTCGTCCATTCTCCGTCTCCAATGTGTCTGAGCTGGGAACACACGCACACCGGCTCACAGCCGACGTCACCATATCTTGCGCCCATGCCGTCATTGGAACTACGCGAAATCTCCGAGGGCGCAGGCGCCTCAGCGGTCCCAGATTGGCCTTTGGGGGTCGTCCGAACGGCGTGCGAGGGAATTGCGCCCCCGGCGGCCGCGGAGGCCGGCCAACGCCGACGCCCTTGCCTTTCGCGCCCTTATCCCTTAGACACCGCGCCTTCGTTCGAGCCGCCTGGCCCAAGGCATGCCAGGGCGGTTCATCATCGCGACCTCTCTCTGAAGAAGGACGGGGCCCTAAGCGCTCCGCAGCAAAATGCCGAAGTTGAAGACCAAGTCGGGCGCCAAGAAGCGCTTCAAAATCACCGCGACCGGCAAGATCATGGCCGGCGTGGCGGGCAAGCGTCACCGGCTGATCAGCCACGGCGCCAAGTACATCCGCCAGCAGCGTGGGACCAAGGTCATGTCGGACGCCGATACGGCGACCATCAAGACCTACCTCCCCTACGGCCTGAAGTAGGGGGCTGACGGACCATGGCGCGCGTAAAGAGGGGCGTGGTTTCCCACGCCCGGCACAAGAAGGTTCTGGACCAGGCCAAGGGCTTCTGGGGCCGCCGCAAGAATACCATCCGCGCCGCCAAGGCCGCGGTGGACAAGGCCGGCCAGTACGCCTACCGCGACCGCAAGGTGCGCAAGCGTTCGTTCCGCGCCTTGTGGATCCAGCGGATCAACGCCGCCGCCCGCCTGGAAGGCTTCACCTACTCCCGATTTATTCACGGCCTTGAACAGGCCGGGATCGAAATCGACCGCAAGGTGCTCTCCGACGTTGCGGCGGCCGATCCGGCGGCGTTCAAGGCCATCGCCGAGAAGGTTCGCGCCGCGCTGGCCTAAAGTCGCTTCGGGTGTTTCCCAAAGCCTCGCAAAGCCCTCCGGCGGAGCCGCTGGAGGGCTTTTTGCTGACCGCATACCAAGCTAGAGCGCACGCGCCATGACCGACCACTCCACGCTCGAAGCCGAGCTCACCGCCAAGATCGCCGCCGCCGGCGACCTGGAGGCGCTGGACGCCGCCCGCGTCGCCGCCCTCGGCAAGTCGGGGGCGATCTCCGGCCTGCTGAAGTCCCTGGGCGCCATGAAGCCGGAGGAGCGCCGCACCGCCGGTCCGGCGATCAACGGCCTGCGCGACCGCATCGCCGCGGTGATCGCGGCCCGCAAGTCCGAGCTGGAGGCGGCCGCGATGGAGGCGAGGATCGCAGGCGATCGGCTCGACCTGTCCCTGCCCCCGCCGCCGCGACGGCGCGGCTCGGTGCATCCGACCATGCAGGTGATGGACGAGATGATCGCCGTCTTCGCCGAGATGGGCTTCGGCGTGGCGGAAGGCCCCGACATCGAGGACGACTTCCACAACTTCACCGGCCTCAACTTCCCGCCCCGCCACCCGGCGAGGGAGATGCACGACACCTTCTTCCTGAAGCCGGACGCCCAGGGCGAGCGAAAGCTCCTGCGCACCCACACCAGCCCGATCCAGGTGCGGGTCATGCGCAAGGCCAACATCGCCGTCGGCGCGCCGCAGTTCGAGGTCTATCGCGCCCCGCCCATCCGCATCGTGGGGCCGGGCCGCGTGTACCGCTGCGACAGCGACGCCACCCACACCCCGATGTTCCACCAGCTGGAAGGCCTGGTGATCGACCGCAACATCCACATGGGCCACCTGAAGTGGACCCTGGACGCCTTCGTGCGCCGGTTCTTCGAGGCCGACGGCGTGGTCACTCGCTTCCGCCCGCACCACTTCCCGTTCACCGAACCCTCCGCGGAAATGGACGTTCAGTGCGACCGCTCCACGGCGACCATCAAGATCGGCGAGGGCTCGGACTGGCTGGAGATCCTCGGCGGCGGGATGGTGCATCCCAACATCCTGCGCATCTGCGGTCTCGACCCGGACGAGTGGCAGGGCTTCGCCTTCGGCATGGGCGTCGACCGCATCGGCGCGCTGAAATACGGCATGCCAGACCTGCGTGACATGTTCGCCGCCGACACCCGTTGGCTGGCCCACTACGGCTTCTCGGGGTTCGCCGATCCGAATCCGGCTTCGGGGCTGAGCTAGCCCATGTCGACGCGGATCACACATTGGCGGGGCATGGAGGCGTTCGCGTTCGGCGACAGCGCGCATTCCGCCGATGTGCTGGGCGCCCTGGTGGTCTGCGCTCGCAAGACGGCGACGTGCTGGGCCGCGCGGGACGGCGCGGTCACCGAAGTCGGCAAGCGCATGGTGATGCTCGACGGCCAGGGGCGCGGGTGGGCGATCATCGAGACGTTGGAACTGAGCCTGCGCAGGTTCGAGGACGTCGACGCGGACTTCGCGCGCGATGAGGGCGAGGGCGACCTGTCGCTGGAAGACTGGCGCGATGGTCACAGACGCTACTTCACACGCGAGGGCTCGTTCAGCCCGGACATGATGCTCTACTGCGAGCGCTTCCGACTGGTCGAGATATTGGACAGGCAGCCAAGCTCATGAAATTCACGCTCTCCTGGCTGAAGGACCACTTGGTGACCGACGCCACCGCCCAGCAGGTGGTGGACGCCATGACCATGGCCGGGCTCGAGGTGGAGCACGTCGACGACCCGGCGACGAAGCTCGCGGCCTTCTCGGTGGCGCGGGTCATCGAGGCGCATCAGCACCCCAACGCCGATCGCCTGCGCGTCTGCCAGGTGGAGACCAAGGACGGCCGCAAGGAGATCGTCTGCGGCGCGTCCAACGCCCGGGCCGGGCTGGTGACCATCTATGCGCCCATCGGGACCTTCATCCCCGGCACGGGCGCCACGCTCGAGGCGAGGGCGGTGCGCGGCGTGGTGTCCAACGGCATGCTCTGCTCGGCGGCGGAGCTGCAGATCGGCGGGGAGTCGGCCGGCATTCTCGAATTGCCCGACCTGCCCGTGGGCACGCCGGCCGCCCAGGCCCTGGGCAGCGAGGCGGTGATCGACTTCGAGGTCACGCCCAACCGGCCCGACTGGCTGGGCGTCGCCGGCATCGCCCGTGACCTCGCCGCCGCCGAGGTCGGGACCTTCAAGGACCGCCCGGTCGGGCCGGTGAAGGGCGCGTTCCCCTGCCCCATCGACATTCGCCTGGACGGCTCGGACGCCTGCCGGATGTTCGCCGGCCGGCTGATCCGCGGGGTGAAGAACGGCGCGTCTCCCGCCTGGCTGCAGGATCGCCTGCGCTCGATCGGCCTTCGCCCGATCAGCGCCCTGGTGGACGTCACCAACCTGCTCACCTACGACCGCGCCCGCCCGCTGCACGTCTATGACGCGAAGAAACTCACCGGCGGCTTCATCGAAGCGCGCCTCGGCCGCGCGGGCGAGAGCATCGCGGCGCTGGACGGCAAGACCTATGAGGTGACGGCGGAGATGTGCGTCATCGCCGACGGCTCGGGTCCGGTGGGCCTTGGCGGGGTGATGGGCGACGAGGCCACCGGCGTTTCGGAGGCCACCACGGACGTCTTCGTGGAGGCCGCGTGGTTCGATCCGATCCGCACCGCCCAGACCGGCCGCACCACAGGCATCGTCTCCGACGCCCAATACCGCTTCGCACGCGGCGTCGATCCGGGGTTCGTGGTCCCGGGCCTGGAGTTGGCCACTCGTTTGATCCTGGAGCTCTGCGGCGGCGAGCCGTCCCAGGTGAGCGTGGCTGGCGAACAGCCGGCGCCGCCGGCGCCTATCGACCTCGACCCGGCCTATGTGCGCAAGCTCGCCGGCATCGAACTGCCACACGACCGCATTCGGACGATCCTGGAAAAGCTCGGATTCCGGCTGGATGGCTGGCGGGTGTTTCCGCCCACCTGGCGGCGGGACGTTGAGGGAAAGGCCGACCTGGTGGAGGAGGTGGCGCGCATCGCCGGCTACGACGCCCTGCCCGCCGAGCCCTTGCCGCCCATGCCGCGCACATCCGGCGGCGTGCTCACCACGCGCCAGACCCGGCTGCGCGTCGCCCGGCGGGTGCTGGCCGCCCTGGGCTATCGCGAGGCGCTCACCTGGTCGTTCACCTCGTCGCGCGCGGCGGAGCTTTTCGGCGGGGCGAGCGAGGGCCTGGCGCTGGAGAACCCCATCGCCGCCGATCTCGACGTCATGCGCCCGTCGATCCTGCCCAGCCTGATCGAGGCGGCGGGCCGCAACGCGGCGCGCGGCTTCCCGGATGCGGCCCTGTTCGAGATCGCCCCGGTGTTCTCCGGACCCGAGCCCGCCGACCAGCGCACAGCGATCGCGGCCGTCCTCGCGCCGCACGGTCCGCGCCGCTGGGACAAGGGCCCGGACCAGGACGTCTTCGCCCTGAAGGCCGACCTCATGGCAGTGTTCGAGGAAATGGGCGCGCCCGTGGCCAATCTGCAGGTGGCGCAGGGCGTCGCCTCGTCCTGGTGGCATCCCGGCCGCTCCGCCCGGCTGCAGCTAGGCCCCAAGGCCGTGCTCGCCGAGTTCGGCGAGATCCATCCGCGGGTGCTCAGCGAGCTGGACGTGGAGGGCCCGATCCATGCCTTCGAAGCCTGGGTCGAGGCCATCCCGGAGCCCAAGAAGAAGGCGGTGAAGACCAGGCCCGCCCTGGAGCTCTCGCCTTTCATGCCGCTCAGCCGCGACTTCGCCTTCGTGGTGGACAAGGCGACCGCCGCCGGCGACGTGGTCCGCGCCGTCCAGTCCGCCGACCGTGTGCTGATCGCCGGCGTGCGGGTGTTCGACGTCTACCAGGGCCCCGGCGTGCCGGCCGGCAAGAAATCGGTCGCCGTCGAGGCCACCATCCAGCCGCGCGACAAGACCCTGGCCGACGCGCAGATCGAGGCCTTGTCGGCGAAGATCGTCGCCGCGGCCGCCAAGGCGACCGGGGCGGTGCTGCGGGGGTGAGCGCTCTCCCTCCCCTTCATGGGGAGGGTCGGTGCGCAGCACCGGGGTGGGGGACGTTGAAACCGCAACGATCATTTTTGGTTTCGGCGCACCTCACCAGACACCCCCACCCGGATCGCTCGGCGATCATCCCTCCCCATGAAGGGGAGGGAGCGCGCGCTCGACACCCCTACGCCCCCATGACACCCTCCGCCTACAACCGGTGGAGGACGTGATGTTCAGGAAGCTTCTGTTCGCGACCACTGTTCTCGCCGCAGCCGGAACGGCGCGGGCGGCGGATCCGCCGGGACTGTCAGTGACCATCTACAACGCCAATCTCGCCCTCATCGAGGACGCGCGGTCGCTGGACATCGCCAAGGGCCGCCAGAAGCTGGAGTTCAAGGATGTCTCCTCGGCCATCCGGCCCGAGACGGTGACCCTCTCCGCGGAAGGCGTCTCCATCGTCGAGCAAAACTTCGACTTTGACCTGCTGACTCCGTCCAAGCTGATGGAAAAGGCCGTGGGCCAGGACGTGCGGATCGTGCGCACCAACCCCGGCAACGGCCATGAGGTCACCGAGACCGCCACCGTGCTGGCGGCCAACGAGGGGGTGGTGCTGCGCATCGGCGACCGTATCGAGGTGCTGCGCGACGACGGCGTGCCCACCCGGGTGATCTTCGACAAGGTGCCGGACAATCTGCGCGCGCGCCCCACCCTGTCGGTGACCGTCGACAGCGACCGCGCCGGGCCGCGCCTGGCGACGCTCAGCTATCTGACCACCGGCCTCGCCTGGAAGGCGGACTATGTGGCTCTGTTCGACGAGAAGGCCGGCAAGCTCGACCTGCAGGGCTGGATCACCCTGACCAACCAGTCCGGCACGAGCTTCGTGGACGCCGACACCCAGCTTGTCGCCGGCAACGTCAGCGTGGGCGGGCAGACGCAGCCCTACTACCAGACCTACAACGGCATCCAGGGCGTGCGGCGGGCGGGCAGCGAGGCCCGCACCGGTCCGGGCGAGCAGCTGGGCGAATACTACATCTACCACCTGCCCGAGCGGACCACCGTCGCCCAGAACCAGACCAAGCAGGTCAGCTTCCTGGATGCGCAAGGGGTCTCCGCGCACAAGGTCTATCAGTGGGTCGCCGAGGGCTTCGTGAGCGCCGACAACCCCTCCAGCGCCTCGGTGGTGGTGGACTTCGCCAACAGCACCGCCGGCGGCCTCGGCGCCGGGTTGCCCGCGGGGACCATCCGCGTCTATCAGCGCGACGCCGAAGGCGAGCCCAAGTTCGTGGGCGAGAACGAGATCGGCCACGTGCCGCAGGGCTCGGAACTGGCCGTGAAGATCGGCGACGCCTTCGACGTCACCGTCAAGCCGACCCTCACCGCCGACGAGAAGGTGACCAAGACCCGCTCGCGCTATTCCATGACCTATCTGATCCGCAACGCCCGCTCCGAGCCGGTGACCGTCGAGCTGCGTCAGGGCGGCATCTGGGGCCGCGACACCAAGGTGGTGCAGGAGAGCCTGCCCAGCCGCAAGATCGACGCCTTTACCCTGGGCTGGTCCGTGCCCGTCGCGGCGAACGGCTCGACCACCCTGACCGCCCAGGTGGAGACCGGCTGGTAGCACATGCGGGCCTGGGCCTTCTTCCTCGCCCTGCTGGCGCTCGCCGGCCCGGCCGCGGCGGACGTGATCTCCGCCGCGCCGGACAGCGTGTCCGTGACCATCTACCGCGACGGGCCGGTGAACACCGCCGATCTGTCCAATCTCAACGCGGTCGACACCAACGGACTGGCGCTGGTGATGGAGACCCGTACGGTGGTCCTGCCGGCCGGCCGCTCGCGGGTGAAGTTCCAGGGGGTCGCCGACGGCATCATCCCGGAGAGCGCCGCGGTCGAGGGCCTGCCGAACGCCGTGCGCGAGCGCAACTTCGACTACGACCTGCTGGGTCCCGGCTCGGTCATCGCGCGATCGCTCGGCCAGACGGTCCAGGTTGTGCGCACCAACCGCAAGACCGGCAAGCAGATGCAGGCGCCGGCGGTGCTGCGCGCCGGCCCGAACGGGGTGGTGCTGGACTTCGGCGACCACATCGAGGCCCTGAAGTGCAGCGGCGGGGCCGAGGGCCTGGTGTTCGACCACGCGCCGCCGGACCTCGCCGACAAGCCGACCCTGTCGGCCATCGTCGACGCCCCGGCGGCAGGCCGCTTCGAGTTGCGGGTGAGCTATCTGACGGTGCGGCTGAACTGGTCGGCCGACTACGTCGCGCGCATCAACCCCGACGGCAAGACCCTGGACCTCAGCGGCTGGATCACCCTGGCCAACCGCGGCGACGTGAGCTTCGCCAACGCCCCGACGGCGGTGGTGGCGGGCAACCTGCAGCGCGTGGCGGTGAAGCTGCCGCGACCGCCGAAGCCGCTAGTCAGGCGCCAGTGCTGGCCGCTCGGCAATTCGCACCATCCGAGGGGTGTGCAGTTGTTCGTCGGCGCGCTGGCGGCCCCGGCCCCAGGCGCGACGGCGGACGAGGTGGTGATCACCGCCGGGAGGCGGCAGCAGATGCTGCAGGATACGCCGGTCGCGATCAGCGCGTTCACCGCGAGACAGAGCGAACTGGGCGACTACAAGCTCTACACGCTGGCCGAACCCACCACCGTCGCCGCGCGGCAGACCAAGCAGGTGGCGTTCCTCAGCCAGACCGGCGTGAAGTTCGAGACCGTCTATGCCCATACCGTGAGCGCGGGCTACCGCGGCGCCCCTCGGGGGCCGGACATCGAGGCCGCTGACGTGGTCCTGCGCTTCGACAACAAGCCGGCGCAGGGACTGGGCCGCCCGTTGCCCGCCGGCAACGTCGGCGTGCGCCGTCCGGGCCCCGACGGCCGCCAGCTCTTCGTCGGGGACGCGCAGCTGGAGCGCGACGTGCCGATCGGCGAGCCGTTCGAACTGCAAATGGGAACCGCGCCCGACGTCACGGTGACCCAGCTGGTGACCAGCGAATTCAAACTTCGCCGCGGCGGCCGGTTCGTCGACCGCCTCGAGATCGAGGTCGATATCGCCAACGCCATGTCCTCCCCGGCCACGGTGGAGATCCGCCACGACCGCGCCGGCGCGAGCGGCTTCAGGGTGATCGCCGAGTCCGCCGCGCACGGCCTGAAAGCCGGCGACCCCCTGTGGCGGATGACGACGCCACCCACCAGCGCCCAGACCCTGACCTACACAGTGGAGTTCGATGAATAGACTCCCTCCCCTTCATGGGGAGGGAAGATCGCGACCCCGGACTTGATCCGGGGGATCGGGTGGGGATTTCGGGAGAGGCTCTTTGGCGCCCAAACACCCCCACCCGATCGCCGCTGCGCGCCGATCTTCCCTCCCCGTGAAGGGGAGGGAATTCTCTACAGCGGAAACCGGTGGCGTTCGCGGCTGTAGGAGAGGTAGCCGCCGCTGATGCCCAGCCGCAGGCCAACGCCGGCGCGGATGGGCGCGAGGATGATGCCGTCGGCCTTCTGGTAGTTCACACCCATGCCGCCGACCACATAGGCGGAACCCTCCACGCCCGGGAACCGGCGGAAGATGGCGTCCGGATATTGCAGATTGTAGCACAGGGTGAAGACCCGGCTGGCGTTGCCGCCGATGTCCGCGCCGAAGGTCGGGCCCTGCCAGAACACCTCGATGCGCGGGCGGTCCTTCATGTACATCAGGCCCCGGCCATAGCGCAGGCCGATGAACGCGGCGCCGGACCCCTCCTCGCCGGCGATGTAGGCGGTGGGCCGGCCGTTGTCCTTGAAGATCTTCTCGATCGCCGCGCCGGCGCTCTCGGCGGTGACGCCCATGAAGTCGGAGACGTTGCCCACGATCTCGTCGCGCGAATAGGGCTTGGCGGGCTGGCCGGTGTCGCCCGTCGCGTTGGTCGGGGCGTCGTCCTCGGCGGCCAGCGCCCGGCCGCCGGACGCCGCGGCGGCGAGACCGGTGATGATCAGCGAACGGCGATGCATGGCGGACAACTCCTCGAAGCCGGCGCGAGTCTAAGGTGATTTGCCCCCAGTAGAGATGAATTGGCGGTGAATTGAGGCGTCGCTCACCTCTCCCATCGGGAGAGGGAGGGGCCTGGCCGCGAAGCGGCTGCGAGGGTGAGGGGTTACGGCGCCGGGGTGCTGCCACGGTGGCGGAATGTGCTACACGCCGGCGCCATGACGACCCCGCTCGCCAACATCCGCAACTTCTCCATCGTCGCCCACATCGACCACGGCAAGTCGACGCTGTCGGACCGGCTGATCCAGGAGACGGGCGCGCTCACCGCCCGGGAAATGAAGGAGCAGGTGCTCGATTCCATGGACATCGAGCGCGAGCGCGGCATCACCATCAAGGCCCAGACGGTGCGGCTGCACTACCGCGCCGACGACGGCCAGGACTATGTCCTCAACCTGATGGACACCCCCGGCCACGTGGACTTCGCCTATGAGGTCTCCCGTTCGCTGGCCGCCTGCGAAGGCTCGATCCTGGTGGTGGACGCCAGCCAGGGGGTCGAGGCCCAGACCCTGGCCAATGTCTACGCCGCCATCGACAACGACCACGAGATCTTGCCGGTGCTCAACAAGGTGGACCTGCCCGCCGCCGAGCCCGACCGGGTGCGCCAGCAGATCGAGGACGTCATCGGCATCGACGCGTCCGGCGCCATCGAGGCTTCGGCGAAGACCGGCCAGGGCGTCCACGAGGTGCTGGAGGCCATCGTCCACCGCCTGCCCGCCCCCAAGGGCGACCCCGACGCGCCGCTGAAGGCGCTGCTCGTGGACGCCTGGTACGACGCCTACCTGGGCGTGGTGGTGCTGGTGCGGGTGTTCGACGGCCAGCTGAAGGTCGGCCAGTCGGTGCGCATGATGCAGCGCGGCTCGGCGCACAAGATCGACCGCCTGGGCGTCTTCCGCCCCGCGCGGACCGAGACCGAGTCCCTAGGCCCCGGCGAGATCGGCTTCATCACCGCCCAGATCAAGGAGGTGGCCGACGCCGCGGTGGGCGACACCATCACCGACGAGCGCCGGCCCACCGACCACGCCCTGCCCGGCTTCAAGCCTGTGCAGCCGGTGGTGTTCTGCGGCCTGTTCCCGGTGGACGCCGCCGACTTCGAGGACCTGCGCGCCGCCGTCGGCCGCCTGCGCCTGAACGACGGCTCCTTCACCTATGAGATGGAGACCAGCGCGGCCCTGGGCTTCGGCTTCCGCTGCGGGTTCCTCGGGCTCCTGCACCTGGAGATCGTGCAAGAGCGCCTGACCCGCGAGTTCGACCTCGACCTGATAGCCACCGCGCCCTCGGTGATCTACCGGATCACCCTGACCAACGGCGAGACGCTGGAACTGCACAATCCGGCCGACATGCCCGACCCGGTTAAGATCGACTCCATCGCCGAGCCCTGGATCAAGGCCACCATCTTCACCCCGGACGAATACCTCGGCGCGGTGATCAAGCTGTGCCAGGACCGCCGAGGCGAGCAGCGCGAGCTCAGCTACGTCGGCTCGCGCGCCATGGTTGTCTACGACCTGCCGCTGAACGAGGTGGTCTTCGACTTCTACGACCGGCTGAAAAGCGTCTCCAAGGGCTACGCCTCCTTCGACTACCACATCGCCGACTACCGGCTGGGCGACCTGGTGAAGATGATGATCCTGGTCAATTCCGAGCCGGTGGACGCCCTCTCCATGCTGGTCCACCGCACCCGCGCCGAGGCCCGTGGGCGCAGCATGGTGGAAAAGATGAAGGAGCTGATCCCGCCCCACCTCTTCCAGATCCCAATCCAGGCGGCCCTGGGCGGCAAGATCATCGCGCGCGAGACGGTGCGGGCCCTGCGCAAGGACGTGACGGCCAAATGCTACGGCGGCGACGCCACCCGGAAACGCAAGCTGCTGGACAAGCAGCGCGAGGGGAAGAAGCGGATGAGGCAGTTCGGCAAGGTCGAGATCCCGCAGGAGGCGTTCATCGCGGCGTTGAAGATGGATGGGGACTAGGGAGGGCAGGCCAGCTTCGCATTCTGAGGTTGTACTTCGCGCGATCGCCTGTAGAACGAAACGAGACCATCAGGGGCGCGCATGTCAGATTCCAGGCTGGGCGAGCACGAGTTCGGAGGTGTCTCGACAGACCTCAAACTCTCTTTGGTCGGTGACTACCTGCACGCGTTCACCACGGCTCTGACTGGCAAATTCGAACTCTGCTACGTCGATGCTTTCGCCGGAACCGGCGAGAGAACCGTGCGGCACGCCGCTCAAGACGCCTCTCTTCTCGAACCTTCCATCGAGGCGAGCATTGAACGGCGGAAGGGTTCGGCTCGCATCGCGATTGAGACCGATCCGCCGTTTGATCGCCTTGTCTTCATGGACGTCAACCGACGTCACTGTGCGGCTCTCGAACGGCTCCGGCTCGAGTACCCAGAACGACGCATAGATGTCGTGCGCGATGACGCGAACACGGCAATTCTCGCGGCCATTGCGGTCCAGAACTGGCGGAGTACTCGGGGCGTAATGTTCCTCGACCCCTATGGCATGCACGTTCGGTGGGAGACGCTTCAAGCCATCCAAGCTACGAAAGCGATCGACGTGTGGTACTTGGTGTCGCTCGCTGGTTTGTTTCGACAGGCGACCAGAGACGGTCGAGCTCTGAGCGATCAGAAGCGCCATGCCATCACTCGAATGCTCGGCACGCCGGATTGGGAAGCTGCGTGGTACAAGTCGCGCGTTACGGGCGACCTGTTCGACGCAGAGGAGAAGCGAAGCTCGCGTGTAGCCTCAGTGGAGGAAATTGAGGCTTATGTCGCGAGAAGGCTCAGAGATATCTTTCCGGCCGTCCTCGGGCCTCTCCGGCTCCGGAACATGAGAAATGCGCCGATGTTCGCACTCTTTTTCGGCATTTCGAATCCAGACGCGAAAGCCGTGGGGCTCGCGACAAAGATTGCAAGTCATCTGCTAATGCGCGGCAGCTCGTCCCATAGGCGCTCTCGATAGGTGCGGCCGGCGGCTCTCTTATTGCGTCCGCCCCATTGTTTGAAGAAGAACGCAGCTCCGGCGTCCTCACACTGCTCAAAAATCTCGTCGATCCACTCTTCCAGCATCGGACGGGCGCGCGGCCCTGACTCCCCACCGACGATGGCCCAGTGGATGCCGGCTAGGTCGGCGCAAGCGACCGACCCGAGGAGCGGCTCAAACGATACGAAACGAATCGCGGCCCGCGTCGCCCGCAGGTCATCGAGGCGGTCGAGCACGTCAGCGTTCTCGACGCTGGTCCCCAGCCAGACGTTCCGAAGCACGGGCAATCCCTCGGAGAGCGCGGCCATTCGCGCCGGCCGCTTGGTGAGTATCTGATAGGTGTGCTGAGGCGTCGCCTCCATCGTCACCCAAACACGACGAATGAACTCCTCAGGAACGGCGTCCTGGAACAGATCGGACATTGAGTTGACGAAGATAAGCCGCGGCTTCCGCCACGCGCGCGGTGCGTCGATCGCATCATCATCCAGGGCTACCGCGCCCGTCCAAACGTAGCGTTGGCCGCTCTTACGCGTCAGGCCCTGGTACTTGGGCGTGCCCATTGAGGCCAACCGCGCCGCCATCCTCATGGCGTAGCAGTTGGTGCAGCCAGCGGTGAGGACTGTGCACCCTGCGACCGGATTCCAGGTCGCATCCGTCCATTCGATCGATGTATCATTCATGAGAACAAATATAGAACAAATCGCGATTCGAAGGCAAAGGTCGCTCGACAAGGCTTAACCGGCTGCAAATCCAGGTTCTGCCGCCGATCATCGGCGCCCCGACGGCGTCCATAGCAAGCGGGCTATCCAAACGACGCCCGCCACGTCTCCGCCTCTAGCACCACGCTCCGCTCCAGCGGCGGCCTCAGCTTGAACAGCCGGTTCGCCGCCGCGAATTCGTAAACCCGGAACAGCCGGAAGGCGTCCGGGCGTTCGTCGGCCAGGGAACGTTCGTTGCGGGTCAGGAAGAACGGCGTGGTGCGGCCGCCTCGGGTGGTCTTCACCTCGATCAGGCGGTCGTGGCCGGCGGGGTCGAAGGAGTGGATGTCGTAGCCTGCGCCGTCGCCATCCTCCTGAGAGACCCAGCGGACCTTGCGGGCGAGGTCGGCGCGGTCCAGGACCGAAAGGCGCGCACGCTCGAAGTTGAGGACTAGGGCCTCGCCGGCCTTGCCAAGGGCGCGGTTGCGGAAGTCGCGCTCCGAAGGGTCCCATCTGCGGACCAGTCTTTCCAGGCCTTCAGGGCGCTTGCGGTTCGATAGGCCCAGGAGCGGCGCCGGTTCCTCGAACAGGGTCGCGCCCTCCGCGAGGCCGACGATATCGGCGGGTTCGTCGTACCGGGAGGCAGGGTGGGCTGAGAGATAGCGATCGATGGCGTCGAAGATGGCGTCCTGATAGTTCGCCTTCGGCTTGTAGCCCCGGATGGTGGGCCGGCCGAGTTCGCTCAGCACCGCCGAGATGTTCATGTGCTTGAACTCCACCGACCGGTGCGTGCGTCCGATGCGCTCCATCAGGGCCGCAGCGCGATGGGACTTCACGAAGGGCCGGTGCTCGCGCTCCAGGTCCAGCATGGCGAAATAGTCGGCGACGATGGCGTCGAGCTCGTCGGCGCTCCAGTCCGTCCCGATCTTCGCCTGATCAGCCATCGGGCGGCGAGTGTACGCCGACTGCGCGGTGCGTCACGCGTGGGGCGTGAGCGGGCGGATGGTCACCGCCGTCCGCGCCCTCCCGTTTCATACCCCCAGGCCTTGATGAAGCCGGCGCCGCCGCTGCCGCTGTTCTGGCAGACGGCGCCACGATCGACGCGGAAGTCGTAGCCGCCGGCGTCGAGGTCGGTGTCGGGGGTGTCGCGGGCTTCGCACCAAGTGCTCTGGTAGGGGTCGCAGTCGCCGCGCGTGAGGGTTCCGCCGCCCACATTTCGACCGTTGGAGGTCACCGTATAGCCGACGCCGCTTTCGCCCTGGCGCCAGTTGAACCACAGGGCCACACGGCTCACATGCGCCGGGGCGTCGAGGGTGAGCGTGGCGGTGTCGGTGAAGCCGCAGCCGGCGGTGTTCCAGTTGTCGTAGAGCTGGGTCTCGGTCTGGGAGGCGCCGTAACTCCCATGGTGGTCGCCGCGCCGACCATTCTGGCCGTGGTCGCGCCCGCTCTCCTGGCCGCTGGAGGGGCTCTCACCGGCGGCGTAGCCCTGATCGCCGCTCTGGGTCTGGTGGTGGGAGACCGGTGGCTGAGGCGGCTGCCGATAGGTCTTGGCGCTGGAGACGCCCCCAACCCGCGTGGCGGTCCAGCCGCTGTCCGGCGCGGCGTCGCAATAGCCCCACAGGCCGTTGAAGCTGCGCCCGTCGGCGGCGAGGGTCCAATTGAAGCGGCCCCAGTAGTAGGTTCCGTTTCGCGCGGTGTCGCAGCGCTGGCCGGCCGTGTCCTGCATCCAGTAGCCGCTGGCCGAATCGCCCGAGGCCTGGCCGCTGATCTTGCCGTTGGCGTGCTCGAAGCTGCCCGAAAGTCCGGTTCCGCTGAGGCCCAGGCTCATGGCGCCCCAGTTGGAGGTCCACTGGCCGCCGAAGGCGCCGGCGGTCCCGGTCTCGTCGCCGTGCGAAACCACGGGTGGCTGCGGCGGCTGGACCGGCCCGCCTGTCCGGTCGCCGTTCCACGCCGTGCCGCCGGCGGGATCGGCGTCGCAGTAGCTGGAGGACCCGACGAAGTGCTTGCCGTCGGTGGTCAGGGCCCAATGCAGCCGGCCCCAGTACCAGCTGCCGTTGCGGGCGATGGAGCACTTGTAGCGGGACGAGGTCGTGATCCAGTAGCCGTTGAATTCCGCGCCCTGGGCCGTGCCGACGATGTCGCCGTCGCTCGAGGTTCCGCTGACGTTCGATCCGTTCTGGGTGAGACTCATGTTCCCCGACCATTGTCCGGCCCAGGATGCGCCGGTGGGCGCCGCCGACGCCTCGGGATCGACCGTGAGGAAGGTCTCCATGGCGCCCTGGTGGCAGGCGCCGTCGCCGCTGTGCCAGGTGGGGCCGGTGATCTGCACCTGCATGCGGAACGGCAGGATCACCTCGTCCACCTCGGTCAGCTCCAGCTGGCCTCCGGCCTTCGGCTCATAGGGATTGCGCACCGAGCTGACGCCACGGATGCGCATGTTGTCCGCGGCCCCCAGCAGGGAAGCGTTCCAGCCGGTGTAGCCGTTGGCCTCCGGCTCGTAGCGCTGGAAGGACATCCAGTAGGGAATGCCGGCGTAGGCGGCCGGGGACCAGCCCTTGATCAGCAGATGCATGGTGATCTGGCCGCGGGGCACGTCGATGGTCTCGACGAGCGGCGGCGCGCAATCGCCGTTGGCCCACACCCGGTGCATGTTCACCGGCGCCGCCATGACGGGCGCGGCGGACGCGGCCAGCAGCAGGCCGCAGAACAGGCTCATGCAACGCATGGGGACACCCCTCGCTCAAGTTTCTTGACGGACACATGAGCGGGGCGGCGTCAGGGCGCGTTGATGTGCGTCAAGGGGTGGGGACAGCGGCGCGCACCCCCACCCTCATGAACCTCAGACCTTCCCCTCCAGCAGCTTCGCCACGGTGATCGTGGTGAGGTCCTCCAGGTAGGGGCCGATGACCTGGACGCCCACCGGCAGGCCGGCGGCGGTCTTGCCGGCGGGGATGCAGGTGGCGGGCAGGCCAGGCAGGGTGACCATGCCTGGCCAGGCCAGCTGGGCGGCGTAGGGGGTTTCCTGGCCGTTGATGGTCAGCTTGCGCTCGGCGAAGCCGCCCAGGGGGAAGTGTTTGGGCGCGGGCGTGCCGTAGGGCGGGGCGATGATCACGTCGATGTCCTCGAACACCGCCGCCCAACGTCGCTGAATGCCGAACTGGGCCGACTGGGCGTTCATCCAGGCGTGGGCGTCGATGGGCTTGGCGCTGGGGTCGCCCCGGCTCATGATCGCGCCGAGCAGCTGCATATAGACCCCCTGCTGGCCGGCGAGGTCCGGCAGAGCGTCGCTCTTGCGGGTGAGCTTCGCGCCGCCCTGCTCCAGAGCGTCGGCGACCCGGCCCACGGCCGCGGCCACCTCCGTGTCGGTGACGCACAGCGGGTGCTCGTCCATCACCAGCACGCGCAGGCCCTTGAGGGACTCGCCGCGCGGGTCGGGCAGCTTCACCGAATAGGCCCTGGCGTTCAGGCCGTCGGGTCCGGCGAGGACGCCCAGCGCCAGCTCCAGATCGGCGGCGCTGCGGGCCAGCGGGCCGATGACGCCCAGCTCGGTGGGCGGGCCGGGATAGTCGAAGCCGGGGGGCGCGTGGCCGGTGTCCGGGATCAGGTTCCAGGTCGGCTTGTGCCCATAGACGCCGCAGAAGTGCGCCGGCACCCGGATCGAACCGCCGATGTCCGAGCCGAACTCCAGCGGAACCATCCCCGCCGCCAGGGCCGCGGCCGAGCCGCCGGAGGAGCCGCCCGGCGTTCGCGTCAGGTCGTGCGGATTGTTGGTGCGGCCATAGACCGGGTTGTCGCTCTGCCATTCGGCCAGGTGAGGCGGCACGTTGGTCTTGCCGAGGATCACCGCGCCGGCGGCCTTCAGCCGGGCGACGCCGGTGGCGTCCCAACTGGGCTTCCAGTCGGCGTAGTTCGGCAAGCCCCAGGTGGTGGGCAGGCCGGCGACATGGTGGGCCTCCTTCACCGTCATGGGCACGCCCAGCAGGGGCCGCTTCTCGCCCCGGGCCAGGGCCGCGTCGGCCGCTTTGGCCGCATCGCGGGCGCGGTCAAAATCGCGGACCACCACGGCGTTGATCGGTCCGTCGCGCTCCTCGATGGTGCGCACCGCCTCCTCGAACAGCTCCACGGCGCCGATCTCGCGCCGGGCGAGCGCGGCGGCCAAGGCGCCGGCGGTGGACGTGGCGTAGCTGTCTATGCGGCTCTTGAGCATGGGTTCCGCCTCTCAGAAAAGTGAGCCTCACCATGGCGCCAAGCCGCGGTCGCGAAAACCCTGCAATGGCAACAGCTTCGCCCCGACCCCGCCCATGGAGCCCGCCGCAGGTGTGGCGTCAGCGCCACAATTCGGCTGAATTAGGTCTGTCCTAGTGGCCTCGGTGATGGGTAGCGCGGGTGGGCGGAACTCAGGCGGACCGGGTCGGGATCCGCGAGCGAGGTTCGCGTGAAGACTTACATGGTCTACGTCCACGACCGTCGCTACAGCGTGCCGACGCTGCTCCTGGTCAACCTGGCCAACGACCAGCGCGCCCAGGCTTTCGCCCGCGAGCGCCTGGCGTCGTCAAACTTCCATACCGGCGTGGAAATCTGGGACGGAGACGACATGATCTGCAATGTCGCCGCCCCTGCCCTGGCCCCGCTGCGCGCTGTGGCGGTGGGCGCGCGGTAGGGCGCCCGCTGCTACCCGTCCAACTCAGGATAGCGCCGGAAGATGCCTTCCTCGTTGAACGCGATGCGCCTCGGAGAGGCCAGGTAGGCGGCGAGGCTCGGATGGCGCGCCACCCGGTCCGCCAAGGCGAGGACGTGGGGCAGCTTCGGACCCAGGCCCTGCATCGCCATGGGGAAGGCGTACTGCAGGCCGCGGACGAGCTGGAAAAGCGACAGGTCGGCGTAGGTCACAGCTGCGCCCGCGAGGCCGGCTTCGGCGCCGCCCGCGGCCAGGATGCGTTCGAAATAGCCGTGGTACTTGGGGATTCGCGCCTCGCGGAACGCCGCGGCGCGGCGCAGCGCCTCGGGCTTCTGGTCTTCGTAGTAGAGGCCCGATGAGATCGGGTGATGGGTGTCGTGCGCCTCGTCCACGATGTCGGCGATGGTCAGCTGCAGCTGGTTGACCCAGAGCCGCCCGGCTTCGTCAGCGGGCGCGAGGCCCAGGCGCGGGCCGAGGTAGAGCAGGATGTTGGCGGTCTGGGCGATCAGCAGCTCGCCGTCGCGCAGGATGGGCGGGGCGAAGGGCGGCGGCTCCCCGCGGCGCATCAGGTCGATG
Source organism: Caulobacterales bacterium (assembly GCA_044445825.1). Classification (GTDB taxonomy): domain Bacteria; phylum Pseudomonadota; class Alphaproteobacteria; order Caulobacterales; family Caulobacteraceae; genus Acaudatibacter. The sequence continues at coordinate 20,493 of JBIOEG010000069.1, forward strand.
AGTCCGCGCGCGCCGCTCTCGCCCCGGGCGACGTCGGCATAGTCCGCGCCCGCGTATTCCAGCGCCAGGCGCACGAATTCTCCGCGCCCCTGGATGCCGGGCCAGTAGTGCAGTTCATAGGCCATGGGTTCGCGCTCCGCTGTCGCCGGGGCCGCGCGCGACCCGGCTGTGCGACATCATTGACCCCTTTCACACCGGGCCTAAAGCGCCGATATCGGGCCTATGCCTGCAGCCCCCCGCCCCTATCTTCGTTCCCTCGCCCGCGGCGCCCGCTGCCGCTGTCCGCAGTGCGGCCAGGGCAGGCTGTTCCGCAAATACCTGAAGGTTTCGCCCTCTTGCCTCGCCTGCGGACACGACCTGGACCGCTACCCGGCGGACGACGGGCCGGCCTATTTCAGCATCCTGCTGATCGGCCACCTGATCATCGCGCCGATGCTGTTCATCATCGCGCCGTTCCTGCTGACCACCTCGCCCTGGATCCTGGTCCCGGCCCTGGTGATCCCGGTTGCGGCGCTGACCCTCGTCCTGCTGCCGGTGATCAAGGGGGCGGTGATCGGGGTGCTCTACGCCCTCGACATCAACCGCGCCGACGCCCACCTGCACACCGCCGACGCGGCGGAGTAGGCCTCCCGCCGCAGGCGCCACGCCCCCTTTCGCCGACCGCGCGACTTCCTCTAGGCTCCGCCCCTTTGCTGGGCGGGGCTTTGCATGGCTGAAGACTTAGCGGAGGCCCTGGCCGGCGGCCCGGTGGTTCACACCAGCAGCTGGACCCGGCTGAAGGCGATCCTCGGCGGTTCGGCGGGAAACCTCGTCGAGTGGTACGACTGGTTCGCCTACGCCAGCTTCACCATCTACTTCGCCAAGGTCTTCTTCCCGCACGGCGACCAGACCGCCCAACTGATGCCGGCGGCGGCGGTGTTCGCCATCGGCTTCCTGGCCCGTCCGGCCGGCGCCTGGCTGATGGGCCTCTACGCCGACCGCAAGGGCCGCCGCTCGGCGCTGGCGCTCTCCGTGGCGCTGATGTGTTTCGGCTCACTGATGGTGGCGGTGACGCCGGGCTACGCCCAGATCGGCCAGGCGGCGCCCGTGCTGCTCACACTGGCGCGGGTCATCCAGGGCCTCAGCGTCGGCGGCGAATACGGGGCAAGCGCCACCTACATGTCGGAGATGGCCGGGCGGGCGCGACGGGGCTTCTGGTCGTCGTTCCAGTTCGTCACCATCATCGCCGGCCAGCTCACCGCGCTCGGCGTGCTGATCGTGCTGCAGCACACGCTGTCGGCGCACGCCCTGGACGCCTGGGGCTGGCGGATCCCCTTTGTCATCGGCGCCCTGCTGGCGGTCGTGGTGTTCGCCATCCAGCTGGGCCTGGAGGAAAGCGCCAGCTTCACCGCCGGTCAGGGACAGGGCGTGGACCGCGCTGGCACGATGATGCTGTTCCTCAAGCACCCGCGCGAGACGGCGATCATCTTCGCCCTGACCAGCGCAGGGTCGCTCGCCTTCTACGCCTTCACGACCTACATGCAGAAGTTCCTCACCAACACGGCGCACTTCAGCAAGTCGCAGGCGACCGACATCACCGCCTGGAGCCTGGTCTGGTACATGTTCGCCCAGCCGGCGTTCGGCTGGCTGGGAGACAAGGTGGGGCGGCGGACCCTGCTGGCCGCTTCATTCGGGCTGCTGACCCTGGCCACCTTCCCTATCCTCGCAACCCTGGCGGTTCAGGGCCGGGCGCTCGTCGCGTTCGGCCTGATCGCCGCCGCCCTGACCCTGCTCAGCGGCTATACGGCGGTGAACGCCGTGGTGAAGGCGGAGCTCTTCCCCACCAACGTCCGCGCCCTGGGCGTCGCCCTGCCCTACGCCCTGGCCAATGCCGTGTTCGGCGGCACGGCGGAATACGCGGCCCTGTGGTTCAAGCAGCAGAAGATCGAGCTGGGGTTCTACGTCTATGTGAGCGTGGTGTGCCTGGTCGCCTGCATCACCGCGCTGCGCATGCGCGACACCCAGCGCCACAGCCTGATCCTGGAGGACTAGAGGTCAAAATCGACAAGGTGGTGAAGGCGGGCGGCGTCGAAGGCCAGTGGCCTCAAGCCGAGACGCCGACGCCGATGGGACAGGCCACGCCGGTGCCGCCGACGCCGCAGTAGCCGTGCGGAACCTTGGCCAGGTACTGCTGATGGTAGTCCTCGGCGAAGTAGAACGGGCCGGGCTCGCGGATCTCGGTGGTGATCGGGCCCAATCCGGCGCCGGTCAACGCGGCCTGATACGACGTCCGCGACGCCTCGGCGGCCTTAGCCTGGGCATCGTTCAGCGGATAGATCCCCGATCGGTACTGGGTGCCGATGTCGTTGCCCTGACGCATGCCCTGGGTGGGATCGTGCCCCTCCCAGAACACCTTGAGCAGCTGTTCGTAGGTGACCAGCTTGGGGTCGAAGATCACCAGCACACCCTCGGTGTGCCCGGTGCGCCCGCTGCACACCTCCTCGTAGGTGGGGTTGGGGGTCAGGCCCGCCACATAGCCCACCGCGGTCACCCACACGCCGGGGACCTGCCAGAACTTGCGCTCCTCGCCCCAGAAGCAGCCCATGGCGAACACCGCGGTCTCCAGGCCGTCTGGATAAGGCCCCTTCAGCGGCCGGCCGCTGACGAAGTGGTGCGTGGCCGTGGGGATCGCGAAGCCGCGCCCCGGCAGGGCGGTCTCGGCGGTGGGCAGTTCCAGCTTCTTGCGGGCGAACATCATGGAGGGCGGGCTCCTGGCGAAAGGCGTCTCATTCGCAAGATAGGACGTTCCGACGCGCCTTTCACCTTCGCTTGTGGCGGGGGTCGCGATGAGTATATTGCGCGCCTTCCGCCCGGGGGCCCCCCAAGGCCCACGCGTGGGGTGAGGTGGCCGAGTGGTTGAAGGCGCACGCCTGGAACGCGTGTATAGGGGCAACTCTATCGAGGGTTCGAATCCCTCTCTCACCGCCAACCAGTCCCAGCAGGAATTGACAAGTTAACTGCCCGAGGCCGCGGAATGCCCCTCCCCTTCGCTTAGCTCATGCAGCTCGGGTCGCGGCCGCCCACGCCTCGTGGGCCGCGGCTCGGAACTGGCGCAGCGTGGTTCGGCGGATCAGGTGGGTCTGGGTGTTGAAGGTGTTGTAGACGGCGGCGTGGCTGGCGAGAAACCTCTGGGCTGAACCCTGCGATTTGAACTTCTGCTGTTTGCGTTCTCGTCGTCGGATCGCCAGGTGGGAGTTCTCCGCCCGATTGTTGGCGCGCATGCCGCCGGCTCGGTGTCGATCAGTGAGGCCGAGCGCTCGAGCAGCAGCGCGGTAGGAC
>JBIOEG010000070.1:0-22895 GCA_044445825.1 Caulobacterales bacterium
GCGGGGAATTTCGGGTGTGGGGGTTGGGAGCCTGGCTGTGCCGGCGAGCGCCCGCGTGTCACCGGCCGCGCGCTATTCGTTTCACGATGTCAAAGACCGCCGCCGGGCCGCGAGGACCGGGCGCGTCACGTCACCATTTGCGCGCTGATTTGGCGAGGGCGCCTGGAAGGTCAAAGGCAACCACGAAAAACACGAAAACCACGAACAGGTCGCCGCGACTCTCAGCAGCCACCGACACAACGCCCGCGTTCGTGCTTTTCGTGTTTTTCGTGGTTCCCCCTACCTTCGTCACACCGGAAAGGCCGCAGGCCTTATCAGGGGCCGGAGCCGCCGGTTCATAGAAAGAATCCAGCTGAGAACCGGCCCGTCAGGGCGTGGCATGACCAGGGGTTGCGGCGCCGGGATCGCGCGCGCCTACGTCGGCGGGGACAGCAGGCCGGCCTCCGCCAGCGCCTTGAGCTTGGCTTCCTCGGCCTCGATCAGGCGGCCAAGCAGGTTCTTCTGCGTTTCATCCTGCTCCAGCGCCAGCAGGTGCTGGAACCGTTGTAGATTCGACTGGGCCACGAACTGTCGCACCGCACCCTCCTTATGGTGGGCGCCTGGTGTTGGGCCGCGTCGCGGTCGCGCCGAGCGGGGATACTGAGCCGCTCTCGCTTAACGATTGTCAAGTCGCGGCATACGCGCGAAAGTCGTGACAACCTGCCTGCAACCGACGGTCGACTATTCGGCAAAGCCGTGCGTCTTGCCCGCCGGGTGGACCGTGGTCGCCTGGGCGCCCTTCTCCCCCTCAGTCTCGGCGAAACGCACCTCGGCGCCCGGCTGCAGCCGGCGAAAGCCGCCGTTCACCACGGCATTCTGGTGGAAATAGATCTCCCGCCCGTCGGAGGCCTCGATGAAGCCGTAGCCCTGGTCCGGAAAGATCCGCGTGACGCGGCCGTGCGGCGGCGTCTCGTGCGACTTGACCGCGCCCTCCTGGCGTCGCCGCCGATCCTGCATGCGGCGCCGGGCGGCGAGGAAGGCGTCGCGCACGGCGACGAAGGGGTCCTCGTGCGCATGGTCGGCCGGCGGATTGCGGTCGATGACGATGTCCGCCGCGCCGGGCACGCTGATCTGCAGCCGCACCCCATAGAGGTCGCCGTGCCGGCGCCGATGGCTGCGCCCGATCACCGCCACGCGGCAGCCGACGATGTCGCTGCGGAACCGCTCCAGCTTCTCCACCTCGCGCTCGATGCGCGTGCGCAGGGCCTCGCTGGCCGTCAGCCCGCCTTCGAAATCGATCTGCAGGGGAATCTGCATGTGTGCATGCCTCCAGTTCACACATGAGAACCTAGGCCGAGCACCGCAAGTCGCCTTGCTGGAGATCAATACGGCCGAGGTCTGGGGCAGACCCCTCACCAGCTTTCAGCAGCCGCGCCCTACCCCGCGCCCGGGAAGCTCAGGCCCAGGCACTCGGTTTCGCGTCCGCGCACCACGCGGCGGCCGGCCATGGGGCCGCGGGTTTCGGTGACCACCGTGCACTGGCCCTCCAGCTCGGAGTCCGTGTGGTGGTAGATCACCACCCAGTCTCCGGCGCGGCGCAGTTCGTGCGCGCGGGCGGTGTTGGAATAGAGCGCGGTGAAGCTCCACGGCCCGCGCTCGGCGTGCAGGATGGGCAGCCAGGCCTCATGGCTGGGATTGAACCGCTTGGGCGCGATCCGCCGCAGCGTGCCGGCGGCCGCCTTCAGCCTGTACTCGCGATCGACATCCAGGATCAGATCGACCGGTGGACGCGGCGCCGCCTCGGCGCGCGCCCGCAGCCGGGTGCGGCCCAGCCGTTCGGCCACGGCGGCGCGGACCATGGCGACGCGCTTGCGTCCCCAGCCTTCCACCCGGCCCAGGGAGCCGTCGCTGGCCGCGTTCTCCAGGGCCTCGAGGGAATCCAGATGCAGGTCTTCGGCCAGGCCGTGCGCCAGCCGTGCGCCCACGCCGGGCAAGGTGCGGAACAGGGCTTCGGGCTCCAGGGTCCCGCGCAGCCGTTCGAGCTGGGGCCAGCGCCCGGTCGTGGCCAGCTGCGCCACCGCGCCGGCGATGGCGACGCCGATCCCCGGCAGGTCGGTGAGTCCCTGCTGGCCCTCGGTGAAAAGGATCTCGCCTACCGGGCGCCCGAGCCCTGCGATCACCTGAGCGGCGCGCTCGTAGGCCTTCACCCGGAAGGGATTGGCCTGCTGCTGCTCCAGCAGGCTGGCGTACTCCTCGAGCTTCGCCGCGATGGCGCGGTTCTCGGCAACCGACCTGACCTGGCGCGACGGTTCGGGCCCCGCGCGGCCCGCCGCGGCGTCCGTGGGCGCGGGCGCAACGTGATTCATGCACAGAGTCTGCGGATTCCGGGCGAAATCCGCCTTGCGGCAGATCAACGGGTTACTGCCGCGCCGGCCGTGCCGTCTTCCTCAGGCGAGCAGTTCCTGGCCGCTTTCGCCCTGGACGACCAGGCGGTTGTCGACGGAATGCACCCCCGGCGCCGACCAGGCCAGGCGGTCGGCGAGGTCGCAGTCGAACCAACTGCGCACCGCGCCGCTGAGGGTCACGGCGCCCTTTTCCGCGGTCACGTGCACGTCCTCCAGGCTGAAGGCGTTGCGCGCCAGGGCCTCCTCGATGCGGCCCTTGGTGTCGTCGGCGGGGTGCTGGAACTTCAGGGTGATCAGGTTGTTCAGGTCGAGGATGCCGGCCAGGTTGCGCACCTCCTGCTCGGCGATGCGCCGCTGATAGTCCCACTCCACCTCGCCGGTGAGCGTCACAACGCCGCGGGATACCTCCACCTTGATCGTGTCCTGAGGCAAGGCGGTCATCCAGCTGAGCAGATTGGCGGCGCGTTCGGCCAGGTCCTCGTCGTCCTCCGGCGCCTGCGGCGAGGCCACCTCGAGTTCCTGCACGATGGCGCGCACGCCCTTGATGCGCGCGGCGGTCTCCTTGGCGGCCAGCTTCTGCGCCAGGGTCGGGACATGGCCGGCGAGGGTGACCACGCCGTTGTGCGCCGTCACGGCGATGCCCGCGGCGTCGATGCTGGGGTCGTAATCCAACTCGTCGAGCACATGGTTGCGCAGGGCTTTGTCGTCGAGGGTCATCGGCGGGGCTCCCTATCTCACCGGCAGCTTCACCCACGCCTCTGCGGGGCGCCTTGCGGTCGATCAAAGGGGGCGGCGTCGCCCGGGCTCGCCTGAGACTAAGCGTCTGCGTCAGCGTTGGTTTCTCCGAGCCGAAGCGGCGAGACGTTGACATATCCGCCGACGACCTGTTCCGTTGCGCTTGAGCGGACGGCACGATGTTGAGTGGAGATTGTCATGCGACGATCCGTTCTCGTGGCCGGACTGGCCACCGTATTGGCTTGCGGCGCGCTGGCGCCGGCCGGCGCCCTTGCGGCTCCTGTCGGCCCCTACGGCGGCGAGCTCACCCCCATTCAGGTGCAGATCTACTTCTTCGAAGGACATCGATACTGCTGGTACTACGACGGGTGGCGCGGCCCGGGCTGGTACTGGTGCGGCTATCGTTGGCGTGACGGCTTCGGCTGGGGCGGCCCCTTTGGCTGGCGCGGCTGGGAAGGCGGAGACCGCGACCGGTTCCACGATCGCGATCGTCATGACCGTGACTTCCGTGACCATGGCTTCCACGACGGCGACCGCCGTGACCACGGCTTCCGCGACGGCGACCATCGTGGCCATTGGCATGAGGGCGGCGATCGCCACGGCGGCGGCGAGCGGCATGGCGGCGGCGGCCATCGTGGCGGCGGCGAACACCATGGCGGCGGCGGCGGTCACCACGGCGGCGGCGGCCACGGTCGCAGGTAGGCGATCGCGACAGCTGCACCCTCACCTCACGTCGCTTGTGGGGATCGAGTCAGACCAGCTAAGCGGCCGTTGCGCGTAGCCTTCCCCGCTGGGGGAAGGTGGCCCGCGCAGCGGGTCGGATGAGGGGCCGCGCCGGCGGCGCGAGGAAAGTTCAACCACGGAGGACACGGAGGAGCACGAAGATCACGGAGACTATGACCTTCACGCGAGGGCGGCGCGTGGGACAGCCGGACAAGCCGCTGGCGCGGCTCTTCGAGGTGACGCCTACTCCGTGAACTCCGTGGTTCTCCGTGACCTCCGTGGTGAGTCCTTGCGACGCCTCATCCGACCCGATGCGCGGTGGAGAAGGAACTTCTAGCGGCGCTCCAGCCGCCTGCCCGGTCGACTACCGCGCCGCGACGCCGGCGCGGCGGAGGGCTGGTTCGGGCACGCGGGTCCAGGCGGCGAAGCGCTGCAGCGCGCCGGGAACCAGGCCGAGGCCGAAGACCACCGCATGGCGCCCGGGCCAGCCCTCCACCCGCCGCTGCATCCAGGTCGCCAGCCGCACGTGCGGGGCGACGTCGGCGCGCAGGGCGGCGTGGTACTGCGCCGCGCTCGCGCCTCGCAGCACCGCGTCGGCCGCCAGGCGGGCGCTGTGCAGGGCGATGGACATGCCGTCCCCGGAGAACGAGGGGATCACCGCCGCCTGGTCGCCGAGCCGAAACAGGCCTGGACCATCGCCATCTCCTCGATGCACGAAGCCGTAGGGCACGTCCGAAATGGTGAGGGGCCGCGCCGACAGCGGCTGCGAGTCCGCCAGGCGCCGCGCCAGGTGCGGCTCGCGCAGGAGGGCCTCCAGCAGCGCCGGCCAGGTCCGGCCCACGGCCTCGAAACGCTTGTGGCTGACCAGCAGGCACAGGTTGGCGACGCCGCCTTCGACCAGTTGCAGGCCGGCGTAGCCGCCTTCGAACAGGATCACCTCCACGAAGCCTTCCAGCGCCGCCCGCATCGCCTCGCTCAGGCGGAAGTAGCTCTTGAACCCGATCGCCCCGATGACGGCGCCCGACGTCTCGCGCCGCGCGCCGCGCACGTCGTGCTTGCCGCTGGCCAGCAGGATGGTCGGCGCGCGCAAGCGCCCGGCCGTGGTCTCCAGCTCGCCAGGCGAGAGCCGCCGTACCGCGACCCCGCGCTCGACCTTGGCCCCGAGGCGCTCGGCATGGCTCAGCAGGGCGTCATCCAGCCGCCGGCGGGTCAGTCCCAGAGCCACGAATGGCAGGCGCGCCTCGGCGCCGCGGTCGCCCGCGACGATGCGCACGGCGCCGATGCGCGAGCCGCCCAGGCTCGCGGGGTCGAGTCCGACGGCGCGCAGGTGCGCCTGCGCCTCGGTGGAGAGGAACTCGCCGCAGATCTTGTCGCGCGGCTCGCTCTCGCGCTCCAGCAGCACGGGCCGCGCCCCGCCTTGCGCCAGCAGGGCGGCCGCCGCGCCGCCGGCGAGCCCGCCGCCGACGATGACGACGTCGCTCACCGCACGCGTCCGACGCAGATCCGGAAGGGGAAACGCCACTCGATGGTCACGGCCGCCGGCGGTATCGCGGCCGCGGCGAGCAGCCGGTCCCAGTCGGCGCGGCGGAAGGCCCGCGCGACCGAGATCGGACCATCATGCCGCACGAAGCGGTGCCAGCCCGCGGCCGCGGACAGCGCCTGGAAGCCGTAGAACGCCGCCGGATGCCTGTGCAGGTCGTTGATGAACCAGCCGCGCCGCGTCGTCGCCTCCATCCATCGGATGAACCGGACCAACTGCTCGTCCGACATGTGGTGCGCCACCAGGGAGGAGACCACGAGGTCGATCGGCTGGTCGGGGGCGAAGTCGAACACATCGCCGGTGCGATAGTCGATCCCCAGCGCCGGGTCCGTCGCGGCGCGGGCGGCTGGTTCGCTGGAGGGGCTGAGGTCTATGCCGATGAGCCGCGGGCACAGGCCGGCCCTCACCGCCCAGGCGTGGATGGCCCGCAGCATGTCGCCCTGACCGTAGCCGACATCTAGCAGCGAGAATTCCTCACCCCGGGCCAGTCCCGCCGTCGCGCGCGCCAGCCAGCGGATGGTCGGCGGCCGGGCCAGGGTGACGGTGTTCGCCTTGGCGAGATCGGCGAGGCAGGCGGCGAGGTCGTCGGGGGTGACCTCAGGCGCCTCCATCCACTCCGTCTCGGTCGAGCGGCGCGCGAAGCTGCGCATGGCGGCTCAGGCGGCGAGCTTGAAGCGGAAGCTTTCGGCGGCGAGGCCGGGGCCGAAGGCCACCGCGAATCCCTTGGCCGGCCCGGTCGCTTCCCGGGTCCGCAGGATGCGGTCGAGCACGAACATCAGGGTCGCCGACGACATGTTGCCGAAGTCCCGGAGCACGCCGCGCGACCAGTCCAGCTTGTCTGGCGCCAGGGCGAAGCCGCTCTCCACCGCATCGAGGATGGTGCGGCCGCCGGCGTGCACGGCCCACAGGTCATAGTCCTCCGGCCGGGTTCCGCGCAGCAGGCCGCCGCAGTCGTTGCGCGCATATTCCGCCGCGAGGGCGCGGGCGATGCGCCCCGGCACCTCGCCGGAGAGGTGCATGTCGAAGCCGTGGTCGCCGATCCGCCAGGTGATCGCCTCGCCGGAGTCGGCGATGGCCGCAGCGCGGAAGTCCATCAGCGCCGCGCCCGTCTCGTCGGCGGTGACCAGCGCCGCCGAGCAGCCGTCGCCGAACAGCAGCATGGACAGGGCCTCGTGCAGCCGGCTGTTGGCCTGGAAGTGCAAGGTGCAGAGCTCGAGATTGACCACCAGCACTCGTGCGGCGGGCTCCGAGCGGACGAAGTGGTGGGCCAGCCGCAGGGCGTTCACCGCCGCGTAGCAGCCCATGAAGCCGACGGCGGTGCGCTCGACGCCGGGGTTGAGGCCGGCGCCCTTGACGATGACCTGGTCCAGGCCAGGCGCGATGAACCCGGTGCAGGACGCAACGACCAGATGGGTGATGCGCTCGCGCTCGCCGTCCAGGTCCAGGGCGTCCAGCGCCTGCAGGGCCAGACGCGGGGCCATGGTCTCGAAGTTGCGCATGCGCTCGCCGGTCGAGGGCGAGGCGCCGGGGGCGTAGAAGCCCCGGGTGTCGCGGACCACCACGCCGCCTTCGTCGACCGCCTCGAAGAAGGAATATCTGTGCTCGATGCCGGCGCGGTCGGCCATGCGCCTGAACAGCTTCTGCTCGCGCGCATCGGTCAGGGACGTCTCGATGTGCTTCAGATAGGCCGCATGCACGTCGTGCGGCGGCGTGGCCGTGCCGATGCGGTTGATGTGCGCGATCGCCATGATGTCACTCCAGTTTCGCCGGCGCCGGGGCCGGCGCCAACTGTCTCACCGGCGACCCGCGGGCCGCCCGATGCTACTTATAGGCGATGAACATGAACCGCACCCAACAGACGAAACTCCGGCGCGACCACGGCCGCGAGTCCGACCGTGTCTACTAGACGCGTCAAGTCCGGGTTTTGTTCGCCGGGCGCCGCGCCGGTGGTGCGAGGAAGTTCAACCACGGAGGTCACGGAGGAGCACGAAGATCACGGAGACTATGGCCTTCACGCGGGCGCGCCCTAAGCATCAGTAGCCCACTCCGTGAACTCCGTGGTTTCTCCGTGCACTCCGTGGTGAGTCTTCGCGGCCCCATCCGACCCGCTGCGCGGGCCACCTTCCCCCAGCGGGGAAGGGAGATGTGTGCGGTGGGTCTGGGGGCTGGCCGCCGCCCTTACGACAGGCCTTCCACGACGACCTGGGCGGCCTGGCCGTGACCGCGCAGGGTGTCCGCGAGGCGTAGCGCCTGGTCGATCGCGCAGTCCCGCGACCAGTAGGGAGTGCACATGTGCTCGCCGACACGGATCGCCCATCCGTGCGTTTCCTTGACCACATTGTAGGTGATCATGCCCGCGCCTTGCGCGCGGCATACCGCGCGTCGCGCTTGGCTTTGGCCTCGGCGTTGGTCAGCGCCTTGCGCTCCTTGCGCTCGCCGCGCTTGGCGATGAGTGCGGCCTGGGCCGCGTCGGCCTGGGCCTGAAGCACCGCCGCCTCGCGGTCGGCGATCGCCTGCCTGGCCGCTGCCTTGTTCTCGGCGCGGTCCTTGCGCACGCGATGCAGGACGGCCGCGCGCATGGCGGGCCGCTCGGCGAATTGCGGGTCGGTGATCGTCGGGCGAGGCCGGAACTTGGCCAGCAGGGCCTTCTTGGCGTCCGCGGCGGTCTTCAGCCGATCGGCGAAGCCGGTGTTGTGAAGTTCGGTCATGCAGCTCTCAGGGTTGCGGGCCGCCCGGGCCGGCGCCTTCGGGATCCTTCGGCTTGAAGGTGGCGGCGCAGATGGCGGCCAGATGCTGGCGGATGGCGCGGGGCGCGAGCAGGGCGTCCACCGCGCGGCAGCCGTCGGACTTGAGCCGGTCCTTCAGCCGATCGACGCTGGAGCATTGGCCCGATCGGGCGAGGGCGTAGGCGCGTTCTAGCGTTGGCATGGATGTGATGATCCCACGAGCGAGCGGGCAGGACGGCCTTCGCCGCCCCGCCCGTCCGTTTCAGTACGTCCGGGCGAACCCGGCCGGAATGGACCTTAGGCCGCTTGCAGCTGGCCGGCGGACATCTTGCCGCTCTTCTGGTCGCGCTCGAGTTCGAAGGAGAGCTTCTGGCCCTCGCTGATCGAACCCAGGCTCGAACGTTCGACGGCGGAGATGTGGACGAACACGTCCGAGCCGCCGTCGTCAGGTTGGATAAAGCCGAAGCCCTTGGTGGCGTTGAACCACTTTACGGTGCCGGTAGTCATTTGTGTCACCTTTCAGGTGTGGAAATCCGCGCAGTTCCGACGGAACGCGTGATCAAATTGTCGGAGAGGATCGTGGTGGGCCCGGGAGCTCGATCCGAAGAACAAGCGTGGAGAACAACCGAACCAAGTCGATATTCGATGGCCTAGTATCGCTCATCCGCACGGAAATACCAAGCGATATATCGACACTGTTCGAATCCCGCTTCCGGCGAACTTGCGAAATACGGAATTAGGCAATGAAATGAACCGGTTCAACTCTGCCCGGAGGCGGTCGGCGAGGCCGATCCGGCTCGCCGCGGCGCACCCGCGCCATACTCTCGCCAGCGCGAACGACTCAATGCAGATAGCCTGGGGATCCGCGCCAAAGGCCGGCCATCATGATTTTCGAGATCGACCGATACTATTTCGGTTTCCTACTCTGTCACTCAGCTGACGTTGTATGCTTTCATTTCGTCACTATATGGTAGCTGACCCGTAGTCCGCCGAGATTTTCTTGCGGATTACATTCATGCCACACGCCGATGCGATTCGGCGGTGGCGAGCGGAGACGCGCATGATCCTGGCAACCTCGCCGACCCCCAGACACGGCCATGCCGTGCCGACCTTCGGCGAAGGCGCCGCGACATGATGCGCAACAGCAGAGGCGGGCCGCTGAAGCTGCTGAGCACGCTGCGCGGCCAGGGCATGCTGATCGGCGCCCGGGGTATCGCGGTGCACTACCAGGTGGATCTGTTCCGCCGCGGATCGATGACGCTGGCCAGCGGCGAGATCGAGGGCCGGCTGGTGACCATCCGCGGCCGCGAGGGCGCGGCCAGCTTGCGCCTGGAAGACGGCAGCGTCGTCGGCGTCATGCTGAGGGATGTCGGCGCGGACCTGGCCGCCTTCGATGTCGACGAGGCCGGCGCCGCGCTCTGCCACGACCTGGCGAGCGGCCGCGCGGCCCCAGCGACCGCCGCCACGGCTCCCGCCTCCTAGCTTGCGTTCAATCAAGGGCTGCGACGACGCCCGGCGCTAGGTGTTGCGGGTGAACCCGCGACCCGACCCGCCGCCGCCGACCATCTCCGAAAAGGTGAACTGCCTGAGCCGACCCGCCGCCTACGGCCGGGCAGGCGCCGTGGTGGAGCGCCGCGAGACCCACATGTCCTGGGTGTTCCTGGTCGGCGACCGCGCGTTCAAGCTCAAGAAGCCGGTGCGCTTCGACTACCTCGACTTCTCCACCCTGCCCCGGCGCGAGGCGGCCTGCCGCGCGGAGGTCGCGCTGAACGGCCCGCTCGCCCCCGGCGTCTACCGGGGCGTGGCGCCGCTCAAGGCGGGTCCCGGCGGACTGAACATCTGCGGCGAGGGCGAGGTCGTGGACTGGCTGGTGGTCATGCGCCGGCTGGACGAGCGCCACACCCTCGAGCGGCGGCTGGCGGACAGGCCGCCGTCCCGCGCCGAGCTGGATCGCCTCGCGCGCGCCCTCGCCGGCTTCTACCGCTCCGCCCGACCGGTGGGCGCCACGGCGGCGGCCTACCAGCACGCCGTTCGCCGGGCGCTGGACGACGACCGCTCGGTGCTGCTGCGGCGCGAACTCGGACTGCCGTCGGCCCAGGTCCACCACATCGACGCGGTGATGCGACGCTTCCTGCGCACGCGCGGCGACCAGCTGGGCCGACGCGCGCGACGACGGCGTATCGTGGAGGTTCACGGCGACCTGCGGCCCGAGCACATCTGGCTCGGCGATGAGGTGAAGGTCATCGACCGCCTGGAGTTCAACCGCGCCCTGCGCATCGCCGATCCGGTCGACGAACTGGCCTTCCTCGATCTCGAATGCGAGCGCCTGGGATCCCCGGGCGCCGGCCGGCGGCTGCGCGAGGCCGTCCAGCGACGGCTGCACGACGACGCCCCGCGCGAACTGGTGCTGTTCCACCGCTGTCATCGCGCCATGCTGCGGGCGCGGCTGTCGATCGCCCACCTGCTGGAACCGCGTCCGCGCACGCCGCGGAAGTGGCCGCGGCAGGCGCGGGCCTATCTGCGCCTGGCCGCCAGGGACGCGCGCGAACTGGAATTGCTGCTCAATCGACCAGCAGGTCGGTGAGCGGCCGATCCTTGTGCAGGCCGGCGATGGCCTCGGCGAAGAGCCGCGCGGCCGGCAGCACCTGGAGCTTGTCCCGAACCGCCCCGGCCGGCAGGCGGAACGCCGGGACCGTGTCGGTGACCACCAGCCGGTCGATGGCCGGGTCCGCGAGGGCCTCGGCCGCGCCGGGCATGAACAGGCCATGCGCGGCCAGCGCCACCACCTGACGGGCGCCCGCGGCGCGCGCCGCCCGCGCGGCCCGCGCCAGGGTGCCGCCGGTGCTGATCAGGTCGTCGACGATCAGCGCCGTCGTCCCGGCCACCTCGCCCACCAGCAGGTCGCCGGTGACCACACCGGCGCTGCGATGCTTGTCGGCGAAGGCCTTGCCCACCGGCTTCCCTAGCGCCGCCTCCAGCGCCTCCCGGAACAGCTCCGCCCGCTTCACCCCGCCCGGATCGGGCGAGACCACGCAGAACGACCCCTCGCCCTGTGACATCGCGTGGGCCACGAACAGGGGCGCGGCGGTCAGGGCCACGGTGCGGCGGCGGAAGGCGTTCTCGAAGGCCGCCGGGTTGTGCACGTCCAGCGTGACCACGGCGTCGGCGCCGACCGCCTCGAACAGCTGCGCCAGATAGCGCTGGGTCACCGGATCGAACGGCTTGGTGCGCCGGTCCTTGCGGGCATAGCTGAGGTAGGGCGCGACGGCGGTGACCCGCGCGGCGCCGGCGTCCTTCAAGGCGCCGATGAAGAACAGCAGCCGCACCAGCTTGTCGTTGGCGCCGCGGCGAGGGCCGCTGTGCAGGGACTGCACGACGAACGCATCGGCGCCCGCGACACTTTCGAGGGGACGGGCCTTGTGTTCGCCGTCCTCGAACTCGCGCTCCTCGTGGGCCGCCAGGGGCTGTCCCAGCGCCGCGGCGATGTGCGCCCCGAACTCGGCCGTATCCTCCAGGGCGAACAGCCGCAGCGCCGGGTCGGGCGCGGCGAGCAGCGGCGTGTGACTAGGCGCCAGCAGCCATCGGAAGTCGGTCATCGGCGGTCTCGCACAGGGGCAGGGCTCAGCGAACGCCGGAACCCGCGGGAGCCCGCCTTCCACCCTGGAGTCTCCTCAGGGGCGCTAAGCGGACCCTCCGCGGGCCGTCCGCTGCGCTTCTCAGGCAGACCGGTTCGTCACCTTGGATGTTCGCCGCCAGGGACGGTTCCCACCCTGCTTCACCGATCTCGCCTCGACGCGGCGACCCGCGCATCTGAGGCCGCGCCGCGGGGAGGCGTGTTGATCTGCATCAACCCCGGGCCCTTCTCAGTCGAATGACGCGCGCTCGGCCAGAACGACGCCCGCCGAGCGCATGCGCTCGCGCGCGGCGGCCGCCGAGCCGTCGAGGTCGAGGCTGCGGCAGGCGTCCTCCACCACCACCGTCTCGAAGCCCAGGGCCCGCGCGTCCTGCGCCGACCACAGGACGCAGAAGTCGAAGGCGAGCCCGGCGAGGACAACCCGGCGAAACCCTCGCTCGCGCAGATAGCCGGCGAGGCCCGTGGCGGTTTTCCGGTCATTCTCGAAGAACGCCGAATAGGAATCGATGCTCCGGCGAAATCCCTTCCTGAGGACCAGCTCGGCGTGCGGGACGTCGAGGGCGGGATGGAACGCCGCGCCCGGCGTTCCCTGAACGCAGTGGTCCGGCCACAGCACCTGGGGTCCGTAGGCCGCCGCGATGACCTCGTGCGGCCGGCGGCCGGGATGGCTGGAGGCGAAGGACGCGTGGCCGGGCGGATGCCAGTCCTGGGTCAGCACCACATGGGCGAACTGCCGCGCCAGGTCGCTGATCAGCGGCGCGACCTCGTCGCCGCCCGGCACGGCCAGCCGTCCGCCCGGACAGAAGTCGTTCTGCACGTCGACAGCGATCAGCACGTCGGTCTCCCCGATCTGGAGTTTCATGCGCCGCCCTCATGCCTGGCGAGCCGCCGGTCCACCTCGTCCGCGAGACGGCGCAGCGCCGGGGAGATCTCCACCGGATAGGCCGCGCCGGGCTCGAGACGCCGGAGCGGCGCCGGCAACGCCGCAAGCTGCGCGGCGGCGTGCGCGCGGATCTGCGCCAGGTCAGGCGACGCCAGGCGCGCGCCGGCTCGCATCACCGGCTGGAGGAGCGCCTGCCCGGCCTGAGCCTCGCCTTCGACGCCAATCACGTCGCCGACCATTGCGCCGTCGCCTGCGAAGGTCCGCCACACCTGCTTGCGTCCCGGCCAGGTGGCCTTTCCCGGGGATCGCTTGCGCCGCGCCACGCCGGCGTACTCCTCGAGCTTGTAGGCGCAGTCGAGGGCGGGAACGTCGGACGAGGTGGTGAGGCTGGTGCCGAGCCCATAGCCGTCGATGGGCGCGCCGCGCCGGGCGAAGTCCAGCAGGTCGTCCTCGTCCAGGCCGCCGCTGGCGAAGATGGTGATGTCCGGCAGGCCCGCCTCGTCGAAAATGGTCCGCACCGCCTTGGACAGGGCGACGAGATCGCCGCTGTCGATGCGCACGCCGTGCACGCTCACCCCCCGCGCCCTCAGCCTCGGCGCCAGGGCCGCGACCTTCCGCGCCGCGGCCAGGGTGTCGTAGGTGTCGATGAGCAGAACCACATTGTCCGGCCGGGCCAGGGCGAAGGCCTCGAACGCCGCTTCCTCGTCGTCGAAAGACTGGATGAACGAGTGCGCCATGGTGCCGCTCAGCGGGATGCCGAACCGCTCCCCCGCCAGCATGGTGGCGGTCCCGTCGAAGCCGGCGACATAGCTCGCGCGGGCCGCCATCAGCCCGGCCTCGGCGCCGTGGGCGCGGCGCAGGCCGAAGTCGATGAGCGTCTTGCCTGGCGCGGCCAGCACCATCCGCGCGGCCTTGGAGGCGACCAGGCTCTGGTAGTGCAGGATGTTGATCAGCCGGCTCTCCACCAGCTGCGCCTGGGGCATGGGCGCCGCCACGCGCAGGATCGGCTCGTTGGCGAAGAACACCGTCCCCTCGGGCATGGCCCAGACATCGCCGGTGAAGCGCAGGCGCGCGAGCTCCCCCAGCAGACGCTCGTCGAAGCGACCGGTGCTTCTCAGCCAGGCGAGGTCCGCCTCGGAGAAGCTCAGCCCCTCGAGGAAGCGCAGCGCCTGTTCGAGCCCGGCGGCCATCAGGAAGCCACGCCGCTCCGGCAGAGCGCGCACGAAGAACTCGAACGCCGCCGCCTTCGTCTCGCCGCGCTCCAGGTAGGCCTGCAGCATGTTGAGCTGATAGAGGTCGGTCAGCAGGGGGCTGTCGGCTGAGTCCATGGCCATGGCCTTTAGCGGGCCTTGCCCCGCCAGCCTAGCGCATCGCTCGGCCCGTTGACCTGCATCAACGCCCGCTCGCCGCCCCCGCGAGAGATTGCCTCGAATATCGGAGGCGCACATGGCCCAGATCGACATCACCGACGCGGCCCGGCCGGACCTGACGATCAATCCGGACGAGGCGTTCTTCATCCTGATGAAGGCCCGGGAGTTCGACGAGAAGGTCGAGGACGCCGATCAGGACGACGGCTCGAACCCCACCGACGACAAGGCGCTGGACGCGTTGGAAGAGCAGGGCGCCGACTCCACCGAAGAGGAGCTGATCGCCTCCATCGAGCGGTTGAACGACGACGCACAGCTGGACCTGATCACCCTGATCTGGATCGGGCGCGGCGACTTCTCTTTAGCGGAGTGGGACGAGGCGAGGGCCGCCGCGCGCGACATCGGCCGCGAGCGCCTGCCGCGCTACGTGTGCGGCATCCCCCTGGTCAGCGACTATCTCGACGACGCCCTGGCGCAGCTCGGCTTCGCGCTGGAAGACTATATGGACGTCGGCCGACCCGCACGCCTGCCCTGATTTTGCCGTTTGGCATGGTTAATGCCCCTGACACGGATGAAGAACGCCGGGGCTGCCGCCCCGCGTGACATTGCCGTGCAGCACGCACGGGACGGGGGACAGAATGTCGAAACTGACGATCGCCGGCGCGGTCCTGCTGGGTGGCTTGTGGCTCGGCGGGTGCGCGACCGAGGACTATGTCAACAAGCAGACGGCGGCTGTGCAGTCTCAGCTCGCCACCGCCCACGGCCAGTCGCAGGCCCAGCTGAAGGATCATGACGCGCGGCTGGCGGTGCTCGACCAGAGCAGCCGCGAGGCCCTGGAACGAGCGGAAGCGGCGGGCAAGCTGGCGGAAGGCCGGTTCGTCTATTCGATGGTCCTGTCGGACGACACCACCAAATTCCCGATCAATGGATCGACCCTTTCCGACGCCGCCACGGCCAAGCTCAGCGACTTCGCGATCAAGCTGAAGGCCGACAACAAGCCGGTCTATCTGGAGATCCAGGGCTTCACCGACACCACCGGTACGCCGGCGCTGAACCTGCGCCTGGGCGCCGACCGGGCCGAGGCCGTGCGCCGCTTCCTCAACAAACAGGGCGTCGCCCTCAACCGCATGTCGACCATCTCCTACGGCGAGGATCAGCCCGTGGCCCCCAACAACACGCGCGACGGCCGAGCCCAGAACCGGCGGGTCGTGGTCGTGGTGCTGGACTAGGGTCTATCCGACCAAGCGCCTGAACGCGCTCATTTCTCCAGCACGTACCGCCCCGGCGCGGGTCCCAGGGAAGCAAACCCGTTGTCCGCGTCTCCCATCGGCGGCGGCGGCGCCATGGGGCCGCTGCGCTCGTGCAGCCAGGCGAACCAGGTGGGCCACCAGGACCCCGGACGCGGCGGCGTCGACGCCAGCCAGGCGTCCGGGTCCACATAGGGCTCGCTGGCGGACTGCCGGCGCACCCGCTGATGGCGCTCACCCACGCCGGGAGGACAGACCACGCCGACATTGTGCCCACGATCGGTGAGCACGAAGGTGATCGGCGCCTCGCACAGCAGCAGGAGTTTGTAGACCGACCGCCAGGGCGCGATGTGGTCGAACTCCGTACCCAGCACGAACATCGGCGCGGCGATGTCGCGCAGGGCGACGGGGTGTCCGCCGACGCGGAAGCGGCCCTCCGCCAGCTCATTGTCCAGGTAGAGGCTGCGAAGGTTCTGGGACTCCATGCGGAACGGCAGCCGCGTCGCGTCGGCGGACCAGGCGTCCAGCGCCCGCGCGCGGCGGGGATCGCCCATCAGGTATTCGCCGATCATCCGTGACCAGATCAGATCGTTCGCCCGCAGGACCTGGAAGGTGCCGGCCATCTGCTCCGGCCGCAGGTAACCGCGGTCCCACATCAGGTCCTCGAGCAGCGCCACCTGGGCCTCGTTGACGAACAGGGTGAGCTCGCCCGCCTCGGTGAAGTCCGCCTGGGAGGCCAGCAGCGTCAGGCTCGCCAGGCGCTCGTCCCCGTCACGGGCCATGGCTGCGGCGGTCATCGCCAGCAGCGTTCCGCCCAGGCAGTAGCCCGCGGCGTGCACCCGCTTCGACCCGGTGATCTCACATGCGGCGTCGATCGCGGCCAGGGCGCCAAGACGGCGGTAGTCGTCGAAATCCCGATCCCGGTCCTCCGGCCCCGGATTTTTCCAGGACACCATGAAGACGGTGAAGCCGTCCGCCACAAGGGCCCGAACCAGCGACTCCGCCGGGGTCAGGTCAAGGATGTAGTACTTCATGATCCAGGCCGGGACGATCACCACCGGCTCCGGCCGCACGGTCGCGGTGCTGGGTCTGTATTGGATGATCTCGGCCAGCGGCGTGCGCGCGACCACCTCGCCGGGCGTCACGGCCACGTCCCGGCCTACCTGGAAGTCGCCGGCGTCTCGCCCCGGGGTGACGACATCGGCGGCGAGGTTGGCGGCGCCCTGCACGAGGCTGCCGCCGCCGGTGGCCACGGCGCGCGCCAGCACGTCCGGGTTGGTGGCGACGAAGTTGCTGGGCGAGACCATGTCCAGCATCTGCCGCGCCGCGAACGACGCCACGCGCTCATGCTGGCCGGTCACGCCGTGCACGCCGGTGGTCGCCTTGCGCCACCACTGCTCCACCGCCTGGAAGCCGGCCGCGTAGGCGTTGAAGGGCTGGGCCTGCCAGCCTGGGCCGCGAAAACGCGGATCCTGCGCGGTCTCGATCTCGGTCGGACGCGTGGCCAGGCGGAACGCTCCGGCCCAGGCGTCCTGCGCCAGGCCCATGCACAGCCCCGGCGAGGCGGCCAGGTGCAGCGCCCAGTCCTGCCAGGCGCCGGCCAGGCCCACCAGCGACAGGCCGCCGGTCAGGCGCGCCGCGGCGGCGTGCAAATGACGGTCGATCGGCGCCTCGTCCGGCGCGGATGCTTCGGCGCGCTCTCCCGCGTCGGTCTCGAACGGCATGGCGCGACTTCAGGCGCTCGGCGGCGCCTGGCGGGCCTTCAGGCTTTCCGCCATCTCCGCGAAGGTCTTGGCGAAGCGCAGGCCGGAGTCCATGTAGGCCTTCGAGCGCGCGGCGATCCAGGCCTGTTCGACGCTCAGCACGTCCAGCGGGGACTTGCAGTTCTTCAGCTGCTCCATGGCCTCGGCGCCCTGGGCGGCGAACTCCTCGTAGAACCGCTGGGATTCGCGATTCCAGTTCTCCAGGCTGGCCTCGACCATTTCGCGGCTGCGCTCGGCAGCGTCGGTCACGGCGTGGCTGATGGTGTCCATGGCGCCGGTCGCGGCGGCGCCTATGTCGGGTTTGCTCTGCTTGACGGCCATGACGACCTCCTGCGATTGCCGCCGCACGGCGGCTGACGCGGGCTTAGCGCACGGCCTTTGCGGCGCATTGACCGGGATCAAACGCCGATCGTCGGCGGTGGTGAGATTAGGGTTGGACTGAGCCCTGCAAACAGGCTGCAATCGCCGCAAGATCGGCGCGACCGGCGGTGGGGGGAGCTTGATGACGGCGGCGGCGCGGGGCGCTAGGACGGGGACGGTCGGCATCGGCGCGGCGGTGGTGCCGCTGCTCGCCCTGGCGGTGTTCATCAACTATGTGGACCGCGGCAACCTGGCCACCGCCGCGCCGCTGATGAAGAGCGAGCTGAAGCTGTCCGGCACGCAGATCGGGCTGCTGCTCTCGGCCTTCTTCTGGAGCTACACGCCGGCCCTGTTCCTCTCGGGCTGGCTGGCCGAGCGGATCAACGCCTACCGGACCCTGGCGATCGGCCTGGGGATCTGGTCGCTGGCCACCGCGGCCACCGGCCTGGTGAGCGGATTCGCGGCGCTGATCGTGCTGCGCGTGCTGCTGGGCCTGGGCGAAAGCGCGGCCTTCCCGTGCAGCTCCAAGCTGCTCGCCCAGCACCTGCCGTCCCACCGCCTGGGCGCCGCCAACGGCCTGATCGGCGTCGGCCTGGCCCTGGGTCCCGCCTTCGGGACCTTTGCAGGCGGCCTCCTGATGGCGCGGATGGGCTGGCGGCCCGCCTTCCTGCTGTTCGGCCTGGTGTCGTTCCTCTGGCTGGTCCCCTGGTGGGCGGCGACACGGCATGCGTCGGTCCGCGCCGACGAGCCAACGCACGACGCCGCGCCGTCCTTCCTGACCATCCTGCGGACACGCGAAGCCTGGGGGGCGAGCCTCGGCCACTTCAGCGCCAACTACGCCTTCTATTTCGTGATCTCCTGGCTGCCCCTCTACCTGGTGAAGGCGCGGGGGCTGACCGTGGCGCACATGGCCGAGCTCGGCGGCCTGATCTATGTGGTCTACGCCGCGAGCTGCCTGGTCACCGGCTGGCTGTCGGACCGCTGGATGCAGGCCGGCGCCAGCGCCACCCTGGTGCGCAAGACGGCGTCGGTCGCAAGCCACCTCGTGGCGGCCGCCAGCCTGCTGGCCTGCGCCCTCGGCGACGCGCGGGTGTCGGTGATCAGCCTGTTCTTCGCCGGCATAGGCTTCGGTTTCAACACGCCAACCATCTTCGCCATCGCCCAGACCCTGGCGGGACCGCGGGCGGCCGGCAAACGGGTGGGGCTGCAGAACGGCGTCGCCAACACCGCCGGCATCCTGGCGCCGATCGTCACCGGCCTAGTGATCGACCGCACGGGCCAGTTCTTCTGGGCGTTCGTCATCGCCGGCGCCATGTCCCTGCTCGGCGTCGCCGGCTGGGGCCTGATCATCCGCAAGGTCGCGCCGGTGGACTGGCCCAAGGCTGCCGCCACGCTCTGAGCACGCCTCGAGACCGATGGGCGTCCGGCAAAGCGAAGGGCCGCCGCGAGGTGGTCGCGGCGGCCCTCGTCAGCGGGTCTGGGCGCACCGGTCAGTTGCCGGCGACGCGCGCGAACCTTACGGTCTTTGTCAGTATGCCCCCGAGCGGGTCTCTGGTTAGATGCGGCTCCCATCGATTGCCGTCCGAGGGCCCATGTCCTGGCCAATCCGCAAGTCAGTCGCAGGCCCGCTCGCCGGCGTGGGTTTCCTGCTGGCGATGCTGGCGCCCGCCGCGTCGGCCATCCCGGCGCCGCTCGCCGACGGCGGCGCCACCGCCCAGGAGGTGGCCGCGGTGCTGCAGGCCAAGGGCTATCAGGCGCAGATCGGCACCGACAACACTGGCGATCCGAAGATCCACAGCGGCGCCGAAGGGTCGGGCTTCAACATCTTCTTCTACGGCTGCCACAAGACCCCACGCTGCGCGAGCATCGAGTTCGAGGCCGCCTACCACATCGAAGGCGGTATGCAGTTCGAGCAGATCAACGCCTGGAACCAGAAGAACCGCTTCGGGCGGGCCTACCTGGACAACGTCAAGGATCCCTACATCGAGATGGATCTCGACATGGAGCACGGCTACACGAGCGAGGCCATCGACAACAACATCGACACCTGGGACGCGGTGCTCAGCTCCTTCAACTCGATGCTGAGCTGCCTGAGCCGCCCGGCCAACGATCCGTGCAAGGCGCAAAATCCGTAGGGGGAGGCTGGGGGCGGTTTCCCGCTTTGCGCGATCGCGAACGCCGATAGACCCCTCACCTCACCTCTCCCCACCCCTTCGTGCTTAGGCGAATCACACATCTCCCGTTCCCAGGTTTTTCAACAACTTGGGAGGGCGACCAGCCGTATCCTTCCCCGTTGGGGGAAGGTGGCCCGCGAAGCGGGTCGGATGAGGGGCCGCGAAGACTCACCACGGAGGTCACGGAGAACCACGGAGTTCACGGAGTGGGCTTCCGATGCTTAGGGCGTCGCCTGGCAAGAGCCGCGCATGAAGGCCATTGTCTCCGTGATCTTCGTGTTCCTCCGTGACCTCCGTGGTTGAACTTCCTCACACCGCCTGCGCGGCCCCTCATCCGACCCGCTTCGCGGGCCACCTTCTCCCCGGCGGAGAAGGAACCTAGCCGCCGCCAGCGCCCAACTACCGCAGATGTGTGCATCCCCTAGGCGGGGCGAGGTTGGTGAGGGGGTTGCCTACCGGCCCGAGCGCCCGCTGGCGGCCAGCGCCGTGAGGGCGCCGGTCACTTCGGCGATCACCGGGTCTCCCAGGCGGGCGGCGCGCACCCAGCGGGCGGCGGGGCTGTCGTCGCGGACCGCCACGTCGATCTCCAGGCGTTCCTCCACCGCATCGAATCCAGTCACCGTGTAGAACGGTAAGGGCGACTCGCCGGAGGCGTGAGGCAGCCGCAGCGCCAGCCGCTGTCCCGGAAGGTAGCGGAAGCCGTCGACCTCGGAGACCAGGCGCAGGCGTCGTGTGCCGCACTCGAGATCGAAGGCGTCGACAACCGTCAGCGGCCACACGTTGCGGCGCGGACGGTTCAGCGCCTCGGGCGGCGTTGTGCACGCATCGTTCATTGAGCCCTCCCGTCCGGCGGTGGTGGATGAAGGACGGCGCCGACCGCGCGTCCCAAGCCACATATGGGGATCGGGGCTCGAGATCGAAAGCCGGCCGCGGGTTGCCGCCCATGTAGAAGGGTGTGGACGTGTGTTCATGGCCCTAGGACGTCCCTGGGCGGCTCGGACGGACATCGCCGAAAAAAAAGTTCTGCTGCGGGTGGCTGGTCTACGTCCCGGCCGCGCGCCTCAGCTCGGCCAGGTCGGCGGCGATCAGGTCGCGGTCGTGCTGCTTCGCCACCCGCGCGGCCAGCGCCTCCGCCTCGCCCAGCGAGCGCCGGGCCTGCGCGGCGTCGCCCGCCAGCAGGGCGGCTCGGGCGAGGGCCTCATGGGCGTAAGCCAGTAAGAACGGCTCCAGTTCGGCGCTGAAGCCGAGGCAGGTATCGGCGTTACGCCGGGCCTCGGCGGCGTTGCCGAGCAGCGCCTGGATGCGCGAGGCCTGCCAATATCCGACCGAAAGGTTCCGGTCGGCGCAGTCCGGCCGGTTCATCCAGTGAAAGATCGACGCCTGGTTCAGCGCGACCATCAGCCGGTCTTCCGCAGGCGAGCGATCACGTTTGTCGATCAGGTCCCAGGCCTGGTTGAAGCAGGCCGCCGCGAAGTGGCGGTGGGCCGCGGCGATGTCGAAGTCTGGCTCTTTGGGCATTGCCGGTCCCCCTTAATCGGACGTCTCGGCCAACTGGACGAGTCTGGCGAACGACCCATCCGACAGCCGCAGCCGCGTCCACCGCACGCGGCCGGCGACGATCGGAACCTCCGCGGAGCGGTTGGCCTGGGTGGTCAGCTGGATGGCCGGCGGCGACTGATCATACCAGCCGAGATCCGACAGCCGCCGCTCGGCATCGACAATCTCGGCGCTGGCGTACCTCCACAGGGACCTGCCCAGCAGGTCCTGCAACGGCGCTCGCCAGTCGCGGGCGCGCGCCGGGGACGCGGCGAGCAGGCGGTGCGACAGATCGCAGATCAGATGTACCCTGGCGGCGGACCCCGCGACCAGCTCCAGCAGGGCGCGGTCGGACGCCGTGTCGGGCTTCGCCGCCAACAGGTCGGCCAGCCGCGCCGCCTGTTCGTCGGAGGGGCGCTGCGCTCCGTTCTCCCAGCGCGATATCGTCGACTGCGAGACGCCCACCAGCTCGGCCGCATGCTGTTGCTTGACCCGGCGCAGGAGCCGCCAGGTCCTCAGCGACCGCCCCAGATCGCGCCACGGCGCGAGCCGCGCGGCCTCGTCGCCGCTCGGCGATGAGTGTTCGTTGGCTGGCGGTTCGATCGGCATGCAGGTGACGCATCGTGTGAGATCGCCGCAGAATATCTTATGCATTCTTGCTTCCAACAATCGATGCGAGGCGCCTGTCCGCTGACGTTGGAGCGAGGCCATGCGGATTCTGTTGACCGGTTCGTCCGGCTGGTTGGGCCAGACCCTCGCGCCGCGCCTGCGCGCCCGGGGCCATGAGGTGGTCGGCCTGGACCCGCGGCCGTCCGCGAACACCGCGGTGATCGGCTCGGTGGCCGACCGCGACACGGTCCGCGCGGCCATCGGCGACCATCGCATCGAGGCCATCGTGCATGCCGGAGCGCTGCACAAGCCGGATATCGAACAGCACGGGCGCCAGGCGTTCATCGAGGCCAACGTCACCGGAACGCTCAACCTGCTGGAGGAGGCCGTCGCCCAGGGCGTGGGGCGTTTGGTGTTCACCTCGACGACGTCGCTGATGATATCCGAGGCGATCAGCGCCGCCGCGCAAACGGGCGCGCCGCGGGCCGTCTGGCTGACCGAGGACGTCCATCCGCAACCGCGCAACATCTACGGCGTGACGAAATACACGGCGGAAGGCTTGTGCCGGCTGGCGCATCGACAATCCGGTCTGCCGGTCGTGGTCCTGCGCACCGCCCGGTTCTTTCCCGAGGCCGACGACATGGCGCACGCCATCGCGCAATCGGACGAGAACACCAAGGCCAATGAACTGCTGTTCCGTCGGCTCACCGTGGAGGACGCCGCCGACGCCCATGTGGCGGCGCTGGACCGGGCCCGGGAGATCGGCTTCGACGTGTTCATCGTATCCGCGACGCCGCCGTTCAGCGCCCAGGACTGCGGCGACCTGATGCGCGACGCGCCCGGCGTGGTGGCGAGGTACTTTCCCGACTATCCGGCGATCTACGCCCGGCGCGGCTGGACGATGTTCGAGACCATCGACCGGATCTACGACCCATCCCACGCCGCGCGGCGCCTGGGCTTCGTGTGCAAGACCGGCTTCCGCGAGCGACTCGCCGAACTGGCTGGGGGGCGTCTATGAACCGGCGGGTCGGCCCCGGATAAGGCCTGCGGCCTTTCCGGGGTGACGAAGGCTAGGGGAACCACGAAAAACACGAACCACACGAACGCGGGCGTTGTGTCGGCGGTGGCTGAGAGTCGCGCCGACCTGTTCGTGGTTTTCGTGTTTTTCGTGGTTCCTGCTTTTCCCTTCCGCCCTCGCCAAATCAGCGGGCGCA
>JBIOEG010000071.1:0-22400 GCA_044445825.1 Caulobacterales bacterium
CCTTCTTTCTCTCACGGCCTCGCCAAATCAGAGCGCGCATGGTGACGTGAGGCGCTTGGCCGTCACGGCCCGGCGGCGCTCTTTGACATCGTGAAACGAATTGCGCGCGGCCGGAGACCGACGAGCGCTCGGCCGCACAGCCAGGCTCCCAGCCCCCACACCCGAAATTCCCCGCGAAAGCGGGGACCCAGGCGTTTTTGTTTGTTCCTTCCGCCCACACCCGCGCCGCGCCGGCTGGAAATGCGCGCGAGGGCATCGCAAGCTGCGGTCACCCCAGCAGGAGCCCGCCATGACCGTCCAGAAGCTCAATCCGCCGCAGATCGCCAAGCCGGTCGCGCACTACAGCCACCTGGCCGTCGTTCCCGAGGGCCATCGCCTGCTGATCCTCTCCGGCCAGGTGGGCTCAGCCGCCGACGGCGGCTTCCCGGACGTGCTTGAGGCTCAGTTCGAACTCGCCCTGGCCAACGCCCTGGCGGTGGCCGCCGCCGAGGGCGCCGGACCGGACGACGTGGCCAAGGTCACCTACTACCTCACCGAACGCCCCACCGACCTGCGCCGCATCGGAACCGCGATCCGAGCCGCCTTCCCCGGAACCCCGCCCGCCTCCACCTTCCTGATCATCTCCGGCCTCGCCGGCCCGCAGATGAAGGTGGAAGTGGAGATCGTCGCAGCGGTGAAGGCTTAGGGGAGACAGAGCAGTCCGAAGCCGCCCCCCATCCTTGACCTTCCGCCCCCTTTGCGCGCATAAGCCCGCGCTTCCGGCGCCAGCACCAGCTATGCGCCTCCACCGCCACGACCCCCATATGCTGGGACGAGGGCGGCGAGGACCTCCGTCCGCGTGATCGCGCACGGGGGCGTTTGGTGTTTGCGTGATTGGAGTGGTTGATGTTCGACAGCCTGACTGAACGGCTCTCCGTGGTCTTCGACCGGCTTTCCGGTCGTGGCGTCCTGTCCGAGAAGGACGTGGACGAGGCGCTGCGCGAGGTGCGCGTGGCCCTGCTGGAGGCCGACGTCGCCCTGCCGGTGGTGCGCGAGTTCATCGCCAAGGCCAAGGAGGCCGCGTCAGGCGAGGCGGTGATCCGCTCCGTCAAGCCCGCCGACCAGGTGGTGAAGATCGTCTACGACGGCCTGGTGGACATGCTGGGCGGCGAGGCGCCCGAAGAGCTGCGCCTGGCGCTCAATCCGCCCACGGTGATCCTGATGGCCGGGCTGCAGGGCTCGGGCAAGACCACCATGACCGGCAAGCTGGCCCTGCGGCTTTTCAAGACCGACCGCAAGAAGGTGCTGGTGGCCTCGCTGGACACCCGCCGCCCGGCCGCGATGGAGCAGCTGGCCATCCTGGCCAAGCAGGCCGGCGTGGAGAGCCTGCCCATCGTCGCCGGCCAGGCCGCGCCCGACATCGCCCGCCGGGCGCTCTCGGCCGGACGGCTGGGCGGCTACGACGTGATCTTCCTGGACACCGCGGGACGCACCACCCTGGACGAGGCGATGATGGCGGAGGCGGCCCAGATCGCCCGCATAGCCTCGCCCACCGAGACCCTGCTGGTGGCCGACAGCCTCACCGGCCAGGACGCGGTGCGCACCGCCAAGGCCTTCCACGAACGCCTGCCGCTCACCGGCCTGATCCTCACCCGGGCCGACGGCGATGCCCGGGGCGGCGCGGCGCTCTCCATGCGCGCGGTCACCGGCCTGCCGATCAAGTTCCTGGGAACCGGCGAGCGCATCGAGGCGCTAGACGTGTTCGACGCCCGCCGGGTGGCCGGCCGCATCCTGGGCCAGGGCGACGTGGTGGCCCTGGTGGAGAAGGCCAGCGCCGAGCTGGACCAGGCCAAGGCCGAGCAGATGGCCAGGAAGCTGGCCATGGGCAAGTTCGACCTGGACGATCTGTCCGACCAGCTCGCCCAGATGGAGCGGATGGGCGGCATGGAGGGCCTGATGGGCCTGCTGCCCGGGGTCCAGAAGATCAAGAAGCAGATGGCCGAGTCCAACATCAACGACAGGATGATCGGCCGCCAGCGCGCGATCATCGGCTCGATGACCCGCCAGGAGCGCAAGAAGCCCGACATCCTGCAGGCCTCGCGCAAACGGCGCATCGCCGCCGGCGCCGGGGTCGAGGTGGCCGAGGTCAACCGGCTGCTGAAACAGCATCGCCAGATGCAGGACGCCTTCAAGTTCATGGCCAAGGACGGCGGCAAGGGCTTCGCCCGCGCGGCCGGCATGATGGGCGGCGGCGGCATGGAGCGGCTGAAGAACCTCGGCGGCGGGGCGATGGCGCCCCCGGCCGGCGCGCCGGGCGCCCTGCCCGGCCTGCCCGCGAGCCAGCCAGGCAGCCTGCCCGGCCTCGGCGGGCCCGGCGGCTTCAACCCCTTCAAGAAACCCTAGAGAAGAACCAGAAAACCCATGCTCAGAATTCGCCTGGCCCGCGGCGGCGCCAAGAAGCGCCCCTACTATTCCATCGTCGTGGCCGACAGCCACAGCCCCCGCGACGGCCGCTTCATCGAGAAGGTCGGCGCCTACAATCCCCTGCTGAAGCGGGACGATCCGAAGCGCATCACCCTGAAGCCGGAACGCATCAGCCTCTGGCTCGGCAAGGGCGCCCAGCCCACCGACCGCGTGGCCCGTTTCCTGTCGACGCAGGGCCTGGCCAAGTGGACGCCGAGCAGCAACCCGCACAAGGGCGAGCCGCACGCCAGGGCCAAGGAACGGGTCACCGCCCGCGCCGAACGCGAAGCCGCCCTCGCCGCCGCGGCCGCCGAAGCCGCCGCCAACCCGCCGCCCGTGGAAGAAGCCGCGCCCGAGCCGGTCGTGGAAGCGGCCGCCGAGCCGGTGGTGGAAGAGGCCGTGCCCGAGCCGGTGGCGGAAGCCGCAGCCGAGCCCGCGGTCGAAGCCGCCGCGGAGCCGGTGGAAGCGCCCGAGCCGCCGGCGGAAGTCGCCGCCGAACCGGTGGAAGTCGCCGCCGAGCCCGTGGAGGTCGCCGCCGAAGCGCCCGCCGAGGTCCCCGCTGAACCCGCGTCCGAAGAGCCCGGCGAAACACCGACCGAGGGTTAGGGCGACGTCGGGTTTGATCGAATCGTCGGTTCGGCGGCCCTGCGCCCCCTCCACCACCCTCCTTCGCCCTGCGGGCTACGGAGCGCGGTCCCCCTCCCCCGCTGCGCGGGTGAGGAGCAAGAGGGCGCCGGCGCTCCCGCTCCTCCCATGCAAGCCCGAAGGGCGCAGCGGGGGAGGTGGCAGGCCGCGAAGCGGACTGACGGAGGGGGCGCACGGCCACCGCGCCAAACCTTTCCGACTTCGCTCTAGGGATTGGCGGGGAGAGGTGAGGTGAGGGGTGTCTCCACCGCCGCGAACGGCCGGTTCGAGTGACCGCCGGCGGGCTGATCCTCGTCGGCCGTGTCGCCGGGGCGTTCGGCGTGAGGGGCGAGGTGCGCATCACGGCGTTCACCGACGATCCTCTGGCGCTGCTGAAGTACCGCGACCTGAAGCGTGAGGACGGCTCGCCGGCCATCACCCTCGCCGAGGGCCGGGCCGTGAAGGGGGCTCTGGTGGCCAGCGCCCGCGGGATCGACGACCGGGACGCCGCCGAGGCGCTGAAGGGTCTGGCCCTGTACGTGCCGCGCGAGGCGCTGCCGGCGCCCGATGAAGACGAGTTCTACTTCACCGATCTCATCGGGCTGCGGGTGCTGACCCCCGCCGGCGAGGCGCTGGGCCGCGTCCGGTCCGTGCAGAACTTCGGCGCAGGCGACCTGCTCGAAGTCGACCCCGAGGGCGGCGCCGCCACCTGGTGGCTGCCCTTCACCCACGAAGCCGTCCCCGAGGTGCGCATCGCCGAGGGTGTCGTGGTGGCGGTGAGGCCGCAGGAGACGGAGTGAATTACTCCCTCCCCTTCCCGGGGAGGGAAGATCGATGCGCAGCATCGATCGGGTGGGGGAGTCTAGGTGACACACACCGATGAGGGCGTTCGTTGTCAGTCTGGCCTCCCCCACCCCGACCCTGCGGGTCGACCCTCCCCGTGAAGGGGAGGGAGCAGCTCACCTCAAATCCGGCGGGGTCGCTTCCTCGGCGAGGAGCTTCGCCGCCTCTTCCAGGCTCACCACGTGCTGGCCGTCCGAGCCCAGCCGGCGCAGGGCGACCTTGCCTTCGTCCGCCTCGCGGCGGCCGACCACGGCGAGCACCGGGACCTTGGCCAGGGAGTGTTCGCGCACCTTGTAGCCGACCTTCTCGTTGCGCAGGTCGGTCTCCACCCTCAGGCCTGCCTTGCGCAGGGCGTCGGCGGCGGTGATCGCGTAGTCGTCGGCATCCGAGGTGATGGTCGCCACCACCGCCTGCACCGGGGCGAGCCAGAGGGGGAAGGCCCCGGCGTAGTGCTCGATCAGCACGCCGAGGAACCGCTCGATGGAGCCGAAGATCGCCCGGTGCAGCATCACCGGCCTGTGCTTGTGGCCGTCCTCGCCGATGTAGGTCGCGTCCAGCCGCTCGGGCATCACCATGTCCAGCTGCAGGGTGCCGCACTGCCAGGTGCGGCCGATGGCGTCCCTCAGGTGGAACTCCAGCTTCGGCGCATAGAAGCCGCCCTCGCCCGGCAGGATGTCGAACACTAGGCCCACGTCGGTGGCCGCGCGCTCGAGCATGGCCTCCGTGCGGTCCCACATCTCGTCCGTGCCCGCGCGCAGCTCCGGGCGCAGGGCGAGCTTCACGGCGTGCAGCTCGACGCCCAGATCGTCGTACACGGAGTTCAGCAGTCGGACGAAGTCCCTGGTCTCGCTCTCGACCTGGTCCTCGCGGCAGAAGATGTGGCCGTCGTCCTGGGCCAGCTGGCGCACGCGCAGCACGCCGTGCAGGGAGCCTGAGCTTTCGTAGCGGTGCAGGCCCTCGAACTCCGCCATGCGGATCGGCAGCTCACGGTAGCTGCGCTGGCCGTGGTTGAAGATCTGGATGTGCCCCGGGCAGTTCATCGGCTTGATGGCCAGGGTCTCGCCCTCGTCGGTCTCGCAGACGAACATGTCGGAGTGGAACTTCTCCCAGTGCCCGGAGCGTTCCCACAGCGAGCGGTCGAGGATCTGCGGGGTCTTCACCTCCACATAGCCGGCCGCCTCGATGCGCCGGCGCATGTAAGCGACCAGGGTGCGGTAGAGGGTCCAGCCCTTGGGGTGCCAGAACACCATGCCCTTGCCCTCTTCCTG
Organism: Caulobacterales bacterium; assembly: GCA_044445825.1. Taxonomy (GTDB): domain Bacteria; phylum Pseudomonadota; class Alphaproteobacteria; order Caulobacterales; family Caulobacteraceae; genus Acaudatibacter. The sequence continues at coordinate 5,178 of JBIOEG010000071.1, forward strand.
CATGTGGAAGAGGTCCATGGCGGCGCCCAGCTTGCGGTGGTCGCGCTTCTCCGCTTCCTCGACGCGCTTGAGGTAGGCTTCGAGGTCGGCTTCCGAGGCCCAGGCCGTGCCGTAGATGCGCTGCAGCTGGGCGTTCCGCTGGTCGCCCCGCCAGTACGCGCCGGCGAGCTTGGTCAGCCTGAACGCCTTGCCGATGTGCCGGGTGGACGGCAGGTGCGGACCGCGGCACAGGTCCTTCCAGTTCCCCTGCCGATAGACCGTGATCGGCTCGTCGCCCGGGATGCCTTCGATGATCTCGGCCTTGTAAGTCTCGCCGATGTCCTTGAAGTGGGTGATGGCCCCCTGCCGGTCCCACACCTCGCGCGTGATCTTCTCGTCGCGGTCGACGATCTCGCGCATGCGTTTTTCGATCAGCGGCAGGTCGTCCAGGGAGAACGGCTCGTTGCGGGCGAAGTCGTAGTAGAAGCCGTCCTCGACATTCGGACCGATGGTGACCTGGGTTCCGGGGAACAGTTCCTGCACCGCCTCGGCCAGCACGTGGGCGGTGTCGTGGCGGATGGTGTCGAGGGCGTCGGGATCGTCGCGGGTGACGATCTCGATGGACCCGCCGGCGTCCAGCGGGCGGTCGAGGTCGAGCAGGCGGCCGTCCAGGCGGACCAGCAGCGCCTTCTTCTCCAGGGATTTCGAGATCGAGGCGGCCACGTCGCGTCCGGTGGCGCCGGCCTCGAATTGACGGTGCGATCCGTCCGGGAACTTCAGGTCGATCATGTCTCACACGTCCAGCCCGGCCTGGCCGGGCGAGGTGGAACCGGGTCGAAGCCCGATCCGCCCCAGGGTTGGCATCGGCACAGGCGGCGGGCGGCGAGCCATCCGCCGCGCACCGGTCCATGCAGGATCAGGGCCTCGGCGGCGTAGTCCGAACAGGTCGGAAGGAACCGGCACTGGCGCCCGAACCAGGGCGATAGCGTCAGCTTGTAGGCGCGGTGCGCGAGCCTGACGCTGCGTTCGTAGAGGGTCATGCCGGCGGGTGTTTCGGTCGGGCGAGCGAGGGCCGGCTTATCGCACCGCCCTGCCGCGCCGATCAAGCCGCGCCGGCGCGGCTAGTTCGCCGGGCGGCCGCTTCGAGGGCGCGGTGGCACGCCTCCACGGTCGCCTCGAACGCCAGCAGCGTCGAGGTGTGGCGGGGGGGATAGTCTTTCACCGGCGCCAGCATGGAGAGGTCCGCAAATCGTCCCGTGGGCGGGGGTCCGCCCGAGTTGAGCATAGCACGCAGGGCGTCCCTGGCCATTTCGATTTCCTGGACGCTGGCCCCCACCGCGTTCGCGCCGATCACCGCCGCCGAGGCCTGGCCGAGCGCGCAGGCCTTCACCTCCTGGGCGTAGTCCGCCACCCGGTCGCCGTCGAGCTTGACGTCGACGATCACCCGGCTGCCGCACAGCTTGGAGACCTTTTCGGAGGTGCCGTCGGGCGCGGCGAGGCGTCCCGCCCGCGGCATGTTGGCCGCCAGCGTCAGGATCTTCGCGGAATAGAGGTCGTCGATCATGCCTGGCCTTAGGTGGTGACGCCGCCGCGCGCGCGCCATGCCGCCTCGGCCCGGTCGTGCACGGCCTGGCCCATGGCGGCGAAGCCGGCCTTGATCCGCTGCTGCTCCTTCTTGGTCAGGCCTTCGCCGACGAAGCCCTCGAAGATCTCGCCGTTGGAGAAGATGCAGCCGGTCTCGGTGAGCGCCTCGATCTCGATGTAGCGGATGCTGCGCAGCATGCCGGCCCAGGAGCGCATGCGCCAAAGGATCTGCTCATTGGGCACCCAGTCGACGATGGTCGGCCGGATGACCCGCGGCTTCTCCCCCGGCAGGGCCTGGGTGAGCTCCAGCTTCGTATCGATGCGCAGCTGGCCCTCCGCCTTGGGATAGAGCGGGTTCCACTCCGGCCAGCGGGAGATGTCGGCGATGCACTCCCAGATCACCTCCGCCGGCGCCCGCACGCCGATGCGATGCTCCACCCTTACCGGTTCGCTCACTTTGATCTTCCCTCCCCTTCATGGGGAGGGAAGAGCGAGCCCCGGACTTGATCCGGGGATCGATCGGGTGGGGGTGTGTGGAGCTTCGTTGGCGCTGTGCGAGCTTCGGACTCCCCCACCCCGGTCCCACGGACCGACCCTCCCCATGAAGGGGAGGGAGGATGGACCGTCCCTCCCCATGAACGGGAGGGAGTGTGACGCTCCGACATCAGGCGCGCTCCCGGAGCTTCCAGGTGGCGCCGTCGGCGCTGTCCATGACCTCGACGCCAAGCGCGGTGAGCTCGGCGCGGATGCGGTCGGCCTCAGGCCAGTTCTTGGCCGCCCGGGCGGTGATGCGCGCGTCCACCAGGCTCTGGATGCGGGCCTTCTGGCCGACGTCGATCCTCCCCTGGAACCAGGCCTCCGGATCGGCCTTCAGGAAGCCGATCAGATTGGCCGACGCCAGCAGCTCGCCCTTGGCCCGCGCCCGCGCCTCGCCGGTGGAGGTCTCGATCCGCTGCGCCAGGGCGAAGAGTTCGGCATAGGCGCGCGGGGTGTTGAGGTCGTCGTCCAGCGCCTCGAGGAACTCCGCGCTGGGCTGGTCGCCGTCGGCTTTCACGTCGGGCGTCCGGCGCAAGGCCCCGTAGAGCCTGTCGAGGGCGCTGCGCGACTGCTCCACCACGTCCTGTGTCCAGGCCAGGGGCTGGCGGTAGTGGCTGGCCAGCAAGGCCCAGCGCAGGACCTCGCCCGGCGCGCGGGTGACCAGGTCGTGCACCAGCAGCACATTGCCCAGGCTCTTGGACATCTTTTCCGAGCCTATGTTCACGAAGCCGTTGTGCATCCAGTAGTTGGCGTAGGCCGGCGCGTGGTCGGCGCAGATGCCCTGGGCCATCTCGTTTTCGTGGTGCGGGAAGATCAGGTCGTTGCCGCCGCCGTGGATGTCGATGGGCAGGCCGAGCGTCTGCTCGATCATCGCCGAGCACTCGATGTGCCAGCCGGGGCGGCCGGGGCCGAAGGGGCTTGGCCACTCGGGCTCGCCGGGCTTCGACGGCTTCCACAGTACGAAGTCGGCCGGGTGCTCCTTGTAGGGCGCCACCTCCACCCGCGCGCCGGCGATCATGTCGTCCAGCGAGCGGCCGGAGAGCTTGCCGTAGTCGGAATAGGCGGCCGTGTTGAACAGCACATGGCCCTGCGCCTGATAGGCGGCGTTGTTGCGCACCAGTCGGCCGATCATGTCGATGATCGCGTCCATGGTCTGCGTGGCGCGCGGCTCGAAGGTGGGTGGCAGGGCGCCCAGTTCCGACATGTCGGCGTGGTAGGCGTCGAGGTAGCGGGCGGTGATCACCTCGATGGGCACGCCCTCTTCGGCCGCCTTCAGGTTGATCTTGTCGTCCACGTCGGTGACGTTGGCGGCATAGGCCACGTGGTCCTCGCCATAGATGCGGCGCAGCAGGCGGAACAGCACGTCGAAGGCCACCACCGGCCGGGCGTTGCCGATGTGCGCGTAGTTGTAGACCGTCGGCCCGCACACATACATCGTCACCCGCTCGGGATCGCGGGGAACGAAGGGCCGCTTCTCGCGGGCCATGGTGTCGTAAAGCCGAAGGACCATAGAATTTCTGACGCTGGGTAACGGTTGCCGGAGGAGGGGCTTGCCCCATATACAGTCCTGGCAGTCCGGAAACCACCGGGGCAGAGGCCCGGGCCGGATGCGGTGAAAGGGTGGCACGCGTCATTTCCGAGGCCTTCGCCTCGGCGCAACTCAGCCCTGGAAAGATTTCAAACCCGCATGGATGCTCTTGCTCGCGACCGAACCCTCATCGGCGAGGCCGGTGTGGAACTTGAAGCCGTGAAGAAGCCGTCTCGCGAAGAGGCAATGGCGGCAGTGCGCACGCTCATCGCCTGGGCGGGGGACGATCCCCGCCGCGAAGGCGTTCTGGATACCCCCAAGCGCGTGGTGGACGCGTTCGAGGAATGGTTCTGCGGCTATGACGCCGACCCCGGCAAGGAGCTGAACCGCACCTTCGAGGACGTGCAGGGCTATGACGACATCGTCATGCTGCGCGACATAGAGGTGGAGAGCCACTGCGAACACCACATGGCCCCGTTCCTCGGCAAGGCCTATGTGGCCTACATGCCGACCAACAAGGTGGTGGGCATCTCCAAGTTGGCGCGGGTGGTGGAGATCTTCTCGCGCCGCCTGCAGACCCAGGAAACCCTGACCCAGCAGATCGCCGACGCCATCACCGACAGCCTCAAGCCGGCCGGCGTGGCGGTGCTGATCGACGCCGAGCACCAGTGCATGACCACCCGCGGCGTGCACCACCGGCACGTCTCGACCATCACCACCCAGTTCGCCGGCGTGTTCAAGACCGACAAGGACCTGCAGAAGCGCTTCCTGGACTTCTGCAACCGGCGCTGAGCTGTCATCCCGGAAAGTGCGCAGCGCTTATCCGGGACCTCCCGACGAACGGCGCTCAATCCTGATCGAGGTCCCGGATAGCGGCTGCGCCGCTTCCTGGATGACGGCTATGGGTGTGTCGAGGGGACCGGCGCCTTGGCCGTCCCAGTCGCTTCACCCTCGGAGACCTCCGCTATCCGCGGCCGGTGCACCACGGTCACCAGCACGAAGCTCAGCAGCATCAGCAGGTACCAGGAGCCGAGCTTGGCCGGCGGGACCAGGGCCCAGCCGTGACGCTGGTGCGGATAGATCCAGGCGCCGGCGAAGGTGCCGAGGTTCTCGGCGAACCAGATGAACAGCGAGACCAGCAGCGCGCCGATCAGCAGGGGCATGCGCCGGGGCTTCAGGTCCGGGGTGAACACGATCCAGGTCCGCCAGAACAGCACCGCCGAAAGCGCGAACAGCGCATAGCGGAAGTCCACGATGTAGTGGTGACTGAAGAAGTTGGCGTAGGCGAGCAGGGCCAGGATCCAGGGCGCCCAGACCGGGGGGTAGCGCTCGAAGCGGATGTCGAACAGGCGGATGATCCGCGCCATGAAGCTGCCGATGGCGGCGTACATGAAGCCGGAGAACAGCGGCACGCCGCCGATGCGCAGCAGGTTGGGCTCCGGATAGATCCATGAGCCGTGCGCGGTCTTGAAAAGTTCCATGACCGTGCCGACCACGTGGAAGACCAGGATCACCAGGGCCTCGTCCCAGCGCTCCAGCTTCGTGGCGAGCAGCAGGACCTGAACGGCGAGGGCGGCGACCACCAGAAAGTCGTAGCGGGCGACGGGCGCGTGCCTCGGCCAGAAGAAGTGCGTGCCGAGGATCAGCGCCAGCATCGAGCCCGCGAAGATGCAGGCCCAGGCCTGTTTCAGGCCGAACAGCAGGAACTCATAGGCGAAGGCGTTGAGCCGGCCGCGCTGGGCCCAGGGGCGCACAGCGCGGTCCATGGCCGCGACCCGGCCCTTGATCCAGTCCTTCAGGCTCATCGTCGCAACTCTAGCCTGAAGCGCCCGATCGGCGCCATAAGCCGCCCATGACCGACTTCCCGACAGCCCCGGACACCCAGGCGCTGGAGCGCGGCGCGGTGCTCGCGCCCAGCTTCGACGCCAATGGCCTGATCGCCGCAATCGCCCAGCATGCGCAGACCGGCGAGGTGCTGATGATCGCCTGGATGAACGCCCAGGCCCTGCGGCTGACCCTGGACACCGGCGAGGCGCACTACTTCAGCCGCGGCCGCCAGGAGCTGTGGCGCAAGGGCGAGACCAGCGGCCAGGTCCAGAAGGTGGTGGAGGCGCGCATCGACTGCGACCAGGACGCCGTGCTGCTGAAGGTCCTGCCCCAGGGCGACGGCGGCGCCTGCCACGTGGGCTTCCGCTCCTGCTTCTATCGGGTGGTGGAGCGCGGCGCCCTGGTGGAGCGGCCGTGACCGTCGTCCAGGCCCTGGCCGCCGACCCTGCCCCTGACTCCGACGAGGATCCGGACGCCGAGGGCCCCGCCGTGCATCTGGTGGAGGTGGCGGCCGCGGAGGCGGGCGGCCGCGTGGACAGGCTGCTGGCCGACCGGCTGCCGGAGTTCTCCCGCGCCCGCCTGCAGGCGCTGATCGCCGAGGGCGCGGTCAAGCGGGACGGCGAGACCCTCGCCAGCGCATCGGCCAGGGCGGCGCCCGGCCTCTACCGGATCGCCGTCCCCGCCGCCCTTCCCGCCGAGCCCCAGGCCGAAGCCATCCCGCTCGCGGTTCTGTTCGAGGACGCGCATCTGATCGTCGTCGACAAGCCCGCCGGCATGGCGGCGCATCCGGCGCCCGGCAGCGAGACCGGCACTTTGGTTGGCGCCCTGCTGCACCATTGCGGGGCCAGCCTCTCGGGCGTCGGCGGCGTGGCGCGGCCCGGCATCGTGCACCGGCTGGACAAGGACACCTCCGGCGTGATGGTCGCCGCCAAGACCGACGCCGCCCACCGCGGCCTCGCCGCCCTGTTCGAGCGGCACGACCTGGAGCGGGTGTACATCGCCTTCACCCGCGGCGCGCCGCGCGCCCGGTCGGGGGACATCCGCACCCGCATCGGCCGCTCGCCGCGCGACCGCAAGAAGATGGCGGTGCTGCGCTCGGGCGGCCGCGAAGCGGCCACGCACTATGACACCCAGGCGCTGTTCGGCCCGGCGGACCGGCCGCTGGCGGCGCGGGTCGCGTGCCAGCTGGAGACCGGGCGCACGCACCAGATCCGCGTCCACCTCGCCCACATCGGCGCTCCCTGCCTCGGCGATCCGCTCTATGGTTCAGGCCCGCCGGCCCCGCCGGTGCGCGCGGCGATGGCGCGGGCGGGACTGCATCGCCAGGCCCTGCACGCCGCCGTGCTGGGCTTCGTTCACCCGGTCACCAGGCAAAAGTTGCGGTTCGAAACGCCCTTGCCGGCGGACCTGCAGGCTCTGCAGGACGCACTGCAGGGACTCTGACGGCGTCATTAGAAGTTCTAGGCGCTTGAAGCCTTCCTGCGCGGCCTGCGTTCTTAAAAAAGACGTAACTAACTCCTATCTACTCGGTTGATCGGGGTGGGTGTACGTTTGGTCGCCCGCGAAACAACCCGGCGGAGGGGAATAGCTTTACTATGGCCAGCATGACCGCCTTAGCCGTGATGTCGCCGGAAGGCGGGCTCTCACGTTACCTGACGGATATCCGCAAATTCCCGATGCTGGCGAAGGACGAGGAGTTCATGCTCGCCAAGCGCTGGCGCGAGCACCAGGACCCGGAGGCCGCCCGCCGGCTGGTCACCAGCCACCTGCGCCTGGTGGCCAAGATCGCCATGGGGTACCGCGGCTATGGCCTGCCGATCGCCGAGGTGATCCAGGAAGGCAATGTCGGCCTGATGCAGGCGGTGAAGAAGTTCGAGCCGGACAAGGGCTTCCGCCTGGCCACCTACGCCATGTGGTGGATACGCGCCTCCATCCAGGAATACATCCTGCGCTCCTGGTCCCTCGTGAAGATGGGCACCACGGCGGCGCAGAAGAAGCTGTTCTTCAACCTGCGCAAGGCCAAGAGCGAGATCAGCGCCCTGGAGGAGGGCGACATGCACCCCGACCAGGTCCGCCTGATCGCCACCAAGCTGGGCGTGCTGGACGAGGAGGTGATCTCGATGAATCGCCGCCTTTCCGGCCCCGACGCGTCGCTGAACGCGCCGCTGCGCTCGGACAGCGAGAACGAGTGGCAGGACTGGCTCGCCGACGACACGGCCGTCAGCCAGGAGACCCAGCTGGCCGAGGACGAGGAGAAGTCGATCCGCATGGGCCTGCTGGAAGAGGCCATGATCGAACTCACCGACCGCGAGCGGCACATCCTCACCGAGCGGCGCCTGAAGGACGACCCCACGACGCTCGAAGAACTCGCCTCGCAATACGGCGTCAGCCGCGAGCGGGTGCGCCAGATCGAGGTGCGGGCCTTCGAGAAGCTGCAGAAGGCCATGCGCGCGGCGGCCACCGAACGGAACCTGGTGAACGCCTAGGCGCCTGCTGGCGCGAGTGCGGCGCGTTGCGCCAGCCCCTACGCCGCCTGCGACTTCTGCGCCTCGTCTTCCCCGGGCATGAAGGCCAGGAGCTGGTTGACGAGCGGCTCCACGTCGCCGGCGCGCAGGGTCTTCGGGGTGACGTCTTCGAGCTTGACTTGCATTTCCGCGGCGCAGGCCTTCAACGCCGGATTGCCCGTTGCGGTCGCGGCGGTGATCAGCTCCACGCACTGGGCCTGCATGGCCCGCAGAGCCTGGCGCGGGTCGCTCTCGACGGCGCCGACGGCGGACTTCAGGATCTTCAGCGCCTGGCAGATGCGCGCCGAGTCCGGCGTTTCCAGATGGTCCAGCCGGCGCTTCAGGGGTCCGGCGTAGTCGCCGGAGTTGAACCGGCGGCGGTCGGGGCCGACGTAGACCACCGCCTCCACCCAGTCGCGCTGGCGCAGGGTCACCGCCTCCAGGCGGCGCATCAGATCCTTGATGGTGAAGGGCTTGCGCAGGAATTCGTGCACGCCGCTATCGCGCGCGGTGATGATGGCGGTGGCCGTGGCCTCCGAAGTGACGATGATCACCGGCGCCTTGCGGCATGTGAGGTCGCTGCGGCGAAGCGTCCGCGTGAAGGTCGCGCCGTCCACCGCCTTGCACTGTTCGACGATGACCAGGTGCGGGTCGATCCGCTCGCAGATCACCAGGGCGCGCGCCGTGTCGGCCGCCGCCCAGATCTGGCAGGGGCCAACCTCGCGCAGCAGGTCGGAGATCAGTTTCACCGCCGCGGGCTGAGGATCGACGATCAGCACGCGCTGCATGAGCGCGGCCATTCGCTGCACCGTCTTTGCGTCTGAGCTGATCAAGTTCGGGTCGCCCGGGCCGTCGGATCGGGCGGCGTCGCCCGACCCGCGGACAATGCCCAGGAGATGGTAAAGAACCTTTTGACGCAGGCCGTGCAGAAAGCGGCCGATCAGCCGCGGAACGGATCGCGCATCAGTATGGTGTCGTCCCGCTGCGGGCTGGTGGAGAGCAGGGCCACCGGCGCGCCGATCAGCTCCTCCACCCTGCGCACATACTTCACCGCCGCGGCCGGCAGATCGCGGAAGCTGCGCGCGCCCTGGGTGCTCTGGGTCCAGCCTTCGATGTCCTCATAGATCGGGACCAGGGCGGACTGCGCCTTCAGCCCGGCCGGCAGATAGTCGAAGCGCTCGGCCCCGGCCTGATAGCCGATGCAGATCTTCAGGCTCGGCAGGCCGTCCAGCACGTCGAGCTTGGTGAGCGCTATGCCGTCTATGCCGTTCAGCGCCACCGACTGGCGCACCAGCACCGCGTCGAACCAGCCGCAGCGGCGCTGGCGGCCGGTGTTGACCCCCACCTCGCGCCCCACCGTGGACAGGTGCCGGCCGACCTCGTCGTCCAGTTCGGTGGGAAACGGTCCCTCGCCGACGCGGGTGGTGTAGGCCTTGACGATGCCGAGCACGAAGCCGGGCCCGCGCGGCCCGAGTCCGGATCCGGCGGCGGCCTGGCCCGCCACCGTGTTGGAGGAGGTCACATAAGGATAGGTGCCGTGGTCGACGTCCAGCAAGGCGCCCTGCGCGCCCTCGAACAGCACGCGCTTGCCCGCCTTGACCACCTCGTCCAGCAGCCGCCAGGCCGGGCGGGCGAAGGGCAGGATCTTCGGCGCCACCGCCTCCAGCTCGGCCAGCAGGGCGGCGCCGTCGGCTTCCGGCAGGCCGAGGCCGCGTCGCAGCGGCGTGTGGTGCGCCAGCAGCCGGTCGATCTTGGCTTCCAGGGCCTCCCGGTCGGCGAGGTCCGCGACGCGTATCGCCCTGCGCCCGACCTTGTCCTCGTATGCAGGGCCAATGCCGCGCCCGGTGGTGCCGATCTTGTTGGCCGCCGCCGCCTCGCGGGCGATATCGAGGTCGCGATGCAGGGGCAGGATCAGGCAGGCATTGTCGGCGAGCACCAGCAGTTCGGGGCTGATCTCGACGCCCTGGGCCCGGACCTGCTCGATCTCCGTCAGCAGATGCCATGGGTCGACCACCACGCCGTTGCCGATCACCGAAAGCTTGCCCTGGACCACGCCGGACGGCAGCAGCGACAGCTTGTAGGTCTGGTTGCCCACCACCAGGGTGTGGCCAGCGTTGTGCCCGCCCTGGAAACGCACCACCACGTCCGCGCGGTTGGACAGCCAGTCGACGAGCTTGCCCTTGCCCTCGTCGCCCCACTGGGCGCCGATCACCGTCACATTGGCCATGGATTCGGTCCCTCCCCTGCCGGGAGGATCCTCGCCGCCCTTCGACAGGACTCGGCGGCGCGGACTTGGGTCGCGATGCCCCGCGCGGTTCGCGGGCGGCGGCGCTTTAGACCTGGGCGATGGGTGGCGTCAAGCGAACTTGCCCTGCGCGCGGCCGGTCAGCCGTCCTTCCACCGCCCAGCGCTCAGGTGCTCGTGCACCACGCGCCACTGGCCATCGTTTCGTCGCAGCACCGACGTGCCGCGCCCTCTGCCGGACACCGCCTTGCCGTCGACCTCGCCGGTCCACTCGAACTTGAAGGCGCAGGCGGCCACGTCCGGCGACTGGGCGAGCCAGGTGACATCCACCTTGTGGTAGGTGTCGTTCTTGATGGTGTCGAAGTTGCGCTCCATCGCCACGGCTATGTCCGCCTTGCCGAAATAGGCCGAGCCGTTGCTCCAGAAATAGACGGCGTCGTCGGCGATGCGCTCCATCGTCGCCTCGAGGTCCTTGCCGTTCATCGCGGCGACGAGGTCTTGCGTGAAGTCATCCGTGGACATGGCGCGCTTCCCTCCAGGTCTCGGAGCATAGCTTAGCCCGCGCGGGCCGGACGATCGCTATGAACCACGAAGCACACGAAGGACACGAAGACTGCGCCATCGGCGCGTTCCACAGCATCACCCCTCCGGTTGTCGCGCGGGCGGAGCCCGCCTTCGTGTCCTTGGTGTCCTTCGTGGTGAAATCAGACGGTGCCGCAGCCCGGACGCCTGGCCGCTACACCTCCAGCCCGTTCAGCGCCGCCTCGGCCATGGCGCAGTGCATGGCGATGCCGCGGGCCATGACGGTTTCGTCCAGCACCATGCGGTTGGAGTGCAGGGCGCAGCAGGTGCGGAAGTCGCCGCCCTCCGGCGCGGCGCCCAGGAAGGCCATGGCGCCGGGGGCCTTCTGCAGGATGTAGGAGAAGTCCTCCGCCCCCATCATCGGATTGGGCATGGTGATCCAGGCGTGGTCGCCGAACATCGCCTTGGCGGTCCGTTCGGCCAGGGCCGCCACCCGGCCGTCGTTCACGGTGACCGGGAAGCCGTGCTCGATCTCCACCTCGGCGGTCGCCCCGTGAGCCTGGGCCACATGCTCGGCGACCCGCCGGATGCCCTGGTGGGCGATGTTGCGGGTGCGTTCGGAGAGGGTGCGCAGGGTGCCCCACAGGCGGGCGTACTCGGGGATCACATTGTCGGTGGTGCCGGACTCGATGCGGGCGATGGTGATCACCGCGGGATCGAACACCGAGATGCGCCGGGTGACCAGGGTCTGCAAGGCGGTGACGATCTCGCAGGCGACGGGCACGGGGTCCATGGCGTCGTGCGGCATGGAGGCGTGGCCGCCGGCGCCCTTCACCCGGATGCGCAGCTTGTCGGAAGAGGCCAGCAGCGGGCCCGTGCGGCTGGCGAAGACGCCGGTCGGCATGTTGGGCGAGATGTGCAGGGCGAAGGCGGTGTCCGGCAGCGGGTCGATCAGGCCGTCCTCCAGCATGAACCGCGCGCCATGCCAGCCCTCCTCGCCGGGCTGGAACATGAACATCACCGTGCCGTTCAGCTGGTCGCGCCGGCCGCACAAGGCCCGGGCCGCGCCGGCCAGCATGGCCACATGGGTGTCGTGGCCGCAGGCGTGCATGGCGCCTTCCACCTCGGAGGTGAAATCGAGGCCGGTGTCCTCCACCAGCGGCAGGGCGTCCATATCGCCGCGCAGCAGCACCGTGCGCCCGTTGGCCGGGCCACGCAGGATGGCGATCAGGCCGCTGGTGGACGGCCCCTCGCGGATCTCCAGCGGCAGCCCGGCCAGGGCGGCCTTCACCTTGGCCGTGGTCTTGGGAAGGTCGAGGCCCAGTTCCGGTTCCGCGTGGATCGCCCGGCGCAGCGCGATGGCGTCGGGCAGCAGCGCCTCTCCGGCGGCGGTCCAGGCTTCGCGATCCAGGGTCAGGGCGTCCATGGCCTTCGGTCTCCGAAACAGGTGCGGTCAGCGCGGCGCAACATGGCCGCAAGGCCAGCGGGAAGTCGAGGGGCGGTTTCGCCTGGCGCGGTCTCGGGCTAGATCGGCGCCCATGACGCGTCCACGATTCCACCTAGCCTTCCCGGTCCGTGACCTCGCCGAGGCGCGGGCGTTCTACGGCGGCCTGCTGGGCTGCCCGGAGGGGCGCTCGGCGGCGGGCTGGGTGGACTTCGATTTCCACGGCCACCAGATCGTCGCGCACCTGGCGCCGGCGGAGACGGCGGCCTCGACCAACCTCGTGGACGGCGAGGCCGTGCCGGTGCGCCACTTCGGGGCGATCCTCACCCTGCCCGAATGGCGGGCCGTGGCGGAGCGTCTGAAGGCCGCGGGCGTAGCGTTCCTCATCGAGCCGCAGGTGCGCTTCGATGGCCTGGCCGGCGAGCAGGCGACCATGTTCTTCCTGGATCCCTCCGGCAACGCCTTGGAATTCAAGGCGTTCGCCGACGACAACATGGTCTTCGCCCGATGAGCGCTGCCCACGGGGGCGTCACCTTCGCCGAGATCGAAGCGGCGGCGGAGCGCATCGCCGGTCACGCCGTGCTCACCCCGCTGGTGGAAAGCCCCGCGCTGAACCAGCGCCTGGGCGGGCGCGTGCTGATCAAGCCGGAGACCCTGCAGCGGGTCGGGGCCTTCAAGTTCCGCGGCGCCTACAATCGCCTGCGCCAGCTGTCGCCGGACCAGAAGCGGCGCGGGGTGGTGGCTTTTTCCTCCGGCAACCACGCCCAGGGGGTCGCGCTGGCCGCCCGCCTGCTGGGGACGCCGGCGCTGATCGTCATGCCGTCCGACGCGCCGGCGGTGAAGGCCGAGGCGACGCGTGGCTATGGCGCGGAGATCCGCTTCTACGACCGGGCGAAGGAGGACCGCGAGGCCATCGCCGCCGACATCGCCCGCGAACGCGGCGCGGTGGTGGTCCCGGCCTTCGACGACCCTCACGTCATCGCCGGCCAGGGGACGGTGGGGCTGGAGATCGGGCGGCGGGCGCGCGCGCTTGGCGCGACGCTCGACCTGGCCCTCGCACCGGTCGGCGGCGGCGGCCTGATGGCCGGAAGTTCCACGGCGCTCAAGGCGCTCAGCCCGGCTACGCAAGTCTGGGGCGTCGAGCCGGCAGGATTCGACGACGCGCGCCGCTCGCTGGACGCCGGACATCGCGTCGGCGCGCCGCCGGCGCCTCGCTCCCTGTGCGACGCCCTGGAATCGCCCATGCCCGGCGAGCTGACCTTCCCGGTGATGCAGCGAAACCTGGCCGGCGTGCTCTGCGTCACCGACGCCGAAGTGGCCGACGCCATGCGCTACGCGTTCCAGACGCTGAAGCTCGTGGTGGAGCCCGGCGGATCGGTCGCCCTGGCCGCCCTGCTGGCCGGCAAGCTCGCGCTGGACGGCCGCACCGCGGCCATCGTGCTTTCAGGCGGCAACGTGGATCCGGCGCTGTTCGCCAGGGTGCTGGCCGGCGAGATCTGAGCCGGGCGGCGACCACCGGCGTTGTCATCCGAAACGGGCCTTCAGCACCTGATAGAGCGCGCGGATCGCCTGGGTCTCGGCGCCCTGCGGCCAGCCGGGGCGGTTGCGGGGGTTCCAGGCGAAGATGTCTAGGTGCACCCACGCGCCCGCCGGCGCGAACCGCTTGAGGAACAGGGCCGCGGTCACCGAGCCCGCCTGGGCCCAGGCGTCGGGATCGTTCCTGATGTCGGCGATGTCGCTGTCGAGGGCGCCGTCGTAGCCGGCCCAGAGCGGCATCCGCCACAGCGGGTCGGCCTGAGACCTCGCCGCGGCCGCGATCTCGCCGGCCAGGGCCTCGTCGTCGGTGTAGAAGGGCGGCAATTCCGGCCCCAGGGCCGCGCGGGCGGCGCCGGTGAGCGTGGCCAGGTCGATGGTCAGCGCCGGCTCGAGTTCGCTGGCCCGGGTCAGGGCGTCGGCGAGGATCAGCCGGCCTTCGGCGTCGGTGTTGCCGACCTCGATGGTCAGCCCCTTGCGCGATGCCAGCACGTCGCCCGGCCGCATGGCGTCCCCTGAGATGGCGTTTTCCGCCACCGGCAGCAGCACCGCCACGCGGATCGGCAGGCCGGCGGCCATCAGCATGCGGCCCAGGGCCAGGGCGTGGGCCGCGCCGCCCATGTCCTTCTTCATCAGCCGCATGCCGGCCGAGGGCTTCATGTCGAGGCCGCCGGTGTCGAACACCACGCCCTTGCCGACCACCGCCACCAGAGGCCGCCCGGCGTCCCCCCAGACTATCTCGATGATGCGCGGCGCGCGTCCGGGAACCGCGGCGCGCCCGACGGCGTGGATTGCCGGATAGTTGGCCTCCAGCAGCGCGTCGCCGGTGGTCACGGTGATCGCCGCGCCGAAGGCCTCGGCCACCTCCCGCGCGATGGTCTCCACCTGCAGCGGTCCCATGTCGTTGGCCGGGGTGTTGATCATGTCCCTGGCCAGCGCGCAGGCGTGGGCGACGGCGCGCACCTCGGCCAGGTCGGCGCCCTTCGGCGCGAGCAGACGCGCGCCGGGCTCACCGTGCTTTTGCTTGTAGCGGTCGAACCGGTAGGCCCCGAGCGCCCAGGCCAGGGCCAGGGCGGTCCCCGCGCCCTTCGGCGGGTTGTCGAAGGCGTAGAGGCCGGCCGCAAGCCGCGTAGGCAAGGCGCGCATCGCCATGAGGTCCGCCGGCGCGCCGTCGCCGAGTCCGGCCAGCACGCGCTCCGGTCCCGCCTCGCCCAGCAGCAGCACGCCGTGGCCGGCCCGGCCGCCGATCTTGGCGTGTTCGGCCTGGCTGCGAAGGGCTGGCGGCAGTGCGGCCAGCGCGGCGTCGAGGCTCGCCGGGCCGACCAGGGTGATCGGGATCGCCGGCCCATCGGCTTCGGCGACGATGACTTCACTCATGAGGCGCCTCGATCGGGCGGCTGCGCCCGTCAACATGCTTAACGCTTCCTTGAGGCCGACGCCGCAAGCTGCGTGGTCAAAAGGAGCGAAGTCCATCCATGTGTCGCAACCTCGCCTTGGCCGCAACCATCGTCGCGCTGGCAGCCGGACCGGCGCTGGCCGCGCAGGCAGCGGGGGGCGCGCACGCGCCGGCTCAACCGACCGCCGGCGCATCGGACGCCTCCGCGTCGGCCCCGGCCCCCACCAGGGCCTCGGCCGAGCAGAAGCTGGAGGCCGAACGCCTGGACCCCCTCGCCCGCGCAACGTTCTGGACCCGCGAACTGGAGATCGACCCGCGCGACGCCGACGCCGGCGTTCATCTGTCCAAGGCGCTTCGCGCGCTGGGACGCTTCGACGAGGCCGCCACGGCGGCCGAGCAGGTGCTGGTGTTCGCCCCGACCGACCTCGAGGCCCTGCTGGAATCGGCGCGCGCCCGAATCGGCCAGGACCAGGGCTTCTACGCCATCGACCCGGCGCGGCGCGCGCAGGCCCTGGCGCCGCGGGACTGGCGTCCCGTTGAGTTGCTGGCCATTGCGCTGGAACAGGCCGACCGAAACGACGAGGCCCTGGCCGCGCACCAGCGGGCCATGGCCCTGGCGCCCCAGAATCCCGCCGTCGTGTCGAATCTCGGCCTCTACTACGCGTCCCACGGCGACCGGGCTCAGGCAGAGGCCCTGCTGCGCCGCGCCGCGTCCTTGCCCGGCGCCACCGCCCAGGAACGGCAGAATCTGGCCCTGGTGCTGGGCTTGGAAGGCCGACTCGGCGAGGCCGAGCACCTGGCGCGGCAGGACCTGCCCCCGGAAGTGGTGGAAAACAACCTCAGCTACCTGCGCGCCGCCGACACGCCGGCCACGCAGCATTCGTGGGATTCGCTGAAGAGCGGACAATAGGCGTCGAGCGCTCGGGCTGACGTCCCGCCGCACATTTCGCCAGAAAGTTCTACGCCGATGGGAACCAAAGGCGCCGATTGATCATTGCCGCGCTGTCCCGGTCTTCGAAGCCGGGAGCGGGGACGAATCGGCATGGGCGCCACCGCGCAAACCGGACATTTCGCGGGGAAGTTCGCTGCGTGGCGGCCGCCGTCGGCGCCCGCGCGCGACGACGCAGCCGCGTCAATTCGTCAATCCACCCAAATCGTTTGCGCCGTGGGGATTTTCCGCAAAGCTAAGTTGATTGCAGGGGGGGATATTGTATAGCGTCTCCAGGCGTCGCGCCGGCGCGCCGAATTGTCGGGGGGTGTGTCCACTCCGACACTTTCGGTCGCCTTACCGCTTGATATAACGCTGCTCGGTCGGTGCGACCGCCGCAGAGGGCAAGGAAGGACTTCGAATGAAACTGAAACTCCTAGCGGGAGCCGCCCTGGCTGGTGTCTTCGCCGCCTCAGGCGCTTGGGCCGAACCTCAGGGCACGGGTCCCGCGCCATCGGGTTGGTATGGGGCCATCGATCTGGGCCTGCATAACTGGAGCACCTGGAACACCCGGTCCTCCGCCAATGAATCCGATGGCGAGCCGGCCCATCTGGCCTTCCACGCGGGCACGACCGATTTCACAGGCTTCGCCCGCGTAGGATACAAGCTTTCGCCCCACCTGCGGATCGAACTCGAAGGCGGGTACCGGTCCGGCCAGCTCGGCGCGGTGAACGACTCCGCCAGCCGTCCAATCGGCGCAATCTGCCACATCGGCGGCGCCACCTGCGGCCATCCGAGCGGCCTGATCCACGGCCTCACGATAATGGGCAACGTCCTCTTCGACGTGTTGCCTGATTCGCCGGTGGATCCCTTCTTCGGCGCCGGCGCCGGCATCATCAACTACCGCGTCGAAGCCAACGGCGTGTTCAGTGAGGCTGACGGCGACCCGCTGAGCCCGGCCCAGAACTTCGAGATGTCGGCTTCGGACAACAAGTTCGCTTATCAGGGCATCGCCGGCCTGGCGTTCCGAATTACCGACCAGCTCAGCGGCGACCTGACGTACCGCTACCTGGGCACCCAGGACGCCTTCCTCAACACCCATGGGACCGGCCCCGGCGGCAATGCGCTGGAGCTTGGCGTGATCAACGGCGTGGTGCGCGACCAGTCGATCACCGTCGGCCTGAGGTACCTCTTCGC
>JBIOEG010000072.1:0-21672 GCA_044445825.1 Caulobacterales bacterium
CCGCCACCGCCCCCTCCTCCGCCGCCCGCGGCGCGGGTGACGCCGGTGGGGTTCTTGCCGGAGCCGAACCACGGCTGGCCGACCTTGGGCCTGAGGAAATAGTCCGGATCGAACTGGGCGCTGGACTGGGCGAAGGTGGGCGGGGCGATGATCGCGCCGGCCTCGGTCTTCTTGGCGTAGTCCGGATCGGAATAGACCTTGTTGTCGTCCCCGACCGAGCGGGCGAACATCAGGATATGTGACGCTTCGACGGGAAATGTTTTGGCGGCCATGGCGCTTCCTCTCAAATGCGGCCTTCCTTGCGGGGCCGCGCCTAACTGAGCGGAGTTGACGCGGCGGCGTCAATCGCCGTTTGCCGCCGGTGGCCATCGCGGCGGGCTTTCGGCGGCGGCGGCATTGGGTGAACGCTTTCCTAAACGCCGGTTCACCGTTCTTGAATTCCGCGTCCGCTAGGGTGCGCACCGCTCGGTTCACTGGATTGCATGCCATGCTGGATAAGCCTCCGCGCCAGAGACTTGTCGGCCCCCAGGCGCTCGTCGCGATCGCTTCGATCGTGGTGCTCCTGGCCACCCTCTGCGTGCTGGCGGTAGTCCGCAGCGGTGCGCTGACCACCATGCTGGTGGTGGTGGAAGGCCTGGGCGCAGCGACCATCATCCTGTTTCGCCAACTCAGGAAGACGACGCAGAGCCTGATCGCCAGCGAGGCGCGGGCGCAGCACCTGGCGCAGCACGACGGCCTGACCGGACTGCCCAATCGGGTCCGGTTCCTGGGTCGGCTCGGCGAGGAACTGGACCGTCTGCGGCGCGTGCCGGGCTTCGTCGGCGTGATCAGCGTCGGCATTGATCAGTACAACCAGGTCAAGGACGCCTTCGGCTATCGATGCGCCGACGAGCTGATGGAGGAGGCCGCCCGGCGCCTTGCCGGACTGCGCGACGCCAGCGCGATGGTCGGCCGCATCGGCGCGGACGAGTTCGCCCTCATCGAGACCGACGCCGAGCGGCTGGACGGCCTCGTCGCCCAGGCTCGCGAGCTGATCTCCAGGCCATTCGCCCTTTCGACCGAAAGCGTCTTCGTCACCTGCTCCGTCGGAGTGAGCGCGGTCATCGATCAGCCGACCGACCCTGACGACCTGTTGCGCCAGGCGGACATCGCCTTGCGCAAGTCCCGCGAAGACGGCCGCAGCGGAGTGCGCCTCTACGAGCCGGCCATGGACCGGGCGCTGCAGACCCGCAAGGCCGTCGAAGCGGACTTGCGGTCCGCCCTGGCCAACGGCGAGCTGACCATGGTCTATCAGCCGCAGGTGGGCGTCGGCGGCGTGATCGTCGGCGTGGAAGCCCTGGCGCAGTGGTACCACCGCGAACTCGGCGAGATCCCGCCCAGCTATTTCATCAGCCTCGCTGAAGAGTCCGACCTGATCTTCGAGCTTGGCCGCTTCACGATCGACCGGGTGCTGGCCGACGCGCGGCGGTGGCGCACGCTCAAGGTCGCCGTCAACGTCTCGGTGAGGCAACTGGCCTGCCCCGACTTCGTCAGTGAAACCGCCGCGCTGCTCTCGGACTCAGGCGTCGAGCCGAGCCGGCTCGAGGTGGAGATCACCGAGGGCGTGTTGCTGGGGCGAGATCACCAGGTTCAGAGGAGCCTTCAATCGCTGCGCGATCTAGGGCTGACGCTGGCGCTGGACGGATTTGGCGTCGGCTACTCGAGCCTGAACTATCTGATGCGTCACAGCATCGACAAGATCAAGATCGACCGCTCCTTCGTGGCGCCCCTGGGCGGCGACGCCAGCGTCGACGCGGTCGTCGGGGCCATGCTCAAGCTCGGCGACGCGCTGAACCTGCGTGTGGTCGCCGAGGGCGTGGAGACCGAGGCCCAGAAGAACCGCCTGGTCCAGCTCGGCTGCAAGGAGTTCCAGGGCGGCCTGATCAGCGCGCCCCTCCCGGCGGAAGTGATCGACGCCCTGGCCCTGGCCAGGACCGCGCTCGCCGCCTGACGTCGGCGGTCCGCGGCGCCGCGAACTTGTGTTCTCCCGGCCGGTGACGTCTCCTCATCGGAACCCGAACCGGACCATGGACCTCCACGAGCTCTATCCCATCCGCCTGCCGGAGCGCCTCACCGACGGCGTGATCGTCCTCGACGCCCACACCGTCGCGGACGCCGAGGCGCACCTGCACGGCGAGGACGAGGAGATGCGCCGGCGGTTCGATGCGACGGAAGTCGCCACGCTCGAACACACGCGGCAGGTGATGCAGCGCTGGATCGCCGCGCGCGCGGCCGGCGGCCCGAACTTCGTCTATGCGCTGAGGGGCCTGTCGCGCGAGCTGTTGGGCGGCTGCGAGCTGCGCCTGCTGGCGGCCGACCGGGCCAATGTCTCCTACTGGATCTCCTGGGAGCACCGCGGTCGCGGCCACGCCATCCGCGCCCTGAAGCTGCTCTGCGACGCCGCCGCCGGCCTCGAGAACCTAGGTCGGCTCGAGGCGCACATCGCTCCAGACAACCTCGCCTCGCGCAAGGTCGCGGAGGGCGCCGGCTTCGTGGAGACCGGCACGGTTGAGGAAACCGCCTGGACCGGCGCAGTATCCACCATGTCGCTCTGTGTGCGGCCCGTCGTGCGGTCAGCCGGCCGCACACGCAATTCATTGAGCGGGACAAGCCTCTAGCCCATTGTCGTTCCAAACGAGCGTTGGGAGGCAGCCCTTGTTCAATCGCGTCCTGATCGCCAACCGTGGCGAGATCGCCATCCGCGTGGCGCGCGCCGCCTCAGCCCTGGGCGTGGAGCAGGTGAGCGTCTTCGCGCCGGCCGACGCCCTGTCGCTGCACACCCGCGCCACCACCCAGTCCCGGGCGCTGGGCGCGGCGGCGGCCGGAGATCCGGTGCGCGCCTACCTGGACATCGAGGCGCTGATCGCGGCGGCGAAGGAGACCGGCTGCGACTGCGTCCATCCCGGCTACGGCTTCCTGTCGGAGAACGCCGCCTTCGCCCAGCGCTGCGCCGACGCCGGTCTGGTTTTCATCGGGCCGCGGCCGGAAACGCTGGCCCTGTTCGGCGACAAGACCAGGGCGCGCCAGCTGGCCCAGTCGCTTGGCGTGCCCATCGTGCCGGGCAGCGAGCGGGCGCTGCAGAGCGCGCACGACGCCATCGCCGTGGCAACCGAGCTCGGCTACCCCGTGATGCTGAAGGCCGCGGCGGGCGGCGGCGGGCGCGGCATGCGGGCCGTGGCCAGCGCGGAGGAGATGCCGGCCGCCTTCGCCCGCTGCCAGAGCGAGGCCCAGGCGGCGTTCGGCGACGGCGCACTGTTCATCGAGAAGATCGTCGAGCGGCCGCGGCACATCGAGGTGCAGGTGCTGGCCGACAGCCACGGCGGCATCGTCCACCTGCATGAGCGCGACTGCTCCGTGCAGCTCCGCCACCAGAAGGTGGTGGAGATCGCCCCTGCGCCGGGCCTGGGGGCCGACTTGCGCGAACGGATCCTCGCCGACGCCGTCCGCCTCGCCCATGCGGCCGACTATGTGAACGCCGGCACCGTGGAGTTCCTGGTGAGTCCGGAGCAGGCCGAGCACTACTTCATCGAGTGCAATCCGCGCATTCAGGTGGAGCACACCATCACCGAGCAGGTCACCGGAGTCGACCTCGTCGAAGCGCAGTTCCGCATCGCCGCGGGCGAGACCCTGCGGGCGCTGGGGATCGCCGACCAGTCGGCGGTGGCGCCGCCGCGGGGCTATGCGGTGCAGGCGCGGATCGTGGCCACCGGCGCCGGCGTGCTCACCGGCTACAAGGAGCCGACCGGGCCCGGCGTTCGCGTCGATTCCTGCGGCTACCTGGGCTACGCGCCGCCGCCGCAGTTCGATCCGATGTTCGCCAAGCTGATCGGCTCGTCCAATTCCACGCAGTCGTTCGCCTCCGCGGTCGAGCGCACCCTGCGCGCCCTGGGCGAGTTCCATATCGCCGGCCTGCCCACCAACCTGCGGCAGCTGCGCGCGATCCTCTCGCACCCGGCGGTGCGGGCGGGCGACGCGCGGACCACCCTGCTGGCGGAACACCCGGAGCTGGCCAGCCACGCCGGCCAGGCGACAAATGCATCCGGCGCTCTCGTCCTGCTCGAACAGCAGGCTACGGCGCTGGGCCGCGGTCATGGCGCGCTCGCCCTGCCCGGCGGCGCGGCGCCGTCGGCGTCGCTGGCGGTGCCGGACGGCGAACAGGGCGTCGAATGTCCCATGGCGGGCGCGATCATCGAAATGGCCGTCGAGGCGGGCGCCGAGGTCAGCGCCGGCGACACGATGATGGTCGTCAGCGCCATGAAGATGGAGACCGCCGTCACCGCCCCCTGCGCCGGGGTGATCACCGACCTGCAGCCCCTCGGGCTGGGCGACGAGGTCGCGGCGGGCCAGATCGTCGCCAGCATCGCGCCCAGCCATCGCGACGGCGCGCAAGCCACGCCGCGCGACTACGGCGCCGGCTCCTGGGCGCCCATGCTCGCCGAGGTGCAAGCCCTGCAGGACATCGCCCACCGCCGCCTCGCGCCCGGCTCGAGCGACCCCGGCGTGGTCCGCCAGCGCGGCCGGGGCAAGCTCACCTGCCGCGAGCGCATCGACATGCTGCTGGACGAGGGAACGTTCCGCGAAGTCGGCAGCCTGGCGGGCTTCGCCAGCTACGACGACGAGGGGGGCGTCGCCGACTTCACCCCGGCCAACCACGTGGGCGGCTGGGGCCGAATCGACGGGCGGCGCAGCGTGGTCTGCGCCGACGACTTCACCTCGCGCGGCGGCCACGCGGACGGCGCGATCGGGGCCAAGAGCGGCTACCTCGACCGGCTGTCCATCGAGTTCCGCTGCCCCTCGATCCGCCTGCTCGACGGCTCGTCAGGCGGCGGCAGCGTCGCGGCCATGGTGCCGCAGCAGCAGAAGGCCGGTGAGAGCGCGGCGAAGGAGAGCTCGGGCGCCATCACCGCCGGCCGGCCGCGCGTCGCCGGCGGCGGCGGCTCCTTCCTGCCCGGCCACCTGGGCAGTTCCATGTTCGCCGAGCAACTCGCGCAGGTGCCCGTCGTAAATCTGCTGCTGGGCAGCGTAGTGGGAATCGGCGCGGCCAAGGCCGTGCTGGGCCACTTCTCGGTGATGGTGCGCGACATCGCCCAGCTGTTCGTCGCCGGCCCGCCCGTGGTCAGCCACGCCATGGGCTACGACATCACCAAGGAGGACCTGGGCGACTGGCGCATCCATTGCCGCAACGGCTCGGTCGACAACCTGGCGGAGTCCGAAGAGGAGGCCGCCGCCATGGCCAAGCGCTTCCTCTCCTACCTGCCCTCCAGCGTCTACGAAGCCCCGCCCGTCCTGCCGCCCGGTCCCGGCGATCCCGCCGACCGGCGCGAGGAGGAGCTGTTCACCATCGTGCCGCGCAAGCGGACCACCACCTTCGACATGCGCCGGGCGATCCGGCTGATGGCCGACAAGGGCTCGTTCTTCGAGATCGGGCCGCTGTGGGGGACCGACCAGATCACCGGCCTCATCCGCATGGCCGGCTACCCCATGGGCGTGATCGCCTCGGACAGCCGCCACGTCAACGGCGGGGCGCTCACCGCCGACGGCTGCGACAAGCTGAGGCGTCACCTCGACGTCTGCGACCTGTTCCACCTGCCGGTGCTCAACCTGGTGGACAACCCGGGGTTCGCGGTCGGCCTCGAGCACGAGATCGCCGGCACCATCCGCAAGGGCGGCGAGTGGATGATCGCCTTCGCCCAGGTCCGCGTGCCGCTGTTCACCGTGATCATGCGGCGCAGCTTCGGGGTGGCGGGCAACAACTATGCGACACCGCGCAGCGGCGTCAGCGCCCGAGTGGTGTGGCCGGCGGCGGACGTCGGCGGCATCCCGCCGGAAGGCGGCATCGAGGCGGCCTACAAGCGCCAGCTGGCGGAAGCCGCCGACCCTGCCGCCCTACGCGCCGAGATCAACGCCCGCATCGAGAGCGCCCGAGGCCCGGTGGGTCCGCTCAACCGCTTCCAGATGGAGGAGATGATCGACCCGCGCGACACCCGTCTCTGGGTCTGCGAGTGGGTTCGCGACGCCTACCGCATCGCCACCCAGCCCGCCCGGTTGGGACCGAGGGCGCTGGGGTTCAGGCCGTGAGCCCTACTTGAACGAATAGCCGAGCCGCGCCCCCAGGAAGGTGCCTTGCCGGCCGAAGGTGGAGGCCGGGCCGCCGCCGGTCAGGTTGGTGTCGGGCACCACGCCGTCTATGCCGCACATATAGCCGGCCGAGCCGACGAGGCCGTCACGCGCGAACCGGTGATCGATCTGCGTGCGGTTCGGGCCGGCGTCGCGTACGGGACTGGAGAGCGCGTAGCGGACCGACAGTGACGTGCGCAATTTGGACAGGTCGATTGCGGGATGCACGGCGGCGCCCTTAGCGGGCATGAGCGGCGCATGCGGTTCGGCGAGCGTCTGCGCGCAGAGGGGGCCGGCGATCGCCATCGCGGCGACGACCACCGCCAGCGAGGGCGCCGAGCAGCGCGGCCTCACACGAATTGGATTTGATGGCGACAACTGAACGTCTCCGGCTGGCGATTGGCGTCTGTTTCGCGGCTTGGCGGCAGGCTCGCTTAGAACACGTTTAGCGAGCCTTGGCGAGGACGTTGCACCCTGGGTGTCGTGGTTCACCGGTGCTTCAGGCCGGTCGCCACGAGATAGAGTTCGGAGCTCTGAGACCGGCTGGCCTTGGGTTTCACGTGCCGGACGTCGGTGAAGTGGGCCTTCAGGTGGGCCAGCACGCCGGCGGTCTCGCCGCCCTGGAAGGCCTTGGTGACGAACGCTCCGCCAGGCTTCAGCACCTGCACGGCGAAGTCGGCCGCCGCCTCGATGAGGCCGATGATGCGCAGGTGGTCGGTCTTGCGGTGGCCGATGGTGTTGGGGGCCATGTCGGAGACCACCAGGTCCGGCGCCCCGCCGAGCAGATCGATCAGCCGCTCGCCGACGCCGGGATCGGTGAAATCGGCCTGGATCAGCTGGGCCGGGGGCAGCGGTTCGATGGGCAGCAGGTCCACCCCCGCCACGGCCGCCGCGCCGCGTTCCAACGCCACCTGCACCCAGCCGCCAGGCGCCGCGCCCAGGTCCACCACCCGTGCGCCGCGATGGACCAGGTGGAAGCGGTCGTCGATCTCGGCGAGCTTGAAGGCCGCGCGCGAACGGTAGCCCTTGGCCCGGGCCTCGGCGACATAGGGGTCGTTGAGCTGACGCTCGAGCCAGGCCTGGGAGGATGGCGTGCGTTCCTTGGCGGACTTCAGGCGCTGCGGCGCGGCGCGGCCGGCGTCGGTCCCGCCGGTGGGCGGGCGGACCATGCGCTTGCGGGGCGGCTCGCTCATGCGGCCGCGGGCGCGACCATCGAGCGCGGACGGCGTCGCCGACGGCCCTGGCGGCGACGGTCGTCGGCCATCAGCGACAGCAGCAGGCCTTCGCGCAAGCCCCGGTCGGCCACGCGCACCCGCTCGCACGGCCAGACCTCCTGCACGGCCTGCAGGATCGCCGCCCCCGCCAGCACCAGGTCCGCCCTGTCCGCGCCGATGCAGGGCTCCGTGGCGCGTTCGCGGGCGTTCAGGCGCGACAGGCGGTCGGCCACGACCTCACATTCCGTCTTAGTCATCCAGAGCCCGTCCACCTTCGAGCGCTCATACCGGGCAAGTCCCAGGTGGAGGCCGGCCAGGCTGGTGATGGCGCCAGACGTGCCGATGAGGTGCGCCCTGCCGGCCTCGAACACCGAGCGCAAGTCCTCGGCGTGCGGAAACGCCTCGATCTTGGCCTTGACCTCGTCGACCATGCGCCGGAACCACGCCGGATCGGCGTTCTCGCCTTCCGGGAAGCGCTCGGCCAGGCTCACGACGCCGATGGGAATGGAGAGCCAGGCCTTGACCCGCGGCCTCCCGCCGGGCCGGCCCGACTGCAGGGCGCGCGCGCGGTGGTCCTTCAGGTCCAGCCAGGACAGCTCCGTCGAACCGCCGCCGACGTCGAGCACCAGAGCGGCGTCGGCGTCACGGTCGATCAGGTTGGAACAGCCGGCCACGGACAGCTGAGCCTCCTCGCGCGGGCTGATCACGTCCAGCCGCAGCCCGGTGCGCTCGGTGACGTGATCTAGGAACGCGCGGCCATTCGACGCGGAACGGCAGGCCTGGGTGGCGATGGCGCGCATGCGCACCGCGCCGTAACGCCGGATCTTGCCGGCGCAGACACCCAGCGCCGCGATGGCGCGCTCCATCGCTTCGTCCGACAGCCGGCCCGAGCGTGACAGACCCTCGCCAAGACGGACGATGCGCGAATAGGCGTCGATCACCCGAAATCCGCGCGGCGTCGGCGTGGCGATCAGCAGGCGGCAGTTGTTGGTGCCAAGGTCGAGCGCCGCGAAATAGGTCGCGTCTGGGGGGCGTCGCCTCGGATCGCGCGCGCGACCCTCGGGCGCTTCGGGCGCCTGAGCCATGACTGCGCTTGAACCTTCTCATCCCTTCCAGGCGAGGCTGGAGCCTCGTTCTTGCTTCGAGTTAGCCCGCTCGACTCAAAAAGGCTCCAGGGCCGCGCCTGATGTCCACATGAACTTAGCAAGCCCACTCGCCTGCAGGAAGGCAGGCTCTTGCCCCGCGACACGAACACTCTACGTTCATCCTCCAGTCAGGGGTCGGGGTGTAGCTTTTCCGTCATGGAACCGAGAATCACATCCTTCACGGGTCTCGCGCACGATGCGCCACCGATCCGTCTGGCCAAGTTCGGTATCGGACAGGTGGTGAAGCACCGCGTGTTTTCGTTCCGCGGCGTGATCTTCGATGTCGACCCCGTGTTCGCCAACACCGAGGAGTGGTGGCTGGCGATCCCCGCGCACGTCCGGCCCCGCAAGGACCAGCCGTTCTACCACTTGCTCGCCGACGGCGAGGAGGGTGGCTATGTCGCCTATGTGTCCGAGCAGAACCTGCTCCCGGACGACACCGGCGAGCCGGTCGGCAACCCAAGCACCTCGTTGATCTTCGACAGCTTCCAGGACGGCCAATACCACCTGAGACCGCGAATCACCCATTGAGACGCGGCCCGGCTAGTGGCCGGCGGTGGAACCTTGCGGCGCGGGGCGCCATCTTAGCGCCATGAGCACGGTCGACTCACTGAGGCGCGCCCCCGCCGGCGCCCGCCCGGATTGGACCATCGACCAGGACTGGGACCGCTACGGCGACGCCGAGCACCGGGTCTGGACCCAGCTGTACGAGCGTCAGGCGCGGCAGCTTCCGGGGCGGGCCTGCGATCCGTTCATGCGGGGACTCGACGCCCTGGACCTCCACCGCGGCGGCATCCCCGACCTTCGGCGGCTGAACGGCGAACTCGGGCGCCTCACCGGATGGACGGTGGTAAGCGTTCCAGGCCTGGTTCCCGACGCTGTGTTTTTCGAGCATCTGGCGCACCGCCGCTTCCGGGCCGGCCGCTTTATCCGCGACGGCGCGCACCTGGACTATCTGCAGGAGCCCGACGTCTTCCACGACGTGTTCGGCCATGTGCCGATGCTCACCGATCCGGTGTTCGCCGACTATATGCAGGCCTATGGCGAAGGCGGACGCCGCGCCCTCGGCCTCGATCACCTGCACCATCTGGCGCGGCTCTATTGGTACACCGTTGAGTTCGGCCTGATGGCCACGCCCGAAGGTCTGAGCATCTACGGCGCGGGCATCGTCTCCTCGCACGCGGAATCGGCCTTCGCGCTGGACGACCCGTCGCCCAACCGGCTGGGTTTCGAACTCGAGCGGGTGATGCGCACCCCCTACCGCATCGACGACTTCCAGCAGGTCTATTTCGTCATCCCGTCGCTGGAGGCGTTGCTGGCCGCGACGCTGCAGGACTTCGGCCCGATCTATGGCCGGCTCGCGCGGGGGGCCGACATCGCCATCGATGCGGTGCAGCCCTCCGATCGGGTGTTCACCCGCGGCACGCAGGCCTATGCGCGGGCCTAACCGCAGCCGCCAGCCGCTCAGTAGTCCTTGTGCCAGGTGATCTGCAGCTGGGAATCTCCGCCCGTCGCGGCCACGCGCGAGACGATGGCCAGGTTGCGCTTCACGCGCCACTCCACACCGGCGGAGGAGCCGCCCTTCACGCCGCCGGTCACCTCCAGGTAGACATTGTCGGTGACGTACTTGCCGCCGGAGACGGTGACGCCTGCGGCCGCGGTCCCGCCGCCGAGCGCCAGCCGATCGAGGTGGGCGAAGTTGCGGATGTTGCCAATCACGTCGAAGCCGCCTCCGCCGGCCAGGGCGGAGAGCGCCGAGGCGAGTTGGGCGGCGTCGAGCGGCGACAGCTGAGCGGCCGAAGCGCCGAACAGCACCTGGGAGAGTACTTCATCGCCGGGCAGCACCGGCGTGGACGAGAGCATGATCTTCGGCCTGGCCGCCGTGCCCTGGATGGCGATGACAGCGGTGAGCGACGGATCCTCGCGGGTCGCCGTGAGGTCGAGGCGGATGTCCTCAGGGCGCGCGCCAAGAGAGACAACGCCGCGGTTGTCGAAAATGAAGCGCTTGCCCGCCAGGTCGTAGTCGCCGCGCACCACCCGGGCCGTTCCACCGATGGCCGGCGCGTCGGTGGTCCCCTGCACATGCGCGTCGAGGGAGACTTCCAGGTTCAGTCCCCGCCCCTTCAGGAAGACGCCGCGCGCGGCCTTGAGCCGGACGTCCATGGCCACCGGCGGCGCGTAGGATGTCACCGCCTGCAGATGCCCGCCCGTCCCCACCGGCCGGTTGATCTCCACCACATCCATTGACGCCACGCCGGACGGCGTCGGCGGCTTGGCGGCGATGTCCGCCCTGTCGACGTTCAGAATGCCGGACAGCTCCACAAGGCCGGCCGCCGTGCGGCTGACGGTGGCCGTGCCTGTGGCGGTGGCCGTGCCGATTTCGTTGTCGATCAGCTGAAAGCCCTTGAGGTCCAGCTTGAAGCTGCTGACCCCCTCACGCTCCAGGCTGATCCGGCCGACGCCCGACAGGGTGCCGGCGTGGTCGTCGGACGCCGTGAATTGGCTCACGTCGATGGCGTTGTCGGCCAGCCGCGCGCTGAGCGTCACCTTCTGCAGCGTCAGACCGGTCGGCGCGTCTGTGAACTGGCCGTTCTGGACCGTGGCCTGGCCGGTGATCAGGGGATCGGCCATGGTTCCGGCCACCGTGCCGGCCGCGTTCACCTGGCCGGACAGCGACCGCTCGCCGCCCATCACCAGGTCCCAGATCGGCTTGACCTCGCCCTGGGCGGAGAAATGCCCGCTCATCGGCCGGTTGCGCACCAGGGCGATGCGGAACGGCGCCGCCGTGGCCTCGGCCGGCAGCACCAGGTGGGCGTCGGTCTTCATCCCCTGGGCGTTGCCGAGATGGGCGTCGATGGTCATCGCATCGCCGGCGAGCAGAACATGCACCAGGCCGTCGACGGTGGGCGCGCCCTTGGCGCCGCGCTGGCCCGCGCCGGCCAGTTTCGCCTCCATGTCGCCGGCCAGGTGCTCGCCGGCGCCGGTGAGATGCAGGTCAGCGTCGAAGCGACCCATGAAATCCTGGTCGAGGAGGTTGAGGGACACGCCGGTGAGTTCGGCGCGGGTCTCCATCCGCCCGCCGGTTTCGCTGGAGTCGACGACGGCGCGGCCGCCGCCGACGTTGGCGATCAGCTGGGCGGTCAGCCCGTGCCGCCCAATGCGCAACTGGGCAGGCGAAAGAGTCTTGAAGTCCACCGTCCGCAGGCGCCCGGCGCCCTCGAAGCTGACGTCATACTCGCCCTTCGTATCGCCCATGACGCCGGTCCCGTTCAGTTTCCAGCTGCCGTGCGTGGTGTAGCCGGTTCCGTCGAGGTGGTAGGGCATCGCCGTCAGCGGCCCCGCGGCCGAGAGGTTCGCCGTGGTCAGGATGACCCCGCCCATGGCTGTCGTGGCGTTGCGAGCGCTCGCCGTGAGTTCGGCTCGGGGTCCGCCGGACGCGTCGACGATTCTCAGCCGCCCCTGCGCCTGGCCCTTGGTGAGGAAGGCGCCGCGGCCAAGTGTGATGGCCAGGTCGGCCGATGATGGCTGGCCCCCTCTCAGCGACGCAGTTCCGGTTGCGTTCGCGCCGCCGGCCGACACCGCCAGGCCCGTGAAGTCCAGTCCGTCCGAGAGGAACCGGAAGTTCGCATTCGCCTTCGCCGGCCCATAGTCGCTGGTGGCGGCCAGCGCGAAGCCACCGTTGGTCTCGGCCGGTCCCTTGACGAAGTTCAACGTCACGTGCGCCGCGGTAAGCGGCAGGCCTGGCAAGTCGATCGCCGCGAAGTCCGCGGCCAGGTCGGCGCGCGGGTTGAGCACCGTGCCGCCGAGAGCTCCGGACCCCTTGGCCGCGCCGCCGATATCGACGGGTCCCAGGGTGAACGGGCCTTGCGCGCGCCAGTCGAGCTTCAGATCGAGGGATCCGTCGGGTCCGACAGGACCGACCGCATTGGCGTCGCCGGCGGCGCCGATCAGGTTTGCGTGGGCGATGGCCAGGGTCTTGCCGTCATAGGTCCCGTCGCCCTTCAGCTTGGGCGTCGCGCCCAGCAGGTGGTCGACCTGGTCGACGCCTGTGGCGAATCCCTGCGCGCCGGCGTCGACGGACAGGTTCCACGGCTTGTCGCGCGTCTGGCTGGCGGTCCAGGCGGCCTGGATGACGCCGCGCGCGCCGGACCGGGCCGCGGCCAGGTTGGCGAGCGTCGCCTGGCCCTTGAACGAAAGGTCCCCGAAGAGCCCGCTCTGTCCTTCGCCCGTCGCCGTGATGCCGGCGCCTTTGACCGCCAGGGCGCGCATCAGCAGGCGGCCGTCTTTCAGCCAGGTCAGCTGGGCATCCCCGTGCGGGCGGGCGCCCAGCAAGGCGGCGGCAAGACCCGAGCCCTGGCCGCCCTGCCCGTCGAGGCTGGTCTGCAGCGCCATCTCGCCGCCCTGCCTGGTCAGACTTGTGGGGCCCGCCGCGCGGACCAGCCGATAGCCGGCGGCCTGGGCGCCATCGACGGCCAGCGCGCCGGCCAGCCGCCACTTGTCGCTGTCGCCGGTGAAGGTTCCGCTGAAGTTGCTGGCGCCCATTTTCGGCCAGGACAGGATGAGGTTGCTGTCGCGCGCGGCGAGGGTCACGGCCATGCCGCCAGGACCCGCGGTGAGCCTGCCGAGATCCGCCTCGCCCTTCGCGGTGAGGTCGACGTTCTGCGAGAGGACGCTGAGCGTGGTGGCGTAGAAGCCGTCGGCCTGGCGCGCGCCGGCGATGTCGAAGGCAGCCTCCGGTCCCAGCCGCTTCTGGTAGCCGGCGAGAAGCCGGGAGGCGGCGAGCAGGATGCGGCCATGCGCGGAACCTCCCGCCGGGTTCCAGGCGCCGGACGCCTCCGCGGGCGAGACCTCGCCGATGCGGCTGGTGAGTTGGAAGTTACCCTTGTGGGTGGTGCCATTGGCGATGATCGACAGGAGGAACGGCTGATCGGCGGCGAGCCCCAGAGCGCCGCCCAGGCCGCCGCCGCGCGCCTCCACGGCGCTGATCTTCAGCGCCACGGAGTCGCCTTGCCCGAGGTGGAAATCCGCGTCCACGCGGTCCCCGGCGTGCGTGCGGCCGAGGGCGACGAAACGCCCCGTTGTGGATCCTTTACGTGTCGCGTCCAGCGTCCCGGACAGATCGTAGACGTCCTGCCGGACGCTGAACGTCGGCGCCAGCAACACACGGGCCCGGACCGTCCCGAGGTGGTAGTCGAGGCTGACTCCGCGGCCGGCGCGGCGCTGGCTGAGCTGTGGCCGGTGCAGCAGGCTCACGCGCGCGCACTCGGCCAGTTCGATGTCCAGACGCTGGCCGAGGAGCTGCAGCGGCCGCCAGCTGACATGCAGCCCGGCGGCGTCCACCCAGGGACCGGCGGCGTCCGATATCGTCAGGCGGCGAATGGAAAAGTCCCGCCACACGTCGCCTTGCAGCCCCTCGATTCTGAGCGTGCCGAAACGCCCGATCTGCCTTCCGTTCGCCTGCGCCTCGATGAACCCACGGCCGACCGGGGTGAGCACTCCGAAGCGCGCCACCGCCACGAGCAGCAGGAGGGTGGCCAGGACGGCGCCGCCGACGATCCAGCGGCGCGATCTGGACAGCGGCTTCGACGCGGCCGGCGGGGTCGCGGCTTGCGCGGGGGCGGTCAAAACGCCTGCCCCACGCTGACGTAGATCTGCACGACCGGATCGCCCTTGCGCGGATTCAGCGGCGTCGCGACGTCGAAGCGTATCGGTCCGAATCCGAGGTCGTAGCGCACGCCCACCCCGGCGCCGGCGCTGACGTGGCGGAAGTCCGGCGTGACGTGCAAGCCCACCGATCCGGCGTCGACGAACGCCGCGATCCCCCACGGGCCGACGATGTGCTGGCGCACCTCCACCGAGCTCTCGAACAGGGAGAGGCCGCCTTCCGGCGTGTTGTCCGACAACCTGGGGCCCACACCCTGATAGTTGTAGCCGCGCACCGAGCCGCCGCCGCCGGCGTAGAATCGCCTGTCGGCCGGCACGACCGGGATCTTCCCGCCGATGATTGAGCCGACGTTGAAGCGCGCCGCGAGCACGGTGGAGGCGCTGGGCCCGACCGAGAGATAGCCGGTCGCCTGAACCTGGGCCTTCAGATATCCGAGCGTGCGGTCGCCGGTGATGAACGTGGGCTCGGCGCGCGCCTCCAGACGCCAGCCGCGCTTCGGATTGAGCGGATCGTCGGAGCGGTCCATGGCGAAAGCCGCGAGCGCAGACAGGTCGATGAGCTTCAGGTGCACGCCGACGGGTATGGCGTTGGCGTTGACCGCGGTCTTCTCGCTGGTGTCGGTAAAGTCCGCCGCGAGGCCGTAGGTGACATAGGAGGTGTTGGCGAACGACGACGCCGAGCCGCTTCGGCGGCGATCCACGTCCACGCGCAGGCCACCGCCGACGTCGTTGTAGGCCGAGGTGTTGTCGGCGATCAGATCGCCCCCGAGCTTCAGCGTCTGGGTGGGCTTCAGCCAGTCGGGCAGATCGAGTTCCACGTCCAGCTTCGAATTGATCTGCGCCAGCGCGGCGGTGAAGGTGATGGTGTCGGCGCGGTGAAGCCAGTTGTACTGGATCCACTTCGCCTCGACGCCCGCGCCCTCACTGGTGGAATAGCCGGCGCCCAACTCGATCCGGTGCGCCGGCCGGTCGGCGAGGCTCACCACCACCGGCCGAAGGCCGTCAACCGCTTCGTTAGCGGGCGCCAGGGCCACGGTCACGGACTGGAAAACCGAAAGGTCGCGCAGCCGACGGTCCAGTTCCGCGACCTTGTCCGGATCGTAGACGGCGCCCTTTTTCCACGGGGTGAGCCTGGTCACCCAGCGCGCGCTGGTGCGGCCGTTGGTGACCACATTCAGCCCGCCGAGATGGACCAGCGACCCGGCGGCGATGTGCAGGGTCGGGCGGACCGTGTGGTCCGAGTGGTCCACCACCACCTCGCGCGGCTTCGCGAAGGCGTCCGCGTAGCCGCGCTTGTCGATCATCGCCACCACCCGCCCTTCAGCGGCCAGGACATCGGCCGCGCGGCCGGGCGCGCCTGGCCGCAGCGCCAACGCCCGCTGGGCGGACGCCGAGGCGGCCGCGTCTGGCGGCGGCCCGTCCCAGACCAGCCTGGGGTCGGCGAAGACGTAGCGCGGCCCGGTGGTGATCCTCACAACCGGCGTCAGGGTATCGCCCTCGGCGACGTCCGGCTCGACCACATAGTCGTAGTAGCCCTCGGAGCGCAGGACGGAGATGGCGGACTCGCCGGCTTCGCGGGCTCGCCGGCGGGCGTCGAATCGGCTGTTGGGCCGCATCTGCGGCTCTCCGATCGCGCGCTGGATCAGCAGGCGAAGCGTGCGATCGAGGTCGCCCTGGACTTGGACCTGCATCTTCGCCGTGTCCGCCTGGGCAGACAGGGGCGCCGAGGCGCATCCTAGCAGCGCCGCCGAAGCCATAGCGGCAAGTCCGGCCGGTCTCACTCAGGCTCTTCCCTATCGGCCCCTGCCACCGTGTAGAGGCGCCCGCCCGCGGTGTCACCCGATTGCGCTGAGCGTCAGTCGACCGCGACAAAACGCACCGGCGCCTCGACATGGCTCACCACCGGCCTGCCGCCTTCCAGGTGAGGCGCGATGCGGCGCTTAGTGGCCAGCTCAAGCGCCGCCTGCGCTTTCATCCCGGTGTCGGCCGACACCACGCTGCAGCCGATCAGGCTGGCGCGTGGTGACGGACGACCTGCTTCAGTCCACTGCGACGAAGCGCACCGGGACGTTGACGACCGCGCGCACGGCGACTCCATTCTCCAGGTGCGGAGCGATGGTGCGGCGGGCGGCGAGCGCCAGGGCGGACTCCCCTTTGATCTTGGAGTCGGCCGAGATCACCTTGCAACCCGAGAGACTGCCATCCGGCGCCTCGACGCAGCGCAGGAGCGCGTGGCCGTCGGAGTAGGCTTCCGTGGTAATCTCGGTGTCGGCCGATGCGCCCGGCTCGAGCGCGGGTGCGGAAGCGGCCGGCGCGGCGGTGGCCGGCGCGGCTGTGGCTGGTGTGGCGGTGGCTGGCGCGGGCGCCTCGGGCTCAGCGCGGCCGACTCCGACCTGAGACACCAACAACGCGAACGGCGCCAGCACGGCGCCCGCCATGAACCGGTGGATGCGGCGGCGGCGCTCGACAGACGTCAGATCGATCCCGACGATCACGAGCGACTCTCCCTTGTGGAGATCAAGCGTAGCTTACGCCCTTGTTCTGAAAGCCGGAAGCATCGGTTCGGAGCGCGATGTCGCCCACGCCGGCCGCCCGGATGCGCGGTCGTGCGTTGGGACAGCGCCTGGGCAGCCGAACACCGCAGCTTCCCACGCCGGGCGAAACTTGCACAAATGGTGGGCGCCGCGGGGCAGTTGCGGCGCGGACAGGGGTTGGGCGTTGCCAGCGTCCGCCAGGTCGGAGCGAATGAGGATGGGAAGGCTTCTTAATCCCGCATGAGTTCGAACGAGACCGTGGCCAGAGCCCAGACCGCTGAACAGGCCCAGGTCCTGCCGCTGATCGCGCCCGCCTACCTGCCAGGCGCGGCCTATGACGAGATGATCGCGCCCAGCGGCGTGGTGCGCCCGCACTATCAGCTGCTGCAGGATCGCATCGCCAGCCTGGGCGCCGACGAACTGGCTGATCGGCAGCGCACGCTCGAGCGATCGTTCCTGCTGCAGGGCATCACTTTCACCGTGTACGGCGCCGAATCCGCCACCGAGCGCATCATCCCCACGGACCTCTTCCCACGCATCATCGCCGCCGAGGAATGGGCGGTGATCGAGGCGGGCCTGATCCAGCGCCTGAAGGCGCTCAACATGTTCCTTGCGGACATCTACGGCGACCAGCGGATCCTGATGGACGGGGTCGTGCCGCGCGACCTCGTGCTGGGCGCGCCGTCGTACCGCCGGGAGATGCAGCACCTCTACGTCCCGCACAGCACCTACGCCAACGTCTGCGGCAGCGACCTGATCCGCGCTCCCGACGGCGCCTTCGTGGTGCTGGAGGACAATCTGCGGGTGCCCTCCGGCGTCTCCTACATGCTGGCCAACCGCGACGCCTCCCGGCGCACCTTCCCGGGCGTGTTCCGCCAGGCGGGCGTGCGGCCGGTGGAGCGTTATCCCGACCTGCTGTTTTCCACGCTGAAGGGCATGACCAGCGAATGGCGATCCGACCCGCAGGTCGTGGTGCTGACGCCGGGGGTCTACAATTCCGCCTACTACGAGCACGCCTACCTGGCCCGTCTGATGGGCGTGCCTCTGGTCGAGGGACGCGACCTGGTGGTGCACGACAACCGCGTGTTCATGCGCACCACCTCGGGCCTGAAGCGCGTGGACGTGATCTATCGGCGGGTGGACGACGACTTCATCGACCCCCTCACCTTCCGCCGGGACTCGTCCCTCGGCGCGGCTGGCCTGTTCAACGCGTACCGCGCCGGCAACGTGGTGATCTGCAACGCTCCCGGCACGGGCGTCGCCGACGACAAGGCGGTCTATGTCTTCGTGCCGGAGATCATCCGCTACTACCTGGCCGAAGAGGCCATCCTGCCGAATGTAGAGACCTACATGTGCCGCGAGCCGGCGCAGCTGTCCCATGTGCTGGCCAACCTCGACAAGCTGGTGGTGAAGGCCGTGGGAGCGTCTGGCGGCTACGGCATGCTGGTCGGGCCGCACGCCGCGGCCGGCGAGCGCGCGGCATTCGCCGACGCCCTGCGGGCCGATCCCGAGAACTACATAGCCCAGCCCACCATCCAACTCTCCACCGCGCCCTGCCTGATGGACGGTCGGATCGAGCCGCGCCATGTGGACCTGCGCCCGTTCATCCTGTCCGGCGAGAAGACCGTGGTGACCCCGGGCGCCCTGACGCGGGTCGCCCTGCGCCGTGGCTCCCTGGTGGTGAATTCCAGCCAGGGCGGCGGGTCCAAGGACACCTGGGTGCTTTCCGACGAGCTGAAGGAGGCGGCGCGATGATGCTGGCCCGTGTCGCCGACAGCCTCTACTGGATCGGCCGCTACGTCGAACGCGCCGAGCACGTCAGCCGGCTTTCCGCCGTGATGCTCAACGCCACGCTCGACCGCACGGCCGGCGCCGCGCTCACCGCGCGGATCGCGCTTTCCGCCCTGGGCGACGTTGACCTCGTACACGCCGACACGCCCTACGAGGCCGCCCAGGCGCTCGCGCTCGACCGGCAGGACCCGGGGTCGGTGGTCGTCTCGCTGGCGCGCGCCCGGGAGAATGCGCGGCAGGTGCGCGACCAGATCACGACCGAAACCTGGGAGCGGCTGAACCTGCTCTATCTGCGGATAACCGGCCCGAACGCCGAGCAGGCGTTCGACGACGATCCGGCCGCCTTCCTGCAGGAGATCATTGCAGACCTGCACCTGTTCAAAGGCGCGGTGGACGCCACCATGAGCCACGGCGAAGGCTGGCGGTTCCTGCTCATCGGCGTCTACCTGGAGCGCGCCCAACTGATCGCGCGCCTGCTGGAGATATGCTTCAGCGAGGGCGAGAAGCCCGCGGTCACCGACCCTATCGGTTTGATGAGTCTGCTGCGCATGGCCTGCGCGCTCGAGCCGTACCTGCGGGTCTATACGGCGGACATCAATCCGCGGTTCATCCTGGAATTCCTGATGTTCGACCAGGACTTCCCGCGCTCGATCCGGTTCTGCACGGCCCGCATCGAGGACCTGCTGACCCAGCTGTCGCATGGCGCCGGCGGCGGCGGCGTCAATGCCCTGCGCCTGGCAGGCCGGCTGGACGCGCGCCTCAAGTACGCGGATGTGGCGGAGGTGGAAGCCACCGGCGCCGGGACCCTGCTGGCCGCGGTGTCCGCCGAATGCGCGGCGATCCACACCGCGGTGCACGAGACCTTCGTGGCCTATGCCCTCGAACTCAGTCTGGCGATGTAGGCCGATGCTGCTCGAGATCCGTCACGTCACCCAATACCACTACGACGAGCCCGTGCGCGAAAGCGTCATGGAACTCTGGATGCAGCCGCAGAAAACGGCCACCCAGCGCCTGGTCAGCTTCGAACTGCAGCTGGACCCGCACGCTCAGCTCTTCTCCTACGCCGACAGCTTCGGCAACGCCGTCTACCACTTCGACGTGCCCCAGGCGCACGAGCGCCTCGACATCGTCGCCCGTTCCGCAGTGGAAACGCAGGAGGCGCCCGCCCTGCCCGGCGTCCTGGATCGCGGCGAATGGGACCGCCTGCGCAGCGACTTCGTGCGCGGCGAGTGCTTCGACTTCCTGCGCCCCCACGGCTACGCCACCACCACGCCGGCGCTGCACAAGTTCGCCGACGATCATGAGCTGGACGCGATGAAGCACTTCGATCCGCTCACCGCCGCCCGCAAGCTGAACGAAGCGATCTACAGCGCCTTCGACTACGAAGCCGGCGTCACCAAGGTCGACAGCCACATCGACGATGCGCTGAAGGAGCGGCGCGGCGTCTGCCAGGACTTCGCCCACACCATGATCGCCATCTGCCGCGGTTGGGGCCTGCCGGCCCGGTACGTCTCCGGGTACCTGTTCACCAATCGGGCCGACGGCGGCGACCGGTCGGACCCCGACGCCACCCATGCGTGGGTCGAGGTGTTCATGCCCAGCCTGCGCTGGGTGGGCTTCGACCCGACCAACAACACCCTGACCGGCGAACGACATGTGGCGGTGGCCGTGGGCCGAGACTACGCGGACGTGCCGCCGTCGCGGGGCGTGTTCAAGGGAGAAGCGGAAAGCCAGCTGGCGGTGGGCGTCTCGGTTCGCCGGGCGCGCGCGGCCGTGGCGGAGCCTGAATTCCTGCGCATGGCTCGCCCTGCATTCTCAGGGCCCCGGCGGCGGCCTCCCGCGCCGGGCTTCGTGGACCAGCAGCACCAGCAGCAACAGCAATAGTCGCCTCGTTCGACGCGAGTCCGCCGAGTTGCAATCTTGCCACACTGGGTGCGATATTCGCGTCCACGGTGTAAGACTTACTTACTGTAAACGTCGGCTCACCTATCTGTGTGACTGCACGGCTGCGTCAGTCGGCCGGCGACACACGAAGGGGACTTCCATGAAAATTCAATTGCTTGGCGCCATTGGCGCATTGGCGTTTGCAACAGCGGTGCATGCGGCCCCGGCCGCCGACACTACGGTTATCAACGGATACCTCGGCGGCGACTACAGCCGCCTGACCCTCAACATTTCCGACGGCGGCGGCTCTCATGGCATCGACGCCTGGGGCGGCGGCGTCGCCGTGTCAGCGCCGCTGAGCGGCAACTGGGGCGGCCAGGTCGACGGCCAGGTCCACGAGTTCTCCATCAGCAAGCTCGGCGTTGAAGGTCTCGGCGATCAGTGGGTGGTCACGCCCACCGCACACGGCTTCTACCGCACCGACCGCTGGCTCGCCGGCGGCTTCATCGGCGGCGAAGTGGCCAACCAGATCAGCATGTTCGGCGGCGGCGTCGAGGGGCAGGTCTATCCGACGTCCAACGTCACGCTCGAGGGATCGACCGGCTACGCCACGATCAACAAGGGCGGGACCACCGGGTTCTGGGGCGCTCGCCTCGGCGGGCGGTACTTCTTCACCAACAACTTCAGCGTCGGCGCCAACGCCAACTATGTGAACGCCCACACCAACGGGTTCAGCGACACCAACGGTTGGACCGGAGGCGTGAACGGCGAGTACAAGTTCAACAACGCGCCGGTCAGCCTGACCCTCGCCTACGAACACGGCGATCTGCACGCCCTGGGCGTCAGTTCCGACACCGTCAAGGTCGGCGTCCGCTGGGTGCCCGGCGGCACGCTTCGTGACCGCGACACCAAGGGCGCAGGTCTGCCGAACTTCAGCGACACCTTCGGCGGAGAAGAGTTCCAAGGCCTGCTCGGTCTGGGCTCGTCGTTCGTCAGCGGTTGCGGCATCAGCTGCGAATTCTAACGCCGCGAACCGTCTAGCCGGCGCTCGGCGCCGGCACTTTCGCAAAGAGAATGGGCGGGGAGGCCACGGCTTCCCCGCCCTTTTTCATACCGATCTTCGCTACGCTCGGGCGCGTGCCCGCGCCCTATTCGAGGATCTTTGAGACGACGCCGGAGCCGACGGTGCGGCCGCCTTCGCGGATGGCGAAGCGCAGCCGCTCCTCCATGGCGATCGGCGTGATCAGCTCGACGTTCAGCTCGGCGTTGTCCCCGGGCATGATC
>JBIOEG010000073.1:0-21427 GCA_044445825.1 Caulobacterales bacterium
GGAAGCTGGGCGCGTCGGTGAGCACCGACAGACAGGCCGCGCCGCCGGCCTCGTACGCCCGGGCGAGGGCGGGGGGATCGAAGTCCGCCCGGATCAGCCCCTTGGACGGCGAGGCCTTCTTGATCTCGGCGATCAGCGCGAGGCGGCCGGGGGCGTGGGCTCGCTCCAGCGCATGGCGAAAGCCGCGTGGCGGCGCGGCGGCCTTCGCCCGCGCTTCGATCTGGGCGTGGGTCGCCAGGCGTTTGCGCTCGGCGACCTCGTCGCGCTTGTAGGCGGCGATGCGCTGCAGGATGTCGCTCATGGCCGGTTGGTGGCCTCGACCAGCCGCTCCAGCGCCAGGCCGGCGGCGCCGTCGTCTATGGAGGCGGCGGCCATGTCGATGCCTTCGCGCAGGGTCTCGACCTTGTCGGCCACCAGCAGGGCGGCTGCCGTGTTGAGCAGGACGATGTCGCGGTAAGGCCCGCGCTCGCCGCCGAGCAGCGCCAGCATCGCCCGGGCGTTGTCCTCGGCGTCGCCGCCCCGCAGCTGCGCCAGCGACGCCCGCGGCAACTCCACGGCCTCCGGCGAGATGTTGAACAGGCGCACCCGGCCCTCGCGCCACTCGGCCACCTGCGTGGTCCCCGTGGTGGTCATCTCGTCCAGACCGTCGCCGTGCACCACCCAGGCGCGCTCCGTGCCCAGCGCCCCCAGCACCCGCGCCAGGGGTTCGACCCAGCGGGCGTCGAACACGCCGAGCAGCTGCCGCTGCGCGCCGGCGGGGTTGGACAGCGGCCCGAGGAGATTGAACACCGTCCGGAAGCCCAGCTGCTGGCGCACGGGCAGCACGTGGCGCATGGCGCCGTGGTGCGCCGGCGCGAACAGGAAGCAGACCCCGGCCTCGTCGAGCGACGCCCTCTGTTGGGCAAGCTCCGCGTCGATCTTCACGCCCAGCACGGTCAGCACGTCGGCGCCGCCGGAGCGCGACGACACCGCGCGGTTGCCGTGCTTGGCCACCTTCACGCCGGCGCCGGCCGCCACCAGCGCGACGGCGGTGGAGATGTTCAGGGTGTTAGCGCCGTCCCCCCCGGTGCCACACACATCGATGACCTCGTACGGATGCTCGAGCCTGATGGACGCCTTGCGCATGGCCTTGGCGCAGGCGGCGATCTCGCCCACCGTCTCGCCGCGCAGGCGCATGGCGGTCACCGCCGCGGCGATCTGCGCCGGTGTGGGCTCGCCGCGCAGGCAGGCGGCGAAAAAAAGCTCCGCATCCCTCTCGGTGAGCGTGGCCCCGTCCGCGAGCTTGGCGAGCAGGGGCTTGAAGGCGTCGGACATGGCCCGCGGCGTCAGGCCTGCGCCAGGCGCTTGACGCCGGCCAGGTCGAGGAAGTTCGCCAGCAGGTGATGGCCGCCCTCGGTGGCGATGCTCTCGGGATGGAACTGCACCCCGTGCAGCGGGCGTTCTCGGTGCGAGAAGCCCATCACCTCGCCGTCGTCGGTCCAGGCGGTGATCTGTAGCACCTCGGGCATGGTCTCGCGACGTACCGAGAGGCTGTGGTAGCGCGTCGCCGTGAAGGGGTTGGGCATGCCGGCGAATATGCCCTTGCCGATGTGGTGGATCGCGCTGGTCTTGCCGTGCATCAGCGACTTGGCGCGGATTACCTCGCCGCCCAGGGCCTGGCCGATGGCCTGGTGACCGAGGCAGACGCCCAGGATGGGCAGGTCGTCGGGCGCTGCGGAGATCAGCGCCAGGCAGATGCCGGCCTCGTTCGGCGTGCATGGGCCGGGCGACAGCAGGATCGCCTCCGGACGCAGGGCCAGCGCGTCCTGCACGGTGATCTTGTCGTTGCGCCAGACCTCGGTCTCGGCCCCAAGCTCGTTGAGATAGTGGACGAGGTTGTAGGTGAAGCTGTCGTAGTTATCGATGACCAGGATCATTGGCGGGGTCCGAACGAGGCCCCGCTTCTATGCCGAGGGCGCCGCCGCGCCAAGGGGCGCACTGGCGCGCCGACCCCGGCGGGGGCATGCTGCGCCGATGGCCGGCGCCGATTCCACGCTCGATCCGAGACGCATGCGCGAGGTTCGCACCCTTTTGCGCAAGCCGCGGGACGAGCAGAGCATGATCCCGGTCGTCGCCGCGGCCGCCTTCTTCGCCATCGCGGCCCTGTCTCTGGCGGTGACCGTGATCGTGCTGCCGCCGGTGATCACCCTGACGCACATCCACTCGCAACCGTAGGCGCCGACACCTCGGGCGGGGTGATGCGGTGGGGGCGGAGGCACGCCTGGAGACATGTCGCTCCCCACTCTTCGTCACCCCGGGCGAAGCGCGCAGCGCGTAGACCCGGGGCCGGACGCGCCGCAACCAAGAAGATCGTCGTCTATGAACCGGCCGGTCCGGCCCCGGCTCTCCGACCCGCTGCGCGGGCCTCCGGCCGGGGTGACGAGGGATGGGTGGCGAGCGTGCTCGGCGCAGAGACGGCGTGCTCCACTCTTCGTCACCCCGGGCGGAGCGCGCAGCGCGCAGACCCGGGGCCGGATGGGCCGCAACCCAGAAGATCGTCGTCTATGAACCGGCCGGTCCGGCCCCGGCTCTCCAGCCCGCTGCGCGGGCCTCCGGCCGAGGTGACGAGGGTTGGGCGCGCGACTATAAGTTGTGTAGATGTCAGAGCGTTTCCCGTACATCGCGGTGTACATCATGGCGAGCAGGCCGTTCGGAGTTCTGTATGTCGGGGTGACCAACGATCTCCCGAGACGCGTTTGGGAACACCGCGAAGGCCTCCTCAAGGGTTTCACCCTCAAGCACAACTGCAGGCTGCTCGTCTGGTACGAGCCCCACGGCCTGATGGTCGAGGCCATCGCCCGCGAAAAGCGCGTCAAGAAGTGGCGCAGGGCCTGGAAGTACGAACTGATCGAGCGCGCCAACGAAAGCTGGGTCGATCTCTACCCGACGCTTCACCACTGACGTGCAGCGGATCGGAGAGCCGGGGCCACCCCCACCTCGTCACCCCGGCCGGAGGACCGCGCAGCGGTCCGGAGAGCCGGGGCCGGACGGGACGGTTCATAGATGACAGTCTTCTGGGTTGCGGCGCGTCCGGCCCCGGGTCTGCGCGCTGCGCGCTTCGCCCGGGGTGACGAACGGTGGCGCCCCCACCACTGACGCTTCGGCTCAAGCGAACCGCCAGGCCTCCTCGGCGGCGAGGCGGATGGCCTTGGCTTTGCTGACGGTCTCCTCGTATTCGGCGTCCGGGTCGCTGTCGGCGACCACGCCGCCGCCGGCCTGGACGTACAGCATGCCGTCCTTGATCAGGCCGGTGCGCAGCACGATGCAGGTGTCGACCGAGCCGTCGGCGCCGAAATAGCCCACGGCGCCGGCATAGCCCACGCCGCGCTTCTCATCTTCCAGTTCGTCGATGATCTCCATGGCCCGCAC
Organism: Caulobacterales bacterium; assembly: GCA_044445825.1. Classification (GTDB taxonomy): domain Bacteria; phylum Pseudomonadota; class Alphaproteobacteria; order Caulobacterales; family Caulobacteraceae; genus Acaudatibacter. The sequence continues at coordinate 3,409 of JBIOEG010000073.1, forward strand.
CTTGGGCGCGCCGGACAGGGTGCCGGCGGGCAGGGCGGCCATCAGCACGTCCACCGGGTCCAGGCCCTCCGGCGCGTCGCCCTCCACATTGGAAACCAGGTGCATCACGTGGCTGTAGCGCTCCACGAAGAAGCTGTCGGTGACCCGCACGTGCGGCCCCTTGCGCGCCTGGGGCGGGGCGTTGCGGCCGGCCTGGCCCAGCATGGCGACGCGGCCGACGTCGTTGCGGCCCAGGTCGAGCAGCATCAGGTGTTCGGCGTGCTCCTTGGGGTCGGCGCGCAGCTCAGCTTCCAGCGCCGCGTCCTCCTCCGGCGTAGCGCCGCGCGGACGGGTGCCGGCGAGGGGCCGTATGGTGATCTTGCCGTCGCGCAGACGCACCAGGATCTCCGGCGACGAGCCTACCAGCTGGAAATCCGGGTAGTTCAAGAAGAACATGAACGGCGAGGGATTCGTCCGCCGAAGCGAGCGGTACAGGGCGAAGGGATCCAGGTGGAACGGCGCGCGGAAGCGATGGCTCGGCACCACCTGGAACACGTCGCCCGCGGCGACGTACGCCTTCGCGCGCTCGACGATAGACCAGTAGTCGCGGCGGCTGACCGGCGAGGTGAACCGGTCAGGTTCCGGCGCCGGATGAGGGACGGGTGGCGGCAGGGGCCGGCCCAGGCCCTCCGCCACCCGTTCGATGCGCCCGCGCGCGGCGGCATAGGCCGCCTCGGCGGTCACCGAGGACGGCCGCACGGTGGTGACCAGCACGATCTCCTGGGCGACGCCGTCGAAGATCGCGACGATGGACGGGCGCACCAGCACCCCGTCGGGCAGGTCCAGCGGGTCGGGATTGATGTCCGGGAGCCGCTCGGCCAGGCGGATCATGTCGTAGCCGATCACCCCGAACACGCCCGCCGCCATGGGCGGCAGGCTGCGCGGCAGATCCAGCCGGGAGCGCGCCACCAGGTCTCGCAGGGAGTCCAGGGCGCCTTCGCCGTCCGGGCGGAAACGTCCCGCCGCGATGTCGTCGCCCTCGGCGATCTCGGCCTTTTCGCCCTGGCAACGCCACACGAGGTCGGGCTCCATCACCAGGATGGAGTAGCGCCCGCGCCATGCGCCGCCCTCCACGGACTCGAACAGGAAGCTGTAGGGCTTGCCATGGCCCACTTTCAGATAGGCCGAGACGGGAGTCTCGAGGTCGTCGACCAGCCGCCGCCAGACGACCTGGACCTCGCCGGACGCATAGACGCGGGCGAAAGCGTCGAACTCGGGCTCCAGACTCACTTGGCGGCCGGCCCCTTTGACCCGGCCTTGGCAACCATGTCGGGAGTGATGCCCATGGCCTGTCGCGCCAGATCCAGGTTGGTGCGCACCTTCACCAGCTTGCCGGCCGCGGCATGGACCTGCAGCAACAGGTCGCCAACATAGGCCTCGGCGACGCGGTCGCGTGCGCCGTCCACCAGCCGGGCGACGGTGGCTGGGTCGCTCGGCCGGATGGCGTCGATGCGCACCACGGCCGCGCCGCCGGGCGCGCCGGCGAGGAAGATCGCGCCCGCGTTCCCCGCGAACAGCTGGGCCATGAACTCCTGGCCGAGGGTCTGCTTGTACTGCTCGGCGTTGATCTGCTGCACGCCGACCTGGTGGGCGACCTGTGCGTGATAGGTCGCCGCGACCTCGGCCATGGTCTTGCCGGCCTTCAGCGCGGCCGTCGCGGCGTCGGCCTTGGCCTTCAGGGCGTCGCCGAGCGCCTGCTGCAGGTAGAATTGGGTCAACGGCCCGCGCACCTCGTCGACGGTGGGCAGGCTGGGCGGCAGGACCTGGTCGACGTGGACGGTGAAGTACTCGCCGGCCTCGGCCTGCTCGACGTCGCTGTCCGCGCCCTGAGCGGCGCCGAAGGCGGATTTCAGCAGCTTCTCGGTGAGCAGCGGATTGGGCTGGCCGGTGGCGTCGGCCCCATTCGCGGCGACAGGTCCGACGCTGACCACGGTCAGGCCCAGTTTCTGCGCCGCCTGGGCCATGGTCGCGCCGCCCTGGCGCGCATCCTCATACTTCTGGCTCAGGTCATAGACCTTGTCGGTGGCCGCCTTCAGTCGCAGCTCGGCCTCGATCTGGCCGCGCACGCTTTCGAGATTGGCCGCCTGGCCGGGCGTGACCTTGACCACCTTGACCACGGCGGCGCGTATGTCGCCCTGGATCAGTCCGCTGACCTGCCCGGCCGGGAGGGCGAAAGCGGCAGCGCCCACCTTGCGGTCGGCGATCGCCGACTGGGGCTGGTCCGTGTAGGTGATCGCGTCGACGCCGACGGACCTGGCCACGGCCGCCGGGTCTTCGCCACCCTGCAGCCGCGCCTGCACCGTCGCGGCCGTCGCCGGATCCTTGATCGGTATCTGCACCAGCGTGCGCAGTTCCGGCTTGGCGTAGGTCTCCTTCTTGAAGTCGAACTCCTTCTGCACGTCGGCCGGATCGACGGTCATGGACGGCGCGAGATCCTTGGCGCTGAAGCGGATCAGGCTCAGCACCCGGCGCTCCGGACGCGTCAGCTGGTCCGCGTGCTGTTTGATCAGGGCGGCGAGCTGGGCGTCGGTGGGCGGCGCGGGCCTGGGCACGCTGCTCGCGGGTATGACGAAGAAGCTCGCATCGCGGCTCTCGAGGGCCAGCGCCGCCTCCAGCGCCGAGTAGAGTCTCGGCGGCCTGAAGCCGGTCTCGATGGCGCCCATGAAGTGGTCATTGGCGATGTCGTTGCGCATCTGGGCGTCGAACTCGGCGCGCGTTAGACCGTTTTCGCCGAGGAAGCGGTCCAGGGCGTCCTTTTTGAACTTGCCGGTGACAGAGTCGAACATGGCGGCCAGGGCCGGGGCCTTGCCGCTCGCGGCGGTCTTGGCGAGCTCGGCGGCGACCAGGTCGTCGGAGGGGCTGACGCCCGACCGGTCGAGCATCGCGGCGTAGGCGGTGTCCGAGGCGACGTGCTGGAGAAACTGCTGGTCGAAATGCTCTTTCAGCGCCTCGTCCAGGGGGAAGGCCTGGCCGCTCTTGGTCTCATAGCCCTCCTTCTGCCGGTCGAAGAGCTTTTCGAACTGGCGCGTGGTGACCGTTCGCGAGCCGGCTTGCACCACCGCGTCGGCGATGCGCCCGCGGAACACGTCGCGCACGCCGAAGACCACGAAAGCCAGGATCAGCACGGCGATCAGCCCGGTGGCGAACCAGGACTTAGCGAAGGCGCGGAACATTGCCATCATGGCGGGGGGAGACCTTGCATGCGCGCGGCGGCTGGCGCTCGCCACGGCGCGGTATAGTGGAGCGGCGGCGCCGACCGCAAGCGGGCCGTCCGAGCGCGGAACGTGACAGGGCCCGCCGCATGGCTTAGTCGCGGCGCGCAGTCCTGACCTAGCTGAGGAACGCCGCCGTTGAGCTCGCCTCGCCCGCTGATCGCCGGAAACTGGAAGATGCACGGCGTGGGCGCCGATCTGGACGAGGCGCGGGCCGTGGCCGCAGACCTCGAGGAACGCCCGCCGGGCGCCAGGGTGGCGATCTGCCCGCCGGCGACCCTGATCGGACGCATGGCCGAGCTCATGGCGGGAACCGACGTGGAGGTCGGCGCCCAGGACTGCCGGCCCGAGGCCTCAGGCGCCTTCACCGGTTGCCTCTCGCCGGAAATGCTGGCCGAGGCCGGCGCGAGCCTGGTCATCCTCGGCCATTCCGAGCGGCGCGCCTATTATGCCGAGACCGACGAAGACGTGGCCGCCAAGGCCGCGGGCGCCTTGCGCGCCGGCCTCGAGCCGATCATCTGCATCGGCGAGACCCTGGCTCAGCGGGACGCCGGCCGCACGCTGGAGGTGGTCCTCGGCCAGCTCGCCAGGTCGCTGCCCGCCGCCCTGGCGAACAGCGCCTTCGCGGTGGCCTATGAGCCGGTCTGGGCGATCGGTGCGGGGCGCACGCCGACGATGGACGAGATCGAACGCGTCCACCTGGCGATCCGAGCCGGCCTCGCCGAACGCTTCACCGGCGAGGCCGCGCTCGCCCCGATCCTCTACGGCGGGTCGGTGAAGGGCTCGAATGCGGCGCAGATCCTCGCGTTGCGCGAGGTCGGCGGGGCTCTGGTCGGCGGCGCCTCGCTGAACGCGGCCGACTTCATCCCGATCGTTCGGGCGCTCTAACTCGGCCGCACCGGCTGGCGCGGCAAGTCCGTCCGCGGATAGACTCGGGCGTCCCGACTCACGCGGACGCCGAGGCGCAGAATGCTGAGCTGGATCTATTCGACCCTGGGCCACGCCTGGGGACCGCTGCGCCTGTTCAACTCGTTCTTCTTCCTCTCGGCGATCGGTTTCGCCAGCTGCGCCCTGGTGACGTGGCTCAGTCTGCCGAGGCTCTGGCCGCTGCTGCCCACCGACCGGGGACGCGCTTTCGCGATCAACGCCGAACAGAGCATCGGCAAACCGCTGAGCGCCGGCCTGATCTTCGTCACCGTGTTCTGTATCGGATCGGCGATCTTCGTGCCCTTCGACGCGCGCTGCCTGCGCACCCTGCCGTTTGTCCTGGCGGCGATGGTCATCGGCTATTTCGATGATCGCCGCGGCGGTTTCAGCGAGTACCAGCTCGCCGCGATGGACCTCGTCATCGCGGTCGGCGCCTCGATCGTCATCTGCGGCCTAGGCCCATCGACGATCTGGCTGCCGGGATGGAAAGGGGTGATCACGCTCGGCCCGTGGCTGTCGATACCGCTGGCGTCAGCCATCATCTGGCTTTCCATCAACGCCACCAACTGTTCGGACGGCGTGGACGGGGTTTCCGGCAGCCTCACGGCGACCGCGATCATGATCCTGGGCGGTCTGCTCTACACGGTGATCGGCAACGCGGTGGTCGCCCAGCACCTGGGCATCCCAGTCAATCCGGATGGCGCGACCTGGGCGATCATGGCGTTCCTGATGGTGGGCTGCATCGCCGGCTACCTCTGGTACAACGCCGCGCCCAGCGCGGTGCTGATGGGCGACGCCGGCTCGCGGCCGCTCGGCTTGCTGATCGGCATGCTGGTGGTGGCGACCAACAATCCGCTGTTCCTGCTGCTGGTCGGTTCGGTGATCCTGCTGAACGGCGCCACCGGCCTGGTGAAGGTCGCGCTGCTGCGATTCCTCGGACTGAAAGTGCTCGCCGGCGTGCGCTTTCCGCTGCACGACCACTGCCGCAAGGAACTGGGCTGGTCGAACACCCAGGTGCTGGTGCGTTTCATGCTGCTGCACCTGGGCGTATCGGCGCTGCTGGTCATTCTCGTGCTGAAGGTGCGCTGAGCAGCCAGGCGCGGTGAATTGAAGACGCTCGGGGCCAGACCGCCGAAAGCCGCCAGGAGGGACCTATGATCAGCGAACTGATGCGCGGCGCGCACTGGCTGGACGCCTGGCTGCGCGAGCACCTCGGGCGCCCATACATAGCGCTGCTGGGGGTCGGCCTGACCGCCGGCATCATCGCCGACCTGAAAGATGTCGGGCAGGTGATCGGCTCGAGCGTGGGTCTGCTGAAAGTCGCCGCGCTGGTGGTGTTCCAGCTGGCGCTGCTGGTCAACCAGCTCGCCCAGTTCCACGACTATCGCCAGGAGCGCCAACGTCGGCGCGAGAAGCGTTAGCCGTCAGAGCAGCAGGCCGAAGATCTTGCAGTCGCGCCGCTCGCCGTCGCGCTGGATGTGGCCGCGCAGATAGCCTTCCGCTTCGAAGCCCAGCTTCTTCAGCAGGCGCTCGGACCGCTCGTTGCCGGCATGGGTGCGGGCCCAGAGACGCTTGAGCCCCAGGGAGGCTGCGTAGTCGACCACCGCCCGCATCCCCTCCAGGCCGTAGCCCTGGCCCCAGGCTTCGCGGGCGAAGACGAACCCCACCTCCGCGCGTCGATGGCGCGGATCGATCTCCGAGAGGTCGCAGGCGCCCAGGAACGCGCTGTCGGCGGGCCGCTCCACCGCCCAGTAGTGGGCCGCGCCGTGATCCATTTCCTCGACCTGGGCGGCCAGCATGCGCTCCACCACCTGCGGATCGGCGATCTCCAGGCTGTCCCACCAGGCCATGACCCGCGGATCGCTCATCAACGGATAGAGCGCGCGCCAGTCGTCGAGGCGGACTGGACGCAGGGCGAGGCGTTCGGTTTCCAGGATCACGGGGCTTGGACCGGGGAGGGTGCGCGCCTAGGTATGGCGCGGCCCGGCCGCGGATGCTAGAGGGCCGCTTCCCGCACGCGTCCCGGCGCGGCCCATGTGAAGACAATTCGCGCATGCTCACGACGCTTCTGCTCGCCGTCAACATCCTGGTCTGCTGCGCCCTGGTGGGCGTTGTGCTGCTGCAGCGGTCCGAGGGTGGAGCGCTGGGCATGGGCGGTGGACCGGCGGGCCTGGTGACGGCGCGCGGCGCAGGCGACCTGTTGACGCGGACCACCTGGATCCTGTTCGCCATGTTCCTGGCGCTGAGCCTGTCGCTCACCCTGCTCGGCGCGCACAACCGCGCCGACCTGTCACTGGTGGAGAAGCTGCAGCACCAGCGCACCGCGCCCGGCGTGGTGGCCCCGCTGCCGACCGCGCCGGCCCCCGGCGGGCCGCTGGCGCCTGCGCCGCAGAGCCAGACGCCGAGCGGCCCGCTGTTCACCGCGCCCGCCCAGGCGCCCCTGGGCGCCCCGGCGCCCACCATCAGCACCGGACCCACGCCCGCCGCCGCGCCGCCGGTTCACGCCGCCGCCAGGCAGAATCCCAAGCCGGCGGCCCAGGCCGCGCCGACGCTCGTCGTCCCGCCGCCGCCTCCGGCCGCCGCGCCGAAGGTGGAAGCGCCGGCGCCCACCCTCACCGTCCCGCCGCCGCCGGCCGCCACGCCCAGCAGCGACGCGCCGGTGAAAACCAACGGCCAGTAAGCGGCGACGCAGCTTCGCCGTGATGCGAATGTGATCGGCGCGCTGGCGACGGCCCGCGCGAATCGGGACTAATCTGGACGCCCATGGCCCGGTACATCTTCATCACCGGCGGCGTGGTCTCCTCCTTGGGAAAAGGTCTCGCTTCCGCGGCCCTGGGCGCGCTGTTGCAGGCGCGCGGCTACCAGGTGCGCCTGCGCAAGCTCGACCCCTATCTGAACGTCGATCCGGGCACCATGAGCCCGCACCAGCACGGCGAGGTGTTCGTCACTGACGACGGCGCGGAGACCGACCTGGACCTCGGCCACTACGAGCGCTTCACCGGCATCTCGGCCCGCCGCTCCGACAACATCACCACGGGCCAGATCTACAAGACCATCCTGGAGAAGGAGCGGCGCGGCGACTACCTGGGCGCCACCGTGCAGGTGATTCCGCACGTCACCGACGAGATCAAGCGCTTCGTCCTGGCCGATCCGGGCGAAGGCGTCGACTTCGTGCTGGTGGAGATCGGCGGCACCGTTGGCGACATCGAAGGCCTGCCGTTCTTCGAGGCGATCCGCCAGCTGGGCCAGGAACTGCCGCGCGGCCACGCCTGCTTCGTGCACCTGACCCTGCTGCCGTTCATCAAGACCGCCGGGGAGATGAAGACCAAGCCGACGCAGCACTCGGTGAAGGAGCTGCGCTCCATCGGCATCCAGCCGGACGTGCTGCTGTGCCGCTGCGAGCAGCCGATCCCGCCCGACGAGAAGCGCAAGATCGGCCTGTTCTGCAACGTCCGCCCGTCGGCCGTGATCCAGGCCATGGACGCGGCCAACATCTACGCCGTGCCCCTGGACTATCACGCCCAGGGCCTGGACACCGAGGTGCTCGACGTCTTCGGCCTGCGTGACGCGCCGCCGCCCGATCTCACGCGCTGGGAGGACATCTCCGAGCGCCTGACCCACCCCGACGGCGAGGTGACCATCGCCGTCGTGGGCAAGTACACGACCCTGAAGGACGCCTACAAATCGCTCATCGAGGCCCTGATCCACGGCGGCGTCGCCAACCGGGTGAAGGTGAACCTGGACTGGGTGGAGAGCGAGGCCTTCGAGGGCGAGGAGGGGGCCGCGGCCACACGCCTTGAAGGGGTGCACGGCATCCTGGTGCCCGGCGGCTTCGGCGAGCGGGGGGCGGAGGGCAAGATCCGCGCGGCCCAGTTCGCCCGTGAGCGCGCCGTGCCCTATTTCGGCGTCTGCTTCGGCATGCAGATGGCGGTGATCGAGGCCTGCCGGAACGTCGCCCACATCCCTTGCGCCTCCTCCAGCGAGTTCGGACCGCCCAGGGACCCGGTGGTCGGGCTGATGACCGAGTGGGTCCGCGGCAACCAGCGCGAGACCCGCACGGCCGAGGACGACCTCGGCGGCACCATGCGGCTGGGCGCCTATGACGCCATCCTGACGCCGGGCTCGAAGCTCGCGCTCATCTATGGGACCACCACCATCAGCGAGCGGCACAGGCACCGCTATGAGGTGAACATCGGCTACCGCGAGGCCTTCGAGGGGGCGGGACTGATGATGACCGGCATTTCCCCCGACGGCCTGCTGCCCGAATGCGTCGAGCGCGTGGACCACCCCTGGTTCATCGGCGTGCAGTTCCACCCCGAACTGAAGAGCCGCCCCTTCGCGCCCCACCCCCTGTTCGCCAGCTTCATCGCCGCGGCGGTGGAGCAGAGCCGGTTGGTGTAGGGCGGCGGGCGGGGTATATTCGTCTCATGGTCGTGACCCTGACGAATGAACTCGAAGCGCTGGTCCGCGAGAAGGTCGCGTCGGGCGGCGATCGCGACGAGTCCGAGGTTGTCGCCGACGCTCTCAAACTGCTCGAGGAGCGTGACGCAGCCAAGTTGAGAGCCTTGCTCGAGGCGATTGATGAGGGAGATGCGGACCTGCGCGAGGGTCGGTCCACAGTCGTGCGATCGCAGGCAGATCTGGACGCGCTGTTCTCCAATCCATGAGGGCTCGGTCGTTGTCGCCGGCGATGACCATCGATGACGTCTCCCGCCTCGCCCAGTCGCTGCCCGAAACCTACCAACGGCCCCACAGGCGCAAGCCGACCTTTTGGGTGAACAACCGCATCTTCTGCATGCTGCGGCCCGGCGGGGACTTCGTCGTAATCAAGCTCGAGCGGGACGATCAGCTGAACATGATCGAGGGGCATCCCGGGGCGGTGAAGCCGGCCAGGCTGTACAGCCACCACGGCTGGACCGACGTCTATCCGCGGATGATGGACGAGGACCTGCTGCGGCTGCTCCTGCGCCTGGCCTGGACCCATGTGGCGCCCAGGCGGCTGTCCCGGACGCTGGCCCCATGACCAAGCGTCTGCGGGCCGGCTGACCGTCAGCGGCCCGTCGCTTCAGGCGTTGGTCACGCTCAGCACATTGCCGTCCGGGTCCTTGAACCATGCGACACGGACGGCGCCGCCCGGCAAGGTCAGGATGCCGAGTTCGTCCTGCCGGAACCCCGGGTAGATGTTGAAGGCGACCCCCTTCGCCGTCAGCGCCCGGACGGTCGCCGGCACGTCCGGCACGTTGAAGCCGAGGATGGTGTGCTCATGCGGCGTGAAATCCGCCACCGTGGAGACGCGCAAGCTGACCCCGCCGGCGTCGAACACCGCGGCGAGGTCATCCTCGTAGGCCAGCGTGAGCCCCAGCGTCTCGCGATAGAACGCGGCGGAGCGCGCGCGGTCTCTCGTGCAGATGATGACAGCGGGTTTTGACGCCTCGAGAATCCCCATCTTCTCGCTCCTCATTGGCTGGCTTTCGCACATTACGATGCGTGCAGTGCGGGTCGAGCGTTCGGTTCCGAAACGCTCTCCTCGTCACCCCGACCGGAGCGTCCGTCAGGACGCGGAGAGCCGGCGCCGGACAGGCCGCTACCCAGCTGGATCTCGTCTTTGAACCGGCCGGTCCGGCCCCGGATCTGCCTTGCAGGCAGTCCGGGGTGACGAGGTTGGGGAGTGCGGAGGGGACTTCATCACTTGGCTCCCGCTCATCAGCCGGGTCACCCGGCTTGGTCGGTGTGAGGCTGCCTTCCCCCGCTCGCCGCGCCGCGCCCGCGTGCTAAGAGAGCGCCATGTTCGCCCAATGGGATCCATCGGTCGCCGAAGCGATAATCGAGGCGCGCACGTCGCTCGACGGGCCGCTGCTGCCCATCCTGCATGCCCTGCGGGACGCCTTCGGCTGCGTGCCGACCGAGGCCGTGCCGCTGGTGGCTAAGGCGCTGAACCTGAGCCGCGCCGAGGTCCATGGCGTCGTGAGTTTCTACCATGACTTCAAGACGCAGCCGCCGGGCCGGCGGGTGATCAAGGTCTGCCGCGCCGAGTCCTGCCAGGCCATGGGCGGCGAGGCGGCGGCGAAGTTCCTGCTGGTGGCGCTGGGCGTCGGCTGGGGCGAGACCACGGCCGACGGCGCGGTCACCGTCGAGCCGGTCTATTGCCTTGGCCTGTGCGCAGTTTCCCCTGCCGCGCTGATCGACGGCGAACCGATGGGCCGCCTCGACGGCATGACCCTGGCCGAGGCGGCGCGGGCGTGACGCGCATCTTTATCCCGGGGGACGCCGCCGCACTGGCGGTCGGCGCGAACGTGGTCGCCGCGGAGCTGGCTCGGCTGGACCCTCATGCCGAGATCGTCCGCACCGGCTCGCGCGGGCTCTTCTGGCTGGAGCCGATGATCGAGATCGAGACGCCGGAGGGCCGCATCGCCTACGGGCCGGTGCGCCCGGCCGACGTCGCCGCGATCCTGGCCGGCGCCGAGCATCCCTCGCGCCTCGGCCGGCCGGAAGAGCTGCCGTGGCTGGCCGGCCAGACGCGGATCACCTTCGCGCGGTGCGGGGTGGTGGACCCCCTGTCGCTGGCGGACTATCGGGCGCACGGAGGACTGCAGGGGCTTCAAAAGGCTCGGCAAATCGGACCGGCCGCCACGGTGGACGCGGTGGTCGCCTCGGGCCTGCGCGGCCGCGGCGGCGCGGGGTTCCCGGCGGGGATCAAGTGGCGCACGGTCGCCGAGGCCGACGGCGCGCCGAAGTATGTCGTGTGCAACGCCGACGAGGGCGACTCCGGGACTTTCGCCGATCGGATGATGATGGAGGGCGATCCCTTCGCCCTGATCGAGGGCATGGCCATCGCCGCATTCGCCGTCGGGGCGGCCAAGGGCTTCGTCTACAGCCGCTCGGAATATCCGCACGCCAACGCCGCGTTCGCCGCCGCCCTGGACGTCGCCCGCGCCGGCGCGCTGCTAGGTCCGGACTTCGACATCGAGCTGCGCGTGGGCGCGGGGGCCTATGTGTGCGGCGAGGAGACGGCCCTGCTGGAGAGCCTGGAGGGAAGGCGCGGCCAGGTGCGCGCCAAGCCACCGCTGCCGGCCCACGCGGGCCTGTTCGGCAAGCCCACCGTGGTCAACAACGTCCTCACCCTGGCCACCGCGCCCTGGATCCTGGCGCATGGCGGCGAGGCCTATGCGGCCCTGGGCGTCGGCCGCTCGCGCGGGACCCAGCCGATCCAGCTGGCCGGCAATGTGAAACGTCCCGGCCTGTATGAAGCTGCGTTCGGCCTGACCCTCGGCCAGATCGTCATGGATATCGGCGGCGGCACGGCGTCCGGGCGGCCGGTGAAGGCCGTGCAGTGCGGCGGGCCGCTGGGCGCCTATTTCCCGCCGGCCCTGTTCGATACGCCCTATGACTACGAGGCCTTCGCCGCGCGGGACGGGCTGGTCGGACATGGCGGCATGGTGGTGTTCGACGACACCGTGGACATGGCCGCCCAGGCGCGATTCGCCTTCGAGTTCTGCGCCCTGGAGAGCTGCGGCAAGTGCACGCCCTGCCGCATCGGCTCGATCCGCGGCGCCGAGACCGTGCAGAAGGTGATCGACGGCCGGGACGTGGAAGCCAATCTGGCGTTGGTGGAGGACCTCTGCCACACCCTGCAGTTCGGATCGCTCTGCGCCCTGGGCGGGCTCACGCCCTATCCGGTGATGAGCGCCATCACCCACTTCCCGGCGGACTTCCGCGGGCGTGCGATGAGGCTGGCGAAGGCGTAGGATGCGACCATGCAATTGATCCGCGAACCCGATTTCGGCACGCCGCCGTCGAAGGCCGACGAGACCGTCAGCCTGAGCATCGACGGCTTTGCGGTCACCGTTGCGGCGGGAACGTCGGTGATGCGCGCGGCCATGGAAGCCGGGATCAGGCTGCCCAAGCTGTGCGCCACCGACAGCCTGCAAGCCTTCGGCTCATGCCGGCTCTGCCTGGTGGAGATCGAGGGCCGGACCGGGACGCCGGCCTCCTGCACCACGCCGGTGGCCGAGGGCATGGCGGTCACCACCCAGTCGGACAAGCTGAAGCGTCTGCGCAATGGGGTGATGGAGCTCTACATCTCCGACCATCCGCTGGATTGCCTCACCTGCGCGGCCAACGGCGACTGCGAGCTGCAGGACACGGCGGGCGAGGTGGGCCTGCGCGAGGTGCGCTACGGCTACGCCGGCGAGAACCACCTGGCGCTGCCCTGCGACGAGTCGAACCCCTATTTCGCCTTCGACCCCGCCAAATGCATCGTCTGCTCGCGCTGCGTGCGCGCCTGCGACGAGGTGCAGGGCACGTTCGCCCTGACAATCGCCGGGCGCGGCTTCGGCTCCAAGGTTTCGGCGTCGCAAGACCAGCCGTTCATGCAGTCCGAGTGCGTGTCCTGCGGCGCCTGCGTGCAGGCCTGCCCCACGGCGACCCTCACCGAGAAGAGCGTCATCGACCTCGGCCAGCCGGAGCATTCGGTGGTCACCACCTGCGCCTACTGCGGGGTCGGCTGCACGTTCAAGGCGGAGATGCGCGGCGAGCAGGTGGTGCGCATGGTCCCGTGGAAGGACGGCAAGGCCAATCGCGGCCACTCCTGCGTCAAGGGCCGCTTCGCCTACGGCTACGCCAGCCACCGCGAGCGGATCCTGCGGCCGATGATCCGCGAGCGCATCGACGACGCCTGGCGCGAGGTGAGCTGGGACGAGGCGATCGCCCACACGGCGTCGGAGTTCAAGCGCCTGCAGGCCGAGTACGGCAAGGATTCCGTGGGCGGCATCACCTCCTCGCGCTGCACCAACGAGGAGACCTACCTCGTCCAGAAGCTGGTGCGCGCCGGCTTTCGCAACAACAACGTCGACACCTGCGCGAGGGTTTGCCACTCGCCCACCGGCTACGGCCTGAAGGCGACATTCGGCACTTCGGCGGGCACCCAGGACTTCGACAGCGTCGAAGCCGCCGACGTCATCGTGGTGATGGGGGCCAATCCCACGGACGCCCATCCGGTGTTCGCCAGCCGCATGAAGCGGCGGCTGCGCGCCGGCGCCAGGCTGATCGTCATCGACCCGCGCGGCATCGACCTGGTGCGCACGCCGCACATCCAGGCCTCGCACCACCTGCAGCTGCTGCCCGGGACCAATGTGGCGGTGCTGATGGCCCTGGCGCATGTGGTGGTCACCGAGGGCCTAGTGGACGAGGCCTTCGTGCGCGAGCGTTGCGACCGGGACGCCTTCGAGGCCTGGGCGGCCTTCGCGGCCCTGCCGGTGAACAGCCCCGAAGAGGTGGAGAAGACCTCGGGCGTTCCCGCTGCCGAGCTGCGCGCCGCGGCGCGGCTCTACGCCACCGGCGGTAATGCGGCGTTCTACTATGGCCTCGGCGTCACCGAGCACAGCCAGGGCTCGACGGCGGTGATGGCCATCGCCAACCTGGCCATGGCCACCGGCAACCTCGGCAAGCCGGGCGTCGGGGTGAATCCCCTGCGCGGCCAGAACAATGTGCAGGGATCGTGCGACATGGGCTCGTTCCCGCACGAGCTGTCCGGCTACCGGCACATCTCCGAGGACGCGACGCGGCAGATGTTCGAGGGGCTCTGGGGCGTCGGCCTCGATGTCGAGCCCGGCCTGCGCATCCCCAACATGCTGGACGCGGCCTGCGACGGCTCGTTCCTGGGCCTCTACATCCAGGGCGAAGACATCCTGCAGTCCGACCCCAACACCCAGCACGTGGCCGCCGGCCTGGCGGCCATGGAGTGCGTCGTGGTGCACGACCTCTTCCTCAACGAGACCGCGAACTACGCCCACGTCTTCCTGCCGGGATCGACCTTCCTGGAGAAGGACGGCACCTTCACCAACGCCGAGCGCCGCATCCAGCGGGTGCGACGGGTGATGCGGCCGAAGAACGGCCTCGCCGACTGGGAGATCACCCAGCAGCTCAGCAACGCCATGGGCTATCCCATGGCCTACGAGCATCCATCGCAGATCATGGACGAGATCGCGGCCCTGACGCCCACCTTCGCGGGGGTCTCCTATGCGAAGCTGGACGAGCTGGGATCGGTGCAGTGGCCCTGCAACGACAAGGCGCCGGAAGGCACGCCGGTGATGCACATGGGCGCGTTCGCCCGCGGCCTCGGCCGGTTCATGATCACCGAATATGTGGCCACCGACGAGAAGGTGGGGCCCCGCTTCCCGCTGCTGCTGACCACCGGGCGGGTGCTGACGCAGTACAATGTCGGCGCCCAGACCCGGCGCACCGCCAATGAGATCTGGCACGACGAGGACCGCCTGGAGGTCCACCCGCAGGATGCGGAGGACCGGGGAATCAAGGACGGCGACTGGGTGAAGGTGGCCAGCCGCGCCGGCGAGACGGCCCTGCGCTGCCTGATCACCGAGCGGGTGGCCCCGGGCGTGGTCTACACCACCTTCCACCACCCCTCGACCCAGGCCAATGTGGTCACCACGGAATACTCCGACTGGGCGACCAATTGCCCGGAGTACAAGGTCACGGCGGTGCAGGTCTCGCCGTCCAACGGGCCGACCGACTGGCAGGAGGACTACGAGGCGATGGCCCGCGCGCGCCGCCACATCGCCGCCGAATAGGCCATGGACACCGGCAAGCTGGTCTACATGGCCAATCAGATTGGCAAGTTCTTCTCCGCCCAGGGCGAAGCGGCGGCGGTGGACGGGATCGAAGACCACCTGCGCCGGTTCTGGGACCCGAGGATGCGGGCGCAGATCGTCGAGCACTTGCGAGCGTCAGGGCAGGGGCTCGACCCGGCGGTGCGCGACGCCGTGCGACGTCTCGAGGCGGAGCGCGGGACACGGCCATGGTGAAGGTTGGCGCGGGGCGTTGGGACCTAGTGGATAGAATCTGACGCTTGGTTCCCGCCCGGCAGCGCTCCCCAGGCTCGCGTTACGTCGTCGTGGGCGGCAATCCCATCTTTACAGCTCAAGGTTGCCAGTGCAGCTTGCGGACTAAAGCCTAGGGGGCGCGACTTGGAGAAGCTGGGGCCTAGCCTTTCGCGCCGCGGACTGCTGACCAGCGTCGCGGCCGGATCGACGATGGCGATCGGAACGGCGTCTGTCGCAACGGCGGAAGACGCCTGGGCAGGAGCCGAGCAAGCACAAGCCGCCCTCGTGTCGCAGGTGCGCGCCGCCCTCAAAGCCGCCCAGGGAACCAAACTGGTTCTGCTGGGCACGGGCGGCGGCCCAGTGCCAGGCCAGCTGCGTCGCATGACCTCGCACCTCATGGTGTGTAACGGCGCGGCCTACGTGCTGGACTGCGGGCTTGGGGTGACCAACCAGTTCGCCCGCACCGGCACGGCCTTCAAGGCCCTGCGCGCCATCTTCATCACTCACCACCATCCCGACCACAACATCGAGTACGGCCCTCTCCTGGTGATCGGCTGGACCCGTGGCTTGCTCCACGGCGTACGCGCCTTTGGCCCGCCTCCGCTGTCGCAGATGACCGAGGACTACTTACGGTCCCAGAAGGTGACGATCGATTTCTGGGCCGAGGACTTCCAGATGCCGCCGCTGCAGATGATCGAGGTCCATG
The DNA here is from genome assembly GCA_044445825.1 of Caulobacterales bacterium. Taxonomy (GTDB): domain Bacteria; phylum Pseudomonadota; class Alphaproteobacteria; order Caulobacterales; family Caulobacteraceae; genus Acaudatibacter. Next base: position 19,131 of record JBIOEG010000073.1, read on the forward strand.
ACCTGCCGACGGCGGGACCGGTGATGGAGGACGAGAACGTCAAGGTGACGTCGGTGCTGGTGCAGCATCCGCCCGTGACGCCGGCCTACGGTTATCGCTTCGACTTCCACGACCGCTCGATCGCCTTCTCCGGTGACACCGTCCCGCTGGAGGCGGTGGCGCAGATGGCCAAGGGCGCGGACGTGCTGGTCCACGAGGCGATCAACTTCGCCGCAATCGAAGCGCGCGAGCGCCGCCTCTTGCAGCAGGGCCTCCTCCCCACTTCGATCGAGGCCGTCATGCATCACATGCACGCGGACCACTCGCCGGCGGAGGAGGTCGGGCGGATAGCCCAGGAGGCCGGCGTCAGGACCCTGGTGCTCTCGCACCTCTCGCCAAGCGATGCGAGCGTCAGCGACTCGGAATGGCGCGCGGCGGCCGCGCAGTTCTTCAAGGGGGAGATCATCGTCGGCCACGACCTGATGGTGATCTAGCGACCTCAGAGCAGACGCTGGCAACGGCAGAGAAGGGGTCGCTAGTCGCCGTCAATCTCGCTCCAGCTTCCGGACTTTCGCGACGTTTCCCTTGCCCCCCGCTCCACGCGATAGCTACGGTTGTGTCAGCGACCGAGGGGTGGGGTCGCCCCCATGTCCGACGTCTTCATCTCCTACGCGCGGTCCACCGCGAAGCAGGCCCAGGCGGTCGCCGAGGGCCTCCGCGCCATGGGCTACAGCGTGTGGATCGACGACGACCTGCCGGCGCATCGCACCTACAGCAGGGTGATCGAGGAGCAGATGACGGCGGCGAAGGCGGCCGTGGTGATCTGGTCGGCGGACGCGGCGCAGTCCGAGTGGGTGATGTCGGAAGCCAATCGGGCGCGCGAGGATCGCAAGCTGGTTCAGGTCGCCACCGACACGGCCCGGCTGCCGATGCCGTTCGACACGATCCAATGCGCGGATCTGTCAGGTTGGACCGGCGATGTCGCCGCGCCCGGCTGGCGCAAGGTCGTCGCCAGCATCGCCGATCTCTTCGGGGGCTTGGCCACGGCTGCCACGCCGGTCGCCGACTCCCCGCTCCCGCTGCCCACCAAGCCCTCCATCGCCGTGCTGCCGTTCGCCAACCTCTCCGGCGACCCTGAGCAGGACTACTTCGCCGACGGCATGGTGGTGGAGATCGTCGAGGCGCTGTCGCGCATCCGCTCGATCTTCGTCATCGCCAGCGGCTCGAGCCTCTCCTTCAAGGGCAAGGGTGTCGCCGCCCAGGACGCCGCGCGTCAACTGGGCGTGCGCTATGTGCTCGAAGGCAGCGTCCGCAAGGCCGGGGGCCGTGTTCGCATCGGCGTGCAGCTGATCGACGCCGCGGACGGCGCGCAAATCTGGACCCATCGCTTCGAGGACACGCTCGAGGACGTCTTCGCCCTGCAGGACAGCGTGGCGCTGGCGGTCGCCGGCAAGATCGAGCCGACCGTGCTGCTGGCCGAGATCCGCCGCGCCTCGGCCCGGCCCACCGGCAACCTGAGCAGCTACGACCTCTACCTTCGCGCCTTGCCCCTGCAGCGCACGATGTTCCGAGCCAATGTGCTGGAGGCGCTCGATCTGGCGACCCGCGCCATCACCCTCGACCCCGACTTCGGTCCCGCCCTCGCCGTTGCAGCGGTCTGTCACCGGATCATCGTCCTGAATGGGTGGTCAGATGACCTGGAGGGTCATCGTCGCCTTGGCCTCGAGCTGGCGCATCGCGCGCTGAAGGCGGCTGGCGACGACGCCGCCGTGCTCGGCAGAGTCGCCCTGAGCGTCGATTTCCTCGAAGGTGACCATGGGGCCGCCGTGGCGCTTCTCGAACGAGCCCTGACGCTGAACCCCGGTTGCGCGTCCGCTTGGCTGAATAGCGGCATTTTGCGCGTTCGCGCGGGAGAGACGGACGCCGCCGTCGAGAACCTCAGGACCGCGCTTCGGCTGGACCCATTGGGACCGCAGCAATCGCAAACGATCGGCCACATCGGCCGGGCGCTGTTCCAGCAGGGGCGCTTCAGCGAAGCGGTCCCACTGGTGAAGGAGTTCGCCCAACACGTCGACGCGCCGATGCCCCAGGCCTTCCTGGCCGCCGCCTACGGTCACCTCGCACAAGCCAGCGAGGCGCAGGCGGCGCTGGCGCGCTTTCGCGCCCTGTCTTCGCAACCCCTCGAGGCCTTCGCGGCAAACTGGTTGCGCGACCCTGCTCAACGCAAGCTGTTCCTGGACGGCATCGCCCTGGCGGGGGGGAAGCCGCCCGCGGCGGCCGAAAGCGCCAGTCCATGACCGACATCTTCATCTCCTACC
>JBIOEG010000074.1:0-21303 GCA_044445825.1 Caulobacterales bacterium
CGCCGCCCCCCTCGGGTGGGGGACTCTGGCGAGGTGCGCGAACGCTTCCGGCGAACGTTGACGCTCCGCACATCCCCACCCGGATCGCTACGCGATCGTCCCTCCCCATGATGGGGAGGGAGCTCAGGCTTGTGACTCGGCCCTGGCCGCCCTACCTTGCGTGCAGGCGGGTCTTGCTGCGGCTCGCGTCGAAGGCATCAAATCCCGGGGACCTTAATTCACTCGTAAGGGAGCTGTCCCTGGCCGGGCTCGTGGGCCCGGGCACACGGCGCCCACCTGGTCTACCAGGTCCGAGGGGATTGAAACCGCCTTCACGGTTCTTCGCGGCGCCGCCACCCTTTCAAGGAGGCCCTTGGCCGAGCCTGCCGATCCGCTGAAGTCCCGCCTGCGCACGGCCATGCGCGATCGCCGCCGCGCCCTGCGCGCCGACACGCGAGACGCCGCCGGGCGCGCCGCCTTGGCCTTCCCCGCCCATCTCATCGCGCCGCCCGGTGTGGCCGCCGGCTACCACCCGGTGGGCGCCGAGCTGGATCCCCTGCCGCTGATGGCGCGCCTGGCCGCCGCCGGCTGGACCCTGGCGCTGCCGGTGACCGTGGACCGCGCCTCGCCGCTGGTCTTCCGCATGCTGGTGGGCGCCCTCGCGGCCGACGCCCTCGGCGTGCCGGCGCCGCCGCCCACCGCGCCCGAGGTGGTTCCCGACCTGGTGCTGGCCCCGGTCCTCGCCTTCGATCGGCAGGGCCGCCGGCTGGGACAGGGCGGCGGCCACTACGACCGCACCCTGCGCGAGCTTCGCGCCCGTCGTCCTGTCGTGGTCATCGGCCTGGCCTACGCCGGCCAGGAGGTGGCCCGGGTGCCCTGCGCGCCGCACGACCAGCGGCTGGACGCCATCCTCACCGAAACCGGCTATATCGAAGCCGGAAAGGACAACTGATGCGTCTTGGGTTCTTCGGAGATGTGGTCGGCCGCTCGGGCCGTGACGGCTTGGCCCAGCACCTGGCGCCCCTGCGCCGTCGCCTCGGCCTCGACTTCGTGGCGATCAATGCGGAAAACGCCGCGGCCGGCTTCGGCATTACCGAGAACACCGCGCGCGAGCTGTTCGAGGCCGGCGCGGACTGCCTGACCCTCGGCAACCATTCCTGGGACCAGAAGGAGGCGCTCACCTACATCGTGCGCGAACCTCGGCTGATCCGCCCGTTGAACTATCCGCCCCTGTCCGACGTCCCGGGCCGCGGCGCCCAGCTGTTCGAGATCGAGCGCGGGCGGCGGGTGTTGGTGATCAACCTGCTCGGCCGGGTGCACATGGACGCCCTGGACGATCCCTTCGCCGCCGTGGACCGCGAGCTGGAAGCCTGCCCCCTGGGCGCGGCGGCCGACGCGATCATCGTCGACATCCATGCGGAGGCCACCTCCGAAAAGATGGCCATGGGCCACTTCTGCGACGGCCGCGCCAGCCTGGTGGTCGGCACCCACAGCCACGTCCCGACGGCCGACGGCCAGATCCTGCCGGGCGGCAGCGCCTACCAGACCGACGCGGGGGCCTGCGCCGACTACGACAGCGTCATCGGCAACCAGAAGGAAGAGCCGCTGCGCCGGTTCACCACCCGCATCTCCCAGGGCCGCTTCAAGCCCGCCGAGGGTCCGGCCACGGTGTGCGGCGTCTATGTGGAGACCGACGACGCCACGGGTCTGGCGCTGCGCCTGGAGCCCATCCGCATCGGCGGCCGTCTCTCCCAGACCGTGCCCGTGGTGGAGCAGGTGAGCGCCTGAACTCAGACCGCGTCACCCCGGCCGCAGGCCCGCGCGGCGGGCCGAAGAGCCGGGGCCGGACCAGCCGGCTCCTAGACGACATCCAGCGAGGAACCGGCCCGGCCGGCCCCGGGTCTGCGCCCCCGGATCAAGCCCGGGGGCTTCGCCCGGGGTGACGCCGGGTGGTGGCCTACCGCTCCAGCACCCTCAGCTTCTTCACCGTCAGTTCGTCGATTTCCACCTTGCCGAAGCGGGCCCGGCCGACGGCCAGGCGGCCGATCGCCACTGTGCCGATGGCCAGCGCCCCGATGGCCAGGGCGCCCACCGCCAGGGCGCCGACCATCATCGCCAGCGTCGCCACGCTGCCAGCCGCGCCGCCGCCGGTGGCGACGCCCAGATTGGCCGCGGCGAGCGGCTGGTGGTTCGGCTGCCAGTGCACGATCTCCTCGGGCAGGACCTCCGGGTCCCTCAGGTCTTCGTCCATGGCCAGGCCTCCTTGCTGCGTCCGGCGAACGACAGACGCGGTGTCGCGGTTCCGCGTCCATGGCGCTGTCATAGGCCGAACACGGCGCCGGCGGCATGATCTATCTCATGGGCGGACAAAGCTTTCGTCCGCGCCGCCGGGGCGCTAGAAGCGGCGCCCAAACCAGACTCGCCGAACATCCATGGCCGGACACTCAAAGTTCAAGAACATCCAGTTCCGCAAGGACCGCCAGGACAAGACCCGCTCCAAGGTCTTCTCCAAGCTGTCGCGCGATATCACCGTCGCCGCCAAGCAGGGCCTGCCTGACCCCGCGGCCAACGCGCGTCTGCGGCTGGCGATCGCCAACGCCAAGGCCGAGTCCATGCCCAAGGACAACATCGACCGGGCGATCAAGAAGGCCCAGGGCGGCGACGCCGACACCATGGAGGAGGTCCGCTACGAGGGCTTCGGCCCGGGCGGCGTCGGCCTCATCGTCGAAGCGCTCACCGACAACCGCAACCGCGCCGCGGCCAACATCCGCGCGGCGTTCAGCAAGCACGGCGGCAACATGGCCGAGACCGGCGCGGTGTCGTTCATGTTCGAGCGGGTGGGCGAGATTACCTATCCGTCGTCTGCCGGCTCAGAGGAGGCGGTGATGGACGCCGCCATCGACGCCGGCGCCCAGGACGTGGAAAGCGACGCCGAGGGCCACACCATCTACACCGCCTTCGAGGACATGGCCGCCGTGGCCGAGGCCCTGGAAGCCGCGCTGGGCCTTGCCAGGTCCACCGCCATCGTCTGGAAGCCGAACACCGCCACCCCGGTGACCGGCGCCGACGTGGCCACCCTGATGAAACTCATCGACGCCCTCGATGACGAGGACGACGTTCAGAACATCTGGGGCAACTATGAGATCGAAGAAGCAGAACTGGCGCAGCTGGCGGGGTAGGGGCTAGCCGCCCGGTGGCGAGGGTGGCCGCGACTGGCGGTAGGTGCGGAGGCCGGCCAGGAACAGAAACCCGCCCACGGCGGCGGGGAAGCCGCCTACGATCAACGCGATGACGTCTAGACCCGATGACGGATAGCGCGAGGCCAGATCATTGCCGATGACGACGACGGTGCAGGAGCCGCAGAGCACCGCCATCAGGCCGCCGATGGTCATGGATATCCGCGCCGACGCCAGTCGCTCGGCGCGGGCCTGCTCGTCCAAGTCGCGGCCCTCACTCATTCGAACGTCTTCGCCGCTCTCTTGGGGTCCGGCTTCCTGGACGGGTGCAGGACCGCGACGCCGCCCCAGATCAGCCCCGCGCCCATCAGGATGGGTATCCCGCCGAAGATGAGGGCGACCAACGCGGCGCCGCCTATCGACCTGGGCGACACCGGCGAGTTGCTAGCGACCGCCACGAAGTACACTGCGGTGCACAGGCCGCTGAGCAGGGCCAGCAGCGCGCCGGCGGCGATCAGGCAGCCGCCGAGGAAGCCGTTCCGGTTGCCTTGAGCCGGAGGCGGTTCGGTCATGGCGCGCGCCGTCCGCGCGCCAGGGCGCCGGCGCCGGCCGCGCCCTGGCGATAGAAGGTGTTGTAGGTGTCGAAGGGGATGATCCGGCCGTCCGGCTCCACGAAATGCACGCAACTGCGCTTCACCGTGCCCAGGTCGAAGTTGTAGCGGTCGAGGAACTGCGAGATCACCACCCGGAAGGTGTGCTCATAGGCCAGCCCCTCCGGCGCGGCCACCTCGGGCAGGCAGCACAGCAGGCTGGACAGCTTCTCCGAGGTATCTCCCTGGGCCGTGGACAGCGACAGCAGGTCGAACACCCGCTTCTGCAACTCCGGATAAGCCTCGAAGGCCACGGTGTTGGGCGCGGCGGCCACCAGCACCTCGCGCGGCAGCATGGCGGTGATCGGCGAGACCTTCGTCCCGTCGCGCAGGCCATAGCCGATGCAGATCTGGTCCGGGTTGCAGGGCAGGGGGATCAGGTCGGCCAGGTCGAACACCCCCGCCTCGGCGATCCGTCGGCGGATTTCGGTCAGCACGATGCGGTTGTTCCGGGCGTCGAAGCCGTCGTTGCGGCCGGCGTCCTGGATCGGTTGGAAGGTGACCCCGCGCACGCAGCGCCAGCCGAGGGCGAAGGTCACGATGTCGGGGATCTCGTCGTCGTTGACCCCCTTCTTCACCGTCACCACCAATGTGGTGGACACACTCGCCCGCTCCAGGGCCTCCAGCGCCTCGATGCGAACTCGCGACAGGTCCGCGCCGCGCAAGTCCATCAGCGCTTCTCGCCGCAGGCTGTCGAACTGCAGATAAACCTCGAAGCCGGGCATGAACTCGGCGAGTCGTTCGGCGAACCCCGGCTCACGGGCGATGCGCAGCCCGTTGGTGTTGATCATCAGATGCCGGATCGGCCGCGCCCTGGCCGCCGCCAGGATCTCGAAGAACCGGGGGTGGATGGTCGGCTCGCCGCCGGACAGCTGCACCAGGTCCGGCTCGCCCTCCGAAGCGACGATGGCGTCCAGCATGGCCTCGACCTCGGCCATCGAACGATGCCCACCGCGTCCGACGCCCGAACCCGCGAAACAGACCGGACAGGTGAGGTTGCAGGCGTCGTTGATCTCCAGGATGGCCAGGCAGGAGTGCTGCTCGTGGTCGGGACACAGGCCGCAGTCGTAGGGGCAGCCGTGCTCGGTGGTGGTGTGGGGACGCAGGGGCCGATCGCCGGGCTTCAGCCAGTCGCGCTGCGACTTCCAGTAGGCCACGTCGTCGGCGATCAGTGTCTTCTGCACCCCGTGATAGGGGCAGCGCTTCTGGAAGAAGACGGCGCCGTTCTCGGCGATGATCTTGGCCTGGACCAGGGCCAGGCAGGTTTCACAAAGGCTGGTGGTCTGGCCGAGGAACAGGTAGGGCGCGCTCTTGCGAAGCGCCGGCGCGCTGGTCGGAGAGATCGCGAAGCCAGTAGACGACGCCATAGACCACAAGCCCCCCGCACAGCACGTGGAAGAGATTAAACGGCCCTGCAACCTTGGGATAGGGCTTGAGGAACTCCCAGGCGAAGCGTTGCGCCCCGTACCAGATACAAAGGGCGTAGAAGCCCCGCCGCATGGCCCAGTCGTCGCGGCGGGCCAGTCCGACAAGGTAGACGGCCAGGAACAGCGCCATCGACAGGCTCTCGTAGATCTGCACCGGGTGGCGCGAGACGCCGTCGCCCAGGTCGACGCCCCAGGGCAGGGTGGTGGGCACGCCGTATGTGCGGTCCGGCAGGCCGGCGAACAGGCAGCCCCAGCGTCCCACCACCGCGCCCACGGCGAAAGAGCCCACGAAGACGCTGCCCGTGGAGCCGCGGATGCCGCGCAGGGCCTTGTAGAACTCCACGCAGACGATCGCGCCGACCAGAGCGCCGACGATGCTGTGCGACAAGGCGGGTTCGGCGTCCTGCAGGGTGTTCAGCGACCCTGCCGCCCACGCGCCCGCCGCCGCGCCAACCGCGAGGCACGCAAAGTAGCCCGGCCCGGCCACCCGCGCCACCTGGCCCAGTCGCTCGCGCAGCCGCCAACCGTACAGGCCGTAGCCAACTGCGGCGCCCGACGACCAGGCCAGCAGATCGAACGCGACATGGGCGAGGGGATGGGTGGGAACGTGAATCACGGCCGCAGTCTGCCCAACCGCGGCCCCCGCGTCTTGGGGAGGTTCCCCGCAGAAAAAGTAACCCTCCCTTAACCCTATCCGGCGCTTCCCCTAGGCCTCGCGGCGCGCGATGTTGGCGGAACACATGACGAACGCGATTCGCATTCTCGGCCTGGACCCGGGCCTGCGGCGCACCGGCTGGGGCGTCGTGGCGCTGGACGGCGCGCGGCTCTCCCACATCGCCCACGGGGTGATCGCGCCGGACGACAAGCTGCCCCTGGCCGAGCGCCTGCTCTGCGTCTTCGAGGCGGTCCGCGCGGTGATCGCCGCCCACGGCCCGCACGAGGCGGCGGTGGAAGAGACCTTCATGACCGCCAATGGCTCGTCCACCCTCAAGCTCGGCCATGCCCGGGCGGCGGCGATGATCGCGCCGGCCGCCGCTGGCCTGCCGGTGGCGGAATACGCCGCCAAGGTGGTCAAGAAGGCGGTGGTCGGCACCGGCGGGGCGGACAAGGACCAGGTGGCCTTCATGATCGCCCGGCTGCTGCCCACGGCGGGCGGCCCCACCGCCGACGCGGCCGACGCCCTGGCCGTCGCCATCTGCCATGCCCACGCCCGCCGCGCCCGCAACTATGGGGCCGCGGCGTGACCCACCTTCGCCTAGGCTTCGGAGGGTTGGCAGGACTTGTCCTGCGAAGCTCCGCAAGGAGCAAAGCAGGATGATAGGGCGGCTGCGCGGGCTCGTCGCGGAGGTGGGCGAGGAGGAGGCGCTGATCGACGTCGGCGGCGTCGGATACGTCGTGCGCTGCGGGTCGAGGACCCTGGGCCATCTGCCGGCGCTCGGCGACGAGGCCCTGCTGCACGTGGAGACCCAGTGGAGCGAGCAGGCGGGCATGCGGCTCTACGGCTTCCTCACCCGCGATGAGCGCCACGCCTTCGTCGCGCTGCAGGACATCCAGGGGGTCGGGCCCAAGGCCGCCCTGGGCGTGCTGGACGTGCTGAGCCCCGGCGAACTGGCCGCCGCCGCCGCGCGGGGCGACAAGGAATCCGTCGCCCGGGCCAACGGGGTCGGGCCGAAGCTCGCGCTGCGCATCGTCACCGAGCTGAAGGACAAGCCCATCGCCGGCCAGGCCGTCGCCGCCTTCCACGCCCAGGCCGCCGCGATGGGCGCGGCGCCCTCCCCCGCCGGCGAGGCCGTGGCGGCGCTGATGAGCCTCGGGGTCGTCGAGGCCGCCGCCCGCCGGGTCGTCGACCAGGCCGCCATCCGCCTCGGCGAGGAGGCCCCGGAGGCCGTCCTGATCAAGGCGGCGTTGCAGGAGCTGGGCCGGTGACTCCCCCCACTCCGCTCATCCCGGCGAAGACCGGGACCCAGACCTCATCCGCAATGCCCACAGCGCTCAGCGGGAGCCAAGCAGGATGACGCGCCTCGTGTCCGGCGAGCCGGCGGCGTTCGAGACGGCCGACCGGGCGCTTCGGCCGCAGACCCTCGACGAGTTCGTCGGCCAGGCCCAGGCCAAGGGCAATCTGAGGGTGTTCATCGAGGCGGCGCGGGCTCGCGGCGAGGCCCTCGACCATGTGCTGCTGTTCGGCCCACCCGGCCTCGGCAAGACCACCTTGGCCCAGATCATCGCCCGGGAACTGGGCGTCAACTTCCGGGGCACGTCCGGTCCGGTGCTGGCCAAGGCCGGCGACCTGGCGGCCATCCTCACCAACCTCGAACCGCGCGACGTGCTGTTCATCGACGAGATCCATCGCCTGGCGGCCAATGTGGAGGAGATCCTCTATCCGGCCATGGAGGACCACGCCCTCGACCTGATCATCGGCGAGGGACCGTCCGCGCGCTCGATCCGCATCGACCTGGCGCCCTTCACCCTGGTCGCCGCCACCACGCGCGCAGGCCTGCTGGCCACGCCCCTGCGCGACCGCTTCGGCATTCCCCTGCGGCTGGAGTTCTACAGCCCGGCTGAGCTTGAGCAGGTGCTGGCGGCGGCGGCACGGAAGATGGGGACCAGCCTCGCGCCGGAAGGGGCGGCCGAGATCGCGGCGCGGGCCCGGGGCACGCCGCGGGTGGCCGGCCGGCTGCTGCGCCGGGTGCGGGACTTCGCCGCGTCCGACGGCACGCCGCTCATCGACCGCAAGGTCGCGTCTCACGCGCTGGCCCGGCTGGAGGTGGACGAGGCCGGGCTCGACAACCTCGACCGTCGCTATCTGCGCGCGCTGATCGAGCACTACGGCGGCGGTCCGGCCGGGGTGGAGACCCTGGCCTACGCCATCGCCGAGGCGCGCGACGCGGTGGAGGACGTGATCGAGCCCTTCCTGCTCCAGCAGGGCTTCATCCAGCGCACCCCGCGCGGGCGCCTGGCCTGCGGCAAGGCCTATCTGCACCTCGGCCTCGCCGAACCCGCCGCGCCCAAGGGCCAGCCGGGGCTGTTCGAGGAGGAGGGCTAGTGGGCGGGGCGGAGCCCGCCTCCGGCGCCTTTCACGGCCGCGAGCACCGGCTGCCGGTTCGCGTCTACTACGAGGACACCGACTTCACCGGCGTGGTCTATCACGCCAACTATCTGCGCTATTTCGAGCGCGGCCGGTCGGACTACCTTCGGACGGCGGGGATCAGTCATCGGGCGCTGCTGGAGCGGGCCGATCCCTGCGCCTTCACCGTGACCAGCATCGCCGTGGACTTCCGCCAGGCCGCGCGCATCGACGACGCCCTGACGGTGGTGACCGCCTACGAGGCCATGGCCGGCGCCCGCGTGGTGGTCCGCCAGAAGCTTGAGCGCGACGCCGACCTCATCGCCGAGGCCCGCGTTGAGGTCGCCTGCATCACCCCGCAAGGCCGCGCGCGCCGCCCGCCGGCCGACCTGGTCGAGCGCCTGCGCCCCCTGCTGACCCAAGGCGCGCCATAGTTTAACCAAACCGCCAAGCCATCCGGCCGCACCAGGCCGATGGTCGTCTTCCAGAGGACCCTTCCCGAAGCACAATGGATCCCTCCGCCCCGATCACCCCGGAAAGCTTCTCCGTCATCCACCTGTTCCTGCGCGCCGACTGGGTGGTGAAGGGCGTGCTGGTGGGGCTGGCCATCGCCTCGCTCTGGTCCTGGGCGGTGATCATCGACCGCTTCGTGCGCTACGCCCTGCTGAACAGCGAGGCGAACCGCTTCGAGGACGAGGTGAGTTCCGGGCGGGCGCTGGAAGACGTGGCCGAAGCCGCCGGGGCGCAGCCCAAGCATGCCCTGCCGCGCATGCTGCAGGCGGCGCTGCGCGAGTGGCGCGAAGCGCGCAACAAGGGTCTGCTCGCCGCCGGCCAGATGGAGGCTCAGACGGCGTTCCTGGTGCAGCGCATCGACCGGGTGCTGGGCGCGGTGATCTCCAGGGAGAGCCAGAGGGTGGAGGAGGGTCTGGGAAGCCTTGCCATCGTGGCCACCGCCTCGCCGTTCATCGGCCTGTTCGGCACGGTCTGGGGCATCATGCACGCCTTCCAGTCCATCGCGATCCAGAAGAACACCAACCTGTCGGTGGTGGCGCCGTCCATCGCCGAGGCGCTGTTCGCCACGGCAGCCGGCCTGGCGGCGGCGATCCCCGCCTATATCGCCTACAACAAGTTCTCCACCGACGCGGGCAAGTTCTCCTCGCGCCTGGAGGGGTTCGCCGACGATCTGGTCACCGCCATCCAGCGGCGGCTGGCCGAGCGCGCCGGATAGGCCGCCATGCCGCTCTCCACCCATGACGCCTACTCGGCGGGGGGCAGACGGCGCGGCCGGCGCAGCAGGGGCCGCCGCGGCGCCCTGGCGGAGATCAACGTCACCCCGCTGGTGGACGTGATGCTGGTGCTGCTGATCATCTTCATGGTCTCCGCGCCGCTGCTCACCGTCGGCGTGCCGCTGCAGCTGCCGAAGACCGAGGCAGGCGCCATGCAGGACCAGACGGAGCCGCTGACCGTCTCGATCCGCGCCGACGGGTCGATCTTCCTGAATCAGACCCTGGTCCCCTTCGCGTCGCTGTCGCCGGCGCTGCGGGACATGGCGGGCGCCGGATTCAAGCGGCCGATCTATGTGCGGGCGGACGGACGCGCTTCCTACGGAATCGTCGCCCAGGTGATGGCCAGCCTCTCGGCCTCCGGTTTTTCGCAGATCAACCTGATCACCGACACCGGCGGTCCGACTTCGGGACTGCCGGCGCCCGGCAGCCCGGCTACCAACGCGGCGGGCCGATGAGCGCGATCAGCCACCGCGAGCACGCCAGCCTCGCCCCCGCCTTCCTGGCGGCTCTGGCGCTGCACCTGGGCCTGCTCGCGCTCATCGTGCTGTTTCCGAGCCGGCCGTCGATGCTGCCCATTGGCGGCGCGGTGCCGATCAACATCGTCTCGTCGGACCCGGCCACCGACACGCGCCCGGCGGCGCAGGCCCCGCTGACCCAGACCGCCGCGGCGGAGACCCCCACGCCCCAGGCGCCGCCGACGCCGCCGGCCGCCGAACTGGCCCCGCCGGCGCCGAGCAAGCCCGCGGCGGCGGCGATGAAGCCCGCGCCCCTGCCTGTCCGACCCGCCGCCGCCCAAGCGCCGCCCACAAAACCGCTCAATCTCGACGCCCTGCAGGCGGCGATCGACCGCGCCGCCCGCGCCGGCGGCGCGCGCGCCTCCGCCGCGCCGCGCGGACCGACACGCGCCGAAACCGCGCCCCAGCCGCGCCCGGACGCCGGCCAGGGCGTCTCGCAAAGCGCCCTGCTGGGCCTGCAGCAACTGCTGGAGCGGCTGTGGAACCCCAACTGCGACGCCCCGGGCGGCGACGCCGTGAAGCTGAAGGTGATCTTCACCATCGGCATCGACGGCCGCGTGATGGGCGGGGTCAACATCGGCGGGCTGGAACACGCCGCCGATCCGGTGGTCGCCGCCGCGGCGGTGCGGGCCAAGGACGCGGTCCGCGAAGCCGAGCCCTATCCGGAACCCTATTATGGCCAGAAACTGGTCGTGAACTTCGACGCGCGGGAGGCATGCGCCAAGCAATGAGGAGCCAGACGACTTGCCTGTCCTGACCTTGCGCGCGGCTTGCCCGCGCCTGAACAGCCTGATGCTGACCCTGGCGGCGCTGACCGCTGCGCTGGGAATGCTCAACCCCGTCGCGGCCCGCGCGGACATCGTGGTCGACGTCAACCAGGCGGTGGTCCAGCCCCTGCCGATCGCCATTCCCGCGCTGTCGGGCGCGGACCGCGGGGCGGACATCGCCCAGGTGGTCACCGGCGACCTGCAGCGGTCCGGCCTGTTTCGCCCACTGGATCCGAACAGCTTCCAGGAACGCGCGCTCGACGTGAACGTCCAGCCGCACTTCGACCAGTGGAAGTCCATCGGGGCGCAGGCGCTGATCATCGGCCAGGTGTCCACCGGCGCCGATGGGCGCCTGGCCGTGGACTTCCGCCTCTGGGACATCTACGGCGGCGAGCAGCTCATCGGCCTGCAGCTGAGGTCGACGCCGGACAACTGGCGTCGCGTCGCCCACCAGATCTCCGACGCGGTCTATCAGAAGCTCACCGGACAGAAGGGCTACTTCGACACGCGGGTGGTGTTCGTCGCCGAGAGCGGACCGAAGCTCAAGCGCGTACGGCGCCTGGCGGTCATGGATCAGGACGGCGCCAATCCGAGCTATCTCACCGATGGCTCCTACCTCGTCTTCACGCCCAGGTTCTCCTCCTCCAGCCAGGAGATCACCTACATGGCGCTGCGGCCCACCGGGTCGACCCTCTACCTGCTGAACCTGGAGTCCGGCCGTTCCGAGGCCCTGGGGCACTATCAGGGCATGGTGTTCGCGCCGCGGTTCTCGCCCGACGGGCGCAAGGTCGCCTTCTCGCTGGAGAAGGGCGGCAACACGGATGTCTATGTGATGGACCTCGGCAGCCATGCCGTCACGCGCCTGACCACCGATCCGGCCATCGACACGTCGCCATCGTTCTCGCCGGACGGCGCGCAGATCGTGTTCAACTCCGATCGGGGCGGCTCGCCGCAGCTCTATGTGATGGGCGCCGACGGCTCGGGCGTGCACAGAATCTCGTTCGGGACTGGGCGCTACACCACCCCGGTCTGGAGCCCGGACGGCAAGCTCATCGCCTTCACCAAGCAGGAGGGGGGCGAATTCCACATCGGAGTGATGAAACCCGACGGCTCGGACGAGCGTATTCTCACGACGAGCTATCTTGACGAAGGGCCCACCTGGGCCCCCAACAGCCGGGTGATCATGTTCTTCCGCGAGGCGGCCGGCGGCGCCGCGCGCCTTTGGTCCGTGGACGTCACCGGGCGTATCCTGCAACCCGCGCCCTATCCGCTGTCCGCGTCCGACCCGGCGTGGTCGCCGCTGATCAACTAGGGGTGGTCCCGCGGTAGCGAAACGGTAAAGCGTCCGACTGGAGAATGTCCGCGATCCGGACTGAACGACGAAGGAAGCAACGATGACTGCGAGTCACAAAACCCTGCTGCGGCTGGCCGTGATCGCCCTGGCGGCGGCGTCGCTCGTCGCCTGCGAGTCGCGGCCGAAGCCCGCGGGGCCGGTGGCGCCGACGCCGCAGACCGAACAGGCGCCGGAGGCCAACGCCGCGCCCGGTCCCGGCCCGGTCACCCAGTCCCAGCCCACCGGACCGATTCCGGGGTCCAGCCAGGATTTCGTGATCAATGTCGGCGAGCTGGTCTACTTCGACACCGACCAGTACGTGCTCAGGTCCGACGCCACGCCGGTCCTCGACGCCCAGGCGGCCTGGCTCAACCGCTATCCGGCGGTGCGCGTGCGCATCGAGGGCAATTGCGACGAGCGCGGCACCCGTGAGTACAACTTCGCCCTGGGCGCCAGACGCGCGGACACGGTGAAGAGCTATCTGATCGCGCACGGCGTGTCGGGCGGGCGGATCGAGACGATCTCCTACGGCAAGGAGCGGCCCATCGATCCCGGCTCGGACGAGAAGGCCTGGGCGCGCAACCGCAACGGCCGAACGGCGATCACCCAGGGCGCCAGGTAGCGGCCGCAAATTCGACCCCGGTTCGCGTCACGCATAGGACCATGAAACTGAAATCATCCTTCGGTCATTTCGCCGCCGCCCTGTGCGGGGTGCTGTTCGCCGCATTGGTGGCCGGCCACGCCATGGCCCAGACCCCCATGGACGAACCGCTGGACGACCACTCCGCCAAGCGTCTCGATCGCATCGAGAAGGTGGTCGGCGAGCTGCGCGCCATCGTCTATCAGGGCCGCGAGACCGGCAAACCGGTGGTGATCGAGCCCGCCGACACGGACAGCCAGCTGTCCGGCCTCACCCAGAGGATCAGCGATCTCGAACAGTCCCTAACCAAGCTGAACGGCCAGATCGAGACCCTGAGCCATGCCGTCGACGAGGCCCGACGCGAGTCCGACGGCCTGCGCGAGGAGAACGGCGCCCTGTCGGCCCGCGTGACCGCCCTCGAGGCCAAGGTGACCCAGCTCGCCGCGCCGCCGCCGCCTCAGCTTCCTCCAGAGGTGGCCGCGCCCGGCCCCGCCGTCGATCCGGCCGCGACGATCTACGGCAGCGCCAGGCAGGCCTACGCCACCGGCGACTTCGCCATGGCGGAGACCGGGTTCAAGGCCTTTGTCGATCAGTACGGCGACGGCCCACGCGGGCCGGAGGCGCGCTACTGGCTGGGCAAGAGCCTGCTCGCCAGGCGCGCCTATACCGACGCGGCGTCGGCCTTCATCGGCGCTATCCGTGGCTGGCCGCAGACCCTTTGGGCGCCCGACGCCGTGCTCGGCCTGTCGAACTCGCTTATCGGGCTGAAGCAGCTGGACAACGCCTGCCAGACCCTGGGCGAACTGGCCCGCCGCTATCCGAAGGCGAACGCCGAGGTCAGGTCGGGCGCCGCCGCCGCGCGGGCCGAGGCACAGTGTCCCGCCTGACCTCCGCAATGCTGGACGCGCGACCACCGGAACTGGCCGCGGCCGCCCTGTGCAGGCGGCTGGATCGCGACTGCGACGCGCCCGTCGCCGTGGCCGTCTCGGGCGGAAGCGATTCCCTGGCCCTCCTGCTGATCGCCGCCGCCTGGGCGAAGGCGGCGCGGCGCCGCCTCGTCGTGCTCACGGTGGACCATGGGTTGCAGCCCGCGTCCGCCGGCTGGGCGCGGGCGGTGGCGCGCCGCGCCGAAGCTCTCGGCCTCGCCTGGGGTCTGCTCTGCTGGGAAGGCGCAAAGCCGGCCGCCGGCCTGGCGGCCGCGGCGCGCGCCGCGCGCCACGCGCTGCTCGCCGACGCCGCGCGCGCTGCAGGCGCGCAGGTGATCCTGATGGGACACACCGCCGACGACATCGCCGAGACCCTGGCCATGCAAGCCGCGGGCGCCGGCGTCCCCACGCCGCGAGAATGGTCGCCGTCGCCGGCCTGGCCTCAGGGGCGCGGCGTCTTCCTGCTGAGACCCCTGCTCGGCCTGCGCCGCGCCGACCTGCGCCACTGGCTGGCGGCGCGCCGCGAGACCTGGATCGACGATCCAGCCAACGACGATCAGCGGTATGCCCGGGCGCGCGCGCGGCGGACGCTGATGCATGCGGAGTGCGGCGAAGCCGAGCTGCCTGTCGAGCCTGCCGCCGACTCGGCGCTGCTCGCCGCCGTGCGAGAAGGCGGGGGCGGCGAACTGACGCTGCCGAGTGGGGCGCTCGCGGCCGCGCCGGACGACGCCGGCCGGGTCCTGGCGAAGGCCTGCCTGTGCGCCGCCGGGACGTCGCGACCGCCGCGTTCGGAGGCCGCGCGGCGGCTGGCCGGCAGGATCCAGCGCGGCGAGCGATTCGTCGCATCCCTGGCCGGCGCGCGGGTCGAGTCGGCGGACGATGTCGTGAGCATCTGCCGCGAACCGGGCGAATTTCGCAGATCGGCCCTGCTCCCGGCGCCGTTGCCCGAAGCCGAGAGCGTGTTCGACGGCCGCTTCGTGATCACCGCGCCCGAGGCGGGCCTGACGGTGCGGCCGCTCGCCGGCGTGGCCTCCAGACTGCCTGCGCGCGAACGCGCCGCGCTGCGCGGTCTGTCGCCCGCGGTCCGCGCGGGGCTGCCCGCCGTGGTCTTCGCGGACGGCAGGGTGACTTGCCCAATTCTTGCACAGCCGGGCGCGCCGACAGCCCGCGCCCTCGCGGGCGCGCGGTTTAGCGCCGCTCTGGGCGCCTATCCGAACGAGGCGGCGTTGCGACGCGTAGCGAAAACCTGCCCGGCCTCCTAAATTGAGTCGAAAGCGACGAGGCGAACCTTGATGAACCTTCGTAACCTGGCGATCTGGGGCGTGATCATCGTCGCCCTGATCGCTGTCTACAGCGTCATGCAGGGCCAGGGTCATCCTGGCGCCGCCGCACCGAGCGAAATGACCTACTCGCAGCTGCTCGCCAAGGTGGACGCCGGCGACGTGAAGAGCGTGCGCATCAAGGGCGCGGACATCGAGGGTGTCGACAAGGAGGGCCACACCTTCAAGGCGCTCGGCCCGAGCGACAGCGACCCGGACCTCAATCGCGACCTGAAAGCCCACAACGTCGAGTTCGGCTACCAGCCCGCCGGCCCGAACATCTTCCTCAGCCTGCTGGTTCAGGCCGTGCTGCCGATCCTGCTGATGGCCGGCATCTGGATCTTCCTGATGCGCCAGATGCAAGGCGGCGCGCGCGGCGCCATGGGTTTCGGCAAGTCCAAGGCCCGCCTGCTCACCGAGAACAAGAACCGAGTCACCTTCGAGGATGTGGCCGGCGTCGACGAGGCCAAGGAAGACCTGACGGAGATCGTCGACTTCCTGAAGGACCCCGCCAAGTTCCAGCGCCTGGGCGGCAAGATCCCCAAGGGCGCGCTGATGGTGGGACCTCCGGGCACCGGCAAGACCCTGCTCGGCCGCGCCGTGGCCGGCGAGGCCGGCGTGCCGTTCTTCTACATCTCCGGCTCCGACTTCGTGGAAATGTTCGTGGGCGTCGGCGCGAGCCGGGTGCGCGACATGTTCGAGCAGGCCAAGAAGAACGCGCCGTGCATCATCTTCATAGACGAGATCGACGCCGTGGGCCGTCACCGCGGCGCCGGCCTGGGCGGCGGCAATGACGAACGCGAACAGACCCTGAACCAGCTGCTGGTGGAGATGGACGGCTTCGATCCCAACGAGGGGATCATCGTCATCGCCTCAACCAACCGTCCGGACGTGCTCGACCCGGCGCTGCTTCGCCCCGGCCGCTTCGACCGCCAGGTGGTGGTGCCCAACCCCGACATCGTCGGGCGCGAACGGATCCTGCGCGTGCACATGCGCAACGTGCCCCTGGCCGCCGACGTGGACGTCAAGGTGATCGCGCGCGGCACGCCCGGCTTCTCCGGCGCCGACCTCGCCAACCTGGTCAACGAAGCGGCGCTGATGGCCGCGCGCAGGAACCGGCGCATGGTCACCCACGCCGACTTCGAGGAGGCCAAGGACAAGGTCATGATGGGCGCCGAGCGCAAGTCCATGGTCATGACCGAGGAACAGAAGCGCATGACCGCCTATCACGAGGGCGGCCATGCCCTGATCGCGCTGAACGTGCCGGCCGCCGATCCGGTGCACAAGGCGACGATCATTCCCCGCGGCCGCGCCCTGGGCATGGTCATGCAGCTTCCGGAAGGCGATCAGCTGTCCATGAGCTTCGAGCAGATGACCTCGCGGATCGCCATCCTCTACGGCGGGCGCGTGGCGGAGGAGCTGATCTTCGGCCGCGAGAAGGTCACCTCCGGCGCAAGCTCCGACATCAGCCAGGCCACCAAGCTGGCCAGGGCGATGGTCACCAAGTGGGGTTATTCGGAGACCCTGGGCGCGGTGGAGTACGGGGAAAACCAGGAGGAGGTGTTCCTGGGGCACTCGGTGGCGCGCAACCAGAACGTCTCGGAAGACACCGCCAAGATCATCGACGCGGAGATCAAGCGGCTCACCCAGGGCGGCCACGACGAGGCGCGCCGCATCCTTACCGAGAAGCTCGAGGACCTGCACACCCTGGCCAAGGCCCTGCTGGAGTACGAGACGCTGAGCGGCGATGAGATCATCGCCGTGCTCAAGGGCATTGCGCCCCGGCGCGACGAGCCGACCGAGCCGGCGCCGGCCGGTCCGCGCGTGTCGGTCCCGCTCGCACCGCGTCCGATCATCGGCCCCAGCGCGGCGCCCGAGCCGGCGTGAAGCCGGTTCGGCTCACCGCTCACGCGCAGACAGCCGCCGCCGAACGCCGACTAGAACTTGCCTGGATCGAACGCCTCGCCCGACAACCGGAATGGTCCGTCGCGGATGTCGCTACCCAGGCGCGCAGCGCCGGTTCGGAACCCTTCCGGAGCGTGACGGAAAGGTGCTTCGGGTGGTCTGCCTGGAAACCGATACCGAAATCCGGGTGATCACGGTATTCTTGGACCGAAGGGCGAAGAGGCCAGCATGACGGTGCGACTTCACTACGACCAGGAGTCCGATGCCGCGTACTTGCGGTTCTCGACCGAGGAAGTCAGCGAGAGCGAGGAAGTCTCACCCGGTGTGGTGCTCGACTTCGACGCCGAAGGCCGCATCGTGGCCCTCGAAGTGATGCAGGCCACCCGGCGTTTGCCCAAGGACGCCCTGATCGCCGCCGAATGAACACCGGTCGTCCCCAGGTCATGGGGATCGTCAACGTCACGCCGGACAGCTTCTCCGATGGCGGCCGGTTCATCGACCGTGACGCCGCCGTCGCCCACGGGCGGCGGCTGATCGCCGAGGGCGCGACGATCCTCGACATCGGCGGCGAGTCCACCCGGCCCGGCGCCGAACCGGTCAGCGCGGTGGAAGAGATCGACCGGGTCGCGCCGGTGATCGAGGCGCTGGCGGGCGCGTCGGCGGTTCTGTCGGTGGACACCATGAAGCCGGCGGTGGCCCGAGCGGCCGTGGCCGCCGGGGCCAGGGCCTGGAACGACGTCACGGCCTTGAGATGGTCGCCGGACAGCCTGGCCACGGCGGCGGAGCTCGGCTGCGACATTGTGCTCATGCACATGCTGGGTGAGCCGCGCACCATGCAGCGCTCGCCGCGCTATCGGAATGTGACTCGCGAGGTGGCCGGTTTCCTTGGGCTCCGCGCGCAGGCCGCCATCGACGCCGGCGTGAACCCGGCCCGGATCTGGGTCGATCCCGGAATCGGCTTCGGCAAGACCCTGGCCCACAACCTGCGGCTCCTCGGCGAACTCGACCAGATCGTCGCCCTGGGCTTTCCGGTGGTGCTCGGCGCCAGCCGCAAGAGCTTCATCCGCAAGCTCGACCCCACCGCCGAAGAGGCCGGGGATCGGCTGGGCGGTTCCCTCGCCGCCGCCCTGGCCGGCGCCGACGCCGGTGTGGCGGCGGTGCGCGTGCACGATGTGCGCGAGACGGTCCAGGCGCTTGCGATGCGCGCCGCCATCCGCCAAGCCAGGGGACATGACTGACTTCCAGGGACCGCAGCGCCGGGGCCGCGTCCTGATCATCGCCGGGTCCGACAGCGGCGGCGGGGCGGGGGTGCAGGCCGACATCAAGACCGTGACGGCGCTGGGCGGCTATGCGGCGAGCGCGATCACCGCGGTCACCGTGCAGGACACCATGGGCGTCCATGCGATCCACCCGATCCCGCCGGAAATCATCGCCGCGCAGATCCGCGTGGTGCTGGCCGACATCGGCGCGGACGCGATCAAGACCGGCATGCTGGGCGGCCGGCAGGTGGTGCGGCTGGTGGCCGACGCGCTCGCGGCGCACCCGACGATTCCCGCCGTGGTCGATCCGGTGATGGCGGCGAAGGGCGGGGCGCGGTTGCTTGATAGGGACGCACTGGATGCGATGATCGCCGAACTGATCCCACGCGCTGCCCTGCTGACCCCCAATGCGCCCGAGGCGGAGGCGCTCACCGGCCTCACCGTGGCCAGCGCCGACGACCAGCGGCGCGCGGCCGAGGCGCTGCTGGCGCTGGGGGCTCGCGCGGTCCTGGTGACGGGCGGCCATCTGCCGGGGGACCGGGTCACCGACATCCTCGTCACGCCGGCCGGCGAGACGGTGTTCGAGGGCGAGCGGATCGACACGCGGCACACGCACGGCACCGGCTGCACCCTGGCGTCGGCCTGCGCGGTCGGCCTCGCCCAGGGCCTCGGCCTGGAGATGGCGGTGGCCCGCGCCTGGGCCTATGTGGCCGAAGCCATTCGCCGCGCCCCGGGCTTCGGCCGAGGCGCCGGCCCGCTGGATCACGCCTGGCCGATGCGGGGTCCAGGCAAGGAGCGCTGAACGATGCGGCTTCGGTTTCTCGGCAGCGGCGACGCCTTCGGCACGGGCGGACGGTTCAACACCTGTTTCCTGGTGGAAGGCGCACCGGGCGACTTCCTGATCGACTGCGGCGCGTCTTCGCTGGTGGCCATGCGCCGCTTCGGCGTCGATCCGAACCGGATCGATACGGTGTTCATCAGCCATCTGCATGGCGACCATTTCGGCGGTCTGGTCTTCCTCCTGCTCGACGCGCAGCACGTCAGCAGACGCCTCACGCCCCTGACCATCGCCGGGCCGGCGGGCATGGGCGAGCGGCTGAAGGCCGCGAGGGAAGTGCTCTTCCCGCAGTCCTCCGAGCGGCCGTTGCGCTTCGAGCTGCGGCTGCACGAGTTGCAGATCGGCCGCCGCGACGTGGTGGACGGCGTCGCCGTCACGCCGTTCGAGGCGGCTCATTCAAGCGGCGCACCGTCATTCAGCCTCCGGCTCGAGGCGCTGGGCCGTGTGATCGTCTATTCCGGCGACACCGCGTGGACGGAGACGCTGATCGGGGCGGCCGGCGGCGCGGACGTCTTCGTCTGCGAGGCTTCGTTCAGGGGCCGCAAGGTGACCGGACACATGGACGTTGACGATCTTCTTCCGCGGCTCGGTGAGATCGGGGCGAAGCAGGTCTTCCTGACCCACATGGGTGACGAGGTGCTGGCCGCCCCCGCACCAGAGGGCGTGCTCAAGGCGGCGGACGGTCTCGTGGTGGAGCTGTGAGCGATGCGGCGCTTCGCGAGCGCCTCGAGGCCATCGTTTTCGCCGCGCCCAGCCTCATGCGGGTGCTCGGCGTGGCGCGCGAACTCGATCTGCCCGACTGGCTGATCGTCTCCGGCGCCGTCTATCAGCCGGTGCTCAACCATCTCACCGGCCGTGACGCCGACTATGGACTCAAGGACTACGACCTCGCCTATTTCGACGCCTCCGACATCTCCTACGAGGCCGAGGATCTCGTCATCCGCCACGCCGCCGAGGCGTTCCAGCCGCCGCTGCGCGACATGGTGGAAGTGCGCAACCAGGCGCGCGTTCATGTGTGGTTCGAGGCGAAGTTCGGCGAGGCCTATTCGCCGCTGACCTGCAGCGCCGAGGCGCTCACCCGGTTCGTCAGCCCCCTGTTCGCGGTGGGCGTGCGCCTGGAGGCCGACGACCGGCTCAGCGTCGTCGCGCCGTTCGGGCTCGAAGATCTGTTCGGGCTCGTCCTGCGGCCCAATCCGATCCGCCGCACCCAGGGATTCCCGCGGGCGTGCGCCGCCGTCAGGGCGCGCTGGCCGGAACTGACGCTCGCGAGCTGAGCGGCTGCAACCATGCATTGACGGGCGGCGCGGCGATGGAGCATGTCACCGCTCCCCATCCGGGAGGAGACTATGCGCCAGTGGACTGTCGACGCCTTCGCCTCAGCCCCCTTCAAGGGCAATCCCGCCTGCATCCTCGAGCCCCTGACGGAGTGGCCGGGCGACGCCTGGATGCAGGCCCTGGCGGCGGAGAACAATCAGGCCGAGACGGCTTTCCTGCGGCGGACGGACGATCCGGCCCGCTTCGGCCTTCGCTGGTTCACCCCCGCTCTCGAAGTACCTCTGTGCGGCCACGCGACCCTCGCCGGCGCTCACGTGCTGTTCGCCGAGCTTGGCGTGGAAGCCGGCGCGATCACCTTCGAGACCCAGTCCGGTCCGCTGGTGGTGAGCCGCGCCGGCGCCGGCTACGCCATGGACTTCCCGGCGAGCCAGGCCCGGCGCATCGAACCGCCCGAAGGGCTGGCCGAGGCGCTGGGCGTGGTCCCGCGGGAGGTGTGGGCCGCGCAGTTCCTGGTCGCCGTCCTGAAGGACGAGGCCCAGGTTCGCGCGCTCGCACCGGACATCGCCGCCATCAAGCCGATCTCGGCGGACGCCACCGCGGGCCGCGGCAATGTCGGCGTCAGCGCGATCGCCGATCCCGGCGCGCCCTATGACGTGGTCAGCCGCTTCTTCGCGCCGGGTTCCGGCATCCCGGAGGATCCCGCCACCGGCTCGCTGCATTGCATACTCTCGCCTCTGTTCGCCGAGAAGCTCGGCCGAACGGCGCTGCGCTTTCACCAGGCCTACCCGGGCCGGGGCGGCGATCTGGCGTGCGAACACCGGGGCGAGCGCGTGCTGCTCGGCGGCCAGGCGGTGACGGTGACGGAGAGCCGGCTGAGGGTCGCGCCGGGATGACAGGGTTGGGGGGTCGGGGGTTTGTCCCCGCCGACCCACCCCCGCCTCGTC
>JBIOEG010000075.1:0-20607 GCA_044445825.1 Caulobacterales bacterium
CCTCGCCAGCCGGGCCGGCGAATACCGCCTCAACATCTACAAGTCCGACGCACCGAAGGTCTATCGCGACGTCGGCCTGGCCGTCGCCGCCCTGCGCGACGATTTCGGCTACTTCGGCCCCATCATCCTGTCGACCGACCGGCAGCCAGAAGGCGCCATCGGCCAGGCGGCCAAGGCCGCGGACACCAACGGCGACGGCGACTGACCGCGGCGACGCTGGCCTCCTGGGCTGCCGCCTATGTCAGCTTCCAGGCGGGACTTGAGGGGAGTTTCTCGACCCTAGTCCGACCCAAGGCGGCTGGCTGAGTGCTTCACCAACTCCAGGATAGGGAACTGGTACCGGTCTCGATCAAGTTGAAAGAGACGCCGTTTTTCTTGGTCGACGACAACAAGCGAGTCCAAAAGCAAATTTCTGCAGTCGCCCTTCACTGTGACCAACCAAGTCTCGTCTGACGCAAGCGTCAGGACGCTCATACCCCACCGAAATTCCACTGCCGTAACCACCGCCAAGAACAGGTCGGTTGAATCAAAGCTCATTCCCTGTGGTAAATGTGACGCCATTGCGGGCCTGCGCCCCGCCTTGACGTCCTCTGGGTGCATACAACCGTGCTTGTACCAGGGGTGCCCAAGCGGAGGGTCAATCCAGACGCTTCCCCCGTTGTGACGGATGAAGAAGACCGTGGCCCCGCACTTCTTTGGACAGGGCGTCGGGTAGCACGTTGAGTCAGATGATTTTGAAAGCCCGTATGAGACTTGGCTCCCAGTCTCTGAGCACTTGCAGCCCATGGGGACACGGCGTCCCTGGAACCATCGAATATTGACGTTGCCGCAGTTGCAGTAGCTCATCGCCTCCGTCCGATGTGCGACCTCCCGGAAGCTGCTACTCTGGAATCGTAGTCTGCGCCACGAAGGACTGAAGCCTTCAGCATTGTGAGCCTACGACTCACGCGCTGTTCCTCGGATTGGCAATCGGTACGCCCGCGTGAGCCGGTCATCCTCGCCCGTCACGCTGGGCACCGCCGTACTAGGCTAGCCGAGCGCCCGGTTCAGCAACGAAGCCATCCTGATCGCGGCCTTCTCAAGCTGGACCGCTGCGTCTCGCCGCGCCGTCGCCTGATACGCGGCCGAGAGCGCCACCGATCCGTGCTGGCCGCAGGTCGGCCGAGAGGGCAGGGCATAAACGTCGTTCCGCGCGATCTGAAACGACTCCATGGCCCAGGCCTTCGGGGCGCCGGCAGCCCAAGCCTTGGCCTGGCCAGATGAGATCTGCGCGTCGAGCCGGGTTGCAATATCTTGCGCCGAGCCGCCAAGCGCCTCGACGACGCCGGTGTCCCACCAGGCGTGAAGATTGGACGAGTGGCCATCCGGCGAGGGCGACAGCCCGATGCAGTTGCCGCCCCGATCGTCATGGTCGGAGGCATGCAGCGGCTGATGCAGGTCGCCGATGAAGTGGATCAGGAACTTGAACGCCGCCAGGCGCTCGGCCGCCGGCGTCGCCGGGTTCCGCAGTTCAGCAGCGAACTCCTCGATCTTGTCCACGACGCAGTCCTGCGCCGGGCCCTGGCTGGCGAGCTGGCCCGGCGCCAGCGCCGGAAACCCGAAGCAGGCCGACACGAGGTCGGAATGATCGATCTCGATGTCGACGAAGTGCCAGGCCGCCGTCTCGCGATGGCCCTCGCGGTACTTGTCCGCCCAGGTGGCCCGGCTGGCGAAATCGGGCGCCGTCAAACCGTCGCCGTCGCTGGCCAGCAGGGCGTCGACCTTGGCCCGGACCGTCGGCGTCAAATGGCGGTAGGCGATCAGGGCGGTCACCTTGTGACCCAGGTCGCCCCAGGCGGCGGCGGGTCCGGCGGCGGCCAGCGCGATCGCGGCGATGCAGGCTGCGAGGATCCGGGTCATACGCCCACCTTACCCGAATCCGATGACAGCCGCGCAGCGCCCGGCCTAGGACGATCCCTCATTTTGACCGCCGCACGGTGATTACGACCCGCTCGACGCCCTCGCCGGCGGCCTCGGCCGCCTCCAGGATCACCGCCACGAAGTCGCGCTTGAGCCGGTCGGCCGCCACACCCGACAGGGTCGACAGGGTCAGGATGCCGTCGGTAATGCCGTGGAAGCCGATCCGTCCGAACCAGCTCCCGTAGGCCCCCTGCCGCACCAGGCGCTGAAGCTGGGCATCGATCGCCTGCCACTTGGGGTCCTCGGCGCCCGGCGAGTCCATCAGCGCCGCGGGCGGCGGCTCTATGGCGGGAATCTCCCCCTTGGCCCGCATGATCCGGGCGAAGTTCAGGCGCAGGTCCGGCGCCCCGTCCGGGTCGCGGGTGGCCATCCAGCCGAAGTATTTGCACCGGTCCCGGACCGCGGGGTCCTCGAGCGCGATCGCCAGCATGGCGATGACGCGCGGCCCGTGCCGGCGCCAACCCCAGCTCACGGAGAGGCTGTTGTTACGCTCGGCCTCGGGCAGCCACTCCTCGGCCGCCGCGGCGATCCGGGCGGCGTCAGCAGGTCCGGCGCTGGTGGGGTCCGCGAGGACGGTGGCCGGGACCAGCGGCGCCAGCCTTGGACATACCTGGACGGCGGCCAGAAGCTCCTGACGGACCATTTCCGCCCGCACGGACGGTGCCGGAGGAGCGCCGGCCAGGCCGCTTGCTCTCCTCGGAGAGCAAATGGCGCTGTTCTTTCGGCTGGTCTGGTGTTGGGTCGCGGATTCAGTCTCCTGGCCGTGCTCGGCGCGCGGAGCGCGACGCTCACTCGACCAACTTCGCGCCGTAGGCGCGTCCATACCCTCTCGTACAGATGAACTATCGTTCTCATGGGACTGTTCCAGGCGCCGGTCTTCCGGCGCCCGGGCGGTATTTCTTCGCTGGAACACGACCGCTTCGGAGTAGAGCGCCCTACGGGCTTGCGCCGCCTCGCGGACGGCCGCGTCGGCGGCCTCCATCTCGTCCAGACGGGCCACGAGGGGGGCGAGGTCATAGGCTTCGACACCGGCGGGACGGTTGGCGCGGGTGTAGTCGCGGACCATGTAGCCGGCGGCCTCCAGGGCCCGGCGGTGGGCCCTGGCGGTGCTCTCGCTGCAGCCGAGGTAGTCGGCGATCAGCGCCGAGCTCGGCCAGACGCAGGCGATGTCCTGCTCGAGCCGGTCCTGGTTGAGGTGCTCGACATAGAGCAGCAGCGTCAGGCGCTGCGGCAGGGTCAGCGTGGGCGTGCCCTTCAGCACCGCCCCGGCGATCCGCGCGACGGTCTCGCCGGGACGCCAGCGCCAACGCTCCGCGCGCTCGCAGACCTCGGCGAAGTTGGGCGCCCGCTTGGCGAATCCTGGTCGCCAATCGTCGTCCGATGATGCGGTTTGCATGTCGTCCCTCTAAGGTTGGGACGAGGCCGTTTCGACGGTGCGAAACCGGCAGGCGTTGGAGACGCAAATCCCCGTTTCCGGCCTTGACGACGCGAAAAGCGCCCCCTAGGGTGGCCGGACCAAATCAGCCGCTACCACACGGCATCCTGCGATTTCCGAGAGCCTCCAGCGCCAACTGGGGGCTTTCGCCGTTTTGGAGGTCTCGTCTAGGTCAAGGCGGTGATCCTTCCGAAATGCGCCGAACGCAGACGAATCGACCCGCGAATCGGCAGGGTGGAGCGTTGGGTGAGTCTGGCTTGAGCTGAAGCCCGCAAAGTGGGCGATTCTGGCCAATAAGGGCCATGTGGAGCCGTTGACGCGAGCGCCTGAATAGGCATTCCCGGACCGACTCAGCTCGATCTCAATTCAGCTATTCTGCCCAGCCGGGCGGCAGGGGCGCGCCGGTCACGCAAACGGCCATCCCACGACTGGCGTCGACTGGCCGCGCCACCTGGCGGGCCTAGCTGGCCGCCCGGATCCGCGGAGTGCTGGCTACGGCCTTGGCCAAGACAACGAGCGCGTCACGCAGCTCGCGGCTCTTGATCGCCCCGAACACGTTGAGAAGCTCCGGCGCGCCGGGGGTCGCGAACTGCGCCAGGATGCGCGGATCGACCGGCTCGCACCCGTCTTCACCGACAAGGGCGGCAACGCTTGTCTTAAGGATCGCCGCGATCTTGACGAGCATCGAGGCCGAGACCCGGTTCGATCCGCGCTCGTACTTTTGGACCTGCTGGAAGGTGATGCCCAGACCGTTCGCGAGCTGCGACTGGCTCAGCTCGAGCGTCCTGCGCCGGATGCGGACGCGGGCGCCCACGGCGATATCGACCGGCTCTGGTCCTGATCGCTTGATACCTGGCAATGGGTGAGTCCCAGCAATCTAGTGACCCCTGCACTAGGGGCCGCCCTGGTTCTTATCAATAGGGCTGTCCGCCACCGGCCGCTTCGCGGCCCGTCGGCTCCCTGGCCGAACGCACCCTCTACCTCGCGGCGCCTGCGGCGGCGGTTTTACGCCAGGCCTGGAAACCCCTGTCAGCTTCGATGAAAGTCGCCAGCATGTGCGGGACGAGCTGGTCGAGCTCGACCGCATGGCCGCCATTGGTTTCGACGTAGGCCCGCAGGTAGTCCGCCAGATCAACGGCGAGCTTGCCTTTCAGCCGGAGCCGCAGGTCGGTCGTCTTCTCTTCGGTCTCGATCCGGGTGATGGCGAGGGAGGTGGTGGACGTTCGCGCCACGAGAGGCTCCTTGTTCGGCGTTGAGGAAACGGTCGATCGCCGCGAAGGCGAGATCCGTGAGCTTCAGATTTTGGTCCTCCATGTGCTGGCGGACCCGCGAGGACAGACGGCACGAGAGGCGCACCGAGACCCGGTCCTTGGTCCCGCGGACCGCGGGGAAGGCGACTGGGACGCCGGCGTCCAGGGCGTCGGCGAGCTGGGCGAAAGCCCGCTCGTAGACGCAGCGGACGGTGCCGCGGGGGGACTTGCGGTGCAGGCGCTCGGCCGCCCGGATCATCTGGTCATGCAGGCCTTCGGGCAGAAAGAGCCCGAGCTTCTCGGCGGAAGGGGTCATGGAGGTACTCGGCTACGGATAAGGGGCGAGGATCATGTCCTTGTTGACGATCACGCGAAGCGGCCACCCTGCGCGAACCTGGATGGTGGGCTGACGGTTCAGGTCGCGCTCGGTGATCCGCTGGCCGACCTCTTGGGCTTCGTTGGAGACGCCGTTCGCGGTGCTGTTGATCACCAGCTCGCCGGAGCTGCGCGCGCTGGCGTCTTGAGCCGATGCAGCCCCGACGCTGAAGATGGTCGAAAGAACGATGCCCTTGGCGAGCTGCCAGAAATGGCCGTTGACGCGGTCTTCTAGGCCGCTGGCGCCGCTGAGATCGGCGCCGGTCATGGAGCCGATGTTGATGGACCGGCCGTCGGGCATGATGATCCGGTTCCAGGCGACCAAGGCGCGGCTCTGTCCGTAGGCGACCTGGCTGTCGTACTGGCCGATCAGCCGCGAACCCTGCGGGATCAGCACGGTCCGACCGGTCGCGTGGTCGTAGACCGGCTCGGTCACCTGGGCGATCACCTCGCCGGGCAGGTCCGAGTTGATCGCGGTGATCAGGGCTGCGGGGATGATCGTACCGGCCTTGACCTCCCACTGGCTGATCGGGCCGCGGAGCGGATTGGTCAGATAGTCGTCGGCTCGCGAGGCGGCGGCGAACTGGCGCTTCTCGCCTTGGCCGTTCTGAACCTGGACGTCGGCAAT
This sequence comes from Caulobacterales bacterium, assembly GCA_044445825.1. Classification (GTDB taxonomy): domain Bacteria; phylum Pseudomonadota; class Alphaproteobacteria; order Caulobacterales; family Caulobacteraceae; genus Acaudatibacter. The sequence goes on from JBIOEG010000075.1 coordinate 5,648, forward strand.
GTCCCGGACAGGCCCGCCCGGTCCTTGGGCGACCAAGGCGAGGGGAGCGGGAGGATCCGGCGCGGCCACGACGTCGCCCTGCGCGCCGGCGAAGAAGGGGCTCGCCGACCGGGCGGCCTTGGCCTGGGCGAGCGCCTCCGCGACGGCCGTATCGGGTTGCGCCGCCGGAGCGCCAGCAGCGCCGGCCGGCGGCTGGGCAGCCCCTCCCGGCGGCGGCAGGGCCGCAACACCCGGAGGGGTCTCCGCGGCCTTGACCGCCGGATCGGCGTAGCCCTGGGCGTAGCGGCTGGCGATCTCGGGCTGCTGCGGATTGTCGGTGTCCGCGGCCGCCTGCAGGTCCTGGGCGCGCTTGGGGCTGGCGTTGGCCCCGCCGAAACCGATGTAGAACCCAAGGCCCACGATGCTGGCCAGCGCGGCCGCGCCGGCGAGCAGGTATTTGCGGTTCCAGCGGGTGACGGGGTTGCGCGGCGCGGCCAGCACGCTGGCTGGCGGCGCCTTGCGCTCCGGCGCCGCGAAACGGGAGTCTCCAAAATCCGGGTCGGGCGGAAAATGGGTCATCGGATCAGCCCCCCTGGCCGGCGGGGCCGGTCCCACCGGTGCGGGTGATCCGGACGACGGTCTGTGGCTTCTCGCCGAGGCGCAGCTCGGCGACATCGATCAGGCGGTCGACTACGTAGTAGCCGCCCATGAGCCGGTAGTTGACCAGCTCGGCCTGGTCGTGCGGGCCGATGAGGAAGAGGGGCGGCGCCTCGCTCGAGGCGAGGTTGGGCGGGAACTGGATGTAGGTCTTCAGGCCGTCGTCGAAGACCCGCAGGGGCTGCCAGCGTGGGCCGTGGCGGGCATGGACCGGCTCGACCTTGTAGCTGAAATTCAGGTTCTCGACGCTCGTGGCGGCCACGGCCGACTGCTCGGCCGCAGCGCGCGCGGCGAGCTGCTCGCGCATCTCCTCTTGAGGATAGTTCCAGCTGACGACGCTCGTGTAGGAGTCGCCGTCGTGGCTCACCGCCTCCAGCAGGTAGGTCCGCTGATCCGTGGTCAGGATGATATTCGTGCGCAGGTCGCCGCGGATCGGCTTGACGAACACGATCACCTGCTCGGTGGCGCCGGCGCCCTCGACGGTCTCGCCCAGCACCCAGCGGACGGTGTCGCCGGCCGCCTTGGAGATCAGCTTCTCCCCCGGCCGAAGGGTGATCGCGGTCAGGAACCGCGGGCTGGTGTTGAGCGTGTAGAGCCGGCCAGGCTCGTAGTCGTAGTAGAGCGTCGCGTTGACGTAGGCGCCGGACGAGGGCCGCGACAGGGAGCTGCGGTTGGCCACCGCGACGGTGCGCAGCGATGCCTCCGCAGGAGCATAGTGTCGTTGATGATGACGCCGCGCGGCCGCGCGGCTGGCCAAATCGGCCGCGGCGGGGCCGCCGGCCGACGCCGCATCGGACGCGGTGGCCAGGGCGATGCCGATTGCAAGGCCCGAGGCTCCGAGAGCCCGCAGAACACTGTGACGCATGGTGCTAAAGCTCCCGACTCCACTGGAATGAGGTGATGAAGATGCCGAGCGGGTTGGCCCTGAGCTCGGCCTCGTTCGTCGGCGGATTGATCTTGGCGGTGAACAGGCCAGTCCAGTTCTCGGTGGCGCTGCTGACCCCCTGGTCATAGGTCGTCTCGCGCCACTGCACCTGGTAGGTGTTGGGGCTGCGCGCGAGCACCGAGACGATCTCGACATTGACGGCCTGCGACCCGGCGTTGGCGAACGGGTCGTGACTCTTGGCGTAGTCGTTGAGCAGCCCGATCGCCGGCCCGGCGACGAAGCGATACGCACTCGTCCAATTGTCGCGGATGACGATCGGATCGATGCTCTTCGACCGCGTCAGCTTCACCCAGTCGGCGAGGAAGTAGCCGGTCTCAGCGGTCGATGGCGTGTAGGCGCGGTCCGCCAGCTCGATACGCCCCGGGCGGCCGTACTTGTCGACCGGCACGACATAGGTCGCGACGTGGGTGTTGCTGGATTGGTAGATGAAGCCGCCCAGCGCCAGGGCGGCGAGCCCGATCGCGCCGAAGGCAGCCAGACGCCAGTTCTTCGCCTGGACGACGGCCGAGCCGATGCGGTTGTCCCACTCCTGGCCCGCGCGCTGGTAGGGGCTCGCGACCGGTGCGGAGCTGCCGTAGCGGTCATTGGGTCGGCGAAAGGCGTTCAACATCTACCGTCATCCGAACTGGGGTTAGGTCTGGGACTCGTCTCGGGGCGCCGGCGTCGCCGCCATGCCGGGGCCGGCGCCTTCGGACGCGGTGGCAGCCGTCACGGCCGCCCCGCGCGCGGCGGCGCCCCAGCCGCCGCCCGTGCGCGCGCGCGCGCGCGCGACGGTCTGGGCAGGGGAGGGCTGTGGTGGCTGATCTGCCGCCGCATCGGCTGCGACCGCGTCGGCCGTCGGCGCCCAATTGGATGCTGACGAGTTCGACGCACGGTTCTGGGCCGATGCGCCCGAGACCGGCGCCCGGGCCAAACCGCCGGCCGGGCTCGACGGCGCCGGACCGGCCGGGCCAGGCGCGCCCGGTCCGCCAGGCGCACCGGGAGAGCCCGGCGAGCCGGAAGGCCCTCCGCCTGAGATTGCGCCCGCGGCCGCCCTGGCCGCTGTGACCCTTTGCGCGCCGGCAGCCACCGCGCCGCCGGCCATGCGGGCGGCTAGGCCCACGCCGGCGACGCCCGCCGCGACCCCCGCCGCGCCCATCACCGCGCTGCCGGCGTTGAGCTGCGGCCCGCCGCTGATCAGCGCGCCGGCGATCGCGGGGATCTTGAGCGCCAGCATGAGAAGGACGACCGCCGATAGCAGCAGGCCCACCTCCTCGTAGATGGTGGGGTCCGGCGAGACCGTATAGGCGTTGAAGATGTTCGCCCCGATCGAGATGACGATCGCCAGCGCCATCAGCTTGATGCCGACAGAGGCCACGTAGCCGATCGCCCGTTCGGACAAGAACGAGGTCTGGGTCAGGATCCCAAAGGGAATGGTCACGAAGGCGATCAGGGTGACGATGTGGAACTCGATGACGACGACGGTCACCTCGATCGCCAGGAGAACGAAGGCGATCAGCACGCCGATGCAAGCGATCAGAGCCATCAGGATCGCGGCGATGTGCGCGAAGAACTCGACTGGCCCCGGCGCCAGCTTCTGGATGTAGTCGAAGAGCGCGATGCAGACCTCGATGCCTTTCATGACGATCTTGGAGGGGGAGTTCAGGAAATCCCCGAGGTTCATCGCTCCACCGCCGGCCTTCAGGCCCAGGGCCGCGAACCCGTCCACGACCGTCTGGCTGAGCGTGTGCCACTGGCTCACCAGCCAGGCGAAGAACCCGATCAGCAGCACTTTCCGGACGAGCGAGGCGAGGACGTTCTGATTTTCGTCGATCGCCCACAGGATCGCCGTGGTGACAATGCTGATCACGACGAGGGTCGCCAGAACCGACTGGACGTCTCCGGAGATCAGGCCGAAGCCACTGTCGACCTGAGTGCGGAAGTTGGTCAGGAAGAGATCGAGGCCGGCAGGACTGGCGGTGGCCATGGCTAGGGACTGACTCGCTAGAGGTGATGGGGGTTGTTGACGCCGGGCGCCGCCGGCGGCGGGCCGTGGAACACCCGCTGTTGCTCGGCGTCGGCATCCGCCTGGACCGCGTTGACGCAGTTCGGGGTCGCGCCAAGCCCGCCCGGGTCATTCCGACACTTGGCCAGGACCTGAGCCCGCTCATCTGGATGGGCGGCGAAGTAGGCCTTGTCGTGAACAGGGGCGGCCGGCTGGCAGGCTGCCAGTGCGAACCCGCCGGCCAAGGCCAGGATGATGACAAGCGACCGCATCAGAGGTGCCCCGTGTTGCTCACGCCGATGGCCGCTGGCGGGGCGGCGTGGAAGACGCGCTGGTGTTCAGCTGCGCCGGCGGTCTGGGCGGCCTGAGCCTGGGCGTCCGCGGTCTGGGCGGCGCGAGCCTGGGTGATGAGGATGTTCTGCAGCTGCGTAAGCTGAGTGCTCAATGCGGCGAGCAGCTGGTTCGTCGCCTGAATGGCGGCGGTCTGGCCCGCGGCGCCCTGGGACGCCGCGACCGCGCCATTCACCGCATTGGCCGTCGCCGGCTGCGCCTGGACGATCTGGTTCTGCGTCGCCATCGCCTGCTGAAGCGTCTGGCGGCTGTTGGTCTGCCAGTTCGCGAGCGCTTGGGTGATCTGGGCGAAGCTCATGCCCTGCATGTTGGCGGGGTAGAGCTGTTGGAACTGCTGGGAGAGGTTTTGGCTGTTGTAGCCGATCCCCTGCGCCTGCTGCAGCAGCTGGGTCGCCTGAGACGTGATCGTCTGGAGCGGGCCGGTGACGTCGGCGCCCAGCTTCTGCAGCATGGCCGCCTGGTTGGTCAGCTGCGCCTGGAGCTGCTGGATCTGCTGGAGCTGCTGCGAGACCTGCTTAACCGCCTGGGCGATGGCGCTCGGGTCGATCACGGTCATCTGGGCGCGGGCGGGCTGAGGCGCTGTGGCCGTCATTCCCAGAGAAATGACCGTGGCCAGGGCCGTGGTCGTGAACAGCTTACGCATGGCGGGACTCCTTGGAGGCGGGCGGAGGGCGCGAGGGGGACGGCCAGAGGTCCGCGGCGTCGGCGCGAACGAAGAGGGGCTCAGTTCGGACGCGAAAGAGGACGGCCGCTCCGAACAAGAGGAACCCCAACACCATCAGCAGCAGCTGGTGGTGGAAGGGCGTGCCGAAGACGGCGAAGAACCCTGGCGCGGCCAGCGCCAGGAAAAGGAACCGCCGCCGACGTCGGGTGGCGATCCAACGCGCCGGCAGGCGCGCGGCAAGCTTTGATAAGGCGGCGAACTCAGCCGGCGTGAGGGCAGGGGGGTCCTCCGCCAGCGGCGGCGGATCGAGCGAAGTCGGGGCGGCTGCGGGGCGGTCCATCAGGCCACCTTCGCGGTGATGCGGCCAAGCCTCTCGGCCAGGTAGGCGGCGACATCGGCGTGGCCCTTGGCGGCGTAATAGGCGGCGATGAAGTTCTCCGGGCCGTGTTCGGACAGGAGGGCGCTGATCAGCTGCTGGTCGCCGGGAGACGAGGCGCCAACCGCGGCGAGCGCGAGCGGACCGAGGCCCAGCTCAAACAGGCGGTTCCCGCTGTTCGACTGGAAATAATACTCGCGCTTGGGCGTGGCGCTGGCGATGATCCGGATCTGCTGCGCGTTCAGGCCGAACGCCGAGTAGAACTCAGCGATCTGAGGCGTGTTGGCGTCCGGGTTGGGCAGGAAGATGCGCGACGGGCAGCTTTCGATCAGAGCCGGGGCGATCGACGATCGCGCGATGTCGGCCAGGCTCTGAGTGGCGAAGACCACAGCCACGTTGAATTTCCGCAGCGTCTTCAGCCACTCGCGGATCTTGGCGGCGAACGAGCCCTGATCGAGAAACAGCCAGGCCTCGTCGAGGACCAACAGGGTCGGCCGACCGTCGAACTGCTTCTCCAAGGTCCGGAAGATGTAGGTGAGGACCGGCGCCAGCGCGGCCTTGTTCGACATCAGCTCGGCCATCTCGAAGGTCTGCCAAGCGGCGCTCGAGAGCATGTTGTGCTGAGCGTCCAGCAGGTGCCCGTGGGGTCCGTTCAGGGTGTAGGGCTGCAGGGCGGCTTTCACGTTGCGGTCCTGGATCGTCGCCGTCAGCAGGGTCAGCGTGCGCTGCTCGCGCGGCCCGGCCGCCAGATTTCGAAGACCGCCCCAGATCTCTTCCTTGACCTGCGGGGTGATCTCGACGCCTTCGGCCGCGACGATGTCCTGGACCCACTCCTGCGCCCAGGCGCGATCCTCCGCAGTGTCGATCTCGGCCAGTGGCTGGAAGGCCAGCTCGCTGTGATCGCCGCCCAGAAAATGGAACCTGCCTCCCGTGAGCAGGGTGGCCGCCCGCGAGCTCGCGCCCTTGTCGAAGTAGAAGACCTGAGCCTCCGGATAGCGCAGCCACTGAACGGCGATGGTGTTGAGCAGCACTGACTTGCCGGAGCCCGTAGGGCCCACGATCATCGTGTGGCCGACGTCGCCCTGATGAAGATCGAAGCGGAACGGCGTGGTGCCTGCGGTCCTGGCGAACAAGAGCGGCGGCTGCGCGCCCGGGTGGCCGCGCTTGATGCACTCCGCGGTCAGGTGGGCGTTGCGGGTCGGTCCTGGCCAGATCGCCGACATCGGCATCATGTCGCAGAGGTTCAGCGTGGAGACGAGCGGCCGGCGAAGGTCGGCATAGGCCTGGCCTGGCAGGCTGCCGACCCAGGCCTCGACCGCGTTCACGTCCTCGACCTTGCAGACGAAGCCGACCCGATTGATGGCGCTCTCCACCTCGCGCACCCGGTCGGCCAGCCGGTCAGGGTCGGCGTCCATCAGCGTCACGGTCGGGGTGAAATAGCCGATCGACGCCCAGTCGCCGCCGAGGATGGCCAAGGCGGCGTCGGCGTCTGTCGTCTTCGCCGTCGCGTCGGGGTCCTCGAGCTGGGACGGCTCGCGGGTGATCGCCTCCTTCAACAGCGCCAGTATGCCTTTGCGCTTGGCGAACCAGCGCTTACGGACGGCGGTCACGACCGTTCGCGCATCCTCCTTGTCGAGCGGCAGGAAGCGGCAGACCCAGCGGTAGCTGACGCCGAGCTCATTCAGGCGATCGAGCAAGCCCGGGGACGAAGTGGTGGGATAGGCCCGCACCGAGATCGTGCGGACGTATTTGCCGCCCAGGCGCGGGAAAAGCCCGCCCTGGAAATCGTCGTCAGTGAGGAAGGCGTCGAGATAGGCGGGGGTGTCCGGCGTGCGGACGTAGTGGCGCTTGGTCGACACGCAGCCGTGCAGATAGGTGAGCGTCTCGTCGTCCGAGAGCTCGTGGACCTCGGGCATGATGGCGCCCAGGATGTCGGCGATCTGGCGCACGGTGCTCAGGAAGTCGTTCAGCGCCGCGCGATACATGCCGGCCGCGCCGCGGCCGGACGGCGCGTTCTCCAGAAGGAGGCTCTCGGCCGTGCTGACGGCCTCTTCGGGCGGCAAGAAGGTGAAGGTCAGGTAGTAGCGGCTTTCGAAGTGACGCTCCTGCGCCTCGAACGCGGCTCGCCGCTCGTCATCGATCAAGTCGGACACCGGATCGGGAAAGGCGCTGGCCGGGTACTCTTGCGAGGAGGCGCGAAGGGCTTCGATGTGCAGGCACCAGCGTGACCCGAGCCGGCGCAGGGCATTGTTCAGCTGTGCCCTCGTGGCGACCAAGCTCGCGTCCGTCGAGCTGGCTAGGTCGGGGCCACGGAAGGCGAGGGTCTTCTGGAAGCTGCCGTCCTTGTTCAGGACGAGGCCCGGTCCGATCAGGGCGACCCAGGGAAGGTGATCGAAAAGTCGCTCGGCCTTGGCGCGGTATTCCCTGAGATACAGCAAGGCGGCCCCCCCGATCGACGTCAGGTGTTGAAGACAGAATTGACGGCCGTGACGCCGACGTAGACGGCGGCGGCGATCGAGACCGTGATGACGACGGCGCCTCCAGGCCTGACGGCGGCGAGGAGCGGCCAGGCCGGCGATCGGCCCAGCGCGAACGACAGGAGGCCGACGACAATCGCCAGCAAACCGGCGGGGCTCGTGAACGCTTGAACTAGGGTGGGGATCATCACGCGTCCCAATAGGGCTTCTGGCGGATGTGGCGCTTGAGGGCGTCGAAGAAGTACGGGTCGCGCTTGTTGAGCCAGTAAGCCCCGGTGTGGACCGCCAGGCCGAGCGGGATGCCGAGCCAGGGGACCTGAAGGCCTAGCGCGAGCACGGCGGTCAGCGTGCCGTTGAGCACCGCGATCATCCGCGGCACGCCGGCGATCGTCACGGGCTCCGACAGGGAGCTGTGGAAGCCGATCTCGAAACCTTCGATCTCCGACTGGGCCACGTCAGAACGCCGCCCCCGAGGTCATGTTGAAGAAGCTGGTGATGAAGGTCGTCGCGGTGAACGCGATGGCCAGGCCGAAGACGATGCCGATCCCCTTGCGCATCGCCGACCCGCCTTCGGCGAAGGCGAAGCCCAGCCCGGTGACGACGATGGCGATGACGCCGACGGCCTTAGCGACCGGACCGGACAGGGAGTTCTCGATCGTCGTGAGCGGCGCTTCCCACGGCATGGCCGTGCCGCTGCCCGACGCCCAAGCGGGGGTGGCCAGCATCACCATGACGCCGGCGGCGATCATCGCGGTCTGTGATCGATCCCTGAGGCGGACCGCGGCGCGGACGATCTGGCGGGGAGATTTCATCGGTGAAGCGCTTTCCTGACTCAGGTCACCCGCGAAATCGGGCCCGCCAAACTGAGTCGGGGAACAACCCTGGGTCAAGGGCGTTATTGCTGAAAACACGACGTCGTGTCGTTTTCTTGCAGAAAACGCACCGTCTAGCTTGAACCGCAGATTGCAGGGATTCGCGCGCGCCCGAGACCGCGGCCAGGGGCGATTTGGAGGCCGGAATCTTGGCCGTTTCGACCGGCTAAATGGCCGTTTCTGGGCAGTCGCCCGAGTTTTGTGGGCTGACTTCGAAGTGATTCGGCGCCGGTGCCGAAGCCGCGCCTTGCGCACCAGCCCTCGTGGCTCGATTTCTCGCCCGAGCGCCGGGCTAGAGCAGAGTGGGCTGCGCGGTCTCCACGAACCGCTCGACAGCGATCGTCCCAGCCGGCGAACCCTTGAAAGACGGCGCCAGGTCGCTCGCCGGGTTCAGCCAGTCGGACCATTGGGCGCGCTGGAGGATCACCGGCTGGCGGTTGTGGTACGGCGCCTGATCGGGGCCGGGGGCACTCGTCAGCAGCGTGAAGCTATCCACCGGACCGTCGGCCGTCTCGGCGTGATCCCAGAGCCCCGGAAAGGCGAAGACTGGCTGGGTGGGGACGGTGAACCGCCACATCAGCTTCTTGCCCTTCGGGCGCTCCGGGTCGGTCGTCCATTCGAAGTAGTTCGTCGCCGGCACGAGGCAGCGCCTGGCCGCGTAGGCGTCACGGAAGGTGCTCGTGGTCGCCACCGTCTCGGCCCTGGCGTTGGTGAGCGGGTTGCCGCGCAGCTGGGCCATCCAGGCTTTCACCGGGCCATGCCAGGTGTTCGGGACCAGGCCCCAGCGCAGCATGGCAAGCTCCAGTCCGCCGCCAGCTGGCCGGATGATAGGCGCCCGGTCCGTGGGCCGGATCTGGTCGAGCGCCGCGTTTGGCTCCAGGCGATCCCAGCGGATGGCGCCCACCGTCGAGAACTCGTCGATCAGCCGCTGAAGCGGGTGATTGTAGCCGTAGCGATTGCACATCGGGCCGCGACCTTTGCCTTCAATCCGGCTTCTGGCGATTCCGCGCCGCCATCTCGCCCAGCGTCGGGCGTGGCGGCACCGTAGCCGGGTGCGGCGCGTCGAGCACCCGTCGCCCATAGAGGCCGGGGATTGTGGCCTCAAAGCGCATCTGGCCGGCGCAGTCTTGGCGCAGGCAGGGCTGGCGCCGGTTCCACAGACTGCTCTCCGGCCCCTTCAGCCGCGCCACCTTGGCGAGATCGACCGCGAACGCAGAGCGGCACACTTCGCACCAGGCCACCACTCGCCAGCGCTCCCGCTGCATCGCCGCCACCGTCTCGCAGCGTGCGCGCCACTGCCACATCGCGATACGGTCGAGGTTCCGGCTCCCCATGTTCTTGATTTGTTCATGGACGCAAAAGGGAGTCTAGTCCCTCGATGCGGCGACTATGATGGTCGACGCGGGGCCGCCAGCACTTGACCGGCCATCGTGTTGCGCCACCCCCGGCTCTTCCCTCGCGGCCGTCAACGCCGCCCGGGCGCGCTTGGATCGTCGCCCAGACTCGCGGCCTGAGCCCTCGCCGACGAGGCTGTCGAAGCGACCAGGTGGAGACCACCCGTCTTGCTGTCGACCACTCACAGTTTCCAGCCCTTCGGCGGCAGCGGTACCTGCCTCAGCATGGCGTGGTAGTTGAAGATCAAGCACCACTTGAAGAAGCCAGCTTCGCGATCAGGAACCGGTTGTCTAGACGCAGTGAAGACGAGCCCATTTAGTAGCCGGAATGGCCGCCTGCGCCCGTCCAACTCGAAGTGCTTGAAGAAGTACCGCATCCATTGGAGATAAAAGTTGTCAGGGCATTCCTTTAGAATGCCCTCGCGCTTTGGCATCATCTCGATGAGCTTGTGCGCCGATTCGAGCATCTCGCGACCGAAGCCATCGTCAACCAATGACCGTTTGTAGTCGCGGTAGAGTTGCGCGACGAACTCGTCGACTGGACGGCCCGTCAGAATGTGCGCGCGGACCGCCGTCGCGACGCCTATGTTGAAGACGTACTGGTCCATGTAGAGGCGGCGGGGCATCGGGCGAATGTAGAAGGCGGTCCTTAAGGCATCGTTGGAGCAGACGAACCCACGGGTTCCCGAGACCTGCTGAAGCTGGCATTCTCACGCTCAGTGGTTGAGGTGGTGGCATGGCGAACACGCTTTTCACGAAGGTCGAATACTCCCTCTCCTCATTGGTCGACGCCCTCGCGAAGCCGCCGGCGCGGCGAAGCCGCCCCCGCACATGACCGGTTGCGTTTGCGAACAGGGTGGCGCGCGCTTCAACCAGTTCGAAACTCAGGAGGTGGGTTGTGACGAGACCGAGGGCCGCTTCGCCGACGTCACACTCAACCGCTGTCGGTCATGCGGTAGGCTTTGGCTCCGCTACCTGGTCGAATACGAAGCGTTCAATCGGTCCGGCCGCTGGGCGCGCGGACTGATCTCTGATGAAGCCGCCCATACGATCACCCCGGAAACCGCGGTGCCGTTCCTCAACGGTCTGGACTGGTATCTCTATGGCGGGTCCTATTTCGACGGAATCTCCGGTCGGCGCAGTGGACCCATGCGATGGACTCCTTGAGTCGGTAGCGCTGGCCCCCGCGAGCCAGGATCAGATGGCGCTTGAGGGTGCGACGGACTGATCGAGCGACGCCACGGTGATGATCGCGCGAAATTCGTCGAGGATTTCGGGGTGGCGCGACTGGAGAAACCGCTCGATCTCGGGGTTTCCGATCAACCGGGCGAGATAGCCGGAGGCGATCACCAGATGCAGCACGTCATCGCCATAAGAGGCCTCCAGCGCTTTGAAATCCTGGTTTAGGGAGGCCATCTCCCGCTCCATTCGCGCCATCTGCTCCGGCGTCATCCCGTTCACCTGCTTAGGCTTGTCCGGGCGGGTCAGATCGGCCTGCCGAGTGGCGGCCAGCAAGGCCTTGGCGTAGCTGGACGTGAAGTTGTTCGCCGCCAGGAGCAGCTCTGCGACCTCGATCTGTCGCACCGGCTTCATCTTCCGCAGGACGTCGAAGGTCACCGGATTGACAGAGCGGTCCTTCAGCATTTCGACCACCTCCGGACAGACGCCATCGAGCAGCGATCGCCGACGGCGAATGGATTTGGCGTCGACGTTGAGCGCGCGGGCGATTTTCTCCTCCGAGACACCCCGCTCGAGGGCGCGGACGATCATATAGTGCTCCTGGATGGTCGCGAGCCGATTGACGCGCTTGTTGTAGGTGAAGGCCTCATCGTCGCGCGCCATGAGGCAGCGCGTTTCAGCCACGCCAAGGTCACACAGGGCCGCAAAACGAAGGTGACCGTCCAGCAGCATCAGGCCGTCGCCATCCTTCGCCTTGGCGACCGCCAACGGTTCGATCACCCCGATCTCGGCGATCGACTGGGCGATGCGGCGGTATTTGACGGTCTTCTTGACCTGGTCGGACACCTGCCGCATCGGCAGGATTTGGTCGAGGCGCGCGACGGCGAGCTGGCGTTCGAACGCGAGCTTGACCGGTGTGGCCATTCTAACTGTTCGCGACGCCGAGCCGTTCGGCCAAGGGCCGCGGCAAGGTGTGCATCGCCTCGGCGCGAAGCAGCGTGACGAAGTGTTCGTCATCCAGGAGGCGCCGCAAAGCGTTGACCACGAACAGGAGACGGCTCTGCGCTAGGCTGGCCTTCTTGACCAGCAACTTCTGGCGGTCGGTCTCCTTGCGATAGGCGCGCACCAAAGCCTCGGCGCTAACGCGAATGCGGCCGCCGCCCCTCGCGCCGCTGTGGCCAGCTTTACCGCTCACCCGGCGCTGCTCGATGATGCGCCGGATGGCCAGCATCTGGTTGCCCGGGAGCGCTTTCCTTTCATAGGCGTCGGCCAGCGCGACCTGGACATCGCCGTCTGCGGCGCGGGCAATCTCCATCGCAATGGTGTGAGGGATGACGCCTCGGTCAACGGCGTTGATCAAACGCTCCTCGCCATGCTCGAGTAGGTAGCAGATCGCCCAAATGTACTCCGCGCTGAAGTCGGTCTTGGTCGCGATCTCCTGCACGGAATAACCCTGTTCTTTGAGCGCGCCGATCTGCCGAACGAGTTCGAGCGGGGAGTGGTGGCGCCGGGCCAGGTTCTCGACCAGGCTCATGACGAAGCAGTCTTCTTCCGACACCTCCAGCACGACCGCAGGAATTGTCGCCTGGCCCAAAGCGAGAAACGCTTCCAGACGTCCTTGGCCACAGACCAAATCAAAACCGCCACTGGGCCGCCGGCTGACCGTTATGGGACGTTTCAGACCAAGGTTCGCGATGCTGGTCACCAGCTCTTGAAATACTCGTTTGTTGCGGGCGCGAGGATTCAAGACGGTGATCTCGGCGACCGGGATCATGGCGATGTCGGGATCGGGATCGGCGCCGCTCATGCGGCCGTCCTCACCTTGGAACGTCGCGTCATCTCAAAGAAGGGCTCAAGCCCGTCAAAACGATAGGCGTCCAGAAAGATGCCATTGTCCTCGCGAAGGCGAACGCTGCCCAAAGCGCCGAGGTCGATCCAGGGCAGGAGGTAGTAGTCCCGGACCGTCGCGTTATCAGGATCCATCCGCGCGGCGATGGTGATGTCCGGCCTCAGGCTTGCGTCCAACCGTATCTTCCATCGAAGGGCGCCTGCGGCGGTCCTGGCGCAGCGCACGATCACGAGAGAGGCGGTGAACTCGTCGTTGATCCGTAGCAGATCGGTGATGGGGTCGCATCGGACCGCGCTGCCGAGGCGCTCGATCTCGCCGACGGTGCGCTCAACGACGTTGGGGTGCATGGCCCGCAAAACGCGGTTGGTCTCGAGGTAGCGAAAGTCCCGGCCGTGCGCGTAGCCGACCAGCTCGTAGGCTCGCACCAGGCTGCCAAATCGGCTGCGGTAAGTGGAGCTTGAGGGCATGTCTTCGACTTCATCGATCGCCAAGCCAGACAGGCAGCCCTTACGGGACAAGAGGTCTGTCAGGCGCTCCAGCAGTTCCGCGTCCGTAAAGCGCCGGCTCCGCTCCTCAATGATGCGCTGGGCGGCGAGAAAGAAGTCGATCTCGACGATAGGTTCGAAGGCCCCATCTGCACGCACCCAATCCCGGGGCGGGTTGAGGACGCGCTCCTTCTTCAGCTTGAAGGAGACCCGATTGTAGACGTTGTTGCCGATATATTTTTCGTTGGTCAGCACCTGGTGCACGGTCCCGCGGGTCCAGGGCCGGCCCAGGTCGGTGACGATGCCTTCGGCGTTCAGCAGGACGGCGATCTCGCGCTCAGAACGGCGGTTCAGCACGAACATTCGATAGATGCGCTGTACGATTTCGATCTCGGCGTCGGGTCCCGGCTTGAGGACGACACGATCGGTTTGCAGGCTCTTCTGCTCGCCGCGGGCCAACTCGGCCTTCGGTTGGCGTTGCTCATCGACCAGTTGCCGCCGCAGACCGAAACCCGCGGGGCCGCCTTGCCGAAATCCAAGCGTGATCAGCCGGCATTGGCCGGTGAACACCTTGGCGGAGAGCTCGCGGCTGTATTCGCCGGCCATCGCCCGCTTCATGCTCTTGATGATCGTGGCGCTAAGGCTGCCGTCGTTCTCGAACTGCTCGGCGCAGTAGTGCACGGCGATGCCCGCCCGCCGACACTGGTATTCGTAGAAGGCGCTCTGATCGGCGTCCTGAAAACGGCCCCAGCGGCTCACGTCATACACTAGAACCGCCTCGAACGGCGTCGCGCCAGCCTCGACGTCGGCGATGAGCTGCTTCAGCGCGTCCCGCCCGTCTAGCCTGAGGCCGCTCTTGCCCTCGTCCGCATAGGTTCGGACGACTTCGAACCCCCGCTGCTGAGCGTATAGGCTGATGATCTCAGCCTGGTTCTCGGTCGAGTACTTTTGGTGCTCGGTCGACATCCGCACGTACTGCGCGGCCCGTATCGGGGCGACTTCGCCGCGGTCCGCGGAGGTTGGCTCTCTCATCCTATGCATCCGAACAGCGCCAAGCTCATCGGGTCCCGATTGGAGCCGCCTGACATGACGTAATGATTGAACTTAAGGCTGGAGCGGGAGAAATGTCGCCTACGCAAAAGGACCGAAAACTTCAGCCAGAATCTGGAAGAAGTATTCCTCTCCCGCCAGAACCTGGACCCGAGCCGCCGTCCTTTCCGGAGATCATCGCAGAGGCGCTGCGCCGGCAGTTTGGAGGGACGCCGGCCGCTGTTAAAATCGTCGTCAGGCTCACCCGCGCCAACGAGCGGGCCGTGAAGAATTGGTTCGACGCCAAGAACGGGCCAAGCGGAGAGAACCTGGTCAGTCTGATGCGGCACTCCGATGAGGTCATGGAGACAGTCCTGCATTTGGCGGGCCGTCAGGATCTCGTCGTCGCGCGCAAGCTTACGGGCGCCCGCGAGAAGCTGCGGGAGATGTTGGCCATGATCGACGATCTACAGTCGAGCTGAGGGGAAGGGCCTGACGGTCCGCTATACGTCGATCGGTTTCAGCCGTTGATGCACCGACGTTCCCTCGGCGGCCTGATCCTCGCGCTCGCCGTCGGCGGCTTCGCGATCGCGGGTGAGCCGTCACCGGCAACCAATCCCGAGTAGCCGAAGCTCTGCGGGGACTACCGCTTGGGTCCAAATCGTGTTAGTCTCAACGGCCTAAACTGCTGAAATATAACGATAATTTCCGATAATGC
>JBIOEG010000076.1:0-19840 GCA_044445825.1 Caulobacterales bacterium
CCTGCCAGCAGCTCGATACCCTTTATCCGGCCAGCCTGTATCCGCCCGACCCGAAGGACCAGGACTGCGTCGCCACAGCCATCGGCGGCGGTATGGCCCAGGCCAAGCTGGTCATCGCGGCAGCCGGAAAGTAATCCGACCCCAAAAGAGGGACGGTTAGACACCGGGCCAACGGTTGCTGGGGTCGCTAACCTGCCCAATAGCGGCCTCCGCGAGGCGTGCTGACGGTGGAAAGCGGAATTGGCGAGGCGCCATTCGTTACCCTCGGCGACACCCGCAAAACCCGGCTCCATGCGCCCGTCTAATGCGGAGAACCTCCTACGACGCGAAAGAGGCAATACCCATCGAAGCAGACGTCCACCGCGTTGCACTCGGGATTTCGGACAAGCAATTCGCGAGCACGCATCATGGCCTCGAAGTCGCCGTTGCACGCGGTCGGTTCGAAGCGGGACCGCGCCTCGTCATTGCAAAGATAGAGTTCGTAAGTCTTCTGCACGTCGGGCCTCGCGCGGCGATTTGCAGCGCGGTTTCGGACCGGCGCATTGATCGAGATCAGGCGCTCGGTGCAAGCGGCGGCGGGTGACGACCCAGAAGTTGAGGCGCGGAGTCGGGTCGCTCGCTAAGAAGGGCGTCACCGGCATCCAGTCTGACAACGCCTGCCCGCCTGCGTCAGATCACCTCCAGATAGTCGCGATCGGGCAGGGTGGGAAAGGGCGCGGTGGGCAGCGCCTGGTACCAGAACGCCACAGTGGCGATGTCGTCCTGCAGCGGCAGATAATAGCTGCCATGTGGCGTGCGCCAGCCGAGCGCCTGGATTGTCACTCGAAGGTCGCTTGCAAAGCGGACCGGATCCAAGATGTGCCACCGATAGAGGCCGAAACGCTGCTGCGACCGGTAGACCCCATCCGGCTTGATCACCTGGGGCAGGCCCGCATAGGGGCTGTTGAACTCCACGAACCCCGGCGGGATGCCGAGGTGGGGCGGTGACAGGATCGGGTCGCGGGCGGTCGACTCAGCCAAGCCGACATCAAAGTTATAGGCGCCGCCGAAGTAGTCCTCGGTGCCCGTGCCGCAGATGGTCGGGAACGGATTGTCGCCGTCGATAAAGAACTTGATTTCGCCCTCGCCCCACCAGCCGGCGTTGTTGACCCCCCGGGCCATGTAGGTTCCGACGTAGTGGCCGGCGCCGTTCACTCCATCCAGGATGGTGTACACCGCCTTGTACGGCAGGGGATTGGTCCGCCGGAACTGGGCATGGAAATAGGCGGCGTCGGCCGGAATTTCGGTCAGGGTGTAGTTGATCTGGTAGTAGAGGTTGAGCCTCTGGTCGCCGATGTTCTGCATGGTGATCCGCGCGCGTTTGCGAAACGGCATTTCCCAATAGCAATTGAAGGCGCGGCCTGGATTGACGCAGACGGCGAGCGAGGTGACGTGTGCGTGAGTCTCCCAACCGCAGGCGAAGAAGTCGCCGGCCGGACACTCCACCGAAGGCTGCTGCTGGTCGTCCCAGTAGATGCGGATGATGGAGTGGCGCCACTTCGAGAACATCAGGGCCATCCACATCTGCTGGATCGCGCCCGGGCCTTCGATGTCCGCCAGGGTGAACGTGTCGCCCGCGTCGATCGTGACCGATGGCGAGATCTTCCATCCTTGGCCCAGCCCCCGGGCCATCCTGGCGCCCGTGCCTTCCACGGCCATGCCCCCGCGGCCCTTCTCGCCGGTGAAGTTCTCCGCGCTTATGGACCGCGACTTCGCCTGCGACAGGCGCGAGAGGTTGCCCAGGTGCAGGCCCAAGCCTGAAAATGCTTCCACTCTCTGACCCTCCGACGCGCGGGTCCGGCATCGTCCGCTCGACGAACGCGAAGTCTCCGTCAGCGAAGAGGACGACTCTCGCCTTCGCCACCGAGCATCCGCAACGGACTGCCGCTGACCGTGAAACAGAATCGCGCTGGAACGGGGCGGGGGCCATGATCTCGGTCAACCGCCTCCGTCCCGCGCCGTCTCGGGCTGGACGCCCGACGGCCGGGGCGCCGCGGGATCGTGGACATCCCTGGCGGGGAAGCGCGCTCACCGGCTGCCTCCGCTTCCGGTGTAGGCCGCGGTCGGGTGGGTTGGCCCAGTTCGACCTGGCAGCTGCCCCAAGGTCATGGTGTTCCGCGGCGCCGGCATGAGGCAGGATTTGGAACCGGAGGAGCCAGACCATGACCATGACGCGAGAGGCCGCCATCGCGGCCGTCGTCGACCCTAAGGCGCACGCCGACCCTTCCCGCCTGAACGCCGCATTCGCCTGGCTGCGCGAGAACGAGCCCCTGGCGCTGGCCGAGCTGCCGGGCTTCGATCCGTTCCGTATCGTCACCAAGCACGCCGATATCCTGGAGGTCAGCCGCGACAACAGCCTGTTCCCCTACGGCGACTTCCCCTCGACCTTGGCGCCGCATCAGGCGGTCCAGCGCGGACGGGAAGCGCGGGCGGCGGGACGGCCGCTGCTCTACACCCTGGTGCAGATGGATGAGCCGGACCACATGAAGTACCGGGCTCTGACCCAGGCCTGGTTCATGCCCCAGAGCAT
Source organism: Caulobacterales bacterium (assembly GCA_044445825.1). Taxonomy (GTDB): domain Bacteria; phylum Pseudomonadota; class Alphaproteobacteria; order Caulobacterales; family Caulobacteraceae; genus Acaudatibacter. Next base: position 2,570 of record JBIOEG010000076.1, read on the forward strand.
CCGCCGACTGGAGGGCCGCATCCGCGAGCTGGCGCGGGAAGCCGTGGCGCGGATGGAGGCGCTGGGCGGGTCGTGCGACTTCGTCGACGAAGTCGCGCTGCATTACCCGTTGCGAGTGATCATGGAGATCCTGGGTGTGCCGCGCGAGGACGAGCCGCGCATGCTGAAGCTGACCCAGGAGCTGTTCGGCGCCACCGACCCGGACCTGCGCCGCAAGGGCGGCGCCGACACGCCTGAGGCCCGGGCGTTGGAAATGCAGGCGACGATGATGGACTTCTTCAACTACTTCAATGTGCTGACGGAAGACCGGCGCACGAAGCCGCGGGAGGACGTGGCCAGCATCATCGCCAACGCGAAGATCGACGGCCGGCAGATCTCCACCTTCGACGCGGTGTCCTACTACCTGATCGTCGCCACCGCCGGCCACGACACCACCTCATCGTCCACCGCGGGCGCCATGTGGGCCCTGGCCGAGCGGCCCGCGGAGCTCGCCAAGGTGCGGGCCAACCCGGACCTGATCGGCGGCCTGGTCGACGAGTCGATCCGCTGGACAACGCCGGTGCGGCACTTCATGCGCAGCGCCGCCGCCGACACCACCTTGCGCGGCCAGGCCATCAGCAAGGGCGACTGGCTGATGCTCTGCTATCCGTCGGGCAACCGCGACGAAGAGGTGTTCGAGGACCCGTACGAATTCCGCATCGACCGCAATCCAAACCGCCATCTGGCGTTCGGCTACGGCGCGCACCTATGCCTGGGCCAGCACCTGGCCAAGCTTGAAATGCGAATATTGTGGGAGGAGCTGCTGCCCAGACTCGCATCCGTCGAACTGGCCGGCCAGGCCAAGCTCTCCGAAGCGAACTTCGTCAACGGCCCCAAGGCCCTGCCGATCCGGTACGCATTGGCTTGAGTCAAGGTCGGCGGACCTTGTTCAGTCCTGTCGGGAAGTACCTCGCGCCAGTCCGAGCAGGCTGGAGCCTATCTGCTACATCAGGCCGGCACGCGCGGAGGAAACTGCCCCAACGCCACGCGCCGAACCTGCTCGCTGTCGGTCGGTTGGTGTCCGACTTGGTGAGCCGGAGGCGGCACGTCCTGCACGGAATTGGTGAGGCGGCCGATGCCGGTGACCTCGACCTCGACAGCGTCGCCAGGCTGCATCGGCCGGGAGTTCGCGGGCGTGCCGGTCAGGACGATGTCGCCCGGCAGGAGGGTGATGTGCCGCGACAGGTCCGCCATGATGTAGGGGATGTCGAAGGTCATCTCCGAGACCGGTCCGTCCTGGACGATCTTGCCGTTCAGGTAGGTGCGCACCCGGGACTCGCGGATGTCGACGCCGCGGACGATCCCCGGACCTATAGGACAGAATCCGTCCTGGCCCTTCACGCGCAGCATCGAGCCTGCATCCGTGTCCCTGAAGTCCTGCGCGCCGACGTCGTTGGCGGGGGCAAAGCCGGCGAGGAGGTCCCAGACCTCATCGGGCGAGACGTTGCGCATGGGCTTGCCAACAATAGCGGCGATCTCCCCCTCGTAGTTGAGGTACTTGCAGTTGGCCGGGCGGTTGAGCTTCCCGCGATGGGAATTCAGCGCGGTGTTCGGCTTTTGGAAATAGGTCGGGGTCGTCAGTGGCGGCGCGTGGAACTCCACCCGCCGCGATTCGTAGTTCAGGTGGATGCAGATGATCTTGGTGGGGTCGCAGGGCGGAAGGTAGACGGCGGACGCGTCCGGGGTGGTTCGGCCGTCCCTGAGGCGCAGCAGTTCTCCTTCAGGCTTGACCCATTGCGGCGCGCCCTCGAACAGGATGCGACGCCACTCCTCACGCGGGCCGGTCAGCACTGACATGGCGTGTCCTCTCGTTTGTGGTGGACAAAGCGCGGGCGCTCAGCCGACGGCCCTGACCGGCTTCGCCGCCGGCGCCATCTGGTCGTGGCCGTAGGTGTCGCGCTGGTAGTACTCGGACTGGTGGGTGGCCGGCCGCGCGCCCCAGCCAACCTCGATCTGCCAGCCGGACGGATTCATGAAATAGAACGAGTACATGTGATCGTTCGCGTGGCGGCCCGGAGAAATGGCCACCTGCACGCCTGCCCCGCGCACCAGCTCGTAGGTGAGACCGACGTCGTCCAGGTTGTCGACCTCGAGCATCAGGTGGTTGATCCGCTTCTCGCCAGGCAAGCCGAAGGCGACGGTGTGGTCGCGTTCGTTGCAGTGCAGGAACATCAGCTCGAGCGGCCGTGGCGCGCCGGGAATGGGTATCCGGTATTCTACGCCGCCGCGCATTCCGAGCAGCTTGTAGAAAGCGTAGGTCTTCTCAAAGCCCGCCGTCTGGCGCTGGATCAAGTGACCCACGCCGCCCGCGCCGGTCTTGAAGCGCCCATGCATGCGCCGTCCCGGATGGAACGGCTTGTCGGCCTGGACCTGGGGCCCGTGGAAGACCTCGACGGGGTAGCCGCTGGCGTCCGCCAGCTTCATGAACTCGAGCACCCGCCGGTCATCGGCCTCGGCCGGCGACGCGATCTCCACGGTCACCCCCGCGTCCCTGAGCTGCTTGGCCATGTCGCGGAACTCCTCGGGCCCGGCGACGCGAAACCCCAGCACGTTCAGGTCATCGGCGCCGTCCTCGTCGAGGAGGATGCGGTGGTGCCAATAGTCCATGCGCAGATAGCCGCGGCCGGCCTCGCCCTCGTCGACCACTTCAAGGCCCACGATCTCGGCGGCGAAGCGCTTCCACTCGGCCAAGCTCTTGACGCCCAGCCCAACGTAACCCAGCTCGGTGACCTGGATCATTGCCGCGTTCCTTCCATTTGGACGAACGATCCCTTGCGGACCGCTATGTTCTTGATGTCGCAGTAGAAATCGAAGCTCCACGTGCCGCCCTCGCGGCCGACGCCGGAGTCGCGTGCGCCGCCGAACGGCGCGGCGAGCTCACGGATGAAGAAGCAGTTCACCCAGACCGTGCCGGCGACGACGCGCGAGGCGATGCGCATGGCGCGCTGCTCGTCGCCGCTGAACAGGGTGGCGGCGAGACCGTACTGTGTCGCGTTGGCCGCCTCCACCACCTCGTCATCGCTGTGGAACGTGTTCCATGTCAGCACAGGACCGAACACCTCCTTCTGGAATATCTCCTGGTCGCGGCGCGCGCCGGCGATCAGGGTCGGCTGGAAGTACAGTTCGCCCTGGTTGTGCCGAGAACCGCCCCACAGGACCTCGACGCCCTCCTGCCGAGCCCGCTCGACGAATCCCGCCACGCGCTCGAAGTGTTCCGGGTGGATCAGCGGGCCCACGCGCGTCGCGGGGTCGCGGGGATCGCCGACCGTCATGTGGGCGACGGCCTCACGCACCTGGCCGAGAAACGCGTCGGCGATCTTCTCCTCCACCAGCACCCGCGTGCCGGCGAGGCAGACCTGGCCCGCGTTCATGTATTGGCCGGCTACCGTCTGGGCGGCGGCCTTCAGGTCCGCATCGGAGCAGACGATGAAGGGCGACTTGCCCCCGAGTTCCATGCTCACCGGGGTGATGCTGCGCGCCGCCGCCTCGCCGATCAGACGCGCGGTGTCGGTGGAGCCGGTGAAGCTGACGCGGTCGACGTCATCGTGTTGCACGAGGGCGGCGCCGGCCTCCTCGCCGATGCCTTGGACGACGTTGAGAACGCCCGCGGGCACGCCGGCCGCTTCGGCGATGTCGGCCATCAGCGAACAGGTCAGCGGCGCCCACTCCGGCGGCTTGACGACGACCGTGTTGCCCGCCGCGAGCGCCGGACCGACCTTCCAGGTGGTCAGCATAAGAGGCGCGTTCCAGGGCGTGATCAGCGCCGCGACACCTGCCGGATCGTAGCGGACGTGGTTCGTGACCTCGGGCGAGTCGATGGTGTGTCCGCCGAGCGTAAGCGCGTGCTCCGCGAAGTAGGAGATGTTGAGCGCGGCGCGCGGCACGACCCGGTGCTGATTGCCGGCCAGGAGCGAGCCGTTGTCCAATGTCTCCACGGCGGCGAGGTCCAACGCGCGTGCCTGGAGGCCCTCGGCAAATCGCCTGAGGATCGGAGCACGGCCGTTTGGGCCCAATGCAGCCCAGGCGGGGAAAGCTCGGCGCGCCGCCCCCACCGCCATGCCGACCTCCGCCGGGCCGCCCGCGGAGACCTCCGCCAGCGCGGCGCCGTCTATGGGTGAGCGGTCGAGAAAGCGATCCTTCGACGCGACCCGCCGACCGTCGATGTAGTGGTCGGTCGAGACCTCTATCCCTGCGATGTTCACGCGGCCTGAGGGCACGGCTCGCCTCCCTGGCTGGCGCCTTGAGGCGCGTCGGTAAGGAACTGGTCGACCAGGCGGTCGGCGCGCGAGGGGTCGGCGAACATCTCGTGCATCTGACGGTTGCGCGGTCCGGACGCGAGGTAGAAGCGCTCGTACTGCTCGTTGCGGCTCGCCAGCGCGCTGCCCACGAAGTCCCAGGCCAGACGGAACACCCGCACGCGCTCCTCGGCGCTCACGTCGCCAGCGCCGCGCAGATAGCGGTCCACCAGCGGCTTCAGCTCAGGATCTCGCATCTGCGCTTCGGTGGGCGCGGCGAACATGTTGTGCGAGCCAAGCACCCGGATGATCTCACCCACCCGAGGGAACCAGAACGGAAGCGTGGCCCGCAGAGCGTGCAGCGGACGCACGTCCGGGAACCAGGACCCGCCCGGGTACTCCTGAGCCTGCATCTCCGCGGCGTAGATCGCCGCCCTGGCGAACTCGGAGTAGGTCCAGATCTCACCCAGCATCTCGGCCGCGGGCGGCTGCTTGCCGTTGATGCACTTCAGCATCCGGTTCGCGAGCCCCCAGGCGAACTCCAGCTTGGTCTGCGCGCGGATCATGGTCTGCTGCATGATGTTCGGCGACCAGGACGTGCGCATCACCGCGTTGTAGGCGGCGAGGTTGGCGTCGATGAAAACCCGGTCCCTCGGGACCTCGACGTCGTCGAAGATGACGAAGGCATCCTGCTCGTCGAAACGTCCGGAAAGCGGGTGGTCGTACGGGTGCTTCGGCTGGGAGAAGCTGTCGCGGCAGAGGATCTTCATCCCCGGCGTGGTCATCGGGATCGAGAAGGCCAGCGCGAAGGCGTCGGCGCCCTCCGGCAGCGGGTAGGACGGATAGACCGCCATTTCGTCGGCGAAAGGCGCCAGCGTCGCCAGGATACGCGACCCGCGCACGATGACGCCATGCTCGGTCTCGCCCACCTTGTGCAGGGCCACGTCGTTGCCTGCCCGCGGCGCGTCGCCAAGGGCCTTGTCCACGGTCGGATGGATGATGGTGTGGGTGAGCGAGAGGTCCTTGCGGCGCAACTCCTTCTGGAACCGGACGAGATTTTCCGCGCCGGCCTCATTGCCCGCCAGCGACCATTCGTCGGAGCGCGCGGCAAAGCCGGCGAACGTCACGTTCATGTAGTCCGGCGTGCGCCCCATCAAACCGACGCTGCGTTCGGCGCAGACCTCGAGCGAGGCGTGCCGCTTGGCGAGATCTTCGCGCGAGCGCGGGATCAGGTGGCTCGCGTTGATCGGCTCGCCGGTCTCCGGGTCGGGAATGAGGCACCGATCCGCCTTCTGGTGCTGCAGGTCGAAAACGGCGGCGAGCTCCTCGGCGGCGCCCTGGAAGGCCGGATGCGAAGCGATGTCGGTCACCTTCGCATCGCCCACGTAGATCGCGCGCGGCGCTTTGAGGCCCTCAAGAAACTGTCGCCCGGTTCTCGCAGGCATACGGCCTCCTCCCGGCGGCGCGGCCGCCTCTGATTGTGTGTTCGGCCGGCGGGCCGTCAGGCGAGGCCGGTCAGCAACAACTCCAGGTCTGTTCTGAGCGTTCGGTCGAACTGCGCGCGGTCCATGTAACCGTTCAGCAGTCCGCCCAGGTGGAAGTAGTAGATCGCGAAGAGTGCGCGGGCGGAGGCCAGAAGCGGGCTCGTCGCCGCCACCTCCCCCCGCTGCTTGGCCGCTTCGACCAGCTGCGCGAGCCGCCGAAGCAGGACCGTCATCAGGTCGGAGACCGTCGCTCTCTGCTCTGCGCTGGCGACATAGCCGAGCTGCCGCAACAATGCGTGGGCCAGCGGAACATCACGCTCGTGATAGGCCACGAACGTCTCGAAGAAGACGATCGTCTGGCCAAGCAGCCCCTCGCGCCGGCCGGCCGCCTCGTAGGCGCGTTCGACGACCTCGAGCATCTCGTCGTGGAAGACGAGGATGAGCAGGTCATCCTTGGTTCTCGCGTAGGTGAACACGGTACCTGCGGCCACGCCGGCCGCCTCGGCGATCTCCTGAGACGTGGTGGCGTCGAACCCCTTGCGCGTGAACAAGGCGCGCGCGGCCGCGATGATGCGGCCACGCTTCTCGAACTTGTTCTGCTCGCGACGGGTCAGGGCGGCGGCGGCCACGGCGTCCTCTCTCAGGTTCTCCCAGGCGTCAGCTTTCACGTCGGAGGCGGGGTCGTCAATGGAAAAATGAGTGTACTCATTTTTTGATGAGGGGGTCTGGACGCCAGCCGCGCGTGGGTGATGGTCTGCGCATGCCGAAAGTCGCTGATGAAGGAGATTTGAATGGTGGGTGCAGCAGGGCTCGAACCTGCGACCCGCTGATTAAGAGTCAGCTGCTCTACCAACTGAGCTATGCACCCGCGCCGCCGGGCGTTTGCGGCCCGTCGGCGAGGGCGCGGAACATAGTCAAATCTCGGGTGATGGCAAGGCGCGTGGGAAGCGTGCGCGCATACGCCAATCAGGGACTTTGCCGGCACGTCGCCACGGCCTATCCAAAAGCGGTGCGCCGAGGCGCGAGTCGGGGAGCGGGCGTGGCCAGACGCGATATCGCCGGGGTGGTGGACTTCGCCTATCTGGAGGGCTTCGCCGCCGGCGAGGACGAAGTGATCGACGAGGTGCTGGGGCTGTTTCGCGAGCAGTCGGCGCTGTGGGGCGCGATGCTGGACGCCGAGCACGAGGGCTGGCGCGACGCGGTGCACACCCTGAAGGGCGCGGCGCGGGGCATCGGGGCGTTCGCGCTGGGCGAGGCCTGTGCGCGGGCGGAGGACATCGGGCCCGCCGGCCTGCGTGGGGTGCGCGACGCCCTGGATCAGGCCCTGGCCGACATCGCCGCCTACGCCCACGAGCGGGCGCTGCGCTCCCTGAAGTCGCCACTCTGAACCCCCGCGGCGGAGCAGGCGTGCCCAGCGTTCTCCTGGTGAAGACCTCCTCGATGGGCGACGTGATCCACTGCCTGCCGACGGTCACCGACATGCGCCGCGCGGTCGCCGATCTCACGGTGGACTGGCTGGTTGAGGAGAACCTAGCTGAGCTGCCGCGCCTGCACCCGGGCGTGGACCGGGTGATCGCGGTGGCCATGCGGCGCTGGCGCAAGTCGCCGGTGGCGGCGGCGACGCTGGGCGAGGCGATCCGCTTCAGGCGCGAGCTGCGCGCCCGCCGCTACGACTGGGTGGTGGATGCGCAAGGGCTGGTGCGCTCGGCGGTGCTCTGCCGGCTGGCCGACGGCCCGTCCTGCGGCTTCGACCTGCGCAGCATCCGCGAGCCGCTGGCCAGCCTGCTCTACGACCGGGTCTATGCGGTGAGCTTCCAGCTGCACGCCATCGAGCACAGCCGGCGGCTGGCGGCCCTGGCTCTGGGCTATGAGCTGTCAGGCCCAGCCGACTACGGCCTCAGCGCGCCCGGCCCGCCGCCGGCCTGGGCGCCGAGGTCGCCGTTCCTGGTCGCCCTGCACGCCACCTCGCGGGCCAGCAAGCAGTGGGACGAGGCGAACTGGATCGAGCTGGCCCGCCGCGCCGCCGGCCAGGGCCTGGCGAGCGTCCTGCCCTGGGGCGACGAGCCGGAGCGCGCGCGCGCCGAACGGATCGCCGCGGCGGCGGCGGACTGCATCGTCCCGCCGCGCGTCGGCCTCACGGACGCCGCCGCACTGCTGGCGGCCGCCCGGGTGGTGGTCGGCCTGGACACCGGCCTGACGCACCTGGCCACCGCCGTGGGCGCGCCCACCGTGGCCCTGTTCACAGCCTCGCCGACCATGCGCAATGGGACCTACAGCCGGGGCTTCCATGTGGATCTGGGCGGGGAGGGACAGGCGCCGGACATCGAGGCGGTGTGGGCGGCGACGGAAATGGCGCTCGCGGCGCCCCGCTAGATCCCCGCGCCGTTGTCGATGGTGGCCAGCATCGCCTCGTGCGCGGCGGCCTCGGCGGTGATCCAGGCGACGAAGGCCTTCACCTGCGGCAGCCGACCCTTGGCCTTGGGGTGGACCACGTAATAGGCGAAGTCCACGACGGTGGCGATCTGCAGCGGGGCCACCAGGCGGCCGGCGTCGAGGTCGTCCTGGGCCAGGGTGCGCTTGGCCAGAGCCACGCCGCGCGCGCCCACCGCCGCCTCGATCACCAGGCTCGACTGGTTGAAGCGCGGCCCGCGCGTCCCGTCCACGCCCTTCACCCCCCGCGCGGCGAGCCACATGGCCCAGTCGGGGCAGGAGTCGTCGGCGTCCGGCGAGCCGTCGTGCAGCAGGGTCTGGTGGGCGAGGTCGGCGGGGCTGTCCAGCTTGTGGGCCTGGATCAGCGCCGGGCTGGCCACAGGGATCACCGTCTCGCTGATCAGCCGCTGCACCTCCAGGCCCGGATAGCGGCCGGCGCCGTAGCGGATGGCGATGTCGATCTCGCCCGAGGCGAAGTCGACGATGTCCAGGTCGGCGGAGAGCCACACGTCCACCTGCGGATGGGCGTCCTCGAAGCGCTTCAGCCGGGGCACCAGCCACTTGGCGGCGAAGGAGGGGGCCGCGGTGAGCGTCAGGCGCCGGCCGTCCACGGCGGCGGTGAGCAGGGACGCGGCCTCGGCCAGGCGGTCGAAGGCCTCGCGCAGGGCGGGCAGGGCGGTCTGGGCGGCGTCGGTGAGCAGCAGGCCCTTGGGCGTGCGCTTGAACAGCGGCGCGCCGATGTAGTCCTCGAGGTTCTGGATCTGCTGCGAAACCGCGCCCGGCGTGACCGAAAGCTCGTCCGCCGCGCGGCTGAAATTCAGGTGCCTGGCGGCCGCCTCGAAGGCGCGCAGGGCGTTCAGCGGCGGAAGTCGGCGGCGCTGTTCCATGAGTTTTGCTGAACGCCCCGGCAGAAGTCCTGGGTTGCGAGATGGGCGGGTGGCCGCCATTTTACAACCACCCGCTGGCGCATCGGCCCTTTTCGTTGGCGGGTGTCAGCGGGGCGGACCGAAAGGTGCGCCCCGCTGTGTCATTGCGGTAAAGCTTTTAGCGTAGCTAAACGAGTAGGTAGCTAAGCGAGTAGATTGGGACATGTCCAAGCCGCACAGCCATCGCGCCAAGGGACTGGTGGTGCTGGGAGGCCGAGAAGCCTCGCGCTCCGGGGCCGCCCGCGCGGCCGGCGAAGTTTGGCTGGTGGGCGCCGGCCCCGGCGACCCCGACCTGCTCACCATCAAGGCGCTGAAGGTGCTGCAGCGCGCCGACGTGGTGGTGCACGACGGCCTGGTCTCGGGCGCCATCCTGGCCCTGGCGCCGGCCAAGGCGCGGCGCCTGTCCGTGGCCAAGCGCAAGTCGCGCCACTCCTACGCCCAGGACGAGATCAACCGCCTGCTGGTCGCCTTCGCCCGCGACGGCCTGACCGTGGTGCGGCTGAAGGGCGGCGATCCCTTCATCTTCGGCCGCGGCGGCGAGGAGCTGGAAGCCTGCCGCGCCGCCGGCGTAGCCTGCCATGTCGTGCCCGGCGTCACCGCGGCCCTGGCGGCCGGCGCATCGGCCGGCGCCCCGCTCACCCATCGCGGCGCGGCCCAGGCGGTGACCTTCGTCACCGGCCACGCGGCGCAGGGACGCGAGCCCGACCTGGACTGGGCGATGCTCGCCAAGCCCAACCAGACGGTGGTGATCTACATGGGCCTGACCACGGCCGCCGGCATCTCCGGCCGGCTCATGGACGCCGGCCGCGCCGGCTCGACCCCGGCCCTGATCGTCGAGAACGCCAGCCTGCCGAACGAGCGCCGGGTGGTGACGACGCTGGCGGGCCTGCCGTCGGCGGCCGAAAGTCTCCGCGGCCCGGCCTTGCTCATCGTAGGCGAGGCCATGGCGCTGGCCCAACAATCCGCTCATCCCGGCCAAAGCCGGGACCCGGCGGTGGAGCCAGACATGGGTCCCGGCCTTCGCCGGGATGAGCGGAAGAAATGACCAAGGCGCTCACCGCGAACCGGCTCACCGATGGCGAGGCGATCTTCTGGCGCGACGGCCAGTGGGTCACCCATTGGGGCGAGGCCCAGCTGTTCGACGACGTGGACGCGGCCACCGCCGCCGAGGCGCACGCCAAGACCCAGCTCACCATCGCCGTCGACCCCTATCTCATCGACGTCTCGCCGGTGGACGATGGCTTCGCGCCGGTGAGCTACCGCGAGCGGGTCCGCGCCATGGGCCCCACCAACAAGCCCGACCACGGCAAGCAGGCCGAGCACGGGCACGACATCGAAGTCCTGTCCCACGCCACCGGCGCCGCCCGCTCCAAGGGCCGCGTCGATCTGATCAGACGAAAGTAGGGAGGCGCCGATGTATCGCTACGACGCCATAGACCGGGAGATGCTCGCCGACCGCGTGGCCGAATTCCGCGGCCAGGCCGAGCGGCGGCTGGCCGGCGAGATCACCGAGGACCAGTTCAAGCCGATCCGGCTGATGAACGGCCTCTATCTGCAGCTGCACGCCTATATGCTGCGCATCGCCATCCCCTATGGCGCGCTCAACGCCGCCAAGCTGCGCAAGCTGGCCTGGATCGAGCGCACCTACGACAAGGGCTACGGCCACTTCACCACCCGCACCAACCTGCAGCTGCACTGGATCAAGCTGAAGGACGCGGCGGACATCCTGGGCCATCTGGCCGAGGTCGAGCTGCACGCCATCCAGACCAGCGGCAACTGCATCCGCAACATCACCGCCGACCCGCACGCCGGCGTCGCCGCCGACGAGGTGGACGATCCGCGCGTCTGGGCCGAGGCGACGCGGCAGTGGTCCACCTTCCACCCCGAGTTCTCCTTCCTGCCGCGCAAGTTCAAGATCGCCTTCACCGCGGCCGCCACCGACCGGGCGGCCACCAAGGTCTATGACATCGGGCTGCGCCTGCACCGGGACGAGGCCGGCGAACTGGGCTTCGAGGTGCTGGCCGGCGGCGGCCTCGGCCGCACGCCCTACCTGGGCCCGACGATCCGCCAGCACCTGCCGGCGCGCCACCTGCTGAGCTATCTGCAGTCGATCATCCGCGTCTACAACCGCGCCGGCCGCCGGGACAACGTCTGGAAGGCGCGCATCAAGATCCTGGTCAACACGCTGGGCGCCGAGGAATTCGCCCGGCAGGTGGAGGAGGAGTGGGAGAAGACCGACAAGGCCGCCGTGGACCTGCCGGACACCGAACTCGCCCGCATCCGCGCCGCCTTCGCTCCGCGAGGTTTCGAGACCCTGCCGAAGACCTCCGCGGCCTTCGAGGCGGCCAAGGCCGACCGCGCCTTCGCCCGGTTCGTGCGGCACAACGTCAAGCCGCACAAGATCCCCGGCTACGCCATCGTCGATGTGTCGCTGAAGCAGCCGGGCGAGACCCCCGGGGACTGCTCGGCCGACCAGATGGACCTGATCGCGGACCTGGCCGAGCGCTATTCCCTCGACGAGGCGCGGGTGAACTATGAGCAGAACCTCATCCTGCCCCACGTGAAGCTGGACGACGTGCAAACGGTCTGGCGGGCGCTGGACTCGGCGGGCCTGGCCACGCCGAATATGGGCCTGATCAGCGACATCATCGCCTGCCCGGGCCTCGACTACTGCGCCCTGGCCAACGCCCGCGCCATCCCCATCGCCCAGCACATCGCCAAGCGCTTCGAGGATCCGGAGCTGGCCGAGCGCATCGGCGAGCTGAAGATCAAGATCAGCGGCTGCATCAACGCCTGCGGCCACCACCACGTGGGCCACATCGGCATCCTGGGCGTCGATAAGAAGGGCGAGGAATACTACCAGCTCACCCTGGGCGGCTCAGGGGCGGAGGACGCCTCCCTGGGCGCCATCCTCGGCCCGGCCCTGCCGGCCGACCGGGTGACCCAGGCGGTCGACCAACTGGTCGACGTCTATCTGCACGAGCGCAGGGACGGCGAGCGCTTCCTCGACACCTACCGCCGCCTCGGCATGGCCCCGTTCAAGGAGGCCGTCTATGCCGACGCTCATTAGGTGGCGACAAGGCGCCGCGGTGTTGGAGGAGGATCCGTTCACCAACGTCGCCGACGATGTGCCCATGCCGCGCGGCGATCTGATAATTTCCCTGACCCGCTTCCAGAGCGAGGGCGAGCGCCTGCTGGGCGAGGGCCGCAAGATCGGCGTGCGCGTCGAGCCGCACGAGGAGGTGGAGGCCCTGGCCTACGACCTGCCGCGCGTCGCGGTGGTGGCCCTGGCCTTCCCCAAGTACCGCGACGGCCGCGCCTATAGCTCCGCCCGCCTGCTGCGCGAGCGCTACGCCTACAAGGGCGAGGTGAGGGCGGTGGGCGACGTGCTGCGCGAGCAGGCCCGCTTCATGGTCCGCTGCGGCCTGGACGCCTTCGAGCCGGCCGACGGCTCGTCCCCGGAAGACTGGTCGAAGGCGGTCGGGCGCTTCCGCCACGTCTATCAGCGCGCGGCCGACGCGCTCCAGCCCGCGTTCGTGGAGCGCGAAGGAGCATGAGCGTGGCCTACGACAGCACCGACAACCCACATACCGCCGTGCGCGACCTGGCCCGCCGCCTGGACGCCGAGCTGCGCGACGCCGATCCGGCGACCATCCTGCGCGCCGCCGTGGAGCACTACGGCGACCGCCTGGCGCTCGTGTCCTCCTTCGGCGCCGAGTCCGCCGTGCTGCTGCACCTGGCCGCCCAGCTGAAGCCGGACATCGCCGTCCTGTTCCTCGACACCGGCATGCTGTTCGGCCAGACGCTGGACTACCGCCAGCAGCTGGCGACCAGGCTCGGCCTCACCGGTGTCCGCGACCTTCGGCCGCGCTACGACGACCTGGCGATCAACGATCCCCAGGCGGACCTGTGGAAGACCGACACCGACGCCTGCTGCCACATCCGCAAGGTGCTGCCGCTGGACCGCGCCCTGGCCGGCTACGAGGCCTGGGTCACCGGCCGCAAGCGCTTCCACGGCGGCGACAGGGCGCGCCTGAAAGTCGTAGAAGAATCAGCGGGCAAGCTGAAGTTCAACCCGCTGGCCAACTGGAACATGGAAGACCTGGAGGCCTACGCCGCCGAGCACGACCTGCCGCCCCATCCGCTGGTGGCCTTTGGTTACCCCTCCATAGGATGCTGGCCCTGCACCACCCCGGTGGAGGAGGGCGGCGATGTGCGCGACGGCCGCTGGGCGGGTTCGCAAAAGACCGAATGCGGCATACATACCGCCCGCGCCCCGGGAATCGCCCCCGACGTCGGGGCGGACATCTGACCTCGCCATTCCCTGAAAGTACTCTCCGAATGACCGAAGCCACCGTCGCCGCCCCGGCGAAAGCCCGCGGCGCCTTCTATGTGGAGCGCGTGACCCACGTCCAGCACTGGACGGACGAGCTGTTCAGCCTGCGCACCACCCGCGATCCGCACCTGCGCTTCGAGAGCGGCCAGTTCGTGATGCTGGGCCTGATGGTCGACGGTAAGCCGTTGCTGCGCGCCTATTCCATCGTCAGCGCCAACTGGGCGGACGAGCTGGAGTTCTATTCTATCAAGGTGCAGCACGGCCCGCTCACCAGCCGCCTGCAGCACATCGAAGTCGGCGACGAGGTGCTGATCGGCAAGAAGCCCACCGGCACCCTGGTGCTGGACGGCCTGCGCCCCGGCAGGAACCTCTACATGCTGGGCACCGGCACCGGCCTCGCCCCCTTCCTGTGCCTCGTGCGCGACCCGGAGACCTACGAGCGCTTCGACAAGGTGATCGTCACCCACACGGTGCGGCACACGGCCGACCTGAACTACCGCGAGTTCCTGTCCCACGACCTACCGAACGACCCCGACCTCGGCGAACTGGTCGCGCCGAAGCTGATCTACTACCCCTCGGTCACCCGCGATGCCTTCCAACACCAGGGCCGCATCACCGACCTGATCGAGTCCGGCAGGTTCTTCGAAGACATCGGCATGCCGCCGTTCGACAGGACGCGGGACCGGGTGATGCTGTGCGGCGGGCCGAGCGTGCTGGCGGACCTGAAGACGCTGCTGCTGGCGAGGGGCTACGAGGAAGGGTCGGTGGCGAGCCCGGGGGATTTCGTGCTCGAGCGGGCGTTCGTGGAGACGTAGGGGGACACAATCGACAGAGCCTAGCGCGTCTCGAAGAGATCAGTTCGCGCCGCACTGGTCACCGGAGCAGACGCGATCGCGGACAACGTTTCCGCGAACAACTGATCCACCTCTGCCATGAAGGCTGTCTCGTCGTTGTTAACGGGCGCGGATATGGAATATCCCATCGATCGAGCCCGGGCGACTAGCGCGGCGTCTTCCCAACTGTTCGCGCGAGCGATCAGCCAGTTGCGCTCGGACGGAAGAGATCGTAGCGTCGGGCCAATTCGTCAGCCAAGTCTTGAGCGACGAACTGGCGTCCGTGCAGGCTGGTCGCGATCGGCTCGAAAAGCGGAAGAATGACCTCAAGCGGGTTGTTCGTGTTCACAGAGTATGATCGAGCGGCCGAAAATGCGACCAGAGTTCTGAGGTCCGAATTGCTTTGAGCGCTCGCTGATGAGGCAACCATTGGTCATCATTAGCGCATCTGAATGGGCAAGACACCTGAAGTTGATCGCCGATTGTTCGGCACGCCTTTTTTCAGTGTCGGAAGCGAAAAATGGTTCTGCCGGTCAATTCGTTCCTATCTCACCCAAATATCCTCCCAGTCGCCGGCAGCGCCGACATGTGGTGCTCGTCAGGTCTGCAGGACGGCTCGCTGATCCGCCTGTAGTCGCGCCTGAACCGTGTGGTGTACCTAGTCGTCCGCATTCAGGCTCGCGAGCAGCTGGTCAGGTGAACCGGCAGTCACCAGTTCACCGCGCCTCGCCGCCCGCATCGCTTCGATGGTCTCGGCGTTGGGAACCAGGGGCTCGAACGGCAGCGCCTTCTCGGCCGCGATCCGCGTCATCATCAGGCGAAAAGCGTCCGACACGGTCAGGCCCATCGCGCTGAGAACAATGGAAGCCTCGGCCTTGATGCGCCCGTCGATGCGGGCCCGGACTATCGCGTTTTCGGTCATGGCGGCTCCTTCTGGGCTACAATGTAGCACAAAAGTCGCGAAATGTCAGGTGTTCCTTCTCCCCTTGCGGGAGAAGGTGGCGGGCGGAGGCCCGCCGGATGAGGGGTCGCGCCGGCGGCTGTGATCAGCCGGCGCGGCCGGTCCGGAAAGGGCGCTCGACCCCTCATCCGACCTCCTTCGGAGGCCACCGTCGAGAGCACGCCGCGAGTTCCACTCGCGGCGATGCGGTTCGCCAACGATTTGGCGAACCGCCGCTCTCGACCCCGCAAGGGGAGAAGGGACGCGCGGCGGCTTCGCTTGTGACGCGTTGCGATTCGTCGTTACATGTGGTAACTATTCGTCGGCCCGCCCCGGCGGCCAGGCTCTTTCTCATCGTGAATCGAATGGCGAAACCCGCGTGTCCGGGCGGTCGGCGCGCGCCTGTTTGGGCCTGTTATCCGACCTGTTATGACCTGTTTGGCGCCTGATATGCCCTGTTATTCACCTGTTCCGCGCGGAACAGGGCCGTTGCAAGGGGTTGATCTCACACGGCTTTCAGACCGGAACAGGTGCGAAAAACACCGAAAAAACAGGTGTAACAGGCAAAAGAACAGGTGGAACAGGCGGCCGGCGCCGCTCCGGCGCCGCACAGGTCCGGCGTTGCAACCCCACGCGTTGTCATCGCGGAAGCCGCGCAGCGGCTATCCGGGACCAAAGGAAGCGCCGTCGCGGCGGTGGGGCTGGTAGTTGAGCTTCCGGCGGTCCCGGATAAGCGCTTCGCGCTTTCCGGGATGACAGGGTTGGATGGGTCAGGGCCGGGTGCGCGCCAGCACCCAGCCCCACCTCGGGGGGCTGGCTGGGGCGAGGCGTTCGGCGGTGAGGATCAGGCAGGTCAGGGCCATCAGGGCCAGGTGGGCGCCGGGAGCGGTCAGGGGGACCAGCATCGGGGCCCAGCAGGCGCCGAAACAGGTGAGGCCGGCGGTGAGGCCATAGCGGGCGCAGCTGCTGTCGGCGGCCCAGCCGAACGGGGCCAAAGTCGGCAGGCGGTGGCAGCGGTTGAGCAGGGCCTGCTTGGCGGGGGAGAGCCGCCAGGCGGCGGCCAGGGCGACGGCGAGGGCCAGGGCGAGGGCGCGGTCGCCGCCGGCGAGGCTAACCAGGCCGGCGGCGATCAGGGTGAGGGCCAGGCCGCCGGCCATCCACACGGCCCCATAGGCCGCGACGAACAGGGCGATGGCGCGGACCCTGCGCCGGGCCAGGCTGCGCCGCCAGATGTGGCTCACCGGCAGGGCGATCAGCGGGGCCATCATGGCGGTGAGCATGGCCAGCCAAGAGGCGGCGAAGCGCCCCGCCGCCCCGTCGTCCAGCGCCCAGGCCAGGGCCCGCCAGCTCGCCGCCCGCCAGGCCGAGGCGCTGCACAGGCTGGCGGCGTCCAGTCCATGCCCCGGCCAGGCGCAAGCCGCCCAGCCGGCCAGGCTGACGCCGATCAGCGCCGGCCAGGGCGCCGTCGCCGGGGCGGCGAGCAGCAGGGCGGGGCGCCGGAAGACGGCCATGGGGACGCCCATGCTCGCCTACTCCCCCTCGCGGTAGACGCTGACCCGGCCGACGGTGATCCGGTCGCCGGCCTTGACGTGCGGGCCGGGCGTGAAGGTGACCTTCAGGTGGTCGAGGGCGGCGCCGGACAGGTGCAGGGCATCGACGATCCGGGTGATGTCCAGCACCTCGCTAACCCCGTTGCCGGCTTGCTCGCCATCCGGCGCGCTGGCCTTGCGAACGCCGAACAGGGAGATGGGGCCGGCCAGGCATTCCGGGTGCGCCGCCGGGTCGGCGCCCTGGGGCAGGTTGACGTAGACGTAGAAGGTCGCGGCGTCGTTGAAGCCGCGAATATTCTCCAGATTCAGGTAGATGCGGTCGGGTTCTCCAGTGGTGGATGCGGCGATGGCGTCCGGCGCGAAGCTTCGCCGGGTCTTGGCGGCGACGGCGGCGTCGAGGCTCACGTCGGTCTCCACCGGGGCCGGGCCGAGGGCCAGCGGGGCGGCGGTGGCGCCCATCATCTCGGTGGTCGGCGGGGCCATGGCGGGCTCCTGCGC
>JBIOEG010000077.1:0-17624 GCA_044445825.1 Caulobacterales bacterium
CGGCGGCGCCATCGCCCTCGGGCACCCGCTGGGCGCGTCGGGAACCAAGCTGATGACCACCCTGGTCCACGCCCTGAAAGCCCGCGGCAAGAAGTGGGGCCTGCAGACCATGTGCGAAGGCGGCGGCCTGGCCAATGTGACGATCGTCGAGGCGCTCTAGGCGCGGTCGAACCCGTCCCCGCTCACCTGTTCCGACCTGTTATTCACCTGTTCCACCTGTTATTTCACGGTTTGTGGCACCTGTTCCGGTATGAAAGCCGTGCTTGTTCAATGGGTTACAGCCACCTGATACCCGCCAGGAACAGGTGATAACAGGTCATAACAGGCGCCAAACAGGCCTGTTATCGATGCATAACAGGTGCGGAACAGGCGGCGGCGGACGCTTGCGCCCCACACCCCCAATTTCCCCAATCCGAAATTCCCCGCGAAAGCGGGGACCCAGGCTTTTTTTGTTCCTTCGGTCCACACCCGCGCGACCCCAACCGATTGCAAAAAAGCCTGGGTCCCCGCTTTCGCGGGGAATTTCGGGTGTTGGGGGACTAAAAAAGCCAGGTGGGTGCGCACGGCGCGCCGCCCGCCGCTGGTGCGCCGGCCGCGTGTTTTGCTTCACGATGTCAAAGACCAGCGCCGGCCCGCGGGCCAGCCCGCTCCACGTCACCATGCGCCCGCTGATTTGGCGAGGCCGCCTAGAAGAATAGGGGAACCACGAAAAACAAGAAAAGCACGAACGGATCTTCGGGCCACCGACCCGCCGCCGACCCAACGCCCGCGTTCGTGTGGTTCGTGTTTTTCGTGGTTCCCCTAACCCTCGCCCGCCCTCGCCCGCGAGACGGCCTGCGCCGTCCCGTCGCCGCTCAGTTCACGTTCGCCGGCGCGGGCGTGGCGTCGGCCTGGGCGGCCAGGGCCAGGGCGATCATCCGGTCCCAACCGGCCAGGCTCATCAGATGGGCGTAGATCTGGCCGAGCGCGCCGTTGTCCGCCAGCTCCTTGAGCTTGCCGGCCGGCAGGGCCTTCAGCCTGTCCTCGGAGACGGCGAAGTACTCGGCGATCGTCTGGGGCGCGCCGGGCGTGCCGTCGGGATTGGTCGGCGTGTAGGTCGAGGTCTTGGTCTCGAACAGGTCGAGCTCCTTCACCAGGGCGATGAAGGACTCCGTCCGCCGGCCCTCGGTCTCGAAGTCGTTGCAGAACTGGATGCAGCCCTTGGTGTATTCGGTGGGCTCGCCCTTCGCATCGAAGAACGGCAGGTCGCTGTCCTCGCCGAGCATCGAGGCGTCGCGGTCGATGCACACCACCATCTGCTGGCGAACCTGGTCGTTGGCCAGGACGAAGGGGTAGCGGCGGATATAGGCCGGGATGTAGGCGCCCACGGTGAATGAGCCGTCCTCCTTCACGAACAGGTTCCTGCCCGCGCTGATGCCCATCACCGCGATCGGCTGGTAGCGCTCGCCCGCGAAGATGATCGGGTAACTGAGGCCGGCCACCGGGAACTCGGTCACCGTCAGGGGCACCACGTGCGAGGCGGCGGCGAAGCCGAAGGGCCGCTCCACGCGCTTCAGGCCGATGGCGCTGTGCAGCTCGCGGCTGAGCGGCTCCGGCTTGGAGTAGAACAGTACGTTGCCGCTGAACTCCGCGCTTGGCTGCGGCGGTGCTGGCGTGAGCTTGATGGCCATGAACGATCCGAGGGGTTGGAGAGGCGACGGCGCCGGGCCGTCGGATCGGCGGCTTCTAGCCGATCGCAGATGAGGCGGCAATCAGACACGGCGGCCAGACACGGCGGCCCTTGCGCGCCGACAGCGCTTGCCTCCCCCAGGGGCGCGCGCGTTGAATGGCGCCAGACAAAACGAGGAGACGCCCGTGCCCATCTACTATCCCGACATCCTGGACCAGCGCACCGCCGCGCGGACGTTCACCTACGGCGACAAGGACGTGATGCTCTACGCCCTCGGCATCGGCCTGGGGGCCGATCCGATGAACGAGACGGAGCTGGCCTTCGTCTATGAGAAGAACCTGAAGGTGGTGCCCACCGCGGCCACGGTGCTCGCCGCCGGCATGGGGCGCGCGGCGAGAGCCGGCGCCGAGGCGCCGAAGATGCCTTCCGGCCATCGGGCCAGCGAGATCAACTTCCTGATGGTCGTGCATGGCGAGCAGAAGGTGGAGCTGCACAAGCCCCTGCCGAGCTGGGGGACGTTCACCGCCGAGGGCCGCACGGTGGGCGCCTTCGACAAGGGCAAGGACAAGGGCGCGGTGATCGTCAACGAGACCGTTTGGACCGACGAGAAGGGCGAGAAGGTCGCCACCCTCACCGGCTCGACGTTCGCCAGAGGCGACGGCGGTTTCGGCGGCCCGTCGGACGGGGCGCCCGAGCCCCATCCGACCCCGACCCGGCCGGCCGACCTGTCGGTGGACTTCGCCACCGCGCCCGGCCAGGCCCTGCTCTACCGGTTGAACGGCGACCGCAACCCGCTGCACTCCGACCCGGACGTGGCCCGCCGCGCCGGCTTCCCCCGGCCGATCCTGCACGGCCTGTGCACCTACGGGATCACCTGCCGCGCCGTGCTGCAGGCCATCACCGATTTCGATCCGGACCAGATCAAGAGCCACCAGGTCCGCTTTTCCGCGCCGGTGTTCCCAGGCGACGTCATCACCGTGGACCTGTGGCGCGACGGCAAGGACATCTCCTTCGAGGCCCGGGTCAAGGCGCGCAACGTGACGGTGATCAAGAACGGGTTGACGGTGCTGAGATAGCCATCGGACGGCGCGCACTCCCTGCCCCAAGTGGGGAGGGACAGACCGCGCAGCGGTCAGGGCGGGGATGTCTGCAGCGAGTCCGGACGCCGGGTGATCGCCCCACCGGACTCCCCCACCCGACCGATCCGACGGACTACGTCCGCGGATCGCTCTTCCCTCCCCGTGAAGGGGAGGGAGGGTGCGCCACATAGACGATGTGGCTGCGCAGTGGATGGTCGTGCGCCAGGGCGGGATGGTCGAAGTCGCGATCTGGCGCGCGTGTGAGACCCAGGCGGCGCATCACCGCCTCAGAGCGCGCATTGGTGTCGGCGGTGAAGCTGAATATCTCGGCCACGCCGAGGGTCGCGAAACCCCAGGCAAGGAGCGCGGCGGCGCCCTCGCTGGCGTAGCCGTGGCCCCAGGCCCGCCGCGCCAGGCCCCAGCCAACCTCGACCTGACCGCTGAACGGATGCTCCCACTCCATCGGCATGCGGCGCACGCAAATCCGGCCGACGAACCCGCCGTCCGCCTTCACGACAGCCGCCCAGTAGCCGTGGCCGTTCTCGTCCAGGAACGCTCGCATACGATCGAAGGCGACGTCGGCCTCGGCGCGGCCCAGCACGCCGCCTAGCCAGTATCCGGTCTCCGGCTCGGCCATCATGGCGACGAAGGGCTCGCGGTCGCTCTCGGCCCAGGGGCGCAGGATCAGGCGCTCGGTCTCGATCACCGCCGGCGCCGTCATGTGGGCCGCGGCTCGGTAAGGGCGCCGTAGAGGTCCGGACGGCGATCGCGGAAGAAGCCCCAGGCGGCGCGGTGGGCGGCGAGGAAGTCGAGGTCAAAGGTGGCGGTGACCACGCCTTCCTCGTCGCGGCCGAGTTCGCTGACGAGATCGCCCCGGTGATCGCAGATGAAGCTGGACCCGTAGAACCGCTGCCCGCCGCCCGGATAGCCGGGCCAGGGCTCGAAGCCGGTGCGGTTGGCGCCGACCACCGGGATCACATTGGAGACCGCATGGCCCTGCATCGCCCGGCGCCAGGGCGCCGCGGTGTCCAGGGTGGGGTCGTGCGGTTCCGAGCCGATGGCGGTGGGGTAGAGCAGCGCCTCGGCCCCCATCAGGGTCATGGCGCGCGCCGCCTCGGGGTACCACTGGTCCCAGCAGATGCCGACGCCGAACCGGCCGAATCGGGTGTCCCACACGCGAAAGCCGGTGTCGCCCGGCCGGAAATAGTACTTCTCCTGATAGCCCGGCCCGTCGGGGATGTGGCTCTTGCGGTAGACGCCCAGCAGTGCGCCGTCGGCGTCCGCCATCACCAGGCTGTTGAAATAGTGCGGGCCTTCGCGCTCGAAGATGGAAATCGGCAGCACCACGCCCAGTTCGGCCGCCAGCGGCGCCAGGGCGCTCACGCACGGATGCGTTCGCCAGGGATGGGCCTGGGCGAACCAGCGCTCTTCCTGCGATACGCAGAAGTAGGGACCCTGGAACAGCTCGGGCGGCAGGATCACCTGCGCGCCCCTGGCCGCCGCCTGGCGGACGAGGCCGGCGGTCTTGGCGATGTTGGCCGCCAGGTCCTCGCCGTAGCTCGCCTGGATCGCGCCGAGGGTGACCGCGCGCGCCATCAGGCCGGCTCCTGCTGGGTGATGCAGTGGAACGAGCCGCCGCCGGTGAGCAGCGCCTTGGACGGCAGGCCGACCACGGTCCTGTCGGGAAACAGCATCTCCAAGGCCTCCACCGCCAGCCGCCCGGGTCGCTCATTGTAGAGCGGAACCACGACGGCGCGGTTGGCGATGACGAAGTTCATGTGCGACGCCGGCGCCCAAAGGCCGTCGGCGCCCGCCACGCGGCCCGGCGAGGGGATGCGAACGACGCGCAGGGTGCGTCCCGCGGCGTCGGTCTTGCCGGCCAAATCCTGGGCGGCCGCGTCATAGACGCGCTGGTGCGGATCGCTCTGACCCACGGCAAGCGGCACGGCTGCGACGCCCGGGGCCACGAACCGCGCCAGGTTGTCCACATGGCCGTCGGTGTGATCGTTGAGCAGGCCCTCGCCCAGCCAGATCACCTTGCGCGCGCCCAACGTCTCGCGCAGCACCCGCTCGGCCACGGCCTCCGTCCAGCCGCGGTTGCGGTTGGGATTGAGCAGGCACTGGCGGGTGGTGAGCACCGTGCCCTCGCCGTCATGCTCCAGGGCGCCGCCCTCCAGCACCACGTCATGCCGATCCAGCCGCGCCCCGCAGGCCCCGGCGATCTGGTCGGCCACGGTCTCGTCGCCCTCGAGCACATATTTGCCGCCCCACCCGTTGAACCGGAACGCGGCGGCCGCGCCAGGGCCGAGAAAAACCGGTCCGGTGTCGCGCAGCCATATGTCGCCGAAGGTTCCCGGCGCGATCTCGACCCCCGGCTCGCCCGAGAGCAGAGCGCGCGCCGCGTCGGCCGCCGCGCCGCCGCAGGTCATCAGCCTGACCCGTTCCGCCCCCGGTCCGGCCAGAGCGCGCGCCAGCGCCGCCACCTCCGCCTGGGCCGCCGCCAGGTCGTCCCGCCAAAGCTCCGCATGGCTCGGAAAGCCAAGCCACATGGCCCGGTGCGGGCGCCATTCGGCGGGAACGGGACTTTTCATGGCGGCGCTTAGATAGGAAGGCGCAGCGAAAGAAAAGGGCGGCCCGGCAAGGCCGCCCCCATGGTTACGATGCGGCGGCGCCAGCTAGGATCAGGACGCGATAGCCTCGCCAATTCCATCAATGTCATCCCGGCTGGAAGCTCGCTTCCGCGAGCTGGAAGGCCGGGATCTCCCGCCGGTGACGCTCCGGAGGGAGGTCCCGGACAAGCCGCTTGCGCGGCTTTCCGGGATGACACCAGTTATGTAATTGAAAACAATAATCAACTTCGACGACGCAATTGGGTACGGACACTAGAACCGGTACTTCAGGCCGAACTTCAGCTGCCACAGGGACGGGTTGATCACCGTGAACGGCGACACCGGCTTGTCGACCGTGCCGGTGGCGGTGCGCAGACCGGAATAGACGTACTGGCTGGCCCCCGCGCAGGTGTGCTGGCCGTTGACGATCTGGCCGGTGGGACAGGCGATGCTGACGACGGGCACGCCGCGGTAGAAGTCGTACTGGTCCAGCACGCCCCAATGGTTGTTGAGCAGATTACCGAGGTTGATGATGTCGATATAGGCCAGCAGCTTGGCGTTGCGCGGGAAGAACGCCGGGATTTCCTGGCTGAAGCGCACATCGATGGTGGTGACGTCGTGCGTGCGGAAGGCGTTTCGCGGGGCGATCTCGCCGGCGTATCTGATCAGGCCGGTGTTGCTCAGATAGCGGTTGAAGGCCCCGACATCGAAGCCGGCCGCGTAGGACACCTTCGGGTCGCTGGTCGCCGTCACCGCCCCCGTGGAATCCGTCATCGGCACATAGAACAGCTGGTTGCCCGCCGCCTGCCGGCCGCTGAAGCTCTGGGTCAGGACGTCCCCGAATTCCCGGTCGAAGTTGCCGTTCTTGGTGTCGACGAAGGTGTAGCTGAACGGAATGCCGGAGCGCTCCTGGGCGAACAGGCCGATGGACGACTTGTTGTCGCCGAAGAACTTGCGCGAATAGTTCAGTTCGAGCGCGAAGCGATTGCGGATCTCGTAGTCCGACGTGGCCGCCTTCGGGTTGTTGGGGTCGGAGGACGCGAAGCGGATGTAGCTGGAGTCGGCGATCGAGCTGGTCATCGGATTGGCGTCGGTCGCGTGGGTGTAGGTGTAGATGAACTTGCCGTTCAGCCCCTCGAAGAACCCTTCGTTGAACGTCTTGGCCAGGCTGAAGGAGACCGCCTGGCTGCCGCCGCCGCCGTACCGGGTGTTGGTCAGCTCCATGTCGAAGACGTTGGCGCCGATGGTTCCGTTCGTGGCGCGCGCATAGACCGGACGGCCATCGGGGGCGGTGCCGATCTGCTGGGCGCGCAGGTCCTTCCAGTAGAGGGCGTTCTCGTTGGTGATGTCGATGTAGTCGGCTTCGACGACCCAGTTGTGACCGAACTCACCGGCCCCATTGAAGTCGAAGGCGTACCGAACCGATGCGTCCGCCTTCCAGGCGCTGGGAATCTGCAGGGCGGGGTCGATGGCGTTCACATTGCCGTTGCCGGGCGTGAAGGTGCAGCCGGCGGGCGCCTTGGTGAGGTCCACATTGGTGAAGGGGCCAGCGGGACACACGGCGTTGGTCTGGCGCACGCCGTCGTTGGCGAAAGGATCGGAGATCCACACGTTCACGCCCTGGCTGGAAAACCGGCCGGCGCCGATGCTCAGTTCCAGGCCGGGACGGGGCGTCCACTTCACGTAGGCGCGGGGCAGGACGATGTCCTTGCCGTTGAGGTTCTGCTGGTTGCTGAAGCCCTCGCGCGACAGGAAGTTGGCGTTGAAGGTCGGCATCGAGTCCTGGAAGAAGCGGTCGTAGCGGACGCCCATGAGGACGCTCAGGTCGGGCGTCGCCTGCCAGGTGTCCTCCGCATAGAAGGACGCCAGTGAGAACGAGAGTCTGGCCGCGCCGGTTCGGGCCGTATGCGTCGTGGCCGGCTGCGTGCCGAGGCTGGGGTCGACGCCGCCGACCAGCTTGTAGGCCGACGCGATCTTGGCGAGGTAGTTGGCGTAGCTGCTGAAGGTGTATTCGCCGAAAGAAGACGGGACAAAGACGTTGAAGATGTCCTGGTGTTCGATGCGGGCGCCGAACATCACGTGATGATCGTTGGCGGCATACCGGCCGATCGCCTCGGCGGTGTCGGTTTTCACGTCCAGGAAGTTGTCGTTGCGGAACGAGTCGGCGCCGAACAGGATGGTGGGACTTCCCGAACCGGCCAGCACACCTGGTTCGCCCGCGACATTCACCGAGGTCTGACCGACGCTGAGGCCGCCGAGCGGAATCTGCGTGCTCTTCACCTCCTTGTGGCCCGCCCGGATCTCGGTGGAGAGGTTCTGAGTCCAGTCCGAGTTCAGGTCGGCCGTCACCGTCGTGAGGTGGTCGTCTTTCACAAACTGGTCGGAGTTGAGGCTGAGGCGCGGCGTGAAGGTGCTGTCGTTTTCGACGAAGTCGGAGCTCGGCGAGCCGTTGAACGCCGTGCTGTTGGTGTCCTGGTAGGTCACCGCCAGGCGGTGATCGTTGGTGATGTTCCAGGTGACCTTCCCGAGCCACTTGGTGTCCTGCGCCGGCGGGGCGCTGGTGACGAAGCTGCCGGGATCGTAGCCGTAGAGGCTCTGAGTGGCGGCCCGGAACGTGGCGACCGCCGCTTCCGTGATGCGGGGAATGACCACGCTGCGGCCGGAATCCGCCGGACCTTCGTCCAGGGAGAACCTGTCCTGGTACTTCTCATAGTCGAGGAAGAAGAACAGCCGGTCCTTGACGACGGGGCCGCCGAGACTGAACCCGTAAAGGTCCTCTTCGAACGGCGCGCCGGCCTTGGCGCCGCGGATCTTGTCCCCGCGGTACCGGCTGGAATCGTATTCTCCATACGCCGAGCCGTGGAGGGTGTTGCCGCCCGACTTGGTGACGGCGTTGATCGCGCCGCCGAGGAAGCCGTTGTTGATCACGCTGTACGGCGCCACCGAAACCTGCACCGCCTCGATGGCCTCCAGGGAAATCGGCGAGCGCTGGGTGGGATAGCCGTTGTTGTTCAAGCCGAAGTCGTCGTTCTGGCGGATGCCGTCGACGGTGAGCTGGTTGAAGCGGGTATTCGCGCCCGCGAAGGAGATGGCGTTCTGGTTGTCGGGGTCCTGGATCACCGCGAAGGGGTCCAGGCGCGCGATCTCCTTGAGGTCGCGGCTGAAGGTGGGCAGCGCCTCGATCTGCTGCCGCTCGAACACGGTCCCGACGCCGACGGTCGCGCGGACAGGCGCGGCCGACGCCGCGACCACCACTTCGCTGACCGAACTGGACGCCTGCATTGCGACGGACACATCGACCGGGTCGCCGACGCCGATGGTCGCGATCTGAGTCTCGCCGCTCTGGCCGGCGCCGGTGGCGGCGATCTTGTAAGGCCCGCCGGGTTGCAGCCCTCGCACGTCGAAGCGGCCGTCCGCGGAGGCGACCGTCGTGCGGGTCGTGCCGGTCGGAAGGTGGGTGATGGT
Organism: Caulobacterales bacterium; assembly: GCA_044445825.1. Taxonomy (GTDB): domain Bacteria; phylum Pseudomonadota; class Alphaproteobacteria; order Caulobacterales; family Caulobacteraceae; genus Acaudatibacter. The sequence goes on from JBIOEG010000077.1 coordinate 8,823, forward strand.
GACCACGGCGCCCCCGGCCGCCGCGCCGCCGGCGCTGGTGACCGCCCCGCGGACGCCGCCCGTGGTTTCCTGTGCGTAGACGGCGCTCGCCGACATCGCGAGGACGAACGCGGCCATACCCCCGCCGGCGAGTCTGCGGACAATCGACATGAACCGCCCCTCCAGGGCCTGGCCGCATGCCCTCGCGCGGCTAAGCTCCCGCCCGCGATTTAGACGCCCGTATTAACAGTTTGGTGACATAATTTAACAGTTGTGAGGAGTAAGGCTCGACTCGTCAGATAAAGTTGCGGCGACGCAACAGAAGCAGGCGGCGCGACCCTCCGTGTACGGATTCAGCGCCGCCACACCGCCCGCAGGCTGGCGTCGCGGCCGCAGCCGATGCGGTAGGCCATGTAGGCCGCGGCGTTCTTGCGCGCGTAGTCCTGGTGATAGCCCTCCGCCGGCCAGAAGGTCTGGGCCGGCAGGATGGCGGTGGCGATGGGGCGGCCGCGCAGCTCGCCCGCCACCTTGGCCTTCTCCGCCGTCGCCGCCTGGCGCTGGGCTGCGTCGGCCACGAAGATCGCCGGCCGGTACGACGGCCCGTGGTCGCAGAACTGTCCGGTTCCGTCCGTCGGGTCGGTGAGGTGGAAATAGCGGTCCACCAGCTGGGCGTAGCTGATCCTGGCCGGATCGTAGGTCACCAGCACCGATTCATAGTGACCGGTCGTCTCGCTGGAGACCTCCTCGTAGGACGGATGCGGCGTGCGCCCGCCGGTGTAGCCGGCGACCACCTTCACCACCCCTGGCACATCCTCCATGCCGTGCTGCATGGACCAGAAGCAGCCGCCCGCGAAGACCGCGGTCTGCGTGGCGCCGGCCATGGCGCTGGAGGCGGCGAAGGCGGCCGCGAGGGCGCCGGCGAGCAGGCTGGAACGGATGGTCTTCATGCGCCTAAGGTTGGAAAGTCTGGCGGCGCGCGCAAGGCGCGAATGGCGTCTTATTCGCCGCGAGGGCGCGCAAGGTTACATAGCGCGGATGCTGTATGCCCGGCTCTAAGCCGGCTGCAGCGCCGCCTCGAACGCCGCTTCCGTCTTGCCGCGCACCTCGTCCAGGCTGACGCCGGGGGCCAGCTCGGTGAGCCGCATGCCCTGCTTGCCGATCTCGAAGACGCCGAGGTCGGTGATCAGCAGGTCCACCACGCCCGCCCCGGTGAGCGGCAGGGTGCATTGCCGCAGCAGCTTCGGCGCGCCGGACTTTTCGGTGTGGTCCATCACCACCACCACGCGCCCGACGCCGGCCACCAGGTCCATGGCGCCGCCCATGCCCTTGACCATCTTGCCGGGCACCATCCAGTTCGCCAGGTCGCCGTTCTGCGCCACCTGCATGCCGCCCAGGATGGACAGCTGGATGTGGCCGCCGCGGATCATGCCGAACGAGTCCGCCGAGGAGAAATAGGATGAGCTGGGCAGTTCGGTGATGGTCTGCTTGCCGGCGTTGATCAGATCGGCGTCGGCCTCGCCCTCGAAGGGAAACGGCCCCATGCCCAGCATGCCGTTCTCGCTCTGCAGCGTCACGTGCATGCCCTCGGGGATGTAGTTGGCCACCAGGGTCGGAATGCCGATGCCCAGGTTGACGTAGTAGCCGTCGCGCAGTTCCCGGGCCGCGCGCGCGGCCATCTCCTCGCGGGTCCAGGCCATCAGACGCGCTCCTTCTCGGTCCGGGGCCGGGTGGTGACGCGCTCGATGCGCTTCTCGAACACCGCGCCCTGGAAGATGCGGTCGACGAAGATGCCGGGCGTGTGGACGTTGTCCCTGTCCAGGGCGCCGATGGGAACCAGCGCCTCCACCTCGGCGATGGTGACCTTGCCGGCGGTGGCCATCACCGGATTGAAGTTCCGCGCGGTCTTCCGGTAGACGAGGTTTCCCTCGGCGTCGCCCTTCCAGGCCTTGACGATGGACAGGTCGGCGGTGAGTCCGCGCTCCATCACATAGAGCTCGCCGTCGAATTCGCGCACCTCCTTGCCCTCCGCCACCAGGGTGCCGACGCCGGTCTTGGTGAAGAAGGCGGGAATGCCGGCGCCGCCGGCGCGGATGCGTTCGGCCAGGGTGCCCTGCGGATTGAACTCCAGCTCCAGGGCGCCGGACAGGTACAGCTGTTCGAACAGCTTGTTCTCGCCCACGTAGGACGAGATCATCTTCTTGATCTGGCCGCCGGCCAGCAGGATGCCCAGGCCGAAATCGTCGACGCCGCAGTTGTTGGAGACCACGGTGAGGTCGCGGGTCCCGGCGTCGCGGATCGCGGCTATCAGGTTCTCTGGAATGCCGCAAAGCCCGAAGCCCCCCGACATGATGGTCATGCCGTCGAACAGCACCCCCTCGAGCGCCTCGCTCGCGGCCTTGCGGACCTTGGCGGCCATCCGGTTCTCCCGCACTGCACAATGAACCTCCCTGTCGCGCAGTTGGGCGGCGAATTCAACCGGCTCGGCGCTCGCGACGTGCCGATTGGTCGAGGGCGAGCTAGAGTTAGGCCCAGGAGGGCGCCCCTTGACCGAAGCCACCGAGGATACCCTGGCGCGCAACGCCATCCCGCCGGTGTCGTTCCGCCTGTACGACGAGGACTTCGCGCGGTTCAGCGAGGCGCTTGGCGGCGCCTTCGCCCGCTACGGCTTCGCGGTGGTCAGCGACCACGGCGTCGACCAGGCGCGCATCGATGCGGCCCTGGCGGACGCCAAGCGTTTCTTCGCGCTGCCCGATGAGGTCAAGCGCCGGTACCGGCTGCCGGGGGTGTCGGGGCAGCGCGGCTATACGCCGTTCGGCGTGGAGACCGCCAAGGGCGCGGAGCATTTCGACCTGAAGGAATTCTGGCATGTGGGGCGTGACCTGCCACCCGCCCACCCCTACCGCGCGCGCATGCCGGACAACGTCTGGCCGGTCGAGGTGGAGGGCTTCCGCGAGCATCTGACCTGGCTCTACGGCGCCCTGGAGAGCCTGGGCGACAAGCTGCTGCGCGCCATCGCCGCCTATCTGCGGCTCGATCCGGGGTTCTTCGCGCCCACCACCCATCTCGGCAACAGCGTGCTGCGCCTGCTGCACTATCCGCCGGCGCCCTTCGACGGCCCCAATATCCGCGCCGCCGCGCACGAGGACATCAACACCATCACCCTTCTGCTGGGCGCCGAGGAGGCGGGACTGGAGGTGCTGGACCGCGACGGGACCTGGCTGCCGAACAATCCGCCGGCGGGGAGCGTGGTCTGCAACATCGGCGACATGCTGCAGCGCCTGACCAACCACGTGCTGCCGTCCACCACTCACCGGGTGGTCAATCCCGGGCCCGAGCGGCGAGGGGCGGCGCGCTATTCCACGCCCTTCTTCCTGCACTTCGCGCCGGACTACCTGATCCGCACCCTGCCGTCCTGCGTGGGCCTCGACCGGCCGGACCGCTACCCGGTTGCGATCACCGCCAATGACTACCTGGAGGAGCGTTTGCGGGAAATTCGCCTCGCCTAGGGCGGGCGCACGAAAATTTAAGCCCCGTACGGCTAGACCCTCTCGGCAAAGGGACCCCAGGGGATAGATGCCGTATGACCAGGAGCGCCAAGCCAGGGCGGTCTGACGCGGAACGACTGCGGCAGAAAGCGCTGCGCGCCTTCGATCTGGAGGAGGCCCGCCCGACGTTCGAGCGGATCGCGCGCCTGGCCCAGGCCATCGCCGGCACGCCGATCGGGCAGGTCAGCATGATCCAGGCCGATCGCCTGTGGCGCGCCGGCATCGGCCTGCCGTCTGTGCCGGAAGTCGAGCGCCGCCACGCCTTCAGCGAGTGGGCGGTCAAAGGCGATGGCGTGCTGTGGGTGGAAGACCTTTCGGCCGATCCGCGCTTCGCCGACAACCCCTACGTCAGCGGGGAACAAAGACTGCGCTTCTACGCCGGGGCGCCTATCACCGTCGCCGACGGCGGCCGCGTCGGTGCGCTCTCGGTGATCGACCAGAGGCCGCACCCCTTCGATGCGCAGGTCGCCGCCCAGCTGCAGGATCTGGCAGCGCTGGTCGCCGACGAATGGGACCGCCGGCTGGCGCTGCGCGACCTCGCCCGCGGCGAGGCCCGCGCCCAGGCCGCTCACAACGTTCTGGCCGCCATCGTCGACAACGCACCGGTCGCCCTGCTGATGACCGACCGCAATCTGCGCGTCCTCAGGGCGAGCCCGAGGTTCCGGGAGGAAACCGGCCTCGCCGAGGGGCCCATCGTGGGCCGCACGATGTTCGACCTTTTCCCGAACGCCCGTGAGCGGTACGGCGCCGACTATGCGCGGGCCCTGAAGGGCGAGACGGTGCGCGCCGATCGCGTGCGCGTCGGGCTGGCGGACGGCCGGGAGACCTGGGTGCGCGCGGAACTGACCCCCTGGCGCGACCACCGCGGGCGTGTCGGCGGCCTGCTGATCATGTCGCACGACATCAGCGACATGGTGGGCGCGCTGGAACGCTCCAGCCGATCCGAACAGACCCTGAAGCTGGCCATCGAGATCGGACAGCTCTCCATGTGGGAGTTGGACCACGGCCGCAAGGAACTCAACGAGGTGGGCGGCCCGGCGTTCGAGACCGCCAGTTCCATGGACTACGACCTGATGGCCAACAACGTGTGGGATGGCGTGCATCCGCATGACCGCGAGGCCGCCATGGCGGAATGGGAGCGCCACCTGCGGGAGGGCACGCCATACCGCGCGACCTGCCGCATGATGCGACTGGATGGCCCTCACGTGTGGGTGCAGATCGCCGCCGAGGGCCTGCGCGGCGAGGACGGCGAGGTCGAGCGCGTCGTGGGCGTCATCCGCAACATCGACAAGGAAAGACGCGGCGAGATCGCGCTCGCCAAGGCGCGCGACGCGGCCGAGGCGGCAAACCGGGCCAAGAGCGAGTTCCTCGCCAACATGAGCCACGAAATCCGCACGCCGCTGAATGGCGTGATGGGCGTCGCCAGCGCGCTGGGACACACCGCGCTCTCGCCCGGCCAGATGGAAATGGTGGGGCTCATCGAGAGTTCGGCGCAAACCCTGGAGTCGCTCCTGTCCGACGTGCTCGATCTGGCGCGCATCGAATCCGGGCGGCTTGCGCTCGAGCAGGAGCCCTTCGACCTGCGCCGTGCGGTCCACGACGTCGCCGCGCTGTTCGAGCCCTCGGCGCGCGCCAAGGGACTGGCCTTCGCTGTCGAGACCGCGCCCGAGACGGAGGGGACGTTCCTGGGCGACGCCGCGCGCATCCGGCAGATCCTGTCGAACCTGGTCTCCAACGCCGTGAAATTCACCAGCCGCGGACAGGTGCGGATCAGCGCCTCGGCGCTGCGCACACCCGAAGGAATCGAGGCGCGCGTGACGGTGCGCGACACCGGCATCGGCTTCGACGAGGAGACGAGGTCACGCCTGTTCGGCCGCTTCGAACAGGCCGACGGATCGATCACCCGCCGCTTCGGCGGCAGCGGCCTCGGCCTGGCCATCTCACGCTCCCTGGCCGTGCAGATGGGCGGCGAGATCAGCGCCGTTTCCGCGCCAGGCGAAGGCGCGACGTTCCGGTTCTCGGCGTCTCTGACGCGGGGGGAGGACGCGCGCGCGGGCGCCGCCCTGGCGCCCGCGGCCCACAGCGAGCGGCCCGTCGGCGGCGACTTCAAAGTGCTGCTGGCGGAGGACCATCCCACCAACCGACGCGTGGTGGAACTCATCCTGCAGGCCGCCGGCGTCGACCTGACCTCGGTGGAGAACGGCGCCCTCGCCGTCGAGGCCTGGCAGACCGGCGCCTTCGACCTGGTGCTCATGGACATGCAGATGCCGGTGATGGACGGGCTCACCGCCATGGCCGAGATCCGCGCCCGAGAAGCGGCGCAGGGCCGCGCGCGCACCGCCATGTTCGCACTCACGGCCAACGCCATGCCGGAGCACTCCAAGGCCTCGCGCGATGCCGGCGCCGATGGCCATCTGACGAAACCGATCAGCGCCGACGACCTGTTCCGCGTCGTGGAACAGGTGGCCGACGGAACCTACGGGTCCGCCTGCGCGCCGATGAGGCAGTCTGCCTAGAGCTAAGTCCGCCGGGGTTGGTTCGGCGGAGAGACCCTCACCAGAACCGCGAAAAGCCGAAGGGACCGAGGTCGAGCCGGCTTCGGCCGTCGACCACGAGCTCGGCGAGGGCTTCGCCGATCGCCGCGGAATGCTTGAAGCCGTGGCCCGAGCACGGCGAGGCCACGATGACCCGGTCGAACGCGGGGTGGGTGTCGAGGATGAAGCCGAAGTCGGGGGTCACGGTGTAGAGGCAGGTCGCGGTCTTCACGCAATCGGCGCTCAGGCCGAAGATGCACGGGCCCACGCAGGTCTCGTACATCTGCGCGATCTCGGCGGCGGAGACCTCGCGGTCGATGGCGTCCGGCGTCGTGACCGCGCTGTGGTGCTCCGTGGCGATCTTTACGCCTCCGGCCTCGCCGTCGATCGCCGGGAAGCCATAGACGCCCTGGCGCGTCGTCTGCTGCTCCCAGATGAACACCGGAAAGCGCTCGGCGAGGAACGGCGCGATGGAGTCTTGCGCCGCAAACCAGTAGAGCACCTGCCGGCTCACCTTGAAGAGCCGCTGGTAGCGCTCGCCGAGCAGTTGCGGCAGCCAGGGGCCTACGGCCAGAATGACCCGATCAGCCGTGTGCGTGGTCCTGTCCGTGGTCACGACCGCGGCGCGGGCGTCCGAAGCCAACTCGAGCACGGTTTCACCCGTGCGAATCTCTGCGCCGGCCCTCTGGGCGAGGTCGAGCTGAGCCGACACACAGGCCTCCGGCCTTAGGAACCCTGCTTCCGGCTCGAAGTAGCCCACTTCGTCATCGCGAACCGCGAACTGCGGGAAGCGCCGCCGGATCTGGCCGGCGTCCAGAAGCTCGTGGGCTATGCCATGCCGCTTCGCCGCGGCCAGGGTGGCGCCGAAGAAGTCCTGCACATGCAGCACGCCAGTTCGGCCGGGGCTGGACATGATCAGGGCGCCCGTGGTGGTGAGAAGATCGGCGCCGGACTGCGCCTCGATCTCGCGCCACAGTTCATGGGAGCGCACCGCGAACGGCGTGTAGTGCGCCCCCTCGCCGATGGCCAGGCGGGTGACGCGCGTCTCCCCGTGCGTCGAGCCGAGGGCGTGCGGCGGTGAAAAGCGGTCGACGCCCAGCACCCGCACGCCACGCCGGGCGAGCTGGTAGGTCGCGGCCGCGCCCATGGCGCCCAGCCCGACGACGATCGCCTGGTAGTGGCCCATGGCGGACCCCGTCAGCCTCCCGGCGGTTTCACGAGAACACGCAATCCGCCATGCCCTCCCGGCGCACCGCGCCCGACGCCGCGCCGATGCGGCCCACGCGGCGGCGCACATAGGGGCCAGGCTTAACGGCCTGCCACTTCAACGGACTTGGCAGGATGGCGATGATCCGCGCCGCCTGGGCCGGGCTGACCTTGTCGGCGCCGACGGCGAAGTCGCGCCGGGCCGCGGCCTCCACGCCATAGACGCCGGGGCCCATCTCCACCGTGTTGAGATAGGTCTCCATGATCCGGCGCTTGCCCCATAGGGTCTCGATGAGCACCGTGAACCAGGCCTCGAATCCCTTGCGCACGAAGGACCGCTCCGGCCAGAGGAACACGTTCTTGGCGGTCTGCTGGCTGATGGTCGAGCCGCCGCGGATGCGGCCGGGATCTTCTTCGTTGTGTTTCAGCGCCTTCTCCATGGCGCCGAAGTCGAAGCCATGGTGTTCGCAGAACCGCGAGTCCTCCGCGGCGATCGCGGCGCGCGGCAGGGCGGGCGACATCTTGCGCAGGTCGACCCAGCGGTGGTCGAGGCCGTGACCCTGCGCCAGGCGCTCCACCATCAATATGGTGATCGGCGGCGGGACGAACCGGTAGAGGCCCACCAGCGCCACCGGCAGGATCACGAGCAGCAGCAACAGGGCGAGCGCGACGTTGCGCAGCAGGGCTCCGAGCCAGCCTCTCCGGCGGGGCGCGGCCTTGGCCATGGGTACCGACCTCTCGACAAACGCATCGCGCCTTGCCTTGACCTGGGGCGCTGGTGTTAGCGATGCGTCGGCGGCGGCGATTCCGTCAAGCGGCGAGGTTGGAGGTGCGGCATGGATGTGGCGGAGGCCATCGCGCGGCGCATGTCGGTGCGCGCCTTCAGGCCCGATCCGGTGCCCGGACGGGTGGTTCGCGGCATACTCGAGGCGGCCAAACAGGCGCCGTCCGGCGGCAATCTGCAGCCCTGGCGCGTGTACGCCCTGGCCGGCGAGGCGCTGGAGGCGTTCAAGGCCAAGGTGGTGGCCGAGGGCATGCAGGAGCCGGAGTACGCCGTCTATCCGCCGGACCTGTGGGAGCCGCTGCGCACCCGCCGCCACCAGTGCGGCGAAGACCTCTACGCCTCCATCGGCATTCCGCGCGAGGACCGGCCGGGGCGCCTGCGCCAGCTGGCCCGCAACGCCGCCTTCTTCGACGCGCCGGTAGGCCTGTTCTTCTGCCTGGACCGCAAGGTAGGCCCGCCGCAATGGTCGGATGTCGGCATGTATATGCAGAACGTCATGCTGCTGGCCGTGGAAGCGGGGCTCGCCACCTGCGCCCAGGAATACTGGGCGCGCTATCCGAAGACGGTGGCCAGCTTCGTCGGCCTGCCCGACGACCACATGGTGTTTTCCGGCATGTCCATGGGCTACGCCGACGAGGCGGCCCCCATCAACAACTGGCGCACCCGCCGCGACCCGTTCGAGGTCTGGGGCGAGATGCGTGGATTTGCCGATTAAACCCTAACCCCCCAGCCCCGGCGGCATATCCACAACCCC
>JBIOEG010000078.1:0-17325 GCA_044445825.1 Caulobacterales bacterium
GGGAATCTCGGATTGAGGTAATTGAGGAAGTGGTGCGCTGGCTTCCGCCGCCGCCTGTTGCGCACCTGTTATGCATCGATAACAGGCCTGTTTGGCGCCTGTTATCACCTGTTATCACCTGTTCCTGGCGGATATCAGGTGGCCGCAAGCCATTGAACAATCACGACTTCCAGACCGTAACAGGTGGAAAAAACCGTGAAATAACAGGTGGAACAGGTGAATAACAGGTCGGAACAGGTGGATCAGGCCGCCTCGGCGTCCGCCGGGTCGGCCAGCACGCGGCTCATGGCGTCGTAGAGCTTGGAGATCTCGATCGGCTTGGCCACGTGGCCGTCCATGCCCGCGGCGAGATATTCCTCCACCTGGTGCACCAGGGCGTTGGCGGTGAGCGCCAGGATCGGCGTGCGCGGGCGGCTCTCGCTGGCCTCGGCCTCGCGGATGGCCTTGGCGGCGCTGACGCCGTCCATGACCGGCATCTGGATGTCCATCAGGATCACGTCGAATTGGCCGGTGCGCCAGGCCTCCACGGCGGCCTTGCCGTCGGCGACCATCGACAGGCTGACGTCCATGGGCTCGACGATGGCGGCCAGCACCTTCTGGTTCACCAGATTGTCTTCGGCGGCCAGCACCCGGACGCTGCGCGGCTCGGCCTCTTCCGCCGCCGCCTCGGAGGGGACATCGGCGTCCGAACCCCGCTCGAACGGCAGTTCGACAATGAAGGTCGAGCCTTGCCCCTCGTCGCTGAGCACCGAGATCTGGCCGTGCATCAGCTGAGCCAGTTCGCGGCAGATGGCCAGGCCCAGGCCGGTGCCGCCGTAGCGCCGGGTGGTGGAACTGTCGGCCTGGGTGAACTTCTCGAACAGGCCGGCGAGCTTGTCGCCGGGAATGCCGATGCCGGTGTCGGAGACCTCCAGCCTAAGTCCGCCCATGTCGGCCAACTCGAAGCGCGCGCGCACGGCCCCGGTGTTGGTGAACTTCAGGGCGTTGGAGACCAGGTTGTTGAAAATCTGGCGCAGCCGGTCGGCGTCGCCGCGCCAGGCGCCGGCGGCTTCCGGCGCGATGGCCACGGTGAACTGCAGGCCCTTGGCGTGCGCCAGCGCGGAGAAGCCCTCCTGCACCGACGTCGCCACGCGCTCGAGGTCGAAGTCCTGGGTGACCAGCTCCAGCTTGCCGGCCTCGATCTTGGACAGGTCGAGCACGTCGTTCAGCACCGCCAGCAGCTGTTCGCCGGACTGGCGCACCACCGCCAGGCGTTCGCGTTGCGCCGGCGCGAGATCGCCGCGGTTCATCACCTCCGCCATGGCCAGCACGCCGTTGAGCGGGGTGCGGATCTCATGGCTCATGTTGGCGAGGAACTGCGATTTGGCGACGCTGGCGGCGTTGGCGGCGTCGCGCGCCTCCATCAGGTCCTCCAGGGTCTCGCACAGTTCCTGGTGGTTCGCGTCCAGCTGGGTCAGCAGATCGTTGAAGCTGTGGGTCAGCCGCTGGAACACGTCGTCGTCGGCCTCGCCTTCGGCGATCGGGGTCAGCTCGCCGCTGGACGCCACCTGGCTCATGGCCTTCGACAGGCGCTCGATGGGCGCCGTGACCCGCCGGGCGAGCCCCTGCGCGACGAACAGGGCGATCCCGCTCGCGCCGAAGAACAAGGCCCCGGTGAGCGCCAGGAAGCGCGGCAGCAGCGCGCCGATCGACGGCTCGCGGGCGCGCAGCACCAGCGTGCCGCTCGCCTTCCCGTCCAGCCTCACCGGCCTGCGTTGCTCGACGATATTGCCGTTCGGCGCCTCATGCTGCGGCGGCAGGGCGTAGTAGGCGATGGTTCGCCCGGCGCTGTCCATCAGGCGCACGTCGACCAGCCCCCGAGAGGCCGCGGCGGAGGCAAGTACATGCGACGCCCCGCCGAGGTCGCCTTCTTGCAGCTCCGGGGCGGCGGAGGCGGCGACGACGTCGGCCAACGTGCCGTAGGACAGGCGCGCTTCAGTACGAGCAACGCTCCATTGCTGGAGCATAAAACTCAAGCAAGCGGCCACCAGAACAGCGACCGTCGTGACGATCGCGACGCTCGCGACGCGCGCCTGAAACGGCGGTCGGTTTCGGCTTCGCATAGACGGACCCGACTATAGTTAACGTGCGCGGATTTACCGCACTCTCCACTCGGATATACCTATGCATTCCTAACGCTTCGCTTCTCGGGCGAAGCGCTTGTCACTTTTTCCATGGACACACGTTAGGGTTTCGTTTACCGTGAAGCTTCCTTGGGGATAAGGAGGGTTCTGTGGAAAAGGCTTTTGTTGCTCAACGTGTGGCGAACAAGCTGTTCGCAACCGAGAACGCTGTCGACGCGGCCATGGCCGAAGCGACCGAAATGATGGCGGATCTGCTCCGCGCGCGTAAGGATCTGGGCCTCTCGGCTACGGTGGGTGACAGCGTTGTGGCCAAGGTGGTCGAAGCCATCTCGGCGCTCAGCGAAGCCCGCACCGCAATGGTCACCGCGCACGGCGAACTCGCCGAACTGAAACTCCGCGTCGGCATCCGCACCAAGCTTGGCGGCGTCGAAGACAAGGTGGAGCAGGCCCCGGAATCGACGACGCTTCGTCAGGTTTCCTAAGCGCCAGTTGCGATAACTTAACCTGTTTGGCGCCTCTAGCTTCGGGTTAGAGGCGTCACTCATGTATACCAGCCACATTGCTCAACTACTCTGGCTCCTGATCGTCGTCACGACGATCGTCGCCCTGTGGAAGGGCGACCTCGCCGAGCGCATGGCAGGCGCGATCAACCTTACCAACGCCGTCGCCATCTCGGTGATCCACCTGGTGGTCGCCAACGACACGCGCGACGTATTCCTGCTGGTGGCCGACGGCGCCTGGGCGGTGGGATTCCTGTTCCTGGCCCTGCGCTACGCCAGCTTCTGGCTCGGCGGCGCCATGCTTCTGCAGGCCGTGCAGTTCAGCCTGCACGCCTACTACATGGTCGTGGAGGCGCCGCACGATCGGACCTATGCGTGGGTCAACAACCTCGACACCTTCGGCATTTGCATCTGCATCGCCGCCGGGACGATCGTCACCTGGCGCAAGCGCTTCATCGACAGCCGCGACGAGCCGAACGGCGCCGCCCACGCGTGAGGCGCGTCGGCGCAGGCGCCGCAGAGTTCCTGCGCGGCGCCGCAACAATTCTCCGCTTGCGAAAGGCGCCGAACTAGGGTTCTTGCGCGCCGGGCCACGCCCTCCCAACGGGGCGCCGCCCATCTGCAAGGATGGGAGACATCGCAATGAATACCCCCGCCAAGCCGGCCATGCGCCCGGCCCGGCCTGAATTCTCCTCCGGCCCCTGCGCCAAGCGCCCGGGCTGGTCCCCCGAAAACCTGAGATCCGCGGTCCTGGGGCGCTCGCATCGCTCCAAGCTCGGCAAGGCGCGCCTGCAGGCGGCCATCGACCAGACCCGCGCGGTCCTGCAGGTCCCGGAGAACTACCTGATCGGCATCGTCCCGGCCTCGGACACCGGCGCCCTCGAGATGGCGATGTGGTCGATGCTCGGCGAGCGCAGCGTGCAGCTGCTGGCTTTCGAGAGCTTTGGCAAGGACTGGGTGACCGACGTCACCAAGCAGCTGAAGCTGAAGGCGGAGGTGCTGGACGCGCCCTACGGCGCCCTGCCGGATCTCTCCAAGGTGCGCCCGGACGCCGACCTGGTGTTCACCTGGAACGGCACCACTTCCGGCGTGCGCGTGCCTAACGGCGACTTCATCGCCGCGGACCGCCAGGGGATCACCATCTGCGACGCCACCAGCGCCTGTTTCGCCCAGGCGCTCGACTGGGCCAAGCTCGATGTGGCGACCTTCTCCTGGCAGAAGGTGCTGGGCGGCGAGGCGGCGCACGGCATGCTGATCCTCTCGCCGCGGGCCGTGGCGCGGCTGGAGAGCTACACGCCGCCCTGGCCGATGCCGAAGATCTTCCGCCTGACCAAGGGCGGCAAGGTGAACCTGGAGATCTTCGAGGGCGCCACCATCAACACCCCCTCGATGCTGTGCGTGGAGGACTACCTCGACACCCTGAAGTGGGCGTCATCCATCGGCGGCCTCGCCGAGCTGCGCCGGCGGGCGGACGAGAACCTCGGCGTGCTGGCGGCCTGGGTCGCCAAGACGCCCTGGATCGATTTCCTGGCCGCAGACCCGGCCACGCGTTCGAACACTTCGGTGTGCCTCGAGGTGGTCGCTCCCGCGGTCACCGCCCTCTCCGACGACGCGCAGGCGGACTTCGCCAAGCGCCTGGCGGCCTTGCTGGAAAAGGAAGGCGCCGCGCTGGACATCGGCGGCTACCGCGACGCCCCGCCCGGGCTTCGCATCTGGTGCGGCGCTACGGTGGAGCGGGACGACCTCATCGCCCTGACCCCCTGGCTCGACTGGGCCTACGCCACCCTCGTCTCCGAACTGTCTCCAGCCTGAACCCGCAACGCCCCGCGGCCTTTACGGGCGGCGCGCAGGCGCGAACGGTTTCGTTCCGCGCAGCGGCGCAGCCCGAAGGTGGCGGGTCCCTCGAACCCGAAAAGGAACACTCGCATGGCGCCTCGCGTGCTCATCGCCGACCAGCTCTCCCCCGCCGCCGTGGACATCTTCCGCCAACGCGGCGTCTCCGCCGACGTCAAGACCGGCCTCGCCAAGGAAGAGCTGCTGAAGATCATCGGCGACTACGACGGCCTCGCCGTCCGCTCCGCCACCAAGGCCGACAAGGACGTGCTGGCGGCCGCCAAGCGGCTGAAGGTCATCGGCCGCGCCGGCATAGGCGTCGACAATGTCGACATCCCCGCGGCCACCGCCGCCGGCGTGGTGGTGATGAACACCCCGTTCGGCAACTCCATCACCACCGCCGAGCACGCCATCGCCATGATGTTCGCCCTGGCGAGGCAGCTGCCGGCGGCCGACATCTCCACCCAGGCCGGCAAGTGGGAAAAGAACCGCTTCATGGGGGTCGAGCTCTACGGCAAGACCCTCGGCCTGATCGGCGCCGGCAACATCGGCTCCATCGTCGCCGACCGCGCCAACGGCTTGAAGATGCACGTCATCGCCTACGACCCGTTCCTCTCGCCCGAGCGTGCGGTGGAGATCGGCGTGGAGAAGGTCGAGCTGGACGAGCTGCTCGCCCGCGCAGACATCATCACCCTGCACACGCCGCTCACCGACAAGACGCGCAACATCCTTTCCGCCGAGGCCCTGGCGAAGACCAGGAAGGGCGTGCTGATCATCAACTGCGCCCGCGGCGGCCTGGTGGACGAGCAGGCCCTGCGCGCGGCGCTCGACAGCGGCCAGGCCGGCGGCGCGGCGTTCGACGTGTTCGTCACCGAGCCGGCCAAGGAGAACGTGCTGTTCGGCGCGCCCAACTTCGTGGCCACCCCGCATCTCGGCGCCTCCACCAACGAGGCCCAGGAGAACGTCGCTCTGCAGGTGGCCGAGCAGATGAGCGACTACCTGCTCACCGGCGCCGTGACCAACGCCCTGAACAGTCCGTCGGTGACCGCGGACGAAGCTCCCAAGCTGAAGCCCTTCGTCGCCCTCGCCGAAAAGCTGGGGGCCTTCGCCGGCCAGATGGTGGACGTCGGACTGAAGGCGGTGGACATCGCCTTCGAGGGGGAGGTGGCGCGGCTGAACGTCAAGCCGCTGGCGGCCGCCGCGCTATCGGGCTTCCTGCGTCCGATCCTGTCGGAGGTGAACATGGTCTCCGCCCCGGCGGTGGCCAAGGAGCGGGGCATCACCGTCTCGGAGTCCCGCCAGGAGACCTCGCCGGTCTACGACAGCCTGATCCGCATCACCGTGACCACCGAGATGGGGCGCCGGTCGTTCGCCGGCACGGTGATCGCCGGGGCGCCGCGCATCGTCGAGGTCAAGGGCATGGAACTGGACGCGGCCTTCGCCCCGGCCATGCTCTACATCAACAACCTCGACAAGCCGGGCTTCATCGGGGCCCTGGGCGCCCTGCTCGGCCAGGCCGGCGTGAACATCGCCACCTTCAACCTCGGCCGTGTCTCCGCCGGCGACGACGCCATCGCCCTGGTGGGCGTGGACCAGGCGCCGGGCGCCGACCTGCTGGGCAAGATCAAGGCCCTGCCGCACGTGAAGGAAGCCCGGGCGTTGGCGTTCCAGTAGCTGCGCTCAGGCGAGGCATCCATGCCCGAGAAACACTCCCGCCCCACCGCCGACGGCCGCGCGTTCTACTGGACCGAACGGCTCTGGGCCGCCTCGCGCGGCCTGCCGGTGAAGCGCGTGCCCATCGCCAGCATCGCCGAGTTCGAACGCGACTGCTGGTTCGGCGAGTCCCACACCCCCACCTGCCGCGCCGTGGCGGAGCACGCCCGCCGGATCCAGGCGGCGGACCTGTCCTATCCCGTCATCCTGTCCAGCGACGGCGGCCTGATGGACGGCGGGCACCGCATCGCCAAGGCTTGGCTGGCCGGCCAGACGGAGATCGCCGCCGTGCGCTTCGAACAGGACCCGCCTCCGGACTGGGTAGTCCCCAACCCATGAGCGCGGCTACCACGCATCCACGAACCGCCGGCGCTCGCCGTGTCTCGGCTTGCAGGTCTTCAGGCCCTGGACGATCCAGTGGCGGGTCTGGGCCGGGTCGATGACGGCGTCGATCTCCAGGCTGGCCGCGACATTGATCGCCTTGCCGGCGCTGTAGAGACTGCCGAGCAGGCGGTCGAACAAGGCCTTGTGCTTCTCCGGATCGGTCTCGGCCTCCAGTTCACGCCGGTAGCCCAGCCGCACGGCGCCCTCGAGGCCCATGCCGCCGAACTCGCCGGTGGGCCAGGCCGCGCAGAAGGTCGGAGCGAGGGTCGAGCCCGCTGCCATGGCCTGGGCGCCCAGCCCATAGGCCTTGCGCAGGACCACGGCGAAGAACGGCGTCGAAAGCCGCGCCCCGTTGATGAACAGGCGCGAGGTCTTGCGGACCGCGGCCTGGGCTTCGCTGTCAGGTCCCACCATGAACCCCGGGGTGTCGATCAGCGACAGCACCGGCAGGTCGTACGCGTCGCACAGCTGCAGCAGGTGCGATCCCTTGTCCGCGCCGTCGCAGTCGACGGCGCCCCCGAGGTGGGTGGGGTCGTTGGCCATCAGGCCCATCGGCCGGCCCTCGATGCGGATGAAGCCGGTGATCACGCCGGGCGCGAAGCCGCGGCGCAGTTCCAGGAACGAGCCCTCGTCAACCAGGGTCTCGATCACCTTGCGCACGTCATAGACCCGCAGGCGGTTCTCCGGGATCGCCCTACGCAGCAGGCGCTGGTCGGCGCTCTTCCACACGGTGAGGGGGCCTTGGAAGTAGGACAGGGTCTGCTTGGCCAGCCGCGTGGCGTCCGCCTCATCCTCGGCCAGGATGTCCACCACGCCGTTGGCGGTCTGCACATCCATCGGCCCGATCTCCTCGGGGGTGAACACGCCCAGGCCGCCGCCTTCGATCATCGCGGGGCCGCCCATGCCGAGGTTGCAGTACCGGGTGCAGATCAGGATTTCGCTCAGTCCGGCGAAGGAGGCGTTGCCGGCGAAGCAGCGGCCGGAGACGACGGCGATCTTCGGCACAAGGCCGGCCAGCCGCGCATAGGTGTGGAAGCTGGGAGTGGCCAGACCGGAGGCGCCCGTGCCGTCTGTGTCGCCCGGCCGCCCGCCGCCGCCCTCGGCGAACCAGACGAGCGGCAGCTCCTCGCGTTCCACGACCTCCAGCAGTCGGTCGGTCTTCTGGTGATTGTTGTGTCCTTGAGTGCCGGCCAGCACCGTGAAGTCGTAGGCCAACGCCGCGCAGCGGGCCTTTTCGGGCGGGAATAGCGCCCCGTTCACCTGGCCGACGCCGCAGACCAGGCCGTCCGCGGGGCTCATCTGCAGCAGCTCCTGGACTGACCGACGCCGTCGCTGCGCGGCCAGGGCGAAGGCGCCGTATTCCAGGAAGGTGCCGGGATCGATCAGGTCCTCGATGTTCTCCCGCGCGGTGCGCTGATTTCGGTTGCGCCGCCGCGCTACCGCATCCGGCCGCGCCGCGTCGCTGGTGATCCGCCAGCGCTCGTTCACCTCGGCCAGGTCCGGGCGGATGTGGTCGAGATCGACCGTTTCTTCGGCCTGTTCGCCGGCGTGCTCCACATCCTCCGGCGCGATGAACAGGATGGGCTGGCCCTTGTTCAGCACCTCGCCCTTCGCCGCGGATACTCTGGCGACGCGCCCGGCGACGCTGGCTGCGACCACGTGCTCCATCTTCATGGCTTCCAGGATGGCGATCTCCTGGCCCAGGCGGACGAGTTCGCCCTCGGCTACGCTGACCCGGCCGACGGTGGCCTGGAGAGGGGCGGCCACGGCTTGTGCGCCCGCGACGGTCTCGGCCGGCTTCGCGCGGACCGCGTGCTCGGCCTTGGCGGCCACCGCGCGGTGAGTGAGCTGGGCGGCCGCCGCCAGCAGCTCGGTCGCGTGATCCTCGATGAACGCCGTGGTGGCCTCGCCGGCCGCGACTTCCGGGCGGCGAAGCAGGGCGCGCAACAGGGGCGCGAGGGTCTCGACCCCATCGATGCGGAACTCCGCCAGCGCGCGGTCGGCGCGGCGCGTGGCCTCGGCGAGGGTCGGCGCGCGGACGATCACCTTGGCCAGAAGGGAGTCGTAGCTGGGGCTGGTCATATAGCCGGCGTAGCCATAGCCATCGATGCGCACGCCGGGACCGCTGGGCGGCTCATAGCCGGTGACCAGGCCGCCGGCCGGCTGGACCTCGCCCGCAGGCGACAGGGTCTCCATGTTGACCCGCGCCTGCACCGCAAAGCCATGCGCCTCGGGCGGTCCATGCACGCCGGCTTGCGCCAGGGTTTTGCCCTCCGCCAGAGCGATCTGCAGCTTCACCAGGTCGAGCCCGGTGACCTCTTCCGTCACCGTATGCTCCACCTGCAGGCGCGCATTGGCCTCGATGAAGGCGAAGTCGCCGGCGTCCAGGTCGATGAGGAACTCCATGGTGCCCAGGCCGCGGTAGCCGACGGCCTCGCCCAGCCGCCATGCCGCCTCGGCGATGGCGGCGCGCAGCACCGGCGACAGGTTCGGCGCCGGGGCGATCTCCAGCACCTTCTGGTGGCGCCGCTGCAGGCTGCAGTCGCGGTCGCCCAGGGCCGCCACGCGCGCGCCGTCGCCTGCGATCTGCACCTCGATGTGGCGGGCGCGCTCGATGTACCTTTCGGCATAGAGGCCGCCGTCGCCGAACGCCGCTTCGGCCTCGCGCGCCGCGGCCGCGTAGGCGGCGTCGATCTCCGACGCCTGGCGCACCACCCGCATGCCGCGCCCGCCGCCGCCCGCCGCCGCCTTGATCACCATGGCCGAGCGCTTAGGCAGGGCCGCGAAGAAGGCTTGCACGTCGGCGAGGCCCGCGCGGCCGTCTGTTCCGCCGATCAGGGGAACGCCCAGGCTTCGGGCCAGGTCGCGAGCCTTCGTCTTGTCACCGAAGGCCTCCAGGGCGTCCGGGCCCGGCCCGACGAAGGTGAGAGACGCCGCCTCGCAGGCGCGGGCGAAGGCGGCGTTCTCCGACAGGAAGCCGTAGCCGGGATGCACGGCGTCGCACCCCGCGGCCTTGGCCGCCGCGACGACGCCGTCGATGTCCAGATAGGCTCGCGCGCCGACACCCTTGAGGGCCAGGGATTCATCGCCCGCCGCGACGTGCAGGGAGGCCGCGTCGTCCTCGGCGAACATCATCACCGCGCGGATGTCCAGTTCGGCCAGCGCCCGGGCGATGCGGATGGCGATCTCGCCGCGGTTGGCGACCAGGACGCTCTTGAAACCCATGCCGTCCCTCAAGTCCAAACAGATGTTTGAACCACCATAGTGGGATCGCGCGGCTTTGGAACCGGTACGGGGCTTAGCGCCCCTGGAACGCCGGCGCCCGCTTCTCCACGAAGGCCTGGGCCGCCGCCTTGTGGTCGTCGGTCATCATGGTGCGCACCATGTGCGTCGCCTCGGCGTCGAGCAGCTCGCCCAAGGTGGCGTGCTCGGCGACATTGAGGTTCTTCTTCATGTAGCCGATGGCGACGGTGGGCAGGCCGGCGAGGCGCCGGGCCAGGGCCGTGGCTGCCTGGGCCAGTTCGGCGGCGGGGACCGACTTGTTGACGACGCCCAGGGCCTCGGCCTCCTTGCCGGTGATCACGTCGGCGGTGAAGTAGAGTTCCCTCGCCTTGGCCGTGCCCACCAGGTGGGTGAGGAAGTATGAGCCGCCGTAATCGCCGGCCAGCCCCACCTTGGAGAAGGCGGTGGTCAGCTTGGCCTCGTCCGCGGCGATGCGCATGTCGCAGGCCAGGGCCATGGACAGTCCCGCGCCGGCCGCGGCGCCGGGGATCACCGCCAGGGTCGGCTTGGGCATCTCGTGCAGCCAGCGGCTGATCTCCATGCCGCTGCGCAGGCCGTGGATGCGCTGCTCGACGCTGGGGCCGCCGCTGGATCCGACACCCGCACCGCTGCCGGCGGCGGCGGCGAACCCCTTCACGTCGCCGCCCGCGCAGAAGGCCCCGCCCGCGCCGGTGAGCACCACCACTCTCACCTTGGGATCGGCCGCCAGCCGCTGCACCGCCTCGGAGAGAGCCGCGCCCATGGGGCCGGTGAGGGCGTTGCGCGCCTCCGGGCGGTTCATGGTCAAGGTGGCGACGCCATCCTCCACGGTCTCGATCAGTTGGTCGGTCATGGCTTGCTCCAGGCTCTGTCGGCGCATCATGCCGCTGTCCGCGCGCCGCGCGCTAGCCCGACGCGGCGTCACCTGGCGGCCGATTCGGACTCCGCTTGACTCTCCGGAAGTCAGGTCTAGAACAAAAAGAGAACGAAACGGAGCCCAGATGTCTTCCCGCCAAGCCCGTATCGCCGCCGCGCGCGGCCGGATCGCCGCCCTGGAAAGGGGCTCGGCGCCGGCGCGCGGGGTGCTGGCGTTCGGCGACGCGAGGGTGGACGGCTGTCTGCCGGGCGGGGGGCTCGGGCTCGGTCACTGGCACGAATTCGCCGGCGAAGGGCTGGAGATCGAGACCGCCGCGTCTGTCGCCGCCTTCGTCGCCCTGCTGGCGGGGCGGCTCTCGGACGGCGCCTCTGGAAGCGGAGAACTGGTCTGGGTGCTGCGGCGCGACGACCTGCACGCCCCCGGCCTCGCCGGCCTCGGCTTTCCCGCCGAGCGGCTGATCCAGGTCTGCGCCCGGGACGAGGCCGAGGCCCTGGGGGTGCTGGAGGATGCGCTGCGCACCAAGGGCGTCGCCGCGGCCATCGGCGAGGTGGACCTGGTGGACCTCACCGCCGGCCGTCGCCTGCAGCTGGCCTGCGAGCAGGGCGGCGGGACCGGCTTCGTACTGCGCCGGCGGCCCTTCGGCGGCGGCCAGAGGCGCGATCCGGCGGGTTCGGCGGCGGCCACCCGCTGGCGCATCGCCGCCGCGCCCAGCCAGCCCGCGCCGGACGAGCCGGGGCTGGGCGCGCCGCGCTGGAATGTCGGGCTGGAACGCTGCCGGGGCGGCCGCACTGGGCGGTGGCTGATGGAGGCTTGGGAGGAGGATCATGCCGCGCATCCTTTGCGTGTGGTCGCCGAACTGGGCGATCGCGACCTGGCGCCGCAAGAACCCGTCCGTCTCGCCGGCTGATTCGCCAGCCGACTCGGGGCGTCCCTTCGCCCTGGTCGCCACGGAGCGCGGGGTGCGTCGGCTGACGGCGGTGGACGAGGCGGCGGCGGCGCTTGGGCTGCATGCGGGCCAGAAGGTCACCGACGCCATGGCCCTGGTCCCTGAACTCGTCACCGCCGAGGCCGATCCCGAGGGCGACCGCGCGGCGCTGGAGGCGCTTGGCGACTGGTGCGTGCGCTTCTCCCCCGCCGTCGCCCCCGATCCGCCGGACGGGCTGTTCCTCGACATCACCGGCGTCGCCCATCTGTGGGGCGGCGAGCGGGCCATGCTGGACGATCTGATGGCGCGGATGGCGGATGGCGGCCTGCCGGCCCGCGGCGCCGTGGCCGGCTCGGCCGGCGCGGCGTGGGCCCTGGCCCGTTGTGGCGCCGACCGGACCGTGGCGGAGGAGGGCGAGTCGGCGGCCCTGCTGGCGCCCCTGCCCACGGCGGCCCTGCGGCTGGAGCGGGAGGCCGCCACCCAGCTCGGCCGCCTGGGCCTGGCCCGCATCGGCCAGGTCATGGCCATGCCCCGCGACCAGCTCGCCCGGCGTTTCGGCCAAGCCATGCTCACCCGTCTCGACCAGGCCCTGGGCCGGGCCGAGGAGGCGCTGGTCTTTCGCCGTCCGCCCAGTCCCTGGTTCGCGCGCCTGGCCTTCGCCGAGCCGATCAGCGCGCCGGAGGACCTGGCCAGGGTCACCGCCGACATCACCGAGGTCCTTTGTCGGCGGCTGGATGCGGCGGGGCAGGGGGCCGGGCGGTTCGATCTGGCCTTCCACCGGCTGGACGGACGGGCCGAGCGGCTGGCCGTGGGGCTGTCCCTGCCGGGCCGCGACGCCAAGGCTGTCAGCCGCCTCTTCGCCCCCATGCTGGAGACGGTGGATCCGGGCTTCGGGATCGAGGTGGTCACCCTCATGGCCGAACGGGTGGAGGCCCTGGCCGAGCGCCAGGGGCGGCTGGAGACGGCCGGGGAGGTGGCCCCGGAGGACTGTGTCGCGCCCCTGGTCGACCGCCTTGCCAATCGTCTGGGCGAGGACCGGGTCTGGCGCGCCCAGCCGCAGGAGAGCCACATCCCCGAGCGCGCCGTGGTCCGCCGTCCGCCCTTTGCACGTCGTTCGGACGCTCAGGGCTGGGACAAGGCGCGGCCGCGGCCCCTGCGCCTGTTCCGCCGTCCCGAGCCCATCGAGGCCACCGCCCCGATCCCCGACGACCCGCCGCTGCTCTTCCGCTGGCGCGGCCAACTGCACCGCGTGCGCCGGGCCGAGGGGCCCGAGCGCCTGGCCGAGGAGTGGTGGCGCCGCTCGCCCGGCGAGACCACGCCGGCCCATGTGCGCGACTACTACCGCGTGGAGGACGAAGCCGGCGCCCGCTTCTGGATCTTCCGCGCCGGCCTCTACTCGGCCGGGGCCCCCGCGAAATGGTGGCTGCATGGCCTGTTTGGGTAGGTATTCTCCCTCCCCTTCATGGGGAGGGACAGCGCGCAAAGCGCGCAGGGTGGGGGAGTCTAGGGCCTCCACAAACCGAGCTCGCGCGCTCCGGAAGACCCTGACCCCGCAGGAGGCTCGCCTGTGGGTTCATCTGCGGGCTCTTCGCGCCCAGGGCTTCCACTTCCGCCGCCAGGCGCCGCTGCTCGGTTTCTATCTCGACTTCGTCTGCTTCAGCCGGAAGCTTATCGTCGAGGCGGACGGCGGGCAGCATGCCGATGGCGCCCAGGAGTCTCACGACTTCATTCGTGACGACATTCTGAGAAAGGCCGGGTTCCGAACGCTGCGGTTCTGGAATTCCGACATCAACACCAATTTCGATGCGGTGATGGACGCCATATGGATGGCGTTGGCGGGGCCGCACTCCCCCACCCTGGCGGCTTCGCCGCCTGTCCCTCCCCATGAAGGGGAGGGAAAAAAGTGACCTACGTCGAACTGCAGTGCGCCACCAACTTCTCCTTCCTGCGCGGGGCGTCGCATCCGAGGGAGCTGGCCGTGACGGCCAAGGCGCTGGGGCTGGCGGGGCTGGCGGTGACCGACCGCAACACCCTCGCTGGGGTGGTGCGCGCCCACGCCACGGCCAAGGAGGTGGGGCTGAGGTTCATTCTCGGCTGCCGCCTCGACTTCGCGGACGGCTCGCCCAGCGTGCTCTGCTATCCCACCGACCGCGAAGCCTACGGCCGGCTCACCAAGCTGCTCACCGTCGGCCAGAGGCGGGCGAAGAAGGGCGAGTGCCACCTGTTCTGGCCCGACCTCGTGGCGCATGGTGAAGGGCAGCTGATCATTGTCGTGCCGCCGGCAGACCTGGAAGGCGAGTTCCCCGACACCCTGGCGCGGCTCGCGCGGGACTTCGCCGGCCGCATCTGGCTCGCCGCCGCTCGCCCCTACGCCGCCCAGGACACCAAGCGCATCGCCCGCCTCGACGCCCTCGGCCGCGCGGCCGGCGCGCCCATGGTGGCGGTGGGCGACGTCCTCTATCACGCCCCCGAACGCCGCCCGCTGCAGGACGTGCTCTCCTGCGTGCGCGAGAAGTGCACGGTCCAGCAGGCGGGCCTGAGGCTCGAGGCCAACGCCGAGCGGCATCTGAAGTCGCCCGAGGAAATGCAGCGACTGTTCTCGCGCTGGCCGCAGGCCGTGGCGCGCACTGTGCAAATCGCCGGACGCTGCACCTTCTCCCTCGACGAGCTGAAGTACGAATACCCTGACGAGCCCGTGCCGCCGGGCAAGACGGCGATGCAGCACCTCACCGACCTGGCCTGGGAGGGCGCGGCCTGGCGCTACCCGGGCGGCGTGCCCCAGAAGGTGGTGGACCTGCTCAACAAGGAACTCTCGCTCATCGAGGAGCTTCGCTACCCGAACTACTTCCTCACCGTGCACGACATCGTCAAATGGGCGAAGGAACAGGGCATCCTCTGCCAGGGGCGCGGCTCGGCGGCCAATTCCTCCGTATGCTTCTGTCTGGGCGTCACCGCCGTCGATCCGTGCAAGCCCGATCACGATGTGCTCTTCGAGCGCTTCATCTCCAAGGAGCGGGACGAACCTCCGGACATCGATGTGGATTTCGAGCACGAACGCCGCGAACAGGTCATGCAGTATGTATACGGACGATATGGCCGGGACCGCGCGGCGATCGTCGCCACCGTGATCCACTACCGCCCGCGCAGCGCCATTCGCGACGTGGGCAAGGCGCTGGGGCTGACCGACGACATCACCGCGGCCCTGGCCGGCACCGTCTGGGGCAGCTGGGGCGACGGCGTGCCCGACGACCACATCCGCCAGGCCGGCCTCGATCCCTCCAACCCCGAGATCCGCCGCGCCGTGGACCTGGCCAGCGAACTGCTCGGCTTCCCACGCCACCTGTCGCAGCACGTAGGCGGCTTCGTGCTCACCAAGCGCCGGCTCGACGAGACCGTGCCCATCGGCAATGCGGCCATGCCGGACCGCACCTTCCTGGAGTGGGACAAGGACGACATCGACGAACTGGGCCTGATGAAGGTGGACGTGCTGGCCCTGGGCATGCTCACCGCCATCAAGCTGGCCATGGACATGCTGGCCAAGGATCACGGCCGCGTCTTCCCGGACATGGCCGATATCCCGGAGGAGGACCCGGCGGTCTACGACATGCTGTGCGCGGCCGACTCCGTGGGCGTGTTCCAGGTGGAGAGCCGCGCCCAGATGTCCATGCTGCCGCGCCTGAAGCCGCGGAAGTTCTACGATCTGGTGATCGAGGTGGCGATCGTGCGGCCGGGGCCGATCCAGGGCGACATGGTGCACCCGTATCTTCGCCGCCGCGACGGGCTGGAGCCGGTGTCCTTTCCCTCGCCCTCGCCGGAACACGGCCCCGCCGACGAGCTGGTGCAGGTGCTCGGCAAGACCATGGGCGTGCCGCTGTTCCAGGAACAGGCCATGCGCATGGCCATGGAGGCGGCCAAGTTCACGCCGGAGGAGGCCAACGGCCTTCGCAGATCCATGGCCACCTTCCGTCACTACGGCAATGTCGGCGACTATGGGGTGAAGTTCGCCGAGGGCATGGTGCGCCGCGGCTACGATCCGGAGTTCGCCCAGCGCTGCTTCCGCCAGATCGAGGGCTTCGGCTCATACGGCTTCCCGGAAAGCCATGCGGTGAGCTTCGCCAAGCTGGTCTACGTCTCGGCCTGGATCAAACGCCACTATCCGGACGTGTTCTGCGCCGCCCTGCTGAACAGCCAGCCCATGGGCTTCTACCAGCCCGCCCAGCTGGTCCGCGACGCCCGGGAGCACGGCGTGGTGGTGCTGCAGGCCGATGTGATGCGGAGCGACTGGGATTCCAAGCTGGAACCTCCCTCCCCTTCATGGGGAGGGAAGAGCGATGCGCAGCATCGGTCGGGTGGGGAACCTCGAAGCTGGCAGGACGCCGGTGGCTTGCCAGACTCCCCCACCCTGGCCGCTTCGCGGCCTGTCCCTCCCCGTGAAGGGGAGGGAGGATTGCTCCCCGTCCGCCTTGGCCTGCGGCAGATCAAGGGGCTGAAGCAGGAGGAGGTGGACCGGCTGATCTCCGCGCGCGCGTCCGGGGCGTCGAGCCTGGAGGAGCTGGCGGTGCGCGCCCAGCTCACCCGCCGCACGCTGGAGCTGCTGGCCGAGGCTGACGCCTTCCGTTCGCTGGGCCTCGACCGTCGCCAGGCGCTCTGGACGGTGAAGGCGCTGGGGCCGGAGGTGAAGGCGCCCGTGGAGGCGCCGCTGCTGGCCGGCCTTGGCCTCGAGGAAGCGCCCGCGCCCCTGCCGCTGATGCCTCTGCCGGCGCATGTGGCCGAAGACTACCGCACCACGCACCTCTCCCTGAAGGACCACCCCTGCCGCTTCTTCCGCCCGATGCTCAGTCGGCTTGGCGCGGTGACCGCGGCGGAGCTGAGAACCATGAAGGACGGCGCACGGGTCGCCATCGGCGGCCTCGTGCTGATCCGTCAGCGGCCGGGCACGGCCAAGGGCGTGGTGTTCGTCACCCTGGAGGACGAGACCGGTGCGGCCAATTCGGTGGTCTGGAAGGACGCCTTCGACGCCAATCGCCGGCAGGTGATGGGCGCATCTTTCCTGCTGATCCGCGGACGGCTGCAACGGGCCAGCGATGTGATCCACGTGGTCGCCGAGCAGTTCACCGATCTGACAAGCCACCTGGCGCAGCTGAAAACCGGCGAGGCGGAGGTGGCCGGACTACGCGCCCAGCCGGAGCGCCTGCAACGCAGCCGGGATTTTCACTAAACCTCCCTCCCCTTCACGGGGAGGGAAGAGCGATGCGCAGCATCGATCGGGTGGGGGAGTCAGGTGAGGTGCGCGGCGCGCATAGGGATCGTGGCGATGCAGACTCCCCCACCCTGACCGCTGCGCGGTCATCCCTCCCCGTGAAGGGGAGGGAGGTTGTTAGCGCGCCGTCACGTGGGCCGAGGAGACCCAGCCGCGGTTGCCGTTCTCGTCATCGACTTCCATCCAGACGCCGTTGCGCTGGCCGGTGGGATAGACCAGGGCACCGGTGTGCAGGGTGAAGCGGATCGGGGAATCGGCGTCGGCCTGGCGGTGCAGTGGCGTATCGACGGTGACCCGCTGGGCGGCGGTGGGCGCGTTGGCCTGCTGCTGTCCAGGCTGCTGGGCCTGCATGTAGTGCACCAGGTCGACGAAGGCGTTGTAGTAGGCCGCCATGACCACCTTGCCGATGTCGGTGTTGGTGTAGCCGCTGCCCGCCAAGCCGCCGAAAC
>JBIOEG010000079.1:0-17253 GCA_044445825.1 Caulobacterales bacterium
CACCTGCTCCGCACCTGTTATGCATCGATAACAGGCCTGTTTGGCGCCTGTTATCACCTGTTATCACCTGTTCCTGAGCGATATCAGGTGGCGGCAAGCCGTTGAACAATCACGGCTTCCAGACCGTAACAGGTGGAAAAAACCGCGAAATAACAGGTGGAACAGGTGAATAACAGGTCGGAACAGGCGGCCTAGGCGTTCGCCGCCAGCTCGGTCACCGGGTCGCCGGCCACGCGTACGTGCACCATCACGCGCGGCTCTGCGTGGTCGTAGGGCCGGGCGCGGTGCAGGAGGCAGCGGTTGTCCCAGATCACCACGTCGCCGGGCGTCCATGTATGGCGCCAGGTGCGTGGCGGCTGGCAGGCGAAGGCGACGAGGTCGGCCAGCAACTGCTTCGACTCCTCGGGCGCCAGGCCCGGGATTGCGTAGGCGTGACGGCCGATGAACAGGGACTTTCGCCCGGTCTGCGGGTGGGTCTTCACCAGCGGCCGCAGCGGCGGCGTCTCCACGTCGAGGCCGTAGCTGGCGCCCGGCTTGGCCTCATGGCCGATCTGGGCCTGGGAGTAGCGCAGGGAGTGGAAGGCGCTGAGCCCGTCGATGCGCTCGCGCATTGCGTCGTCGAGGGCCTCGTAGGCCGCGCGCATGTCGGCCCACTCCGTCTCGCCGCCGTGCGACGGCAGGATATGCGCGGAGAGCACCGAGGCCTTGGCGGAGACCGGCATGTAGGAGCTGTCGGTGTGCCAGCCCTCGTTGCCGATCAGGATCTGCATGTGGTGCTCGTCGTCGCGCAGCAGGCTGCCGTCGCGCTTGCGGTTGCTGATCGGCACGGCCTGGTAGCCCGCCGCCAGCTCCTCGATGCGCCCGAACCGCTCGGCGAAGGCCGTCTGGGCTTCGGCGGACAGGTGCTGGCCCGGGAAGATCAGCAGGGCATAGGTGTTGAACGCCGCCTCGATGTCGCGCCAGGCGGCGTCATCCAAATGCGCCAGGTCCACATCGGTGACCACCGCCCCGAAGCTGGCGCCGGTGGGCGCGACGGTGGGTCTCGTGAGGGTCTGGGCGGTCACGGGCGGTCCTCCACGACGGATGGCGCGCATATTGGCGCCAAAATCCGCCGTTGGCTCTAGCCTCGCGCCGGTCCGCCGCACCCTTTGCCCGCCGCCCGTCGCGGACTAGGCTGAAGCGGAACGGCCCGCAGAGACGGCCGCCGGGAGCGAACGCATGATCACGTGGCATTTCGCCGAAGTGTGGGAAACCATCGCCGCGGCGATTCCGGACGCGCCCGCGGTGTCCGAGGGCGGGGTCCGGCGCAGCTGGCGCGAGTACGAGGACCGCGCCGCCCGCATCGCCTCGGGCCTGGTCGCCGCGGGCCTCGGCGTCGACTCCAAGGTCGGCCTCTACGCCTACAACTCCGCCGCCTACCTCGAGGCCCAGTTCGGGGTGTTCAAGATGCGCGGCGGCCCGGTGAACGCCAACTACCGCTACACCGAGCACGAGCTGGTCTACCTGCTGGACAACGCCGACGCCGAGGCCCTGGTGTTCGACGCCCAGTTCGGGGGGCGCGTCGCGGCCATCCGCGGGCAGCTGCCCAAGCTCAAGCTGCTGGTCGAGATCGACGACGGTTCGGGCGAGCATCTGGCAGGCGCCGCGCGGCTCGAGGAGCTCATCGCCGCCAATGCGCCTTTGCCGCGCCAGGACTACTCCGAAGACGACATCTACATGCTCTACACCGGCGGCACGACGGGCATGCCCAAGGGCGTGATGTACCGCCACGGGGAGTTCAGCCAGGCGCTGATGAGCCCCTACGACGGCCGGCTCATGCCCCGGCCGACCAGCCGCGAGGAGCTCGCCGCCGCGGTGCGGGCGATCCAGGCCGAGGGAACCGCCCCGGTCAGCATCCCCGCCTGCCCGCTGATGCACGGCACGGGCCTGTGGCTGGGCGTGTTCCTGGCCCACAACGTGGGCGGCTGCGCCGCGCTGTTCCGCAACGAGCACTTCGACGCGGCGGAGCTCTGGGCCCTGGTGGAGCGCGAGCGGGCCACGGACATAGCCATCGTCGGCGACGCCTTCGCCCGGCCGATGCTCAACGCCCTGATCTCGGCCAGGGCCGCCGGCCGGCCGTTCGACATTTCGTCGCTCACCCGCATCCTGTCGTCCGGGGTGATGTTCTCGCGCGAGGTGAAGGAGGGGCTGCTGGAATTCGCCAACATCACCATCTACGACGGCATGGGGGCCACCGAGGGGGCCATGGCCGCGTCGGTCGTCACCCGGGACGCGCCGCCGGGCGAGACGGCCAAGTTCATCGCCAACCCGACCACCAAGGTGTTCGGCGAAGACGACCGGGAGATCCAGCCGGGCTCGGACGAGATCGGCATGATCGCCAACGGCGGCTTCGCGCCTGTCGGCTACTACAAGGACCCGGCGAAGAGCGCCGCCACCTTCCGGGTGATCGACGGCCACCGGTATTCCTTCCCCGGCGACTTCGCCAAGATCGCCGCGGACGGAACCCTGATCCTGCTGGGGCGAGGCTCGGTGTGCATCAACACCGGCGGCGAGAAGGTGTTCCCCGAAGAAGTGGAGGAGGCGCTGAAAGCCCACCCGGACGTCTACGACTGCCTGGTGGTCGGCGCGCCGGACGAGCGGTTCGGCGAGCGGGTGATCGCCGTGCTGTCGCCGCGTCCGGGCGTCGCCGTGGATGAGGGCGGACTGATCGACTTCGCCCGCTCCCGCATCGCCGGCTACAAGACGCCGCGGCAGGTGATCGTCGTGGGCGAAGTGCGCCGCGCGCCCAACGGCAAGGCGGACTACAAATGGGCCAAGTCCGTGGCGCTCGAAACCGGCCGGACCTGATCGCGGGAAGGACCACGCCATGACCTTCGATACGCCGCTCACCTTGCGCGGACCGCTGCGCAAGCCGCGCCAGATGCTGGCGGACCAGGAATATGGCGGCCATTCCTCGATCCACGACGACGCCATGGCCGAAAAGCTCGGCTTCCGCGCCGGGCCGATCGAGGGGCCGACGCACTTCAGCCTGTTCCCGCCGCTCCTGGCCCACATCTGGGGCCAGGCCTGGTTCGAGCGCGGCTGCCTGTCGGCCCACTACCAGAACATGGTGGTGGAGGGCGAAGAGACGCGCGCTTTCGCCGAGATTCCGCCGCCGGGCGCGGCCTCGACCCGCGTCTGGGCCGAAAAGGCGGATGGCACGCCGGTGCTCGAGGCCAGCGCCAGCCTGGGACCCGGCGCGACCCTGCTCGAACAGCGCCTGGCCCAACTGAGGGCGCCGGAGCGACTGGTCATCCTGGAAGACCTGGAGGTGGGCATGACGGGCGCCGAGGAGGAGCGGGTGAGAATGGACCCGGACCAGCACATGGGCGCCCTCTATCCCTTCTCCTTGAACCAGAAGCTGCAGGCGATCACCGAGACGTCGCCCTGGTACTCCGACGCCGCCGCCTCGCCCTGGGGGCGCGCGATCATCCCGCTGGAGATGGTCAGCGTGCTGGCTGAATACACCAGCGGCAAGGCGCGGTTCCCGGTGAAAGGCCCGGCGGTGGGTCTCTTCGCCGACCAGGAGATCCGCATGATCGAGGGCCCGCTCTTCGCCGGCGAGGACTATCTGATCCGCCGCGAGATCGCCGCGCTGTCGGAGAGCCGGCGAACGGAGTCCTACTGGGTGCGAAGCAGCATCTTCGATGCGTCGGGCAAGCGGCTGCTGGCCCAGATGCTGCTGAACCACGCGACCTTGAAGGACTCCTACGCCGGCTACGCCGCCGCCCTGGCCGGAGGGACGGCCTAGCCGCCGCCGCGACCTCGCGGAATCTGCGTGCAGCGAAGCGATGGGTTTACCCTGTCGCGCTAAGGTCCCGCAGGGGCGGTGGGAACCCTGCGGAGGCGCGCATGCGCGATGCTGTGAAAACCGAAGATGAACTGGCGTACGACCCGCTGTTCATCCCGATCTATCTCAAGGAGGCAGAGACCGCCTCCGGCAAGTCCGGCGATGCTCGCACCAACGCCGTGCGCATGCTGCACGCCATCTATCGCCGCCAGATCAGCGGGGGCCGCGCCGACCGTCGGCTGACCGACTTCTTCAGCCGCCAGGCCGACCGTGTCTGGGCGAGCCGGGATCCCCTACAGACCCTGGCCAATCTGTTCGGCTCGCCCTCCAGCCGCGACGTCAGCGTCAACGACAGGGACCGGGACTTCGAGATCTGCGTGCTGATCGCCCAGCGCATCTGGCGAGGGGAAGACTTCGACGACATCGTGGTCGACCTCGAGGAGGATCGGATGTTCGGCGGCCTGAGCGCGGACCAGCTGACCCGCATATACCGAGCCTGCGACCAGCGCGCGGTGAACGCCGAAGTGGCCCGCCGGGCTATCGACTCCGTCGGCGGACCCGTGCCCAGGACGGACTCCGAGCGCCAGTACTGACCCCGCGCCTAGCCCGGCAGGTTCTCGATGCGAACCTCGGGCAGCCTGTCCGCCGGGGTGAAGCCGAACACCCGGCCGTAGAAATAGAGTTCGGCCTGCTTCGAAGCGATCAGGGTCTCGGCGCGGCGGAAGCCGTGGCTCTCGCCTTCGAATTCCATGTAGGCCACTGGCTGCTGGCGCGCGCGCAGGGCCTCCAGGATCATGTGCGCCTGGTTGGGCGGCACGATCGGGTCCACCGAGCCCTGGAAGATGATCAACGGACTGCGAAAGCCTTCCAGGTGGTTGATCGGCGATCGCGCGTCGTAGATCGCCTTCTGCGCGGGATAGGCGCCGACGAGATTGTCCAGGTAGCGGCTCTCGAACTTGTGCGTGTCCCGCGCCAGGGCCCCGAGGTCCGCAACGCCGTAGAAGCTGGCGCCGGCCTTGAACACATCGCTCTGCGACAGCGCCGCCAGTACGGTGAACCCGCCGGCGCTCCCGCCGTGAATCGCCACCCGGTTGGCGTCGACCCAGCCGAGGTCGGCCAGATGGCGCGCGGCGGCGATGACGTCCTGCACGTCCACCACGCCCCACTGCCCGTTCAGCCGCTGGCGGTAGGCGCGGCCGTAGCCGGCGGAGCCGCCGTAGTCCACGTCGACGATGGCGAAGCCGCGGCTGGTCCAGAACTGGTTGGCCAGGCTGAAGGCCGACGAGGCCTGTCCGGTGGGGCCCCCGTGCACCTGCACGATCAGCGGGGGCTTCTCCCCGGCTAGCGCCGCGAAGTCGCCGTTGGCCGGGGCGTAGAACAGCGCATGGGTCGGCAGCCCGCCGGCGCCCGGGAAGGTGATCGCCTGGGCCCGCGAAATGTAGCGGGGATCCACGTCGGCCGGCGAAGGCCGGCGGACCTCGGTGACCTCGCCGCTCTCGATGTCCACCGTGACCACGGCGCCGGTCTGGACGCCTGACGCGGCCAGCATCGCCACCCTGCGTCCGTCCACGTCGTGCAAGGCCCCGTGGATGTTGAAGGGCAGCGGGATCTCTCGAACGGCGCCGGCTGCGGGGTCGATGACGATCAGATGGTCGCCGTCGGCGTCGCCGTAGCTGGCCACGATCCGTCGGTCGCCAGGCAATACGTAGTTGGATTGGCCGAGGCCCCAGAGCGGTCCGGCGAACTCCGCGTCCTTCGCCAGCACGGGCGTGACCACTCCGCCCCGGCGGACATAGAGGTTCCAGAAGCCGGTCCGGTCGGACATGAAGTAGAGCGCGCCGTCCAGGCCCCAGCTAGGCTCCATCGCCGATTCGCCGACGCCGCCGGCGACGGTCTCGATGTTCGACAGCCCCTCGGCGGCCAGGTCCGCCACATGCAGCGTGGCGTCGTCCCACGGCATGTTGGGATGGTTCCAGGCCATCCAGGCCAGCTGGCGAGCGTCGGGGCTGACGCGTGGATAGGCGACGAAATCGCTGCCGCCGAACAGCACGCGGCCGGCGTCGCCGGGTTCGCCGGTAAGCGCGACGATGGCGTTGCGGACGTCCGTCGGATCGGAGTGGTCCTCGCGCACCCCGACCAGGCCGCCGCCGGGTCGGGCGACACAATCCGCGTATCGATAGCCCTCCGGCGTCAGCGGCTCGGGCGCCGCGGCGACCGTCAGGTCCTGCCGGTACAGGCGCTGGTCGGGGAAATTCGAGAAGTAGAGGCGCTCACCCACGACCACATAGGACGCGCCGCCATACTCGTGCACGCGGGTGCGCACGTTGAAGTGTTCCGGGGTGAGCTGGCGCACGGCGCCTGCTTCGCCGGTCATCGCCACCTGGCGGCCACCCTCGTCGGGCCGGGTCTCGAGCCAGTAGAGGCGCCCGTCCGCGGCGCGCAGGTCCGCGACTCCGATCGCGCCCTTGGCCAGGCTCTCAGCGGAGATCGGCGAGGCCCAGGACCCGAATGGGGCCACCGTGACCGCGCCGGTGCGCTTGGCGTCCGCCGTCTTGTCCATCAGCGCTTCTTGCCCAATTCGGCGGCGATGTCCTTGACCATGCGCCCGGCCTTGCGGTGCGCGGCGGTGAGCTGGTCGCGGGTCACGCCCCAGCGCTTCATCCAATATTCCACCGCCTGACGCTCGGAGAGGTCCAGCCGGTCCTTGTCGATGAAGCCGCGCTTGTCCTTCAGTCCCGCCATCCGATCCTCGTCGCCGTCGCTGGGGGCAGTTCGCCACAGCTCGGCCTCCGGGGCCAGCCGAAACGCCGCATCAGGCCGATCGAATCCAGCCTGCTCCCGCGGGTAAGGGTTCAGCGCTTCTGACAGATGATCTAGATTGGCGCCGAACTCATCTGGGGCGCGGCGTCGATGATCAAGGGTCTGCACCACAACGCCTATCGCTGCCGCGACTCCGAGGAGACGCGCGCCTTCTATGAGGACGCCCTAGGCCTGCCTCTGAGCGGGTCGCTGGTGATCAAGCAAACCAAGAGCGGGCGGCGCACCGAGGTGCTGCACACCTTCTACAGGATGGACGACGGCTCGTTCCTGGCCTTCTTCGAGGCGCCGGACATGCCGTTCGAGTTCAAGGCGCAGCACGATTTCGACCTGCATATCGCCCTGGAGGTCACGCCGGAGGCGCTCAAGGCGATGTTCGCCAAGGGCAAGGCCGCGGGCATGGACGTCCGGGGTGTCTCAGACCACGGCTTCATCGATTCCATCTACTTCCGCGACCCCAACGGCTATGTGGTGGAGCTCACCGCCAAGCGGCCGGGCCATGACGCGGCCATGGACCCGGCTCGCAACCGGGCCCGGGAAATCCTGCTGGCCTGGACGGCGCAAAAGGCGGTCACGGCCTGACCGGCCGCGCGCGGGAGGCGCCCCGATGAGCGAGACGCTGCAGATTGCCGTGGGTGACCTGTCGTTCACCGCGGACGTAGCCGGGCCGACCACCGGTGCGCCGGTCCTGCTGCTGCACGGCTTCCCCGAAACCCGGCGCATGTGGCGACATCAGGTGGAGGCCTTGGCGGACGCGGGCTTTCGCGCCATCGCGCCGGACCAGCGCGGCTACTCGGCGGGTGCGCGTCCGCAAGGCGTCGAGGCCTACGCCACCGAGCTCCTGGTTGGCGACGCCCTGGCGATCATGGACGCGATGGGCGCCGCGAGCTTCCACCTCGTCGGCCATGACTGGGGCGGGCAGATCGCCTGGCTGATCGCGGCCGGCCATGGAGAGCGGGTGCGCTCCCTCTCGGTGCTGTCACGGCCACATCCCGCGGCCTTCGCGCGCGCCATGCAGGAGGACGCGGCCCAGGCCGAACGCTCGCGCCACCACCGGGCGTTCCGCGAGGACGACGCGGTGACGCGCATGCGCGCCGCGAACCTCAAGCCCTTGCGCGAGGCCCTGCAGAACCAGGGCGTGCCCGCGCCGGACGCCGAGGTCTATATCTCCGCCCTGCTCGAGCCCGGCGCCATCGAGGGGGCGATGAACTGGTATCGGGCCGGCGGCATCGCCGCGGCCTCGACGCCGCCGGTGAGCGCCCCGACCCTCTATGTGTGGGGCGACAGCGACGCCACGGTGGGCCGCCGCGCCGCCGAACTGACCGCCGACTATGCGCGCGGCCCTTACCGCTTCGTCACGCTGGACGGCGCCGGACATTTTCTCGTCGACCAGTTCCCGGAGCGGATATCCGCCTTGTTGCTTGACCATCTTCGAGAAAACGCCTGAGTTCAGGCGGCGGGGTGTGTTTACTGTGCGATCCCTGGCGCGGGGGTGACGGCATGTATCAGAGGATTCTGCTCGCGTACGACGGCTCGCTGGAAGGCGCGATCGCGCTGCGTGAAGGCGCTCTGCTTGCCAAGCGCTGCGGCGCGCAGGTCTTCGTCCTTTCGGTGATCCCTGAGACGGCGGGCGCGCGGATGGCCGAAGGCGTCCACGGCGACGTGATCGCCCAGCAGATCGACAGCTATAAGGACCTTCTCTCCCGAGGGATCGCCCGCCTGAGGCAACTCGGCCTCGACCCGGTCGCCAAGCTGGTGATCGGCGAGCCCGCGCCGGAAATCGGGGCCTACGCGAGGGAAATCAAAGCCGAACTGGTGATCGTCGGCCACCACCGACAGAGCTTCATCTCACGCTGGTGGTCGGGGTCCACGGGGGCTTATCTCAGCGACCATGTCGGCTGCAGCGTGCTGATGGCCTGCAATTCCATCAGCGACGAGGCGTTCGCGGCTGAACTGCAGAAGGCCGCGGCTTCAACCCCCGCCTAAAGCCGAGCGGGGATCACCACGGTCATGGCCTCATAGCCCTTGACGAAGGTGGACGAGGTGCGGCGAGGCTCCTCCACCACCTGGATGTCGCCGAAGCGCTTGAGGATCTCCTGCCACAGGATGTTCAGCTGCAGTTCCGCCAGGCGGTTGCCGACGCAGCGATGGATGCCGAAGCCGAAGGACAGGTGCTGGCGCGGGCGTTCGCGGTCGATGATGTAGGCGTTCGGGTTCTCGATCACCTCTTCGTCCCGATTGCCCGAGACGTACCACATCACCACCTTGTCGCCCTTGCGGATCGGCTTGCCCTGGAACTCGAAATCGTCGATCGCCGTCCGCCGCATGTGCGCGAGCGGGGTCTGCCAACGGATGGTTTCGCATACCATGGAAGGCAGGAGGTCAGGGTTGGCCTTCAGCTTGGCGAACTGATCCGGGAACTGATTGAGCGCATAGACACTGCCGGTCATGGTGTTGCGGGTGGTGTCGTTGCCGCCGACGATGAGCAGAACCACATTGCCGTGGTACTCGCGGCGGCTCATCTGCCGTGTGGCGTCGCCATGCGCCAGCATGGAGATCAGGTCGCCGGCGGGCTCGGCGCCCACCCGCTCCGCCCAGAGCCGCTCGAAGGTCTCGCGGAAACGCTCCATCTCCGCCATGCGGTCTTCCGGCGTTTCGATGCCGTGCAGATGTCCGGCGCCGGTGAAGATGTCCGACCATTTCGTCAGATTACGGCGTTCTTCGAATGGGAAGTCGAACAGCGTGGCGAGCATCTGGGTCGTCAGTTCGATCGACACCCGGTCCACCCAGTCGAAAGGCTCGCCGATCGGCAGGCCGTCGAGCACGCGGGCAGTCCGATCACGGATCATAGGCGCCATGGTGTGCAGGTTCTGCGGAGAGACAACCGGGCTCACTACCTTGCGCTGGGCGTCATGTTTGGGCGGGTCCATGGAGATGAACATCGAGGGGCCTTCGCTGTTCGGGACCCCAGCGATGCCTATGCCGCCCACCGTGGCGTCGGAGGAGAACACCTGGTGGTTCATGTCCACCGCCATGATGTCGTTGTACTTGGTGATCGACCAATAAGGCCCGTGCAGGCTCTCCTGGCAGTAGTGGACCGGGTCCTCCCTGCGCAGCCGCTCGAAGTAGGGCCAGTGGATGTCGCGCTGGAACAGGCTGGCCCGCGCGACGTCGATCTGGTCCAGCGGCAGGGCGTAGGCCTTGGCCCGGGCTTCAGCCTTCAGGTCGATCGCGCCGTCGCTCATCGATGGTCTCCTTCGTGGCCGCGCGCGGCGCCCATCTTGTCTGGCCGAGGAGCCTTACACAGCGAGGGTCTACAAGTCATCAACCGGTGACATGGCGATGTTGACTGCGCCGGGGACGTCGGGTTGGATCGCCGCCAGCCTGACAAAGCGGGGGGCTGGTCATGATCTTCGAACATGTGGTGACCGGCGGCTGCCAGTCCTACCTCGTCGGTTGCGGCGACACCCTGAGCGCCGCCCTCATCGATCCCGAGATCGGGCAGATCGACCGCTACCAGGCCCTGGCGTCGCGCGCGGGGCTGAAGATCCGCTACGTCGTCGACACCCACACCCATGCCGATCACTTTTCTGCGGCCAAGCAGCTGGGAGAGGCCATGGGCGCGCATGTGGTCATGCACCACGACAGCCCGGCGCCCTTCGCCAGCCTGAGACTCGACGACGACGACATGCTGCTGGTGGGAAACCTGCGCATCAGGGCCGTCCACACGCCCGGACACACCCGAGACTCCATCAGCCTGATCGCCGAGGACCGCGTGTTCACCGGCGACACACTGCTGATCGGAGGCGCCGGACGCACCGATCTGCCGACCGGCGACCCCGACCAGCTCTATGACAGCCTGTTCGGCAAGCTGCTCAAACTCGATCCGGCCCTGCTGGTGTTCCCGGCGCACGAGTACAAGGGCCGCACCCACACGACCATCGGCGGCGAAATCGCCGACAATCCGCGGCTTCAGAACCGCGACCGCGACGCCTTCACGCGGATGATGCGCGAGCTCAACCTCGCCGCGCCCTCGCACCTCACCGAGGCGTTGCGCACCAACATGAGCGGCGGCAAGACGGTGACCCAGCTGCTCGCCGAAGCAGCCGCCGAGGTGCCGTTCATCGCCCTGGCGGAGCTGGACCGTCGCCTCGCGGGCCGGCCCAACGATCTGATGGTGCTCGACGTGCGTGAGGAACGCGCGTTCAGCGAGGGGCACATCCCCGGCGCCCACCACCTCCCGCGCGGACAGTTGGAGTTGCGGGTGAACGACGAGATCCCGGACCCCACCTTGCGCATCGTCACCTGTTGCGAGTTCGGCAAGATCTCCACCCTGGCCGCGGCCACCCTGCGACAACTGGGCTACCGCCGCGCCGCCGCGCTGGACGGCGGCGTCAAGGCTTGGCGCGACGGCGGATACCCCGTCGAACGGTGAGGGCGCCTCGCACGCCGAACCGCGATTGCGGCGACTCGCCAGCCCTGGAAGACTGCGCGCCGCAGGCGAAAGGGCGCGGCTTGAAATATCCGTTCAAGCGATTTCTCACCGGCGCCGCCCTGGCCGTGCTGGTGGTCGGCGCCGCCGCGGCCGGTCCGGTGGAAGACGGCTTGGCGGCCCGCGACCGCGGCGACTTTGCGACGGCGCTGCGGCTCTGGCGCGCGGCGGCGCAGCAGGGGTCCGCCCGCGGGCAGTTCTACCTCGGCTGGATGTACGACGCCGGCAAGGGCGTGCCGCGAAGCTATGACCAGGCGGCCGACTGGTACCGCAAGGCCGCGGACCAGGGGTTCGCCGCGGCCCAGCACTATCTCGGACTGCTTTACTTCGATGGCCACGGCGTCGCTCAGGACTATACCGAGGCCGTCGGCTGGTTCCGAAAAGCCGCCGACCAGGGCTATCCGGCGGCGCAGGTCTACCTGGGCTCGATGTACGACGTCGGCGAGGGCGTGCCCCAGGACTATGGCGAGGCGGCCAAGTGGTACGGCAAGGCGGCGAGCCAGGGCAACGCCAACGCCCAGCACAATCTGGGCGTGATGTACCTGACCGGCCACGGCGTGCCCCAGGACTACGGCCAGGCGGCGGTCTGGCTGACCAAGTCCGCGGAGCAGGGAAACGCCAGCGCCGAGAACAACCTCGGACTTATGTACTTCACCGGACAGGGCGTCGCGCAGGACGACGTCCAGGCCGCGAAATGGCTGCGCAAGGCGGCCGAGCAGGGCATCGCCCAGGCGGACTTCAACCTCGGCTACCTGTATGCCAACGGCCGGGGCGTGCCGAAGGACAATGTGCAGGCCTACGTGTGGTTCGAGTTGGCGGCGACGCACTATCCGGACACCGAAGCCGACGGGCGCGCCGCCGCGATCAAGTATCGCGACACGGTCGCAGCCCTGATGACGCCAGCGCAGATCGCCGAGGCGCAGCGCGAGGTCCGCGCCACCGAACACGGAGCGAAATGATCGGCGAGGCGCGGCGTATCACGCGTTAGTTTGTGCCGGAAATAACGCGACGGTTGTAGTCTGGGCTTGGCGGGTGGGCGAACTCCCAGGGAGACCGTCATGCCGAACATCGCGGTAATCAACGAATCCACAGTCGCGGCCGACGCCGAGGTGCAGGGCATGCTCGCGGCCTTCACCCAGCAGTGGAACGGCGATCTCCAGCCCATCTGGGGCGTCGAGACCGCCGCGTTCACCTTCGTGCCGAAGGGCCAGGCGCCCGCCGCCGGCGCCTGGTGGGTGGTGTTCCTCGACAACAGCGACCAAGCGAACGCCCTCGCCTACCACGACCTGACCAACGAAGGCCTGCCGATCTCCAAGGTGTTCGTCAAAACCATCCAGGCCGACAAAACTTCCCTGAGCGTCGGCGCCACTCATGAGCTCTGCGAGATGGCGGTCGATCCCTGGCTGAACAGCGCCTACCAGGATCCGCAAGGCGTGTTCTGGGCCGGCGAGGTCTGCGATCCGGTCGAGGACGATCAGTACGGCTACATGATCGGCGGCGTGCTGGTGACGGATTTCGTCACCCCGAACTGGTTCGCGCACCAGCATGCCCGGAGCCAGATCGACCTCAAGGGCCACGCCAACGCCGCATTCGAAGTACTGACCGGCGGCTACGCCCAGAAGTTCGACCCCGCGCAGGGCTGGGTGCAGGTCACCGGCGCCAAGGCGATGCTCAGAACGCGGGCCGCCAAGGCCGCGGAGGGCTCACGCCGGGAACGCCGCCATCGGCAGTGGAAAAACTGGGAACCCAGCAAGCGACGCTTCTGAAGCGCGCTAGAGCACGATGGGGTCAGGTGGAATCACCTGACCGCTGAATCGTGCTCTAGATTCAAAAGTGTAGAGCCTGATTCAGGGTTCGGATCGCGTCGATCTGAACCCATCAGGCTCTAGCGCGAACTCACACCAGCTCGGGTTCGCCGACCGTGCGCTGGGCGGGCTCGGCGGGCTTCGGCCGCGCCGCGCCCTCATAGACGAAGGCGGCGTCGTCCAGGTCGATGGCCGGGATTTCCGTGCGCTCACGCCAGTAGTCCTGCGTGTGCTGCCACTCCGGCTTGTCGCCACGCTTGGGCAGCAGGTGCATGCCGCGCATCAGATAGCCGGGGTTGAAGTTCTCCGGGTCGATCCAGGACATGAGGGGCATGTGCTTGTCCTGCGGCCTCAGCGCCACCGAGACCTTCTTCGCGCCCCTGGCCTTCATGTGGTTGAGCAGGCGGCATACGAAGTCGGCGATCAGGTCCGCGCGCAGGGTCCAGCTGGCCCGGAAGTAGCCGAACACCCAGACCATGTTCGGCACGCCGGTGAACATCATGCCGCGGTAGGTGACCGTGTCGCTGAACACCAGCGGCTTGCCGTCGATGACGAAGTCGATGTCGCCCAGGACGTTCAGATTGAAACCGGTGGCCGTGACGATGATGTCGGCCTCGAGCACCTTGCCGGACTTCAGCAGGATGCCGGCCTCGGTGAAGCGGTCGATCTCGTCGGTGACCATCGACGCCTTGCCTGCGGCGATGCCCTTGAAGATGTCGCCCTCGGGCACGAAGGCGATGCGCTGGCGCCAGGGCCGGTAGGTCGGCGTGAAATTCTTCTCCACCTCTTCCGGCGGCAGGAAGGCGGCGACGCCGGCCAGCAGTTCGCGCTTCACCACCTCGGGCTCGTGGAACGCGCGCTGAGTGAAGGCGTCCTGGTCCTTCAGTATGCGCCGGCGGACGATCTCGTGGATCCACTCCTCCTCGATTTCCAGCTCGCGCAGGCTGTTGGCCAGCTCGTTCTCGTTGCGGCCTGGGATGAAGTAGGTGGGCGAGCGCTGCAGCACGGTCACGTGCTCGCAGTCGCCGGCGATGGCGGGTGCGAGGGTCGCCGCGGTGGCGCCGGAGCCGATGATCACCACCTTCTTGCCCTTGTAGGCCAGGTCCTGCGGCCAGGTCTGCGGGTGGACGATCTGGCCCTTGAAGGTCTCCATGCCTTCCCACTGCGGCGTGTAGCCCTGCGAATGGCGGTAGTAGCCCTGGCACATCCAGAGGAAGTTGGCGGTGATGCGGACGGGCTCGCCGGTGTCCTTGCGCACGCCTTCCAGGGTCCACAGATTGTCCTTGCTCGACCACTTCGCCGAGTTGATCTGGTGGTGGTAGCGGATGTGCCGGGACAGATCGTTCTCGTCGATCACCTCGCCCATGTACTTGAGAATCTCGTCGGCGGTGGCGATCGGCGTGCCGGTCCACGGCTTGAAGCGATAGCCGAAGGTGTAGAGGTCGCTGTCGGAGCGGATGCCCGGATAGCGGTGCATCAGCCAGGTGCCCCCGAAGCTCTCCAGGCCTTCCAGCACCACGAAGCTGGTTCCCGGGCACTGCTTGGTGAGGTGATAGGCCCCGCCGACGCCGGAAATGCCCGCCCCCACGATGACGACGTCGAAATGCTCGGTCCTGGTCGGCGCGGGTTTGGTGAGGGTGGCTGTCTCGGTCATGGGTCGGGGATCCTGCTGACGATGCTGCGCGCGGCTTCCTGGGCCGCGCCCGGCGGCCAAGTTCCGGGGCTTCACGCCCGCGCTCCTTGATCGAGATCAACACACCTGAACATTGATAATGGATCTCAGGTGGGGCGGCGGCGCTCTCGCATTGGTGAAGTCTCCGTTGCGGCATATGCTGTTGCGACTCAGTGTCGAGCGAGGTGAGCAGCCCGATCATGTCACTCCCGTCAGGTGAAGGTCCGGCTTCGCCCGGCCGCCGCGGCGCCTCGCGGCGCAGGGTCCTGTTGGGCGGCAAGCTGGTCTATGGCGAGGGCGACTTCAGCACCGACTGCACGATCCGCGACCTCACGGAGACCGGCGCGCGCGTGCTGCTGCAGTCCGACATTCCGGTGCACGACCAGGTCTGGCTGATCAACCTGCGAACCGGACTCGCCTATCGCGCCGTCGCCGCCTGGCGAAAACCTCGGGAGTTCGGTCTGCGGTTCCAGGAGACCCTCGACCTGAACGCGCCGGTGTCGGGGCCCCGGCATCACTTGCGTCGGCTCTGGCTCGACACGACCGGACGGTAGCTAGGCTCACCAGGCGTAGGCCTCGGGCGCCGCGCCGCCGGGGCCGGGGAACAGCTCGTCCAGCCTGGCCAGGGTCTCGTCGTTCAGTTCGACCTCCAGCGCCGCCAGGCTGGCGTCGAACTGGGCCATGGTGCGCGGGCCGATCACCGGAACTGTTACGCCAGGCTGGCGGGCCAGCCAGGCCAGGGCCACGGCCGCCGGGGTTTGGCCGATGGTCGCGCAGAAGGCCGCGAAGGCGTCCACCGCGGCGTTCTGCGGCAGATAGGTGCGCCGCCCGCGCTCGTTCTCCACCGGCTTGCCGGCCAGCATCCCGGCGCCCAGCGGACTGTAGGGCATGAAGGCCATGCCGTAGGCGCGGCAGGCGGGGATCACCTCCAGCTCCACGGTGCGCTTCATCAGGTTGTAGACGCTCTGCTCCGAGGCCAGCCCCAGGAAATGCCGCTGGCGGGCCAGCTCCTGCGCCTGGGCGATGTGCCAGCCGGCGAAGTTGGACCCGCCCACATAGAGCACCTTGCCCTGCTGTATGAGCAGCTCCATGGCCTGCCAGATCTCCTCCCAGCGCACGTTTCGGTCCACGTGGTGCATCTGGTAGAGATCGATGTAGTCGGTGTTCAGGCGCTTCAGGCTGGCCTCGCAGGCCTCTCGGATGTGCTTGGCCGACAGCCCCCGCTGATTGGGCCCGACCCAGCTTCCCGAGCGCTTCACTGGATCGCGCGAGCCCCACTCCGCCGGCGGCGAATAGACCTTGGTGGCCAGCACGGTCTTCTCGCGCCGCCCGCCGCCCAGGCCGAACCAGCGGCCGAGCAGGGCCTCGCTCTGGCCGGCATTGTAGTTGTCGGACGTGTCGACCAGGTTCACGCCGGCGTCGAACGCCTTGTCCAGGATCGCGAAGCTGTCGGCCTCGTTGGTGAGCCAGGAGAAGTTGACCGTGCCGAGCGCCAGCGGCCCGATCATCAGGCCGGTATTGCCGAACTTCCGATACTGCATGCGCCCGCCTCGCCCGCCGAACCTGCGCGAGACCCCCGACGGCCCCGCCTCGCGCCGCACGGCGCCGGCGATGCTGATCGCACATCGCGGGCGGCGTGCAACCCCTCCGCTAGCCGAATTGCCCTACAAGTGCGATGGGGACGCCATGCTCACTCCAGATCAGGCGGTAAGTCTCGCCGAGCGCGCCCTGCGCGAGCGCTTCGGCGGGGCCGACGCCGCCTTCGCCGCGGGGTCGATCGTCAGGGGCCGCGGCCTGCCGCTT
This sequence comes from Caulobacterales bacterium, assembly GCA_044445825.1. Taxonomy (GTDB): domain Bacteria; phylum Pseudomonadota; class Alphaproteobacteria; order Caulobacterales; family Caulobacteraceae; genus Acaudatibacter. The sequence goes on from JBIOEG010000079.1 coordinate 16,419, forward strand.
TCCGACATCGACCTGGTGGTGCTCTACGGCCACGTCGCCAACAGCTGGCGCGAGGCGTTCATGCTCGACGGCGTGCCGATCGAAGCCTGGGTCCACGACAGCGAGACCCTGGCTTTCCGGCTCGAGGCGGATCGCCAGCTCTCCGGCCCGGCGCTGTTCGCCATGCTGGCCGAAGGCGTGATCATCGGCCCTCGTCCCGCCGAGGCGCTGGCATGGCGCGAGCGGGCGCGGGCGATGCTGGCGGAAGGTCCGCCGCCGACGCCCCCCGAATGGCTGCGCAACCTCCGCTACGCCGTTACCGACCGGGTCGACGACCTGCGCGACGCGCGGCCACCGCAGGAGGTGCAGGCGATCGCCGTCGCCCTCTACTTTCTGCTCTCCGAACTGATCTTGCGCGCCGGCGGCGAGTGGCTGGCCACGTCGAAGTGGATTCCGCGGCGGCTGGAGATGCTGGATCCGGCCCTTGAGATGCGCTTCTCGGCGGCGTTCGGCGAGCTGTTCTCCACCGGCGACGCCCGCGCCGTCATCGCCCTGACGGAGGAACTGCTGCAGCCGCACGGCGGCTTCCTGTTCGACGGCTACCGCAGCGACGCCCCCGCCACGGCGCGAGCGCCCGCCCCGGACGCCTGACCGGCCCACCTGTTCCGACCTGTTATTCACCTGTTCCACCTGTTATTTCGGTGCTTTTTCCACCTGTTCCGGTCTGAAAACCTTGCTTGTTCAATGGGTTAGAAGAACCAGATATCCGCCAGGAACAGGTGAAAACAGGTCATAACAGCCGCCAAACAGGCCTGTAATCGATGCGAAACAGGTGCGGAACAGGTGGGGCGGACGC
>JBIOEG010000080.1:0-16970 GCA_044445825.1 Caulobacterales bacterium
AAATCGCCACCGCCCCTGTCGCCGCCGCCCCTGTCGCCGCCGCCCCTGTCGCCGCCGCCCTCGCCGCCGGCATGATGGTCGCCATCATGCTGGGCGAACGCCGGGGCGGCCAGCAGCATCGCCGCCGCGGCCGCGGCCACCGTAATGAACCTGGACATCGAACCCTTACTCCACAACCTTCGATGGTCCCTCGAGACGTTGTATAGACCTTCTGCGCTCGCGGGTCAGCGGCGCCGTTGATACGGATCAACGCAACCTCGGCGCGGCGCGAACAGGTATCGACGAAGGCAGCCAGCCACGGGGACCAGGATCGATGGAGATCAAGCACATCGTCGTCTTCCTCAGGGCCGGCGATCCCTACGAGGCGCGGCTGGCCGTGGCGGCGGCTCTGGCCGCCCAGTACGACGCGGCGGTGGCCGGCGTGTGCGCCTTCGCCGAACCCGTGCCGGACATCGCCGATTCCTACGCCATCGGCCCGGGCGCCGCCGACGATGTGCTGTCGCACCGCGACGCGGCCATCGCGCTCGCCGTGGCGCCCGTCGAGGCGGCGTTCCGCGCCGCCGCGGCCGAGCGCGACATCGACTGCACCTGGGTGCTGTCCGCACCGGACGAGGCGCCAAGCAGCCTCGCGCGCCACGCGCGGCTCAGCGACCTGGCCGTCGTGGCCAGACCCTCCGCGGACACGCACGCCGACCACCGGCTGGCCGAGCTCGTGGCGCTGGGCAGCGGGACGCCGTGTCTGGTCGCGCCGGAGGGCGCCCCGCCGCCGCGGGCCTTCGAGCGCGTGCTGCTCGCCTGGAACGGCGGACGCGAGGCCAAGCGCGCCCTGGACGACGGCCTGGTGTTCCTCAAGCACGCCAAGACGGTCATCGTGGTCACCGTGGTCGACGGGCGCGACGAGGCCGCCGAGGCGCCCTCCGGCGGGCCGGTGCTGGCCCATCTGGCGAGGCACGGCGTCGGCGCCAGCCTCGAGCTCGTCGAAGCGCCGGACGGCGACGCAGGCGCGGCCCTGCTGCGGCATTGCGTCGCCGCGCAGGCCGATCTGCTGATCATGGGCGCCTATGGGCATTCGCGCGCCGCCGAACTGGTGCTCGGCGGCGTCACGCGGACCATCCTCGCCCGAGCCGGGCTGCCGGTCCTGCTGTCGCACTGAGCGCGACACAGGGCGAGCGGCGCTGTTGGATTGACTTCCGGGCGTCGGCGCACGCCCATTGTGTCGCGCTCGGGGGATTTCGCCATGTGGCCGTCGATCTACCGTCTCGTCGCCGTCACGCTGATGTTGATCGGCGTGACCTTGATCGTGCTGGTCTGGAGGGCGGTCTACACGAGCGGCCGAGCGGCGGACGCGCTGGTGTTCCAGATGGGCATGCCGCTTGTGCTGCTTTCCGCCCTGGCGGCCGCGGCGCTGCTGATCGCCGCTGGCCTGTTGTTCGCCGCCGCCAACCACCGACAGCGCAACGGCGGCTGAGGGCGGTCACGCGGCGACGGTGTCCGTCGCGCGCCACAACGGGGAGAACAGGCCGATGAGCGGCGCGGCGGCGACGCCGGCCGCCGCTATGAACAGGGTCTCGCGTGCGCCGAGCGCCTGGCCGAGGAACCCGCCGACCAGGGCGCCGAGCACGCCCGCCAGGCCGCCGGCGGCCGCGAACGCGCCGCGGGCGCGTCCCAGCACCGCCGGCCCGAGAACCGACTGGCGCAGGGCGTTCGATCCGATGTCGCTCACCGTCGCGAAGGCGTCGCCGAACAGCTGGGCGAGCACCAGCACCGCCATCGCCAGCAGCGGCGCGCCGCCGGCCAGGGGGACCAGGAAAGTGCTCACCCCGCCGGCGAGTCCGGTGAGCACGATGGCGCGTCCGACCCCCAGCCGCCGCGTGAGAGCCTGCACCGCGCCGGCGCCGACCAGCCCGCCGACGCCGCCGGCGGCGATGGTGAAGCCCAGCATCGCCAGATCGAGGTGCGCCACGTTGACGCAATAGATGATGTAGAGGGCGCTGAAGAAGTAGCCGAAGAAACTGCTCATCACGCCCGAGAGCATCAGCGGCCGGACCAGGGGGTGAGTCAGACAGGCCCTCAGGCCGGCGGTGACGTCGAGCAGGCTCGGCGCCTCGTCCTCGGCCGGCGTGACGGGCGGGCGCGCCCGTATGGTGGAGAGGAACAGGGCCGATACCAGGTAGGTTCCGGCCGTCACCGCCACCGCGATGGGCGCTGTCAGCAGCTGAAACAGGATCCCGGCGAGCGCCGGCCCGCCGGTCTCCGCTACTGAGTCAGTGGCGGAGAGCTTGGCGTTGCCCTCGAGCAGCAGATCTCGGGCGATGAGGCGGGGCAGGTAGGCGTGATCGGCCATGTCGAACACGACGTTCAACCCGCCCATGGCAAGGGCCGCGAAGTAGACCTCGGCCAGCGTGACCTTGCCGGTGAGCGCGGCCAGAGGGATCGCCGCGAGCACCAGGGCGCGCGCGAGGTCGGCGAAGATCAGGACAGGTCGGTGGGGCAGGCGGTCGACCACCGGGCCGCCGACTAGGCCGACCAGCACCGCCGGCGCGAGCCTGAGCGCCGCGACGACGCCCAGCGCCACAGGCCCGGCATGCAGCGCGGCCACGGCCATCATCGGCACGCCCTCGCGGGCGATGCGCGCGCCGAAGCTCGACACCGCCTGGGCGGACCACAGGCGCATGAAGTCGGCGTGACGCCAAAGCTCCCCCCAACGCCGCGCCAACGTCGTTCCCTCCGCGTGAAACCGGCCTATAGCCGAACCCTGCCGCCCTCGGCCACGCTCCCGGCCCGGCATTGCTCGCCGAGGTCAAAATCGTCCGTCCACCGTTAACTTGAATATTGTCGCTGGTAGCCCTCGTTTAGTTGCCGGGCGGCAGCCTTGCTCAACGCGGCGTCGGCTTCGATGAGGCGGCGTTATTTGACGAGCCGGTCCATTTTTCCTCCGCCCTTGCCTCGCAAGTTCTTGCAGGCGGTTGGCGAAATTTGAAGGAGCGTCGATTCGCCATCTGTGTTGCGGTGCGACAGACAACCGCATCACTGGATCGAAAAAGCGTTGCCAAGTTGACCCTGCTCGATGACGCGCCGCAGCGAATTCGCCGCGCAAGAGAATTTCGGCCGCGGCTCAGGCCGAATCCAGGCTCTTGACGCTGGGGGTTGAGGTTGCCAAAGGACGAGGCGCCGCAAGTCTAACGAAGCGGTAAGGTTTGTCGCTCCTCGGGGCGGCAGGTCAGCATGCGCCTTCAAAACGCACTTTCCTGGAGCCGACAGCGGTCTCCAGGCGCGTGTGTGGCGGGTCCGGCGCGACGAAAGCGGTCCTGGAGTTGCGGCGCCTTACGAGGCGCTTCGGCGCCGGGCGATAACAGCTAGGGCGGAGACGCTATCGCGCGACGACCCTTTATGGTCCAACTGAGCTAGACCAAGCAGGAACTGGCGACAGATGCTTCACAACAAACGAACTTCCACTCTCCTCGCTCTCGCAGGCGCCCTGGCCCTGATGGTGAGCGCCCCAGCCGTGGCGCAGAACACGGCGGCTCCGGCGGCGGCGAGCGCCCCCGCCGCCAATGCGGCGCCCGCCGCGGCGGACAACACGGCCGCGGGGCCGGGGGCCTAAACCCGGCTGTGGGCCCGGGCGCCGGCGCCGACGCCCGAGGAAGCGGCCCCCACCAAGGTCGGCGGCAAGTACGCCGGCAAACTCAACGCCATCACCATGTTCCTGGGCGCGACCCTGGTGGTGAAGGTGGTGATGGTGGGCCTGATCCTCTCCTCGATCTTCTCCTGGGTGATCCTCATCACCAAGCTGTTCGAGTTCAACACGCTGAACCGCACCTCCAACCGGTTCCTGGAGAACTTCCGCGGCGCCAAGTCCATCACCGACATGGGCCGCATCGCCGAAAATGACGACTTCGCGGGCAATCCGTTGGCCGACATGGCCGCGGCCGCCGCGGCGGAAGTCGAACTGTCCCGTCAAGCCGGTCTGAAGGTCGACGGCGAACACCGCGACACCACGATTATGCGGGCCCAGACCGCCGTCGGCGCGGTGCAATCCTCGCTCGCCAGGCGCCTGTCCAGCGGCATGCAGTTCCTCGCCACGGTGGGTTCGACCGGTCCGTTCATCGGGCTGTTCGGCACGGTGTTCGGGATCATGAACTCGTTCATCGGCATCGCGAACACCAACACCACCAACCTGGCGGTCGTGGCCCCCGGCATCGCCGAAGCCCTCCTCGCCACCGGCCTTGGCCTGTTCGCGGCGATCCCCTGCGTGGTGTTCTACAACACCTTCCAGACCCAGATCACCGCCTACGGAACGCGTACGGAAGGCTTCGTGGCCGAGCTGATGAACGCGATTTCGCGGCAGCTCGACAAGGGAGCTTGAGGCTAGATGGCCGCTCAACTCTCAGGGCCGAGCGGCGGCGGCAGGTACGACGTCGCGCTGAACAACTCGATCAACGTCACGCCCTTCGTGGACGTGATGCTGGTGCTCCTGATCATCTTCATGGTGGCCGCGCCCTTGGCCTCCGTGACGATCAAGGTTCAGCTGCCGGAGGCCAACGCCAAGCCAGCCCCGAATCCACCGAAGCCGGTCTACATCTCGATCAAGAAGAACGGGAACATCTACATCGGTGACTTCCCGACCGAAATCGAAGACCTGGGAACCGATCTCGCGAAGAACATCGGCCACCGCGACCCCACCAGCGAGCGGATATTCATCCGCGCCGATGAGGAGGTCGAGTACCAGCGCTTCATGCAGGTGATGAACCAGCTGCAGGACAATGGATTCTACAGCGTGGCCCTGGTGGGAGAGGACAGGCGGGGCCTCAGCAAGAACGTGGGGTCGTAAGAGATATGTCAGACAGTAGCGCCCCCGATATTGCCCACCCGTCCCACAATCCGTTCGACCTGCCGCGTCCGAAGCAGCGCAACGGTCTGGTGGTGGCGATCATTTTCTCGCTGCTCTTCCACCTGGTGGCCGGCTACTACCTTTGGAAGTCGCGGTTCAAGACCGAGTTCCAGAACTACGCCGACGAGAAGGTGCAGGCCGAGCTGATCAAGCCGCCGGCCGCCAAGCCGCCGCCTCCGCCGCCGCCGCCAAAGAATGTGCCGCCGCCCCCGGTGCAGCCGCGTCCGCCGGCCATCGTGCCGCCGAACATCGCACCGCCGCCGCCGTTGTTCATTCCACCCGTGGAACACCCCCGGCCTCCGCCGCCGCCTTCGCCGGTCGTCGCGCCCGCCGCGCCGCCGCCGCCTCGGCCGACGGTGGTGACCAATCCCGACTGGGTGCGTCGCCCGGGGCCCGACGAGTTCAGCCGCTACTATCCAGAGCGCGCGGGTCGCATGGGCGTCGGCGGCAGCGTCAGGCTCATGCACGGTCAATGCTCGCGGCGGTCTGGACGACTGCTCGGTCACTTCGGAAGAACCGGCGGATCAGGAGTTCGGTTCTGCGGCATTGAAGATCTCCAAGTTCTTCAAGATGAAGCCGATGACCAAGGACGGCGCGCCGACAGCCGGCGCTCCGATCAACATCCCGATCCGCTTCGTGCCGCCGACCAGCTGACGAAGCGTCACGATTGATCGATCAGGCCCCGGAACGCGCTGTTCCGGGGCCATTTTCGTCTGGGGCGACACGCACCCGCCCGGCGTCGCAGACGGCAGAGCCGTAGAGCGTCGGCCGCCGCTTGATCGGCCCTGGCTTCACGACTAAACGAGACCCCTCGCGCGACGCGCCGCCTTAGCTCAGTTGGTTAGAGCGCCAGATTGTGGCTCTGGAGGTCCCCCGTTCGATCCGGGGAGGCGGTACCATCGCGATCTCCCCGGCCCCCGTTCGCCTCCAACTTGCTTTGACAAGGCCGCGCCCCTCGCTGTCTTGTGCGGACGCAAGAAGCGGCAAGGCGTGGACATGAGCAAACTGAAGGTCGGCATCCAGTTGCCGAGGCAGGCGCAGGACCAGACGGTCGAGCAGCGGTTCGCGCTGGAGCTCGAAGGGCTGGCGCCGGTGGCGGACATCATCGAGATCCGGGCGGACACGCCCGCCGAGTTCGCCGCCGGCGTGCAGGACATGGACGCAATCATCACCTCCTGGGGACTGCGCATCGACCGCCAGGTGATCGAGAGCCTGAAGAAGTGCATGGTGATCGGCGTGGGCAGCGTCGGTGTCGACATGGTGGACGTCGACGCCGCGACGGCCGCCGGCATCGTGGTCACCAACGTGCCGGACGTGTTCATCGAGGAGGTCGCCGACCACGCGATGATGCTGCTCCTCGACGTGAGGTGCCGCACGACGACCATGTCGCGCATGGCCAGGGCCGGACAGTGGTACGAGGCGCGGCCGATCCTCAGCCGGATCCCGCGCCTGCTGGGCCAGACCCTCGGCCTCTTCGCCTTCGGCAACGTGGCCCGCTGCACGGCGCGGCGGGCCAAGGCCTTCGGCATGCATGTGATCGCCTACGATCCCTATGTGAGCGAGCTGGAGATCACCGGGGCGGGGGTCGAGCCGGTTGGCTTCGGCGAACTGTTGGCGCGCAGCGACTACCTGTCGGTCCACGCCCCGCACAACGACGAGACGGAGCATGCCATCGGGGCCAGCGCCCTGGCGCAGATGAAACCCACGGCGGTGCTGATCAACACCGCGCGCGGGCCCATCGTCGACGAGGCGGCGCTGATCGAGGCCCTGCAGGCCGGAACGATCGCCGGCGCCGGTCTCGACGTGCTGGAGCAGGAGCCGCCGCGACAGGACAATCCCCTGTTCGCCATGGACAACGTGCTGATCACGCCGCACGTGGCCTCCGCCACCACGCGCATGCGCCCGGAGACGCGGCGCAGGGTGGGGCGGGAGGTGGCCCTGGTGCTGCGCGGCCGCTGGCCGATGAGCTGCGTCAACCCGACCGTGCTGCCCCGCGTCGCGCTGGAGCGGTGGCAGCCCTACCCCATGGGCCGGGGCCCCAACCGGTAGCTTTCGGTCGTCGGTGACAATCGGCTATCGCTGAGCGCTGGCGAGCGCCGGCCGCACGCGCTACCGTGATTTCAAACAAACGTACGACCGGAACCCAGGGAGCCCCCATGAACCAGCTTGCCGTCGAAACCAGGCCGGACCTGGAGGCCGAACTCAACAACCTCGCCATGTCCAAGGAATCTCAGCCCCTCTTCGAGGCGGTGAAGAAGCACATCGCCGAGAACGTCGCGCCGATCACCGAGGAGTTCTACCGTCTCGGCGAGGGCCGCAAGGACCGCTGGAGCTGGGCGCCGGGGCAGCTGGAGCTGCTCGAGGGCGCGAAGAACAAGGCCAAGGCCTCCGGCCTGTGGAACTTCTTCCTCCCCAACTCCGAGATCGGCCGTGGACTGACGAACCTGGACTACGCCTACATCGCCGCCGAGCTCGGCAAGCAGCCTCTGGCCTCGGAATCCCTGAACTGCTCGGCGCCCGACACCGGCAACATGGAGGTCCTCGAGCGTGTCGGCACGCCCGAGCAGAAGGAGAAGTGGCTGAAGCCGCTGCTGAACGGTGAGATCCGCTCCGCGTACGCCATGACCGAGCCCGGCGTGGCCTCTTCGGACGCCAAGAACATCAGCACCCGCGCCGAACTGGTCGGCGACGAGTGGCTGATCAACGGCGAGAAGTACTACATCTCCGGCGCCGGCGACCCGCGCTGCAAAGTCATGATCTGCATGGTGAAGACCAGCCCGGACGCGCCCAGCCAGTTCCAGCAGTCGCAGATCCTGGTGCCCATGGACACGCCGGGTGTCGAGATCATCGGCCCCATGGAAGTGTTCGGGCACGACCACGCGCCGCGCGGTCACATGCACCTGAGGTTCGTCAACGTGCGGGTTCCCAAGGAGAACATCCTGCTGGGCGAAGGCCGCGGCTTCGAGATCTCCCAGGTGCGCCTAGGCCCCGGCCGCATCCACCACTGCATGCGCTCCATCGGCCAGGCCGAGCGGGCGCTGGATCTGCTGGTCAAACGGGCCACCACCCGCGTCGCCTTCGGCAAGCCGCTGATCCAGCTCGGCAAGAACCTGGAGACGGTGTCGCGGGCGCGCATCGAGATCGAGGCCATGCGCCTGATGGTGCTGAAGGCCGCCAAGGCCATGGACGTGCTCGGCAACCGCGAGGCTCGGGTCTGGGTGAGCATGGTCAAGGCCATGGTGCCCGAGCGAGTGTGCCAGATCATCGACCAGGCCATCCAGATCCACGGCGCCACCGGCATTTCGCAATGGACGCCGCTGGCCGCCATGTACACCGACCAGCGGCATCTTCGGTTCGCCGACGGTCCGGACGAGGTCCACCACATGGTCGTCGGCCGCGCGGAACTGAGCCGGCACTAGAGACGAGGCGTGGCGTTGAACGACGTGAGTGAAACTACGCAGGCAAGACCCCAGACCCGGCTGGACGCCATAGCGGCGCTCACCGGGCCGGGCCAGAGCCATGAACTTCAGGTCCTGGAGATCAACGGGACCCCGCAGCGCGTGTTTGTGAACGCACCGCGGTCATTGCGCGAGCTGTTCGCCGAGACGATCAGCGACAAGACGTTCATCGTCTTCGAGGACGAGCGCCTGACCTTCGCCGAGGCCTACGAGGACGCGGCGAGGATCGCGCAGCTGCTGGTGAGCGAATTCGGCGTCCGAAAGGGCGATCGGGTCGCCATCTCCATGCGCAACTACTCGGAGTGGATCCTGGCCTTCACCGCCGCCACCTCCATCGGCGCCATCGCCGTGCCCATGAACGCCCTGTGGCAGCCGGAGGAGATGGAATACGGCCTGAGGGATTGCGGCGCGAAGGTGCTGTTCGCCGACCAGGAACGGCTCGACCGCCTGGACCACTGTTCAGCCGATCTCGACGTGAGGGTGATCGCCGTGCGCCCGAAGCGGGCCCACCCCGGCGCGCCGGACCTGAGAGACCTGCTTCAGAACATCGGCGACGTCGCGATGCCGGCGGCGGATGTGTCGCCGGAGGACGACGCCACAATCTTCTACACGTCCGGATCCACCGGCCACCCCAAGGGCGTGGTCTCGACACACCGCAACGTCATCAGCGCCCTGTTCTCCTGGGAGCTGGACGGTCAGGTCGCGATGCGGCTTGCCGGCTTGCAGGCGCCGACGCCGGCCAATCAGCCCGCCGCCCTGCTGGCAGTACCCCTGTTTCACGCGACGGGATCGCACGCGGTCTATCTGATGTCCTATCGGATGCAGCGGAAGCTCGTGTCCATGTACAAATGGGACGCGGATGCGGCGGCCGTGCTGATCGAGCGCGAGAAGATCACCACGTTCACCGCGCCGGCGGCGATGACCGGCGATCTGGTGCGGGAGGCCAAGCGGACCGATCGCGATCTGAGCAGTCTGATGAGCGTGGGCGGCGGCGGCGCGCCCAGGGCGCCGGAGCAGGTGAGGCAGATCGAAGCCTCCTTCGCCAAGGCCCTGCCGGCCACCGGCTGGGGCATGACCGAGACCAATGCGATCGGCACGGGCATCGGCGGCCTCGACTACCTCGCGCGCCCGGCGAGTTCCGGGCGCTGCTCAGCGGTGCTCCAACTTAAGGTGATCGACGACAAGGGCGTTGAACTTCCCCCAGGCGAGCGGGGCGAGCTGCTGGTGCGGGGAACCTCGCTTTTCCGCGGCTATTGGAACCGGCCGGAGGTCAACGCGGAAGTGTTCACCGACGGCTGGTTCCGCACCGGCGACGTCGCCTACCTGGACGACGAGGGCTATCTGTTCATCGTCGACCGCATCAAGGACCTGATCATTCGCGGCGGCGAGAACATCGGCTGCGGCCAGGTGGAGGCCGCCCTGCTGATGCACCCCGACGTGCACGAGGCCGCCGTCTACGCCGTGCCCGATGAGCGGCTCGGCGAAGAGGTGGGGGCCACGATCTACGCGGCCCCGAGACTTGACGTGGTCGCCTTGCGCGCCTTCCTGCACGAGCATTTGGCCCGCTTCGAGGTGCCCCGCTACATCCTGCCGGTGAAGGCGCCCCTGCCGCGCACCGCGTCGGGCAAGATTCTCAAGCGCCAGCTTCGCGACGAGGCGTTGGCGGCCATGTCGGGCGCTCGGCAGACCGACAAATGACCCTCGCCGAACACCCTCCAGGCTATGACACGCCAGCTGTGGAGGCCTGGGTCGCCGCGCACGTGCCGTCGCTGACGCCGCCCTTCACCTGGACCAGGCTGGAGGGCGGGCACTCGAACCTCACCTACCGCCTGGATGACGCCAAGGGCCGCAAGGCGGTCATCCGCCGACCGCCGCTGGGCGAGCTGCTGCCCAAGGCGCACGACATGGCCCGGGAATGGGCGCTGATCAGCGCGCTGGGGCCTACCGCAGTACCCGTCCCGGACGCTCTCGGCTTCTGCGGTGACGTCTCGGTGACCGGCGCGATGTTCTACGTCATGGGCCACGTTGAGGGCCGGCCGCTCTACAGCGCCGAGGACACCCGCCGCATGGTTCCGGAGCCACTGCGCCAACGCCTCGCCCATTCCTTCATCGACGTGCTGGCCGAGCTGCACGCACTCGATCCCGACGCTGTCGGGCTCAGCGACCTGGGCAAGAAGGAAGACTACATCGGTCGGCAGCTGAAGACCTGGTACCGCTCCTGGACCGCCTCCGTCGAGCCGGCGAACTATGACGACCCCCGCGCCCACGAACTCTATCGGTACCTCCTCGAAAACATCCCGGACCAGGGTCCGGCCAAAATCGTCCATGGCGACTACGGCGTGCACAACTGCCTGTTCGGCCCGGACTGCACGGTGGCCGCGGTGGTGGACTGGGAGATCTCCACCCTCGGCGACCCGCTCGCGGACCTCGCCTATGCGCTCAACCAGTGGCATGACCCGTCGGACGGGTCGGGACCGACCCTGGAAGGGGCGACGTCGCTGCCAGGCTTCCCATCCCGCGCCCAGCTCGCCGAGCGCTACGCGTCGCGCACCGGTCGGGACCTGTCGCACCTGGACTACTACGTCGGCTTCAACCGGTGGAAGTCGGCGGCGATCATCCACGGGGTCTATGCGCGCTACGTCGAGGGCAAGAAGAGCCCCGCGGGGCTCGACCTCGACGACATGCGGCGCACCATCGATCGAAGAATTTCGCTGGCGGAAAAGGCGGTCGCGCGACTGCGGGGCTAGCAGGCGGCAGGAGGAGACACTCATGGGCGGCAAGACGATCGACACTGGAACCACGGACCTGCTCGCCTCGCTGGACGAGGGGGTGCTGACCCTGACCCTCAACCGGCCCGAGGCGCGCAACGCCATGTCCGGCGCCATGACGGCGGCGCTCGCGGCGCAGCTCGCGGCGGCCGAGCTGGACAGCGCGGTGAAGTGCGTGGTGCTCACCGGCGCCGGCAAGGGCTTCTGCGCCGGCGGGGACGTCAAGGGCATGGCGGCGCGGGGCGACGGGACCGTCGGCGACAACACCATCGACGGGGCCATCCACCGGCAGCGGCTCAATCAGCGCGCCACGGCCGGCAAGCTGTTCAAGATGCCCAAGCCGACGATCGCGGCGCTGCCAGGCGCAGCGGCGGGGGCGGGGCTCTCCCTGGCGCTCGCCTGCGACATGCGGATCATGGCCAGCACCGCCATCCTGACCACCGCCTTCGCCCGGGTCGGGTTCTCAGGCGACTACGGCGGCACCTATTTCCTCACCCAACTGGTGGGGTCGGCCAAGGCGCGCGAGCTGTACTACCTCTCCGACCGGGTCAGCGCCGAAGAGGCCCTGCGGCTTGGCCTCACCAACTGGGTCTGCGACCCGGGGGACCTGGAGGCCAAGACCCGCGAGATCGCCTTGCGTCTCGCCAAGGGGCCGACCGTCGCCTACCGCTATATGAAGGAAAACCTCAACCGCGCCATGGCCGGGGAGGTCGACGACTGCCTCGACCTCGAGGCGACGCATCACGTGCATTGCGGCCAGACGGCGGACCACCGGGAGGCCAGCAAGGCCTTCGTCGAGAAGCGCGAGCCGGTGTTTCAGGGGCGCTGAACCGACCCCGATCAGAGGAAACCTCGATGAAAGTCGCTGAAGCCATCGCCAAGGCGATGAAGGCCGAGGGCGTGGAGATCCTCTTCGCCTATCCGGTCAATCCGCTCATCGAGGCGGCGGCCGAGCTGGACATCCGCACGGTGATCGTGCGCCAGGAGCGCACCGGCCTGCACATGGCCGACGCCTATTCGCGCATGTCTTCGGGCGACAAGATCGGCGTCTTTTGCATGCAGCATGGGCCGGGGGCCGAGAACGCCTTCGGCGGCGTCGCCCAGGCCTTTTCGGAGTCCGTGCCGATCCTGGTCATTCCGGCGGGCTATCCCCGTCGCCTGGCGAGCTACTATCCGAACTTCAACTCCACCCTGAACATGCGCCACGTCACCAAGTGGGCTGAGCCGCTCACCATGGGCCGGGCGATCCCGGAGGTGATGCGCCGCGCCTTCTTCCAGCTGCGCAACGGCCGGCCTGGGCCGGTGCTGATCGAGGTGCCGGTGGACGTGTTCGGCGAGGATGTGCCGGAAAGCTGGGTCTATACGCCCAGCTTCAAGGCCAGGAGCGGGCCGGACCCCCATGCCGTGGCCGAGGCCGCCAAGGTGCTGGCGGCCGCGTCGAACCCGGTGATCTACGCCGGTCAGGGCGTCCACTACGCCAAGGCCTGGGAGGAACTGAAGGGCCTCGCGGAAGACTGGAACATCCCGGTCACCACCTCCATCGAGGGCAAGAGCGCCTTTCCGGAGAACCACCCGCTGTCGCTTGGCAGTGGCGGCCGGGCCAATCCCCGGCCGGTGAAGACCTTCCTGGCGGAGGCCGACGTCATCCTCGGCGTCGGCTGCAGCTTCGCCCTGACCGGCTTCGGCGTGCCCATGCCGCAGGGCAAGACGATCATCCACGCCACCCTCGACCCCATGGACCTCAACAAGGATGTGCCGGCCCGCCATGGCCTGATCGGCGACGCCCAGCTGACCCTGGCGGCCTTGCGGCAGGCGATGTCCGGCCTGGACAAGGCGAAAGCGTCGGCCCGGTCGGACGTGCCCGCCCGCATCGCGTCCCTGCGCGAGGCCTGGCTGGCCCAATGGGCGCCGAAACTCACCAATGACGCGGCGCCGATCAACCCCTACCGGGTGATCGCCGAGCTGAACCGTATGGTGGACAAGTCCAGGACAGTGATCACCCACGACGCCGGCAGCCCGCGCGACCAGATGACCCCGTTCTGGGAGGCGACGGCGCCGCTCAGCTACATCGGCTGGGGCAAGACCACCCAGCTCGGCTACGGCCTGGGCCTGGCCATGGGCGCCAAGCTCGCCCGACCGGACCACCTGTGCATCAACGTGTGGGGTGACGCTGCCATCGGCTTCACCGGCATGGACTTCGAGACCGCTGCGCGGGAGCGGATCCCGATCCTCTCCATCCTGTTCAACAACTTCTCCATGGCCATCGAGATCCCGATCATGCCGGTCTCGCAGCGCAAGTACGGGTCGACGGACATATCGGGCAACTACGCCGATATGGCCAAGGCCTTCGGCTGCTACGGCGAGCGCATCACCGAGCCCGGCGACATCGTGGCCGCCCTGCGCAGGGGCATCGAGGCCACCGAGCGCGGCCAGCCGGCGCTGCTGGAGTTCATCACCGACAAGGAGATCACGATCTCCAACGAGTAGGCCGAAGGGCCGGACGCCAGGTCAGGCGCTCTCGTTGCGAGGCTTTTCCAGCGGGCCAAGCGCCGCGAAGGCGGGCGACAAGGCGCGGCCCGGGGCGTAGGGCGCATAGGTCTCCGGCCCGTCGCGGAAACTCTTCAGCACCTGGCCGAGGCCGTGCCAGCCGCGCTCGCGCACCCGCTTCACCTGATCCAGGTCCAGGTCGAGGGCGATGATCTCGCGCGCCGGCCCGGAACGGTGGACCACCTCGCCGCCCGGGCCGCAGGTGATCGAGCCGCCGTAACCGAGGTCGCCGGCGATGTTCACGTCGACGAACCACACCTGATTCATCGCAGCCGTGGCCCGGGCCATGGCCTGCTCGACCTCGCGGTCGATGGTGTTGGTCATGCTGGGGTGCAGGATCACCTCGGCGCCCAGCCAGGCCAGGGTGCGCGTGGTCTCCGGGAACCACATGTCGTAGCAAATGGAGACGCCGATCTTCCCGATCTTGGGGATCTCGAAGACCATGGGCTCGGAGCCGGCGGCAATGCCGGCCTCGTAGGGGGTGAACGGGTAGATCTTGCGGTAGCGCAGCACCACCTCGCCGCCGGGATCGATCACTGGGGTGGTGTTGAAGACCTGGTCGCCGGCGCGCTCATAGACCGAACCCGGAACCAGCCAGAAGCCGCGGTCGCGGGCCATGCGGCGGAAGCGATCTTCCGCAGGACCGGGCAGGGGCTGGGCCTTCGACGGGTCGGCGCCGAACGCCGCCAGCTCGGGCAGCAGGACCAGCTGGATCCAGGGAAACCGTCGCTTGACCACGGCGACCTCATCCTCGATCCGGTCGAGGTTGTCGCCGGGATTGAGCTCCAGCTGCAGAGCCGCGACAGCGAGGTGGGTCATGTTGGCGTTCCGAGCCCGGCCGGCGGGCGACACAGCCTGACGCTACCCGATTTTCCGTCAAAGTGGACGGCCCCTCGCGACCCCTCCGTCTCACAGCTGCCACGACTGCGTACGGCGCGATGCGAAACGGTTCTAGGATGGCGCCGGCGTGGGGGGCGAAATGCAGAACGAGCCGTCTATCGCGATCCTGGGGTTCCGGCCGCACACCTACTGGACCGCGGTCGCCGCGCTCGCCGGCGAGCTGAACGCGCCGCGGGTGGTCGAGCGGCGGCGCATCGTCTTCGCCGCCGGCCGCGAGCGGTCGGTCTATCACCACGCAGCTGAGCTGGAACCCGGCGCCGCGGCGGCCATGATCGACGAGGTGCGCTCGGCCACCGTAGCCAATGCGGCGCGCGAACTCGGCGACCTGCTTGCCGACCTGGACCACGCCGGCGTGTCGGTGCGCGTCGCCGTCACTGCGGCCGCCTCGACGCACCTGCCGGACCGGCTGGAGGACATCGTGCGGGTGCACGCCCGGATGCACGCCGCCGAGGGGAATTTCTACCGCGACGTGGTCGCCTCGGCCTGCACGATGCTGGGGATGAACGTCGAGCGGGTCGTCGAACGCGACCTGCCGCGCCTCGTCGGCGTCCGCCTCGGGGTGGATCAGCCGGAACTGGACGCGCAGCTCAAGGACATGGGCGCCGCCCTCGGCCCACCCTGGAGCGAGGACTACCGGCTCGCGACGTTGGCGGCGTGGACGCGGCTTGAGGCCTAATCCAAAACCTACTCCGCCGCCTGGGCCTGTGGCGGCCTTGCACCGGCGGCGGCGAGGGCCACCGCCTTGGCGCCGGCCAGGTCGTAGAGGCGGTTCATCATGGTGCGCTGAGCGGAGAGTCCGCCGCCTGCCTGCAGAGCCACAACCAGGTGCCAGCCGCCGTAGGCGTCGGCGGTCAGGTCGCGGATCAGGTTGTAGACGCGCATGCGGGTCTCGACGTCGACACTGGGCTTGGTGTGCAGGTACTTGCGGATATACCGGCCGCTCTCCTCGTTGCGCAGGTCGGACTCGGTGGGCAGGGTGATCACCAGGCCGCCGGAGAGGTCGTGCAAGTATTTGACGATATTGTGGTAATTGGCCGCGTAGTAGTACTTCGCGGCGTTTACCGCCAGTGCGTTGGGATAGACCATGCCGGTGGGCGTGCGCTCGAAGTTGCGGCAGGCGTAGTCCAGGCCCATGCGCAGCATCTCGGCGTAGCAGATGATCTCGGCGATGCTCTGCTGGGCGATGGCGTCGCGTTCCTTGCCCTGCATCTCGGTGACCAGCTGGGCCAGGCCCACGAACAGCCTCGAGGTCGCCACCGAGGCCACCAGACCGCCGGTCCGCTCCCACAGGCCGAGCGACTGGGCCAGGCGTGAGGCCAGCTGCACCTCGCCGGCCAGGAACACGCGGTCCCAGGGCACCAGCACGTCGTCGAACACCACGAAGCCTTCGGGCATGCTGTGGTGAGCGCTGGAGGGGTAGTCGAAGGCGTTGAGTTCCGGCGGGGCGAAACTGCGGTTGATGATCTTCACCCCCGGCGTGTTCACCGGCACGGAGAACGACACCGCATAGTCGGTCTCGTCCTGGCGCATGCCCTTGGTGGGCATCACCACCAGTTCGTGCACCAGGGAAGCGGCGGTGATGTGCAGCTTGGCGCCGCGCACCACAATGCCTTCGTCAGTACGCCGCACGATGCGCACATAGAGGTCCGGATCGTCCTGTTCGTGGGCCCGGCGGCTACGGTCGCCCTTGGGATCGGTGATCACCTCGGCGGCGCGCAGGTCGTTGTCGCGCACATAGCGGTACATGCGCTCGATATTGGCAGCATACTGAGGATTCACCTCGCCGACGGCGTCCTTGACGCTCATCAGCGCCATCATCACCGCGCTGACGCCGCCGACGATGGACATGTCGTCCATCATCTCCACCCGCTTGGCGAGGTCCTCCTCATTGCGCGGGATCTGGAACACCCGGTGGGCGCGCTCGCCGGTTTCGGCGACATAGGTCGCAAGCTCGCGCCGAGCGGGGTCGGCGTGATCGTAGTCGCGCGAGGCCACCGCGATGGGCACGCGGAATCTGGGATGGCGGGTGATGTCGTCGATCCGCTCCCCGTCCCAATAGGTAACCCGCCCGTCCCTGAGACTCTCCACATATTGCGCCGGCGTCATCAGGCCCATGACACGCTCTCCGCTGATCGAGATTGCCGGGTCGGAACGCTATGGGAGCGCGAACGCAGGCGCCAGGGGAAAATCAGGACGCGTTCTGGAAACCACCGCAATGGAGCGCCCGCGGTGAGCGCTGTGGGCGCATCGGTGCGACCACCGATCGCCCTCCGGAGTCGCCGGGGGCCCCCCCCCGGGCGGGGGGGGCCCCGGGGGGGAATGGCGCGCGGGTGGGGGGGGGGGGGGTTTGAGGGGGGGTGGGGTGTGGGTTGGAGGCCCCGGGGGGGTTTGGGCCCGGGGGGGGGG
>JBIOEG010000081.1:0-16480 GCA_044445825.1 Caulobacterales bacterium
CGCCCGCCCGCCGGCTTCGCCACGCCGACGAAAGCGGCCGCCGCCATGTCCGGACCCAAGATGCCGCCAGCCTCCTCGCCTTCCCCGAACGTCGTCACCCGTATCGCCCCGTCACCTACCGGGAAGATGCACATCGGCACGGCCCGCACGGCGCTATACAACCTTTTGTATGCACGCCACACCGGCGGCAAGTTCCTGTTGCGCATCGAGGACACCGACCGCGAACGCTCCACCGCCGAGGCGGTGGACGTGATCTTCGAGGGCATGAAGTGGCTGGGCCTTACGCCGGACGAGCCGCCGGTGTTCCAGGCCTCCCGCGCCGCGCGGCACCGGGAAGCCGCCGAGGAGATGCTGGCCGCCGGCGCGGCCTACCGCTGCTACATGACGGTCGACGAGCTGGCCCAGGAGCGCGAGAAGGCGCGCGCCGAGGGGCGGCCGATCCGCTCTCCCTGGCGTGACGTAGCGGCGCCGGCGGGGACCAACGCGCCCTTCGTCGTACGCCTGCGCGTACCGCAGGACGGCGAGACCATCGTCGACGATCAGGTCAAGGGACCCGTCTCATTCCGCAACCGCGAACTGGACGACCTGATCCTGCTGCGCGCCGACGGCTCGCCCACCTACAATCTGGCCGTGGTGGTGGACGACCACGACATGGGCGTCACCCACGTGATCCGCGGCGACGATCACCTGAGCAACGCCGCGCGGCAAACGCACATCTACCGCGGCCTCGGCTGGCGCGTTCCCGTGTTCGCGCACCTGCCGCTGATCCATGGGCCGGACGGGACCAAGCTGTCCAAGCGCCATGGCGCGGAGTCGGTCGGCGAGTTCGCCGAGATGGGCTATCTGCCGGAGGCGATGCGCAACTACCTGGCCCGGCTCGGCTGGGGCCACGGCGACGACGAGTTGTTCAGCGACGAGCAGGCGATCGCCTGGTTCGATGTGAAGGACGTGGTCGGCGCCCCGGCGCGGCTCGACTGGGACAAGCTCAACCACATCAACGCCCACTACATCCGCCTGGCCGACGACGGCCGGCTGGCGGACCTGGTGCTCGAGGTGTTCAAGTCGCGCGGCGTTCACACGCCGCCAGACGCCCGGGCGCGCCTGCTGAACACCATCCCGCTGGTCAAGGACGGCGCCAAGACCATCCTGATGCTGGCCGATCTGACGCTGTTCGCCCTCAAGGTCCGCCCCATCGAGCCGGACGAAAAGACGCGCGCCCTGCTCACCGAGGAAGCCCGGGCGCGGCTGGGGCGTTTGACGCGGATTCTGTCCGAGACCGGCGACTGGGCGGCGCCCGCATTGCTGGAAACCCTGCGCGGATTCGCCGAGTCCGAGGCCGTTGGAATGGGCAAGTTCGGGCCGGCGCTCAGGGCCGTTCTCGGCGGCGGCGCCCCCGCGCCGGACCTCGCCAGCGCCCTTTCCGCCCTGGGGTCAAGCGAGGCGCTCGGCCGACTCAAGGATGCTCTTTCGCACTTGCAGTAAAACCTATAAGGCGCATTGAAACATACGTTTGGACCGGATGATCGGACAGGGGATTGCGCATGGGTGACTTCGCCACGCTGACGGTCGGAAACAAGCACTACGAACTCCCGATCATCCACGGCGCCGAAGGCCCCGACGTGATCGACGTGCGCAAGCTCTACGCCGACGCGGACGTGTTCACCTTCGATCCGGGGTTCACCTCCACCGCCAGCTGCGAAAGCGGCATCAGCTTCATCGACGGCGACGCCGGCATCCTGCTGCACCGCGGCTACCCGATCGAGCAGCTGGCCGAGCAGTCGAGCTTCCTCGAGGTCTGCTATCTGCTGCTGAACGGCGAACTGCCCACCGCCAAGGAATTCGCCGAGTTCGAGCGCACCATCACCTACCACACGATGATCCACGCCCAGTTCGACCGGTTCTTCGGCGGATTCCGGTCCGACGCCCACCCCATGGCGATCATGACCGGCGCGGTGGGCGCGCTGTCGGCCTTCTACCACGACAGCACCAACGTCGATGATCCCGAGCAGCGGAAGATCTCCGCCCACCGGCTGATCGCCAAGATGCCGACCATCGCCGCGCGGGCCTACAAGTATTCCGTGGGCCAGCCCTTCGTGACCCCGCGCAACGACCTCTCGTACGCCGAGAACTTCCTGCGCATGGCCTTCTCGGTGCCCGCCGAGGATTGGAGGCCCAATCCGGTGCTGACCAGGGCCATGGACCGCATCTTCATCCTGCACGCCGACCACGAGCAGAACGCCTCCACCTCGACGGTACGCCTTGCCGGCTCGTCGGGGGCCAACCCCTTCGCCTGTATCGCCGCCGGCATCGCCTGCCTGTGGGGCCCCAGCCACGGCGGGGCCAATGAGGAAGCGCTGATGATGCTCAGCGAGATCGGCAGCGTCGACCGCATTCCCGAGTATGTGCAGGGCGTGAAGGACCGCAAATACCGGCTGATGGGCTTCGGCCACCGGGTCTACAAGAACTTCGACCCGCGGGCGAAGGTGATGCAGCAGACCTGCCACGAGGTGCTGGCCGAGATCGGCGACGTGGATGATCCGCTGCTCAAGGTCGCCATGGAACTGGAAAAGGTCGCGCTGAACGACCCCTACTTCGTCGACCGCAAGCTCTATCCGAACATCGACTTCTATTCCGGCATCACCCTGAAGGCGATGGGCTTCCCCACCACCATGTTCACCGTGCTGTTCGCGCTGGCCCGCACCGTCGGCTGGATCAGCCAGTGGAAGGAGATGTTCGAGGACCCACAGCGCAAGATCGGCCGCCCGCGACAGCTCTACACGGGTCCGGCGCAGCGCACCTACACCCCGATCGATCGGCGCGGCTAGACTCCGAGCGCCGTCGGACGCTCGCCGCTCGGCCAAGCTCGTTTGACAATTCCGTTAGTTTCTCTACCCCTGATGTCGCGCTCGAGCCGACGCCAGTTCCAGGACCGGCGTCGCCTGGCGGCGCTCGCCCAGCGGGCCGCGCTCAGGACAGACAAATCGGGAGACCCTATCGATGAATCGCTCGCATAGACTGCTGTTGGGGTTGGCCGCCGTTGCGTCCCTCGCCCTCGCCACCGAAGCCCGGGCCGACACCGGCGGGATCAAGGTGGGAGTCCTGACCTGCAACGTCAGCAGCGGGTGGGGTCTGATTTTCGGCTCCTCGAAGGACCTGCATTGCACCTTCTCGCCCAACCCGAACCGGGTTGAAGACTACGAAGGCAAGATCAACAAATTCGGCGTCGACATCGGCTATCAGAAAGGCGGAGTGATGGCTTGGGCGGTGTTCGCACCGACCGGCGATCTCGCGCCGGGCTCGCTGGCGGGCAACTACGGCGGCCCCACGGCCGGCGGCTCCGTGGGCGTGGGCGCCAACGCCAACGCCTTGGTGGGCGGCTCCAACAACAGCATTTCGCTGCAGCCCGTCAGCGTCGAAGGCATTGTCGGGCTCAACGTGGCGGCCGGGGTCGCTTCGATCACACTGACCTACAAGCCGTAGCCGTTCGCTGGTTCGCCGGCTCGGCCAACACTAAGGCGCGCGCGACGGCAGAACCTTGCGCTCTGTCAGCAGCTCGAGCACGGCGTCAGCCGCTACCTGAGACGGGTCCGGCCCGCCACGGCCCATGAGCCTAGTCGCCGCGTCCTGCTCGGCGATCTGGCGGGCGCGCAGGGCCGGATCGTCCAGGCGCAGCGCCAGCTCCCGCGCCAGCCTGGGCCCCGTGCAGTCGCCTTGCAGCAACTCCGGCGCGATGGCCTTGCCGGCGGCGATGTTGATCAGGGTCACGAACGGCGAGTGCATCAGTATGCGCGCGGCGATGTAGGTCATGGGTCCCAGGCGGTAGGCGACGACCATGGGGCAGCCGGCCAGGGCGAGCTCGGTGGTCACCGTGCCGCTGCAGGCCAAGGCGACCGTGGCCGCGCGCATGGCGTCGAAACGGGCGGCCTCGCCCTCCACCACATGCACGCGGTTCGGCCAGCCGGCGATGCTGGCCTTGACCTGACCCGCCACCGTGTCCGCGGCGGCGAGCACCAGATGCAAGCGCGGGCGATCCGACTTCAGCAAGGCCACCGCGTCTTCGAATGGGCCCATGAGGCGACGGATCTCGGTGGGCCGGCTGCCTGGCAGGATGAGCAGAATGGGGTCGTCGGGGCCGGCGCCGATGGCGGCTCGCAACCGATGCGGATCGGCGCCGGACAGGTCGCGGGCGAAGACCGGATTGCCGACGAAGACGGTGCGCAGACCCTCGGCCTCGAAGTAGGGCGGCTCGAAGCTGTTGATCGCCAGCAGCAGATCGACGGCGCGGGCCAGCGCCTTGGCGCGCCAGGGTCGGGTCGCCCAGACCTGAGGCCCGACGTACTTGATCAGCGGCGCGCCCGGCAAGCGCCGGCGCAGCCTCTGGGCCAACAGGATGCTGAACGCCCAGGAGTCCACGAGCACCACCGCGTCCGGCCGCTCGGCCTGCGCCAGGTGAGCCGTGCGAGACAGCAGGCGCAGCGCCCGCGGGATCACCGAGACGTCGAGCCCGAGGATGCTGAGCTGGCCGATGTCGAACAGGCTAGGCATGCCCTCCGCGAGCATCCGCGCGCCGCCCACGCCCACGAAGCTGACGTTCTGCGCGCCCAGCCGGGCGCGTAGCGCCCGCGCCAGGCCGGCCGCCAGGGCGTCGCCCGACGCCTCCGTGGCCACCATCATGACCTTCAGCGGCTTCATCAGCCCGACGCTTCGACGCCAAACACGAACAGGCCCAATTCGTCGGCGCGCCGGGCGACGGCGTCGCGGTTCACCAGCAGCACCCTGCCCGCCTCGCCCACCACGCCGGCCAGGCCCGCGGCGGCGGCGTTGTCCAGCGTGGCCACGCCGATGGTGGGCAGGTCGACGCGCAGCTCCTGCGCGGGCTTGGGCGCCTTGGCGAGCACGCCCTGCCGCGCGGCGGGGGACCCGCGGATCGCCTCAGGCAGATCGCGAACCCGCCGCAGCATGGCGTCCGTCCCCTCCTGCGCCTCCACCGCCAGCACCAGGCCACGGCAGGAGACTGCCGCCTGGCCGACGTCCATGGCCCCGATCGACCGGGCGACGCCGATGGCTCGTTCGATGTCGATGAGGTGTTCAGGCCCCGGCGCCAGGCGCCCCAGCGGGCCGTTGGGCAACAGCAGGTCGTCGGTGACCTCGTGCGCCCCCTCGATGATCAGGCCGTCCTTCTCGAATTCCTGCAGCAGCCGGCGCAGCAAGGCGTCATCGCCGTCGCGAGCGGCGCGGATCAGGCCGGGCATCGCCGCCAACCCCCGCAGGTCGGGCTTCAGCGACGCAAAGTCCGGGCGGCTGACATAGCCCGCGAAACACACGCTCACACATCCCGCCGCTTTGAGTTGCCGGATCACCTTGCCGATCTCGGCGACGCCGGCCTCGCTGTTCGGATAGCGTTGCAAGGCGGGGTCGGCGAACCCACGCAATCGCACCACGTGGAATGGGCGGCCGGTGCGCTCGCAATGCGCCGCGAGGCTGAGCGGCAGATCGCCGCCCCCCGCCACCAGGCCGAGCTTGTTCATCGCGCCTCAGCGCTCCCGCACCGGCATGGTCAAGGGGCGGTTCGCGTCGGCG
Organism: Caulobacterales bacterium; assembly: GCA_044445825.1. Taxonomy (GTDB): domain Bacteria; phylum Pseudomonadota; class Alphaproteobacteria; order Caulobacterales; family Caulobacteraceae; genus Acaudatibacter. The sequence goes on from JBIOEG010000081.1 coordinate 5,581, forward strand.
CGGATGAAGTCCACCACCTCCGTCACCTCGGGCGAGTGCGCGAATGCCGCGGCCGTCTGCGCCAGCCGATCCTGGAACACGCCCGTGTCGGCGAACAGCATGCGATAGGCGGCGCGCAGGGTGTTGATCTGCTCGCGGCTGAAGCCCCGGCGCTTCAAGCCGCGCAGGTTCAAGCCTTCCAGACAGGCATGATTGCCGAACACCGAGCCGTAGGGGATGACGTCGAAGGTCACCGCCGCGAGGCCGCCGACGAAGGCGTAGCGGCCGACGCGGGCGAACTGATGCACGGCGCACAACCCGCCGAGGATGGCGAAATCCTGGATCAGCACATGCCCGCCCAGGGTCGCCGAATTGGTCATGATCACCTGGTCGCCGACGATGCAGTCGTGCGCCACGTGCGCGCCCACATAGTACAGGCCGTCGGCGCCCACGGTCGTGACGCCGCGTCCGCCGGGCGTGCCGCGATGCATCGTCACATGTTCGCGGATCTCATTGCGCGGGCCGATCACCAGGCGCGTCGGCTCGCCCTTGTAGGCCGTGTGCTGCGGCGGTCCGCCAAGAAAGGCGAAGGGGAAGACTTCGCACGCGTCGCCGACCTCGGTATGTCCGTCCACCACCACGTGCGAGTGCAGGCGCACGTGATCGCCCAGGCGGACATGCGGCCCGATCAGGCAATAGGGTCCGATCTCAACCCCATCGCCCAACACGGCCGCGCCATCGACGACCGCCGTCGGATGGATGCGGTGCATCAGATGCTTTCGACCATCATTGCCGCGAATTCCGCCTCCGCCGCCAGCTTGTCGCCGACCATGGCGCGGCCCTTGAACTTCACCACATCGCCGCGGGCCCGCGCCACCCCCACCTCCAGGCGCAGGACGTCGCCGGGGCGCACCGGCGCGCGGAAGCGGCAGTTGTCCACCGACATGAACAGGATGACCTTCCCCGCTCCGTCGATGTCGCGCGACTTGGACATCAGCAGGCCGCCCGTCTGGGCCATGGCTTCGATGATCAGCACGCCGGGCAGCACCGGGTTCCCGGGGAAATGCCCCTGGAAGCACGGCTCGTTGATGGTGATGCACTTGATGCCGACCAGGAACTCGTTGGGCCGGAAGCCTTCCGCGCGATCGACCATGAGGAACGGCGGCCGATGCGGGATCCGTCTCATGATCTCCAGGATGTCGATGTCGCCGGCGCCGACCGGGGCGATCGTCATCTTTCTCATTGGTCCCCCCGGCTCGTCTTGCCCGACGCACCGCGCGTCACCCAGGCGACCTGACGCATGAACTGGCGGATCGGCATCGCCGGAACGCCCGCCCAGGTCTCGCCCGCCGGTATGTCGCGCATGGTCGCCGCGCCCGCTGCCAGCCTCGCCCCAGGCCCGAGGGTGATGTGGTCAGGTGTCGCCGCACGGCCGCCCATCTGTACGCCGTCGCCCAGCACCGTCGTGCCGGAGATGCCGCATTGGCCGGCGATCACGCAGTTGCGGCCGATCTGGCAGTTGTGGCCGATCTGCACGAGATTATCGATCTTGCTGTTCTCGCCGATCACCGTGTCGTCGAAGGCGCCGCGGTCGATGCAGGTGTTGGCGCCGACCACCACGCCGTCCTGCAGGATGACGCGGCCGAGCTGCGGAACGTCGATCAATCCGCGAGGTCCGACGGCCAAGCCGAAGCCGGCCTCCCCGATCACCGCGCCCGCGTAGACGCTCACCCGGTCGCCCAGCAGCGCAAAACCGATCACGGCGTTCGGGCCGATGACGCAGTCGCGGCCGATGGCGACGCCTGGCCCTATCGCCGCGCCCGGGCCGATCACCGCGCCGGAGCCGATCTGGACGCCCTGGGCGACGGCCGCGCCGTGGCCAAGCTTGACGCCCTCTTCCAGGTTTGCGGTGGGGTGCACCTGTGCCGCCCCCGCTTCCGCCAGACGCGGCCGATGCAGGCTCAACGCCGCCGTTGCCCAAGCGGCCTGTGGCGCGGGGTTGACCAGGGCCTCGCACCCCCGCGGCAAGGACGCCACGTCATCGGCTCGCACGAAGCAGAACCCGGCGGCGGAGGATTGCAGAAGGCCGAGATGCTTTTTGTCGGCGAAGAAGCTGACCTCATCGCCCTGCGCGCGCCCCAGCACCGACACGCCGGCCACCGGACGCCCCGCCGCCGAGGCGTTCGGCAACTGCGAGCCAGTCAGTGTCGCGAGGTCGGCCAGGCTGATCGGCCCAAGGCTCTCGAAGAACCGCGAATCCAGCATGAACCGCCCTCCGCGCGTGTGCGGCCCCCTCCGGCTATTGGGGCGGCGCCGCCGCCTGCTCGTCGATGTGTTCGCGCTCGAACGCGAAGGACTGTATCCTCGCGTTGAGCCCGGTGGTCACCGCCGGCGTCAGGTCCATGGCCGGGTTGGCGGCCAGCACCACCTGGGCGTCCAGGAGCAGGCTGCAATTGCGCTGCTGATAGACCTGGCGCAGCACCGGCTCGATTTCGGAGTCGATGCGCGCGCGCGCCTTGCGCTCCGTCACCTGAAGTTCCTGGGTGCGTTGCTGCTCCAGCTTCTGAAAGCTGGTGTAGCGCAGGTTCAGGTCGGCCGCGCGCTTCTGCAGCGTCGCCGAATCCAAGGTCGGACGCGCCGCCTCCAGCGCGCGCTCGTCCGATTGGATGCTGTCGCCCTGCGGCTGCAGCTCCGCCTTGACCTGGTTCAGCAGCTGCTCGAGCCGCGTCTTCATGGCCTGGCCAACGGTGGATTGCACCACCACCGCGGGCTCCGAAAACAGACAGACGCCGGGGACGGGCGGCCCGCTGGTGGGCGGGGGCGGCGGCGCAGCGGCGGCCGACGCCGCCGGGGCGGCGGCCGAGCGGGTCGCCTGGGCGTAGGCCGATGTGGCCATCGCCGCGAGGACGGCGACGACTGCGCCGGCCGTAAGCAGATGTCGTGATGTCATGTGGATGTCAGAACCTTGTCGAAGTGGAGAATCGGAAATTCTCGATCTGGTCGTATTTATCCCTCTTCAGGACTTCGCTCAGATCGAATCGGAGGGGACCCATCGGCGACTTCCAGAAGATGCTGATGCCGGCCGAGGCGCGCAGGTTGAGGTCGTCGCGGACGTTCGGAAGGCGCAGATTGGTGTTGGGGTCGCGCTTGTCCACCGGGTCGAGCAAGCCGAGCGTGCCGAAGTCGGTGAACAGCAAGGTCTTGATGCCGTACTGCTCGGGCAGCCGGTTGGGTACGGTGAGTTCAAAGGTGCCGATGCCGTAGAGCTTGCCGCCCAGGGCGTCGCCGAACTGGGTGTCGCGCGGACCTAGGCCGGCGATCTGGAAGCCGCGGAACGTATCGCCGCCTTGGTAGAAACGGTCGCTGATGCGGATCGTCTTGCCGTTCCAGCCCTCGGTGTAGCCGGCCCGGCCCGTGAAGCTGAGAATGAAGTCCTTGTTGAAGCCGTGGAACCAGCCGCCGTCCGCCTCGGTGCGCAGATAGTTCACATCGCCGCCGACGCCCGCCAGGTCCTGGCTCAGGTCGATGAAGAAGCCCCGCGTCGGGATGATCGGGTCATTGCGCCGGTCCATTCGCACGCTGTAGCCGACCAGCGAGGTGAGGAACGTTCCGCGCTGGTCGCACAGCACCACCGAGACGAGCTCCTGACCCGGCACGCAGAGGTTCTTGTTCACGATGACGCCGTCGGTGCGCAGGGTATAGCGCAGGCTCATCGACGAATTGGGCGTCAGCGGGAAGCCGAACTTAACGCTGCCGCCGGTCGAGGCGGTGTCGTACGAGGCCTGGCGCGCGAAGTTGTAGCGGTAGGAGTAGACCTCGAAACCGGCGTGAAGGTCGCGCCCGAGGAAGCGCGGCTCGGTGAAGGAAAAGTCGATCTTCTGGATCAGGGACCCCAGTTCCAGCGTCGCGGAGAGGTTCTGGCCGCGTCCCCGGAAGTTGGATTGCTGGAAGCCCAGGTCCACCACCAGTTGGTCGACCGACGAGTAGCCGGCGCTTGCGGACAGCTGGCCGGTGGGCTGCTCCGTCACCTTCACCTGCAGGTTGGTGCGGTCCGGCGCGGAGCCGGGAACATTGGTTATGTCGACGTCCTTGAAGAACCCCAGGGCCTTGATCTGGTTCTTCGAGCGATCCACCAGGACCCGGTTGTAGGCGTCGCCCTCCGAGACGTTCATCTCCCGGCGGATCACATAGTCCAGCGTCTGGGTGTTGCCGATGATGTTGATGCGGTCGATGTAGACGCGCGGGCCTTCCTTCACCTCGAACACCACGTCCACCGTGTGCTTGTCGCGGTTGGGCACGTAGCGCGGGCGCACGTCGACGAAGGCGAAACCGGCCGCGCCGGCGGCAAAGGTCAAGGCGTCCGTGGCGCTCTCGATCTTGGTGTCCTGGTAGAGCTGCCCTTCCCTGATCGGCAGCAGCTGGCGCAGGATGTCAGGATTCAGCTTCTTCAGGTCGGTTTCCACCGACAGCTTGCCGAACCTGTACTTAGCGCCTTCGTCGAGGGTGAAGGTGACCGCGAAGCCGTTCTTTTCAGGAGAAAGCTCGGCGATCGATGAGATGACTCTGAAGTCGTAATAGCCTTTGTTGCGGTAGAACTTGCGAAGCTGCTCGCGGTCGTACTCGATCCGGTCAGGGTCGTAGTTGTCGTTTGACGTGAAGAACTTGTACCAGTGGCTTTCCTTCGTCACGATCGCATCGCGCAATTCGTTGGCCGAGAACTGCTTCAGACCCAGGAAGTTCACGCGCAGGATGCCGCTCTTCGGCCCCTCGTTGATCTCGAAGATCAGGTCCACGCGCCGCTGCGGCAAGTTGACGATCTTGGGGGTCACGGTGGCCGATATGCGGCCGGAGCGGCGGTAGAGCTCGATGATCCGGGCGACGTCCTGTTGCACGCGGGCCTTGGTGAAGATGCCGCGCGGCCGCACGGTCACCTCGTCCTTGAGCTTGTCTTCCTTGAGGCTCGAATTGCCCTCGAACAGCACCTGATTGATGATCGGGTTCTCGACCACGGCGACGAGCAGGGTGTCGCCCTGCAAGTCGATCTTCACGTCCGAGAACAGCTCGGTGCGGAACAGCGTCTTCAGCGCCAGGTCGATCTTCGCCGGATCGACGCTGTCGCCCACCTGGACCGGCAGGTAGGAAAGGATCGTGTCGGATTCGATGCGCTCGTTGCCCACGATCTGGATGCGCGCCACTTGGCCGGTCTGCTGCTGAATCGGCGTCTGAGCCCAGAGCGCCTGCGGCGTCGCGAAAGCGGTCGAGGCCAGCAGGAGTGCGACGCCGGTGGCGAACGCTGCGCGCCGGGCGCGAGGTGGTTTCATCCGATCAGCCATCACTGGGCGGTCACTCTTTTCTCTTTTACGAAAACAGGCCGCCGAAGACCTTGAACACCTGCAGCCGTTGAAGGTCGTTCCACGTCGCGAACAACATCAAGAACACCAGCAAAGCAAGCCCGACGCGATAGCCCGCAGCCTGAATGTTCGCCCGTACTGGCCGGCGCGCCACAGATTCATAGGCGTAGAACAGCAGGTGGCCGCCATCGAGCACGGGTATCGGAAGCAGGTTCAGGAGGCCGATGCTCACCGAAAGCAGGGCCGCCACCTGCAGATAGGCCGCCGTGAGGGCCGCCCCGAGGTTCACCTTCTCGCTCTTCGCCGCGATCGCCGCCTCCTTGGTGACGGCGCCGGTGGCGCGGGCCATGCCGATCAGACTGCCAAGCTGCCGAACGTCGGCCTGGCCGGTGAACAGACGGCCGAGCAGGAAGACCGTCGAGTCGGTGATGGTCCAGGTCTGGCGCGCACCGCGCACGACGGCGCCGATGGGACCGAAGTGGCGAACCGTCAGGCCGCGGGCCGCGGCGCCGATGCGGCCGATGGACTGCTTGCCGCCGAAGGGGCTGTCCTGGGTGTACGCCATCGGCGTCACCACCAGGTCCACCGCATGTCCGGCGCGGTCCACGGTGACTCGGATGGGCACATTGGCGCGGTACTGAACGTGGAACACGAAGTCCTCGAAGCTGCCGATCTTCTGGCCGTCGGCGCTCAGCAGCCGATCCCCTACCCGCAGCCCGGCTTTCTCGGCCGGCGCGCCCTTGAGCACATCGGAGATCCGCGTGGAGGTCACCGGCTCGCCGAAGGCCGAGAAGAAGATCGTGAACAGCACCACAGCCAGCACGAAATTGGCCAGCGGTCCGGCGGCCACCACCAGCGCCCGTTGCCACAGTGGCTTGAACGGCAGGTAGCGCTGCTCCGCGCCCTCGCCCTCGCGCGCCACGATGTCGGCTCGCATCGCATCGAGGTCGTCCTGATCGGGGACGCTGGCGGCGTTCTCGTCCCCGGCGAACTTCACGTAACCGCCCAGCGGCAGCCAGCCGATGCGCCATTCGACGCCCCACCGGTCCCGGAACGACGCCACCGCGCGGCCGAAGCCGATGGAGAAACGGTCGACCGCGACGCCGCAGGCCCGGGCGGTCAGGAAGTGGCCGAGTTCGTGCACGGTGATGATCACGGTGATGATCAGCAGGAAGGGCACGACGTAGACGAAGGCTTCGCCGGCGGCGTTTTGCAGGAAGGCCAACATGTTCGGGTGGTCTCCTTCAGGGCCTTTCAGGCATTGCCCGCAAATCGCGACAGGACTTGGGCGGCCACCCGCCGAGCCTGACTGTCGATGGCCCCGGCGCACTCCAGGGGATCATCCTGTTCACCAAACGCCAGGGCATTGTCCGCGTCGAGCAACTCGAGCGTCTCCGCGACGGCGGACGCTATATTCAGAAAGCCGATCTTGCGGTCAAGGAAGGCGCCCACGGCGGCCTCGTTCGCCGCGTTCATCGCCGCCGGCGCGTAGCCCCCCGCGGCCATGGCCGAGCGCGCGACGCGCAGCGCCGGGAAGCGGATCTCGTCCGGCGCCTCAAAGGTGAGCTGGCCTACCGCGGCGAGGTCGAGGCGAGGCGCCTCCCAGGAGATCCGCTCCGGCCAGGCGAAGGCGCAGGCGATCGGCGCGCGCATGTCCGGCGGGCCGAGCTGGGCCAGGGTCGAACCGTCGGTGTACTCCACCAGGCTATGCACGACGGATTGTGGGTGGACCAGCACGTCGATCTGCTCGCTGGGCATGGAGAACAGATAGGAGGCCTCGATCATCTCCAGGCCCTTGTTCATCATGGTGGCCGAATCCACCGAGATCTTTAGCCCCATGCTCCAGTTGGGATGCGCCACCGCCTGCTCCGGCGTCACGCCCGACATGGCGTCATAGGTCCAGGTGCGGAACGGCCCGCCGGAGGCGGTGAGGATCAGGCGCGAGACACGGTGTGCATTGATCGGCGCGAGCACCTGGAAGATCGCGGAGTGCTCGGAATCCACGGGGATCACCTCCCCGCCCGCCTCGCGCGCCGTCCGCAACAGTGCAGGTCCCGCGCAGACGAGGCTTTCCTTGTTGGCCAGGGCGATGATCGCGCCGGTGCGCGCGGCTGCCAGGGTGGGGGCCAGCCCGGCGGCGCCGACGATGGCCGACATCACCCAGTCCGCGCCCATGCCCGCCGCGTCCACGATCGCGCTAGCCCCGGCGGCGGCGATCACCCCGGAACCGTTGAGCCGGTCCTTCAGCTCGTCCAGCAGGCTCTCGTCCTGGATGACGGCGACCTTGGCGCGCCAGTGCATGGCCTGTTCGGCGAGGCGCGCGACGTTTCGGCCGGCGGTGAGGGCGAGGACCTCCACATCCGCGCCCGCACGCTCCAGCAGGTCCAGGGTCGATCCGCCGACGGACCCGGTGGAGCCGAGGACGGTGATCTTCTTCGCGGCCATCAGTGCGCCCATCCGTAGCGGACCACGAGGCGGGCGGCGGCGAAAACGACGGTCGCGAACATCAGGCCATCCACTCGATCCAACAAGCCTCCGTGACCGGGGATCAGGTCACCGGAGTCCTTTACTCCAAAACGCCGCTTCAACATCGATTCCCAGAGATCACCCATCATGGTCGCCAATCCGCCCAGGAATCCGATGAGCGCGGCGCCGGTCAGGGACAGGTGCATCAGCCAGTGCGCCACGCTCACCGCCGCGAGAACGGAGAACGTCAAGCCGCCGATGAATCCCGACCAAGTCTTGTTGGGCGAGAACCGAGGCCAAAGTTTAGGCCCTTTCAAGGCGTTGCCCACCACGAAGGCGCCGATGTCCGCCGCCCAGGTGGTCGACAGCAACATTATCGTCCAACCGCGCCCCTGCAGAGTGTCGCGCAGCCAGACGATCGCCAGGCAGGCCGGGGCGATGTAGAGGACGCCGTAGGCCGCGTCCACGACGCGGGCGGTATGGCCGCGCGAGACGAGCGCGGCAGCCAAGGCGCCCGCGCCGATGCAGGCGAAGGCGTCGAAGGTCAATCTGTCGTAGGTGAGCAGGACCACGCCCACGACGAACACCGTCATCACCGCCGCGACACGCGCCGAAGCCTTGGGCGCCACCATCATGCCCCACTCGATGCACATGAGCGCGGCGGCGACGGTGACCATCAGCAGGAATGGCGCGCGCAGCAGAAACGGCTGGTCGGGGTCGAAGAACCACACGGCCGCGATGGCGGCCGGCGCCAGCAGGGCGGCCGAAGCCACCCGCAGGCCCAGGTTGCTCCAGTCGAACCGCCTAGCTTGCGGCAAGGACGTCATCGACCGCCACGCCGCCAAAGCGCCGCTCGCGCGATTGGTACTCGGCGATCGCGGCCTGCAGGTGATCCGGCCCGTAGTCCGGCCAGTAGACGTCCTGGAAGATCAACTCCGCGTAGGCGCATTCCCAGAGCAGGAAGTTCGACAGCCTGCGCTCGTAGCCGGTGCGGATGATCAGGTCCGGCGCGGCGGCCGGCGCGGTGGACAGCTGCGCCTCGAACAGCGCCTCGTCGAGGTCGGCGGCGACCGCCTTGCCCTGCTCCACCAGCAGGGCGAACTTGCGCGCCGCATCGGTGATGTCGGCGCGGCCGCCGTAGTTGAAGGCCACCTGCAGGTGGAACTTGTCGTTCCTGGCGGTGCGCGCCTCGGCCTCTTCTACGATGGCCAGGATGTCGGGCGTCAGGCCGACGCGGCGGCCCACGATGCGCACCTTGACGCCGTCGCGCTCCAGCCGCGCCAGGTCGCTGGCGAAATAGGCTTTCATCAGGCCCAGGATTTCGGAGACCTCGGTCGGCGGCCGGCTCCAGTTCTCCGTGGAGAAGCCGAAGACGGTGAGCCGCTCGATGCCCAGCACGCCCGCGCCCTCCACCGTGCGCCGCAGGGCCGCCACGCCGGCCCGATGGCCGAAGGACCTCGGCAGGCCGCGCTGCTTCGCCCAGCGGCCGTTGCCGTCCATGATGATGGCGACGTGCAGGCCAGGGCATTGCGCCTGTGGCGCGAGCGGCGCCGCTGCGGGTGACTGGCCGGTCGGACGGGACATTCGGCGGCTAACCCCTTCCTGGCTCGCGTGGCTGTCGCCCGCGGTCAAACTTGCATGATCTCATGCTCTTTGGTTTTCAAGGCCTCGTCGATACGCTTGATCGCCTCGTCCGTGAGCTTTTGCACGTCGCCTTCCATGCGCTTGTGCTCGTCCTGGCTGACCGCCCCGTCCTTCTCCGCCTTCTTCAGGTCGTCCATGGCGTCGCGCCGGACATTACGCACGGCGATGCGCTGCTGTTCGGCATACTTCCCGGCCAGCTTGGCGATCTCCTTGCGGCGCTCCTCGGTGAGCGGCGGGATCGGGATGCGCAGGTTCTGGCCCTCGACCACCGGGTTCAGGCCGAGGCCGGCGGAGCGGATGGCCTTCTCGGCGGCCACCACCAGGCCGCGGTCCCAGATGCTGACGGATATCGAACGCGGGTCGGGCACGCTCACCGAGCCGATCTGGGCCAGCGGCATCTGGGAGCCGTAGGCTTCGACGTGGACCTGATCGAGCAGGGTGGCGCTGGCCCGCCCCGTGCGCAGGGAGCCGAACTCCTCCTTCAGCGCCGCCACGGCTTTATCCATCCGATCACGGAATTTCGACAGAACAGGCTTTTCGGTTGCGGCCATGGTGCTACGAGCCCCTTCTAGTTCCGGTCGTGACGATCTTCGGCGATGGTCGTGTGCACGCCGCCGCCGTTCAACACCTTCAGCAAATTACCCCGTTCACGGATGGAAAACACGATAATCGGGATGCCGTTGTCGCGCATCAGGGCGATGGCCGAGGCGTCCATCACCTTGAGGTCCTGGGCCAGCACCTCGAGATAGCTCAGGCGATCGTAGCGCTCGGCGCTGGCGTCCTTCTTGGGATCGGCGGTGTAGACTCCATCGACGCTGGTTCCCTTGAACAGGGCGTCGCAACCCATCTCGGCCGCCCGCAGGGCCGCGGGGGTGTCGGTGGTGAAGAAGGGCGCGCCGAGGCCGGCGGCGAAGATCACCACCCGGCCCTTTTCCAGGTGCCGCAGGGCGCGCCGCCGGATGTAGGGCTCGCACACGGCGTCCATCGGGATGGCCGACTGCACGCGGGTCATCACGCCCTGCTTTTCCAGGGCGCTCTGCAGGGCCAGGGCGTTCATCACCGTGGCCAGCATGCCCATGTAGTCGGCGCTGGCCCGCTCCATCCCCTTGCCGGCCATGGAGAGGCCGCGGAAGATGTTGCCGCCGCCGATCACCAGGCACAGCTCGAAACCGTGGCTGACCACCTCGGCTATGTCCTGCGCCACCGCGTCCAGGGTCTGCAGGTCGATGCCGAACGCCTGGTCGCCCATGAGCACCTCGCCCGAGACCTTCAGCAGGATCCTGCGGTAGCGGCGCGGGCTATCGGTCATCGGGTGCGAGCTCTTGGGCGACTCTGTGGGCGCAACATAGACAAGGGCGCGGCCCGCGTCGCCTCCCTCCCCTTCATGGGGAGGGTCGGTCCGCGGGACCGGGGTGGGGGAGTCTGCAGCCGGAACCATGGCTTCAGGGCACGCCCCGGAC
>JBIOEG010000082.1:0-16409 GCA_044445825.1 Caulobacterales bacterium
AGGGCTGACCCCGTAGTTGATGGTCTGCCCGCGCGCCCAGGCCTCGCCCCAGACGCAGAACGAGCAGGTAGGATCAGCCCCTTCAGCTTGCTGGAACGCGAGGATGGCGTCGCCGTGCTCGAAGGAACGTGCGAGCGTCAGCCCATAGTCGAACCAGCGCTGCGCCTCGGGGCTCTTGGTGTCGGCCGCCATGTGGTCGTCGCCCATGCCGGCAAGCATGATGAGGCGGTGGGGGCCGGAGATCGGCGGCGGCTCCACGTAGTGGCAGATCGGTCCGAGCAGGGTGAGTGGTTCATCGCCGGGAGACGCAGGCGTCAGAAGGCCAGCGAACGTGAACCCCGCGACAAGAAGAGCGAGCCGCATTCGGATACTCCTGGCACAACCTGGTGAACGCGAACGCAAAACATGTCACCCGACGACTTGTGTGACGATAGCTGCGCCGAACCATTGGCTGCCCTTGGCAGATGACGCGTGCGCTGCGAGAGTCCGTTTCGGGTCGACGTTGCCCGTTGGCTTCCGGCCGCAAAGCGGACGTTCCGAACACGTGCTCAGGGTGATGGGGTGGACACCCCCCGACGCCACCAAATCTGTCACCCATCTATCCGGTCTGAAATGTCACCCACCTATCAGTTGGACAGAGGAGTCTATCCGCCGAACCAACCTCGGTGGACTTCGCGCCTAGCCGGTCCGCACCGACAGCTCCAGCCCGCCTTCGAAGGGCAGGGTCATGGTGCGAAAGCCGTTCGCGGGGTCGGACAGGAACTCGAAATACGCGCGATAGGGCTCGCGCACGGCGGCCGTGTTGTCGGCGACGACAATCGCGCCGGGACGCAGTCGAGGCGCGACGAGCTCGAGCGCCGGCCGGGCCATCTCCACCCAGATGTCGAGCAGCATGAAGTCGACCGGTCCGCCAGTGTCCTTGAGGGTCTCGCGCAGGTCGCCTTCGCGCAGGTCGACGAACTCGGCCAGGCCCGCGGCGGCGAAATTCTCGCGCGCCGCCGCGGCCTTCGCCGGCTCGTGCTCGGTCCCGATCACCACGCCGGGGGCCCCGTCCCGGCAATTGTCGCGCACCGCCGCCGCCAGATAGAGGGTCGACACGCCGTACGAGGTGCCGGCCTCGACCACGCGGCGGGCGCCCAGAGTCCGGCAGAGCAGGTAGCAGAACTCCGCCTTTTCGCGGTCGAGAGCGACCAGCTTGTCGCTCATGAAGCGGTGCGAGCGCTCGTCCATCCCGTCCCAGCTGAGTTCGCCCGCCGCCGCGCGCCGCCGGAAGAACTCGGACGTGGCTTCCACCTGGCAATCGCTCTGGGCGTGCAGCCGCTCAAGCAGGGCCTCGAGCTTTGCATCCCCCGTGACATGCGCCATCGCTTCCTCCGACACTGCGGACCGCCGAACCAACTAGCGAAGGGTGCATCGGCGCGCTTGCGAAGTTCCGCCAATATCTTGCTGTTAGGCGCCATGGCGCATCCACGACATAATCTGTCATTCTATGGCAAGCGCGACAGGCGAAGCCGGGCCACCCTGGCGCGTCAAACCGGAGACCGTCATGCCCGCACTCATGCGCCACTTCTCGATCAACGCCGATGACGTTCAACGCGCCAAGCGCTTCTACGAGGCTGTGTTCGACTGGACCTTCGAGCCCTGGGGGCCCCCTGACTTCTACCTGACCAACAACGCCGGCGAGGCGTTCGGGCGCGGCTCGCTGCAGGGCCGCCGAGAGATCAAGCCGGGCGCCAGGATGCTGGGTTTCGAGGTCACCATGGCCGTGCAGGATATCGACGCCACCATCGCCGCGGTGCAAGCCGCCGGCGGCACGATGGTGATGCAGCCCTACCATATCGAGACCGTCGGTACGCTGATCTGGTTCGAGGACACGGAGGGCAACCTCGTCGGGGCCATGAAGTACGACGCGGACGAGCCCGATTGAGCGAAACCGGCGACGGCTTTTCGGTCCGCTCGCTCGCCGAGACCTACCGCCGCGGCGGGCACATCCCGCGACACAAACACCCCTGGGGCCAGCTCGCCTACGCCACCTCGGGCGTGATGCGCGTGGTGACGCCGGGGGTCGCCTGGCTCTCGCCGCCCACCCGGGCGATCTGGCTGCCGCCGCAGCTGCCGCATGAGATCTGGATGCAGGGCGAGACGGCCATGCGCACCCTCTACATCGCCCCGGAGCCCGCCTCCGCCCTGCCGGCCGCTCCGGCGGTGCTGGAGGTGAGCCCACTGCTGCGCGAGCTGATCCTGCACGTGCTGACGCTCGGCATGCTCAGGCCCGACCTGCCCCAGCACGCGCGCGTCACCGGCCTGTTGATCGACCTGCTGACCGCGGCGCGGCCGCAGGACCTGTCGCTGCCCCTGCCGCGCGACGCTCGCGCCCTGGCGGTCGCCGAACGGCTGCAGGATGCGCCGGACGATCGGGCCGGTCTGGCCGCCCTGGCCAGGGCCGCCGGCGCCAGCCTGCGCACCTTGCAGCGCCTGTTCCCCGAGGAGACCGGGCTCACGCTCGAGGCCTGGCGCCAGAAGGCGCGGCTGATCCACGGCGTCGCGCAGCTCTCCGCCGGGGCCAGCGTCACCGAAGCCGGCCTCGCCAGCGGCTACGACAGCACGAGCGCCTTCATCACCGCGTTCCGCAAGCAGTTCGGCGTGACGCCGGGGCGCTACCGGGCGTTCTGACCCCTATAGGGCCGCCGCGCTGTCGGCTTCCTGCGGCAGGAAGCCGCCGGTCTGCCGCGCCCAGAGGCGTGCGTAGAGGCCGCCCCGCCCGATCAGGGTCTGATGCGCGCCGGTCTCGACGATGCGCCCGGCGTCCAGCACCACAAGGCGGTCCATGCGGGCGATCGTGGAAAGCCGATGGGCGATGGCGATCACGGTCTTGCCCCGCATCAGTTCGGCGAGGCTGTCCTGGATGGCGGCCTCGATCTCCGAATCCAGGGCGCTGGTGGCTTCATCCAGCACAAGGATCGGGGCGTCCTTGAGCAGCACGCGGGCTATGGCGATGCGCTGCCGCTGGCCGCCGGACAGGTTGACGCCCCTTTCGCCCACGTGGGCGTCATAGCCGACGCGGCCCCGACCGTCCTTCAGGCCCATGATGAAGTCGTGGGCGTGCGCCCGGCGCGCGGCGTCCTCGACCTCGCCGACGCTCGCGCCGGGACGGCCGTAGAGGATGTTAGCCCGCACCGAGCGGTGCAGCAGGGCGGTGTCCTGGGTCACCACGCCGACGGCGGCGCGCAGGCTCTCCTGGCCCACGAGGGCGATGTCCTGGCCGTCGATCAGGATGCGACCGCCCTCCAGGTCGTAAAGGCGCAGCAGCAGGCTGATCAGGGTCGATTTGCCCGCCCCGGACGGCCCGACCAGACCCACCCGCTGCTTCGACGGGATCTGCAGGTCGAAGTCGGGGAACACGCCCGACTTGCGGCCATAGTGGAAGCGCACGTGCTCGAAGCGGATCGCGCCCTCTCGCACCACCAGCGGCGGCGCGGCGGGCCGGTCCACTACCGTGAGCGGCCGCGACAGGGTCTGCATGCCGTCCTGCACCGTGCCGATGTTCTCGAACAGGTTGCCCAGCTCCCACAGGATCCACTGCGACATGGACTGCAGCCGCTGTGACAGGGCCACGGCGACGGCGATGTTGCCGGCCGTCACCAACCGCTGCCGCCAGAGCGCTATCGACAGGACGACGATGGCGGCCAGCAGCAGGTAGTTCAGACCCGCCAGGATCAGATTGAGCTGGGTGACGCGCCGCATCTGGCGGTGCACCGTGCCCAGGAACACGTCCATGCTCTCGCGGGCGTACTCGTCCTCGCCCCTGGCGTGGGCGAACAGCTTGACGGTGAGGATGTTGGTGTAGCTGTCGACCACCCGGCCGGTCATCACCGAACGGGCGTCGGCCTGGGCCTCGGCGATCTTCTGCAGGCGAGGCACGAAGTAGAAGCAGACGCACAGGTAGGCCGCGAGCCAGCCGAGGAACGGCAGGGCCAGTCGCCAGTCCGCGGAGGCCACCAGCGCCGCCGCCGAGATGAAATAGACGCCCACATAGACCAGGATGTCGGCCACCTTGATCACCGACTCGCGGATGGACAGCGCGGTCTGCATGATGGTGTTGGCCAGCCGCCCGGCCATGTCGTCCTGGAAGAAGGCCAGGCTCTGGCGCAGCAGCAGGCGGTGCATCCGCCAGCGCGCGTGCATGGGATAGTTGCCGGCGACGCCCTGGTGGAAGGTGAACTGCCAGGCCGCCTGCAGCAGGGGCAGCCCGATCAGCAACAGGCCGCCCATCATCCACAGCCGCGTCCCGTGAAGCGCCAGGAAGTTCTCGGGCGTGGACTTGTTCAGCCAGTCGACCAGCGCGCCCATGAAGCCGAACACCATCACCTCGGCCACGGAGATCAGGCCGGAGAGCACGCTGACCGCCACCAGCAGGCGCCAAACCGGTCGCATGAACGTCCAGTAGAAGGCGCCCAGCCGCGCCGGCGCCGGCGCGTTCTGGTCCGGATAGGGGTCGATCAGGCGCTCGAAGGTCCTGAACATGGATGCCTCTGGCGGCGCTGGAATGCCGCTGGGAAGAAGGATGTTGGGAGTGCAGCCAGAAAGGGCGCGACAGCCCAGGGCTATCGCAAGGCTACGATGAAGCCGGCCGCCCGCGCGCCCGTTGTGTACTGCGCTCAGCGCCGCCGGGCAAGAGGCGAGGGGACCGGGGCCCCGCCGGCATTGTGCGCCCGCACCGACAGGTCGCGCGCCCTCGCCAGGCGCCGCACGCCCTCGTCCAGCGTCTCGTCCTGCTTGGCGAAGCAGAGCCGCACGATGTTGGTCACCGGCGCGCCTTCGTAGAAGGCCGAGACCGGGATCGCCGCCACGCCCGCCTGGTTCACCGAGCGCAGGCAAAAGCTCATGTCGTCCTCGAACACCCCGGATCCGGCCAGGTCGAGGTTGAGGAAATAGGTGCCCTGCGACGGCAGCACGGCGAAGCCTTCCCGGCGCAGGCCGTCGGTCATGCGATCGCGCGAACGCTCCAGGTCGTGCGGCATGGAGGCGAACCAGGCCTCGCTGTTCCCAGGCCCCAGGCCACGGCCGACTGCAGGTTGGGCGCGGTGGTGAAGGTGAGGAACTGGTGGGCCTTGGCCACCAGCTCGGTGAGGGCCGGCGCGGCGCACAGGAACCCCACCTTCCAGCCGGTCATGGCGAACATCTTGCCGGCCGAGCCGATCTTCACCGTGCGTTCGCGCATGCCCGGGAAGGCCATCAGCGGGCGGTGCGCGCGGCCGTCGAACACCACATGCTCCCACACCTCGTCGCAAACGGCGGTGACGTCGTAGCGCACGCAGAACTCGGCGAGCAGCGCCAAGTCTTCGTCCGGGCTGACCGTGGCGGCGGGGTTGGAGGGATTGTTGAGCACCACCAGACGCGTCCTGTCGCTGAACACGCCCTCCAGCATGGCCCGGTCGGGCCGCCAGTGCGGCGGCTCGAGGCGCGCGAGCTTGGCCACCCCGCCCGCCCGGCGGATCATCGGCAGATAGGAGTCGTAGAACGGCTGGAACACGACCACCTCGTCCCCCGGCGCGATCAGCCCCAGGAACGAGCAGGCCAAGGCCTCGGTGGCGCCCGAGGTGATGGTGATCTCCCGCGTCCAGTCGAAGTCGAGGCCCTGGGTGCGGGCGTAGTGCCTGGCCACGGCCTCGCGCAGTTCCGGCAGACCGGGCATGGGCGGATACTGGTTGTCGCCCTTGATCAGTGCTTCGGCGGCGCGCAGCAGGATGGCCGCCGGGCCCGGCTCGTCGGGAAACCCCTGGCCGAGGTTGAGCGCGCCCTTTTCCCGGGCGAGGCCGGACATCACGGCGAAGATGGTGGTCGGCAGGGCGGCGTAGAGCGGGTTGGCCATGGCGGCGGAAGCTTTAGCATGACCTCCATGCAGGTCGTCGACTACCACCCGCTCCTGGCGAGCGCTTTCGTTTCCGGGATGACAACTCCAGTTAGGCGGCTGCAGAATCTGCTCGTCGAGCAGGGAGCAAAGCGAACATGCGCATCACGCTGCGAACAAGCGCCTCGGCCGGTCTCGCCGTGGCGGTCTTGCTGTCAATCTGCCTCGCCGCGCCCGCCTCGGCGGACCCGGCGGGCGCCCCGGCCGCGAAAGGAGCCGTCATGCCCGCACCCGTCGTGTTCTTCGACATCGCCTGCCCGGACCTCGCCACGCAGCGGGCCTTCTATTCGACCGTGTTCGGCTGGGACATCGCCGCCGACGGCAGCTTCACCGTGCCCGCCGCCTCGCCGATGCCCGGACTGATGCGGGTCGAGGCGGCGAGCGGTCCGCTGCAGGAGCGGATCGTCTATCTCGGCGTCGAAGACATCAACACCACCCTGGCCAAGATCCAGGCCAACGGCGGCAGCGTCGTCTACCCGCGCTCCGTGGTTCCCGGCGTGGTGATCCTGGCCGTGTTCAAGGATCCGGCCGGCAACCGCACGGGCCTGGTGGAGATCAAGGACGGCAAGCCGATCGTCCCGCCGGCGAAGTAGCATGAGATCGCGCAGGACCAGCGCCTGCCGGCTTCAGATGCGCCGCGCCGTCATTCCCGCGGCGGCGAGCTGGTTCTGAACGCTGTCCGGGCCGATCAGATGATCGCCACCGGCCAGGACGAAGGTCGTTCCGCCAGCGTCTAGCATCGCACGGATGCGCCCCGCCCAACGACGGTTCCGCGCCACCAGTATCTGTTGGTAGTACTCGGGATAGGCGCGACCTATGCGGCGCACCTGTCGCAGTTCAGGGCGCTGATCGCCCGACGCCCACGCTTGCGCGTCCCGTTCCGCCGAGTCCGGTCCCGCCTCGATGTCGTCCACGGCTCTCAGCAGCGCTCCGACCTCCGCGGCTTTCGAGAACGCGGCGAAATAGTCGACGATGGCCGCCTGGTCGGGGAATTCGCTGCGGATGGGCTTGCCGGCCGCCTTGGCGATGACGATCAGGTCGTGTTCGGGGCCGTTGTCCTGCTTGAATCCGCCGTGCGAGCGGAAGTTGCTGTCGAGGATCACGGCCGTCAGCCAGGGTCGAAAGCGTTCAAGGAAGTCCGATGTGAGGCCCACGGCCGCGGCGGCCGCAGCGACGCGTTCTCGGTCCTTCGGGGTCAGCCAGGTCGACAAGGGCCGGGCCGGGTCTACGCCCTTGGCCAGGAACAGCTTGTCCGCCCCCGGACCTGAGTCCGGCGTCTCCTTCCAGAAGACGGCGCTCTCATGGAGCGCCGCTTCGAAGCGCGCGGAGCGCCACGGTGTGCGAAGGGGACCGCCGTCGCCGAACAGGAAGACCTTGGCCGCGCCGCGCCGCACCTCCCACATGGCCGCGTCGGCCGGATAGGCCAGCGCCAGGTGGGGTGACGCCACGCCGATCGCGCCCGCCGCGATGAAGCCTCGTCTTGTCCAGTCCATGCCGATGACCTCAGCTGATGCTTGAAGATTCCGATACTACACAGTATCGGATACTATCAAGTATCGAATGAGTCGCCCATGTCGAGCCCGACCCCCGAAGAGCCGCCCCGCACCAGCCGCAAGCGTGCTCAAACCGTCGCGCGCCTGCTCGAGGCGGCGGTCGCCGTCATCGCCGAAAAGGGCTTCCAGCGCGCCTCGCTCGACGAGATCGCCGCCCGCGCAGGCCTGACCAAGGGGGCGATCTACTCGAACTTCGGCTCGAAGGAGGAGCTTTTCCTGGCCGTGGCGGCGACCAGGCCGGTGGGCTTCGGCGCCTCGGCCCAGCCCGGCCAGTCGATGAAGACGATCTTTCGGAAGCTCGGCGAGGACTGCGCCGCCACGTTGCCGGAAGCGCGCGCCCACTCCGCCTTCACGGCGGAGTTCCTGCTCTATGTGCTCACGCACGAAGAGATGCGCCTGCGCGTTGCAGAACGGGCCGAGGCCAGGTTCTCAGTCGCTCCGCCGGACGGGGTCGAGCAGTATCTAAAAGCGACGGGGCGACCGTCCTACAAGACGATCCTGTTGATCTGCCAGGCGCTGTCGCTTGGCCTTTTCTATGAGCACGCCCTGATGCCCGAACTCTTCACCGAGGAGGTGGCGATCGCGGCCTTCGACATGCTGGCGGGACGGCCCGATCCTCGGTCTTGAGCGTCGCCTTCAGGCGTCCTCGCGCACGCGCTTCTTGCGGAAGGTGGGGTTGAGCACCTTTTTGCGCAGGCGGATGGCCTTGGGGGTCACCTCCACCAGCTCGTCCTCCTCGATGTAGGCGATGGCCTGTTCCAGGGTCGGGCGGCGCGGTGGGGTGAGGCGGATGGCCTCGTCCTTGCCCGACGCGCGGACGTTGGTCAGCTGCTTGGCCTTCATCGGATTGACGTCGAGGTCGTCGCCGCGGGAGTTCTCGCCGATGATCATGCCCTGATAGGCCTTCTCGCCGCCGCCCACGAACATCACCCCGCGGTCTTCCAGGTTCCACAGGGCGTAGGAGGCGGTCTCGCCATCGGAGTTGGAGACCAGCACCCCGTTGCGGCGGCCCTCGATGGCCCCCTTGTAGGGCTCGTAGCGGGCGAACAGGCGGTTGAGCACGCCGGAGCCGCGGGTGTCGGTGAGGAACTCGCCCTGGTAGCCGATCAGGGCGCGCGACGGGGCCAGGAACGACAGGCGCGTCTTGCCGGATCCCGAGGGGACCATGTCCGACAGCTCCGCCTTGCGCGCCGACAGCTTCTCGATGACCACGCCGGTGAAGTCGTCATCGACGTCGATCACCACCTCCTCGATGGGCTCCAGCCGCTCGCGGGTCTGCGGATCGGTCTGGAACACCACGCGCGGCCGGCTGATGGAGACCTCGAAGCCCTCGCGGCGCATGGTCTCGATCAGCACGCCCAGCTGCAGTTCGCCGCGGCCGGCCACCTCGAAGGCGTCCTTCTCGGCGGTCTCGGCCACCTTGATCGCCACATTGGCCTCGGCCTCGCGCAGCAGCCTCTCGCGGATCACCCGGCTCTGCACCTTGTCGCCGTCGCGCCCGGCCAGGGGGCTGTCGTTGATCGAGACGGTGATGGCGATGGTCGGCGGGTCGATGGGCTGGGCCGGCAGGGCCTCGGCGATCTCCGGCGCGGCCAGGGTGTCGGCCACCGTCGCCTTGGAGAAGCCGGCAACCGAGACGATGTCGCCGGCGAAAGCCTCGTCGATGGGCTGGCGCTTCAGGCCGCGGAAAGCCAGCAGCTTGGAGACGCGGCCGCGCTCGATTTCGGTCCCGTCGCGCGCCAGGGCGTGGATCGCCATGCCGGGGGCCAGACGCCCGGACTCCACCCGACCGGTGAGCAGGCGGCCGAGATAGGGATCGGCCTCGATCAGCACCGCCAGCAGCCGCGCCGGCTCGTCCACCCGGGATTCCACCGCGGGCGCCGGCGTGTGGCGCACGATGGCGTCGAACAGCGGGCCCAGGGTCTCGCGCGGGTGGGTCATGTCGGTGACCGCCCAGCCCTGCTTGCCGCTGGCGTACAGGTGCGGGAAGTCCAGCTGCTCGTCGGATGCGCCGAGGGCCGCGAACAGGTCGAAGGCGTCGTTCAGCACCTTTTCCGGGTCGGCGTGCGGCCGGTCGACCTTGTTCAGCACCACGATGGGGCGAAGTCCGAGCTTCAGCGCCTTGCCGAGCACGAACTTGGTCTGCGGCATGACGCCTTCCTCGGCGTCCACCAGCAGCAGGCAGCCGTCGACCATGCCCAGGATGCGCTCCACCTCGCCGCCGAAGTCGGCGTGGCCAGGCGTGTCGATGATGTTGATCCGCGTCTCGCCGGCCTCGCCATGCCACAGCACGGAGGTGCACTTCGCCAGGATGGTGATGCCCCGTTCACGCTCCTGGTCGTTGGAGTCCATGGCGCGCTCGGCGTGCGATTCATTGGCTCGAAACACCCCCGACTGGGCCAGCAGCTGATCGACGAGCGTGGTCTTGCCATGATCGACGTGGGCGATGATGGCGATGTTGCGCAGGGACATGGACACGGGTTTCTGGGGCGGGAGGCGCGGCGGCTTGTACGCGAGCCGAAGGGATTGGGCCATCCCGCGCGGGCGCGGCGGAATAGTCGGTGAGGCTTACTAAGCGGCTGAAATTTCTCGCCGATTGGACGGCCCGATGCGGCCGGCCGGGCATCTTGTGTTGCAATGCAGCACGATATGGTGAGGTTTGACCCGTGCGTCAACCCCAGGGGTTACAAGGTAGTAATGCGGATAAGCCCATTTTTCCGCGCCTTTCGTCGCACTTTTCTCTTGCCTCATTGTGCGCCGCACCCTAGATTGCAACTTGTGAAGCGTCGCTGACGCTTCTGCCCTTCCTGGGCGTTTCCTCCCTAATGAACTGCCGCGCCTTCGGGCGCGGCTTTTTTTTTTGGCCCGCCGGGTCAGATGCGAGCCAACCGCCAGACGATGGCCGTGGTCTCGTGTGGGCGGCGCCCCCTTACATCTGTCTCGAGACAGGCGCCAGCCGCTTCGGCCGCCTCTACCTGGTCCCAGCCCACGCCCGCCAGCGGGACCTTGATTCGCCAGCCATACGGCGCTGCGGCGCCCGCGGGGCGTTTCCAACTGAGGTAAAGGAAGCGCGCCTCCGGCGAGCCTTGCGCAAACGCTCCGCCGAACACCGGAGGCGCGCCGCGGTCTGCGCCCTTGACCTCGAGCACGGCATCGAACCGTCGGACGCCGTCCGGTCTCGCCTCGCCGGCATGCACTTCGCCCGCCTTGTCCTGCAGGCCGAAGCGCAGCGCCTCGTCCAGCGGCGCGCCCGGCTGCGCGCCGTCGTGGATCAGCCGGATGGTGACCCGCCGCGCCGCCATCGCGTCCTCAACGCCCGTACTGGCTGATGTGCCAGAGCACGCCGGTAGGATCGATCAGGTGGATCACCCGCGCGCCCTTCGCCCCCCAGGGCAACCGTTGAGGCGCCGTGACCTTCACGCCGTACTTCCCCGCGAGGTCCGCCGCCTCGATGCGCGCCTGCCAGACGTCCACGTCGTCCACCACCAACTGCACCACGTAGTTGTCCTTGGCGCTCGGCCACTTGTAGTTCTGCAACACGAAGGAGTGCGCGCCGGCCGTGAAGATGGCGATGCGGCCGTCGTCGTGAATCATCGAAAAGCCGAGGTCGGCGTAGAACCGCTTGCACAGGTCGAAGTCGTCGCAAGGCACGAAGGGGCGCAGGCCGGCGACCGTTTCGCCCAGCGTACGGTCGGGGGCGTCTAGAGACACGACCAGTCCACCGCCGCCAAAGCCCCGAACAGCCCCTCCAGGTCCCGCCGCAGCCGCTCGAAGCCGCGGCCCAGGGTCAGCTCGGCCTCGTCGAAATACAGGGCGCGGTTGATCTCGATCTGCAGGGCGTGGACCTTGCGGCTGGGCCGCCCGTAGTGCTCGGTGGTGTAGCCGCCGGCGTAGGGGGCGTTGCGCGCGACCCGGTAGCCCATGGCCTGCAGCCGGTCCTCCACGAAGCGGGTCAGGGCGCCGGCGCAGGCCGCGCCGAAGCGGTCGCCCAGCACGAAGTCGCACTCCGGCCCGGCCTGGGCCGCGGCCGCCGCGGGCATGGAGTGCCAGTCGATTAGCACCGCCGCGCCGAACGCCCCGCGCGCCTCGGCCACCAGGCCGGCCAGGGCCGCGTGGTAGGGATGGTGCACGTCGCGCACCCGCTCCTCGGCCTCGGCGAAGGTCAGCTTGCGGGCGTAGATCTCATGTCCCTCGCAGACGATGCGGGCGATGGCCCCCAGCCCCGCGGCCACGCGGGCGGTTCGCGCCCGGGCGAAGGCCGGCAGCTCGTCCTCGAACATCGCCGGGTCGAGCTCCCAGGGCTCCCGGTTCACGTCGATGTAGGCCCGCGCGAAGCTGGCGGTGATCAGGGTGTGGCCGTGCGCCGGCGCCTGGACGATCAGCTCGTCCACGTGGGCGTCTTCCGAGCGGCGGATGGTGCGCGGGTCGAGCTGGGAGGCGGCCATCATCGCCGGCGGATAGATGCGGCCCGAGTGCGGCGAGGCGAAGATCACCGGCGTGGTCCGCGCCGTGGCCCGCGGCCGCGCCAGCCGATAGGGCGCCTGCCCGCAGATCTCCAGCGTCGCCAACGGCTGCGTGCCATCCATGGACGCGAGCATGCGCAAGCCGGCGCCTTCGCGTCAAACGAGATTGCGTCGCACGAGCCTTTCCGGCTGTCGCGCCCCGCCGCGCGCGTTAGGGTTCATAGCCGATTTACAACTCCGCCCGTAAGGTCGTTCCTCCGACCGCCCCGCCGCCCAACGCCGAGCCCCATGCCCCGCATCCTGCTTGCCGAAGACGACGATTCCCTGCGCGGATTCCTCACGCGCGCCCTGGAGCGGGCTGGCTACGACGTCACCGCCTGCGCCGACGGCGAGGAGGCCGCGGCGGTGCTGGAGCAGGAGTGGGACCTGTTGCTCACCGACATCGTCATGCCCGGCATGGACGGCATCGAAGTCGCCCGCATCGCCGCGTCCCTGCACCCGGGCCTTCGGATCATGTTCATCACCGGCTTCGCCGCCGTAGCGCTTTCCGCCAGCGGCCGCGCGCCGGCCGGCGCCAAGGTGCTGTCCAAGCCCATCCACCTGCGCGAGATCGTCGCCGAGGTGGAACGCATGATGGCGGCCGCCTGACCGGGCGGCCGCGCGGCCTTGCGAAGCCGCCGGGGCGCCGGTATATCCGCCGCTCCCTCCCGGGTCCGGACGCGTAGCTCAGCGGGAGAGCACTACGTTGACATCGTAGGGGTCGCTGGTTCGATCCCAGCCGCGTCCACCAGATTCAAATCCGCACGCACTTCTCGGTCGGCTTGCCCGCCTTGTTCCTCACCGCCCGCGGGATGGAACCCCGGTCGCAGACCAGTACGCAGCGCCAGACCAGATGCTCGGGGACGTCGACCTTGCGGGCGAACCACACCTGGCGCGGGCGCTGGGGCGGCGTGCATTTCAAGCCGGCGGGCGGGCGCAGGCACAGTCCGCCGCCGTTGCTGACCAGGGGCGGCTTGCAGGGGTCGTGGTAGGCCTGAGCGGGCGCGTTGGGCGCCAGTGATGCAGCGGTGAGCAGGATGCCGGCTGTGAGCGCCCTGGTGACCGGTCGTCTCATGGCTTGGCTCCAATGTTGGCCATGGCGCGAGGGTGATCCCTCGGGCGAGAGGTGGCAACTCGGGGCGAGGAAGTTCAACCACGGAGGTCACGGAGAAGCACGGAGACCACGGAGACTGTGGCCTTCATGGTCGGGACATCGCCGGTGACGCCCTGAGCATCGGATCCCCACTCCGTGACCTCCGTGCTCCTCCGTGACCTCCGTGGTGAAAACTTCGCGGGCGCCGCGGCAAATGCACCACGTCGCTCCAATCCCCAGCCACTTGAGCCCGCGGCCTCGACATCGTAGGGGTCGCCGCTTCGATCCCAGCGCCCCTCAGGTCCATGAATTCAACACATCGCAGCGTCCCCCAGCCGCGCGTCCGCCAGGCCGCCGTGATCCTGGCGGTGGGGCTCCTCGCATTGGCGGCGTGCTCGCGTGGGACCCCCGGCGCAAACGTGCGCGCACCTCAACCGGCGGCGGCGGCGCCCGCCGCCGCGCCGGTGGGGGCCGACGGGGTGACCATCGGCATGCCGCTCACCGCCTTCCCGGTTGGCGACGTGGATCCCACCATCGAGGTCGACTGCCTGAACGTCGACACCTGGCCTGACGACCACGGCGGCTTCTACACGCGCACGGAGCTGTATCGCACCGAGAAGTCGTCCCTGTCCGCCGCCATGGCGCGCGGCGGCGAGGTGCGGCAGCCGAAGCAGCTGGGCGCCGCGCCGGACAAGCCGTTCTCGGTTAAGTGCCTGACCCTGGCCATGAAGAACCAGCCGATCCCCGGCGGGCTGGATCGGCTGGCGCAACTGGCCAGTCAGAACCCCACCTTGCGAGACTCCTTCACCAGCCTCACCCAGTCGACGCCGTTCGGCGCCTACGCAATGGGACCGGCCCTGCAGCTCACCGCGGTCGGCCCGCTGAGCGTGGCCGGCAAGGCGCGCGACACGTCCTTCGTGTTCTCCGGCGGCAAGCTGGCGGTGATCGAGGTCATGGTCGGCGCCTACCAGGCCGACGACTGGGCCGCGCTGATGGGCGACCTCGACCGGCGATATGGCCTGATCAAGCCCACGGCCCAGGACCAGGCCGACTTCGACGCCGGCGAGCGGCCCTGCCTGGGCGGGTCCACGGCGAGCGGCGACGTGGTGCTGTTCCGGCCCAGGCTGGCGGCAGGCGGCATCGGGGTGAAGCTGTTCTACAGCGCCTCGGCCGCCCAGGCCGTCGCCGCGGGCGTGCCCAAGGAGTGCTTCCCGGACGCCGTGGCCAGCCGGTTGCCGGACCAGTAGCCGCGCGGCTGCGATGACGTAAGCTTCATGTCGCGCCCGTCGCCGCGGCGGCTATAGTCCCCGCGGAAAGACGCACGACCCGGCCGGCGGCCGGGATCGTCGCGCCGACAATGGGGAGACCGGTTTGAGCGTTTCGGAAGGTCTCTACACCCGCGAGCGGACGCGCGTCGGCAAGGTCAGCATCGCCACCAAGATCTTTCAGGCCATAGGCGCCTTGCCGGATTCCCTGAAGGGCTTCGCCTTCGGTTTCCTGCTGTTCTACTACAACCAGATCCTCCAGGTGAATCCGTTCAAGGCCTCGGTGGCCATCGCCCTGGCCCTGATCATCGACGCCGGCTTCGATCCGCTGATCGGCTCCTTCTCCGATCATTTGAAGACCCGGCTCGGGCGCCGGCACCTGCTCATGTACATCTCGGCGATCCCCATCGCCGTCGGCGTCTACCTGGTGTTCGCGCCGCCGGCCGGGCTGTCGGAAAACCTGCTGGTCGTCTGGCTGTTCTGCACTGTGGTGCTCACCAATGTGTCGATGAGCGTCTTCGTGGTGCCGTGGACGGCGCTGTTCGCCGAGTTCTCCGACGACTACGACGAGCGCACCACCATCGTCACCTACCGGTACGCCATGGGCTGGCTGGGCTCGCTGGTGTTCATCACCGCCACCTGGCACTTCATCTTTCCCAGCACCCCGGCCTACCCCCAGGGACAGCTCAATCCGCACGCCTATGCGCTGTTCGGCCCGGTGATGGCGGTGGCCATCGCCCTGACGATCTTCGCCACGACGCACCTCACCCGCCGCGACATCCCCTATCTGCTGCAGCCGGTGAACAAGACGCCGAGCTTCAGCTTCCTGCGCGTGTGGCGGGACGTCTCCAGCACCTTCGTCAACCGGGATTTCCTGGTCCTGTTCATCGCCGCCCTGATCACATCGGGCATATCCGGCACCACCGACAGCCTCGGCATCTACCTGAACACCTACTTCTGGGGCCTGGCGGGGGAGCAGCTGCAGTTCTTCCCCCTGGCCATCCTCGGCGCCATCGTGGCGTTCCTGACCCTGGGCTGGATCGAGCGGCGGCTGGACAAGAAGCTGGTGCTGCTCACCGCCTTCGGCCTGCTGCTGGTGGACGGGGTGGGGGTGATCGCCCTGCGCCTGCTGCACATGCTGCCGCCCAACGGCTCGCTCACCCTGCTGGTCATACTGGTGGTCAATGAGGTGGTCAGAACCTACCTGAACACCATCGGCAGCATCATGTTCGTCTCCATGCTGGCCGACACCATCGACGTGCAGGAGCTGAGCACCGGCCGCCGGCAGGAGGGGGTGTTCGCCGCGGCCCTGGCCTTCTCGGGCAAGGCCACCGCCGGGGTGGGCGGCATCGTCGCCGGTTTCCTGCTGCAGAACGTGGTGCGCTGGCCGCTGCACGCCAATCCGCACACCATCGACCCCAGGATCGTCACCAATCTGGGCCTGGTGCAGGGGGTGCTGGTGCCGGTGCTGTTCCTGTTCCCGTTCTGGCTGGCGACCCGCTACCGCATCACCCGCGAACAGCACCGGCTCACCCGCCAGGAACTCGACCGCCGCCGCGCCGCCGCCCACACGCCACCGCAGGACGAAGCCCACCTGGACCTGGAAATGGCGATCGCGCCGCCGAAGGCGTCGCACATCTAGGGGGTCCGCAGGGTGACGATGGTTAGGGGAACCACGAAAAACACGAACCACACGAACGCGGCGTGACCCATCCCCTCGGCGAAGACCCGGGGCCGGACGGACAGCTCTCTGGCTGGATGTGGTCTATGGACCGGCGGGTCCGGCCCCCGATCGGCCCTGCGGGTCGTCCGGGGTGACGAGGGGTAGGGGGAACCACGAAAAACACGAAAAGCACGAACGCGTGCGTTGTTTCGGCGGCGGCTGAGAGTCGCGCCGACCCGTTCGTGCTTTTCGTGTTTTTCGTGGTTCCCCTGTCCTTCCAGGCGGCCTCGCCAAATCAGCGGGCGCATGGTGACGTGGAGCGCTTGGCCCTCGCGGCCTGGACGCGCTCTTTGACATCGTGAAACGAATGCGCGCGGCCGGTGACGGGCGGGCGCTCGCCCGCACAGCCAGGCTCCCAACCC
>JBIOEG010000083.1:0-16404 GCA_044445825.1 Caulobacterales bacterium
CCGCCGCCACCGCCTTGCGCGTGATGGTCGCCGCCACCCCCGCGCCCGGGCTCGGCCTGCACCGTCAGGGCGGCCGCGGAAAGCGCCAGGGCCAAGGCAGCCGTCGTCATCAGCTGCTTCATCGAAACACTCCTTCTCGCCCCACGGGGGGCGAACTCCATGTCCTTCGGAGGGCAACATGGTTCACCCAACATGAACCTGGGTTGAACCGGATTCGCCGGCGGGTTGATGCGGGGCCGGACCCACCCCAAGTCAGACCCATGACCGGGAAACTCCAGCCCGCCGACGTGGTCGGCTTCTGGCGCGATGCGGGTCCCAAGCGCTGGTTCCGCAAGGACGACGCCTTCGACGCGGACATCGGCGCGCGGTTCGGGGCGGCGCACCACGCCGCCGCGAGGGGCGAGTTCGACGCCTGGGGCGACACCGCCCTGGGGTCGCTGGCGCTGCTGATCCTGCTCGACCAGTTCCCGCGCAACCTCTACCGAAACTCGCCGCACGCCTTCGCCACCGACCCGCTGGCCCGGCGCGTGGCGCGCGAAGCAGTGCGGCGCGGCTTCGACCGAGCCGTCGAGCCGCAGATGCGCGGGTTCTTCTACCTGCCCTTCGAGCACTCCGAGGACCCGGCCGACCAGGCGCTCGCCGTGTCGCTCAGCGAAGCCGAGGCGGCCGAGGTCGGCGATCCCGATGCGGCCAAGTGGACCCACAACCACAAGGACATCATCGACCGCTTCGGGCGCTTCCCGCACCGCAACCGCGTCCTCGGCCGCGACACCACGCCGGAGGAACAGGCGTTCCTCGATGACGGCGGGTTTTCGGGCTGATCACGTTTTGTCCACGCTTTTGGCGGACATATCCCCAAGGCCTGGGGTATGTGCTACTAGGCGCTACCATATCTAGGAGCGCATTGTTCCCGGCCTAGTTGGGAGCGAATCACCTGTGAACGCCTTGGTCGCCCGCGTTGATGAACAACTGACGGCCTGCCCGGCGCATCCCGAATCTCAATATCTTGATCTCCTGCGCGACATCATGACCACCGGGGTGCAGCGCGGCGACCGCACCGGCACGGGCACGCTCAGCGTCTTCGGCCGGCAGATGCGTTTCGACCTGGCGCAAGGCTTTCCCCTGCTCACCACCAAGCGCGTGCACTTCCGCTCCATCGTGCTCGAGCTGCTGTGGTTTTTGCGCGGCGAGACCAATGTGCGCTGGCTGCAGGAGCGCGGCGTGAGCATCTGGGACGCGTGGGCCGACGAGGCCGGCGAACTCGGCCCTGTGTACGGCAAGCAGTGGCGGTCCTGGACCGCGCCCGACGGCAGGGTGATCGACCAGATCTCCGCCGTGCTTGACGCCCTGCGCCGCAATCCGGAAAGCCGCCGGCACCTGATCTCCGCATGGAACCCTGCCGAGTTGGACGACATGGCCCTGCCGCCCTGTCATTGCCTGTTCCAGTTCTACGTGGCCGAGGGCCGGCTCTCCTGCCAGCTCTACCAGCGGTCCGGCGACGTGTTCCTGGGCGTGCCGTTCAACATCGCCAGCTACGCCCTGCTGACCATGATGATGGCCGAGGCGACCGGCCTGCGGCCCGGCGAGTTCGTGCACACCCTCGGCGACGCGCACCTCTATCTGAACCACCTGGAACAGGCCAAACGCCAGCTGACCCGCGAACCCTACCCGTTCGCGCAGGTGCGCCTGGCGCCGAAGGGCGATCTGTTCGCCTTCGAGGAGGCGGACATCGTGCTGGAAGGCTACCACTCCCACAAGCCGATCAGGGCCCCGATCGCGGTGTAGGGCGGCGTTCCTTCTCCGCTAGGGAGAAGGTGGCCCGCGAAGCGGGTCGGATGAGGGGCCGCGCCGGCGGTGCGAGGAAGTTCAACCACGGAGGTCACGGAGGAGCACGGAGTTCACGGAGACCGTGGCCTTCACGCCCGAAGGATTCGAAGTTCACTCCGTGAACTCCGTGGTTCTCCGTGACCTCCGTGGTGAGTCTTTTTGCGGCCCATCGTCCGACCCGCTTCGCTGTGCAGCCGGTCTTCACCTCGCCTTGCCCGAGCCGACCAGCCCCGCAAGGGCGCATCCCCTAGCCGCGCGGCGACGGTCCTGACAGGCTCAGCACGTGGCTGGCGGTTCCAACCGGCGCGCGCACGTCGACCGGATCGTCACGCAGCTCCTGCAGGAACTGGTTGAACGCGTCGGCTTGGGAGGCCGGGAACTCGGGGGCGACGCTGCGGTTGGACGTGTCCAGGATCGCGACGCCACCCTGCAGCCTGGCCTTGCGGGAGATCTCGACGGCGCCGAGCGTGCGGTCGACATCGGACCCGACGATTTCGAAGCCCGCGCCGCCCTTGGGCAGGACCAACTCGACGTGGTTGCTCGAGAAGGCCGGGAAGCCCACGGCGTACGGCGCATCCTGGAAGGGCCCAGCCCCACGCTTCGGCAAGGCCGCCACCAGATCGCCCGGGCCGGTGATTTCGTACTCGCTGCGCCTGGCGTCGCGGTTCCAGCGCCAGTCGAGCCGGTCCAGGCCGTCGACGCGCACCGTCAGGGTCGCGGCGGAGGGGTCGTAGGTCCAGGCGACGGACTTGATATCGAAAGTCGATTCCTGGTGTGTGATCGTCGCGCGAATGAAATTTTCGACCACGTCGTGCGGCTTGGCGCTGAAGGCGGCGGCCAACGCGACGGCAAAGTCGCCGCGCCAAACCACCTCAGCGTGCTCCGGCGCCGGCGCATCCAGGCCTGCGGAGGCGTCGATCCGTTCGACGCTCGCCTGTTGAGGCTGCTTCGGCGCGGGCAGGTCGATCTTGATCAGATCCGACCCCGCGGACCTCACCGGCAGGCCCACATGGAACGGCGGCGTCGGCAGGTCGTCCAGATTGGCCGGATCGCCAGGGCGCGTGCCGTCCAGGAAGTACCACCGCCCGCCGATGTGGGCGCGGACCATGACGTGGTCGAAGACCAGATGCGGAAGGCTTTCGGTCACGCTGTCGCCGGCCTTGGTGTTCACCAGCACCGGCTCCGCCTCGATCCCCAGCTGATGCAGCATCGCCAGCAGGAGCACGGTCTTGCCCTTGCAATCGCCGTAGCGCCTGGCCCAGGTCTGGTCTGCGGTCGCCGGCACGAAGCCGCCGTCGTTCATGCCGACCAATTCATAGCGCACATTTCGCTGCACCCAGGCCAGGGCCAGGGACGCCTGGCGCTCCGGCGTGGCCGCCGCGGCCCTGATGCTGGCGGCCTCGGCCTTGACCGGCGAGTCGGCGGCCAGGATCTCCGCCTTCGCGAACAGCGGCGCCATGGCGCCGGCGACGTCGCCCCAGCTCTTGAACTGCGTGGCCTCGAGCCGCCCCAGCATCGCGAAACGAGCCGGCGCCTGCGCCGGCGGCGACGGCGCGCGCGCGTTGGCCATGTCGATCAGCAGCTCGGTGCGGCCGTCGAGGTGACTCACCGTGGGACTGGGCATCCCCGGGTACACACGCCAGGTGATCGGCTTTTCATCGGACCAGGTCAGGCGGAAGCGCGCGCGCGAAGCCACGCCAGGAAAGTTCAGACCCATAGCGGCCGCGGAGATGTCGCCGATCGCGGGGTCGAGGTGGCGATAGGTCACGGCGATGTCGATGACGTCGCCGATCCTCAGGCCGTCCAGCTGCTGCGTCGCCGTCAGCTGGCCGTCCAGCATGAACCGCTCGAGGTTCGTCTCGCGCTGCAGCACCATCATCTTCGCGCCGCCCTGCAACAGGTCTATCCACTGACCGTCGCGCAGGATGCGGATGTGGTTGATGGTCAGCACTTGGGTGGACGGGTCCCAGCTCTCCTGGAAAGCGCCGTTCGCCGCCAGTCCCGCGGCGTTGAGCACCCGGCTCACCACGTGGCTGTACATCTCCTCGCCGCCCCGTCCGAGGCGGATCTGGTGGTCGACCAGCAGCAGCTGCGAACCGCCGCCGCCTGCCGGAATCGGCGCGGCCGGCGCGTCCACCTGTTGCACCCAGGACGGCGCGGGGCCGTACCGGAGCGCCTGAGCGGCGCCAGGCTTCGCCATCGCAGCCGACGCCGGCGCTGCCGGCGCCGCCGCACTGGGTGCAGCGCAAGCCGACGAACATGCGGCCGCGGCGAGCATCGCGACTCCGCTGAGCAGCATCCTGGCGCGTGTCGACGCAGTGGCGAGACCTGGCGCTTTCATGGTGCTCTCCTGGGCTGAAGCGGCTGGTTCTGCACATCTGTCGTCAGCCACACGGGCCGGGTTCATTCGCGCGCGCGGTTTCCTGGCGGCGAAGGGCGCGGAGAAACCGCTTGCGCGGCCTGGCATTTTGGCTCGCTGCTGAGCGGGTGAGCGGAAATGGGGGGTGGGATGGACGATCTGTCCACGCGGACGGGAGCTCTGGAACGGGCGACGTCCCTCTTCGATCTGATCAGCGAACAGGCGGCGGCGGGCGAGCGCCAGGGCCGCCTGACCGACAGCGTCGCCACCGCCCTGCTGGGCGCCGGACTCCTGTCGATCCTGTTACCGGAGCGAGTCGGCGGCCTTGGCGCCAGCCGGCGGGACTTCTTCGACGCCGTGGAGGCGATCGCCCGGGCCGACGGGTCGGCCGGCTGGTGCGCCTCGGTGTGCAACACCGTCAATCACGCCGCGTTCCTGGGACTGCCGGCCGAAGGACGGGATGAGGTGTTCGGGCGCGGCCCGGTGTCGTGCTGGACGTCCCTGCTGCCCAGGGCGGTGTTCGCGGCGGAGGCGGACGGCTTTCGCGTGTCGTGCCCGGGGTCGTTCGGGTCCGGCAGTTCGCTTTCCAACTGGGTGCTGGTCGCCGCGAACACCGGCGGCGCCCGCGAGGGCCGATACCGGGCCTTTCTCCTTCCCAAGGCGGAGGTGGAGATCGAGGAGGGCAGCTGGGACGTCATGGGCCTGCGCGCCACCGCCAGCATCGACTACCAGATCACAGATCGCCTCGTGCCGGC
This sequence comes from Caulobacterales bacterium, assembly GCA_044445825.1. Taxonomy (GTDB): domain Bacteria; phylum Pseudomonadota; class Alphaproteobacteria; order Caulobacterales; family Caulobacteraceae; genus Acaudatibacter. Next base: position 4,942 of record JBIOEG010000083.1, read on the forward strand.
GCGGCGCAGCTGGGAGTATCAGTGGACCTCCACGGACGCATCCGGGCCCCTGTCGGCCGTCGAGGCGGTCCGGCTCAACGCCATCGGCCTGTCGGCCTTTGCATCCGGAGTCGGCCAGCGCGCCTTGAGCGAGCTGGTCGCTTCCGCGGTCAAGACCAGGCGCACGGTGGCGGAGGGCGTGCAGGCCGAAGATAGCGTCGTGCAGTTCGGCATCGGCGAGCTCGACGGCCGCATGCGCGCCGCACGGACCCATCTGGCCGGCCTCGTGTCGGCGATGGACGAAAGGGCGGCGCAGGGCCGCACGGCAAGCCCGGAGGAGGGGATCGATCTGGCTCAGGCCTGCCAGACCCTGGCGCGGGCGGCGCGGGACACGGTGGTGTTCGCCTTCGACTACGCCGGCGCATCCGTGGTCTATGCCCGCCAGCCCCTTCAGAGGTGCCTGCGCGACATCTTCACCGGCCTCAAACACGCCGCGTTCACGCCGGCGTTTCTGAGCCTGGTCGGCAAGCGGCAGCTGGGCCTGCCTTACGCGCGAACCGTGCTGTGATGCACTCTGGCCCTACCGCACGGCGCGCAGCAGCGCGTCCAGCGCCGCCTCGTCGTCGAAGCGGGCCTCCACCGGCCAAGGGGTGACCTTGTCGCGCCAGTCGGGCGGCAGGCGCACCCAGTCCTTCTCGCTGGTCACCAGCCGGGCGCCCAGCGCCGCGCCGCGGTCCGCCAGGGGGCGCAGCAGGCCGGCGTCGTAGCGCGCGTGGTCGGCCAGGGGCGCGAAGTCGGCCAGGTGGGCGCCGGCGGCTTCCAGGGCCCTCTCCATCTTCCACGGCTTGCCGATGCCGGCGAAGGCGAAGATCGGGCCTTCCGGCGGCGGCCCGGCCGGGACCAGGTGGGCGATCAGCACCGGCTTGCCCTGGAACAGCGCCAGCAGGCGGGGGTCGGGCTCGGCCAGGTCGGCGGGCAGCAACAGCACCACCGCGTCGGCGCGAGCCAGGCCGGCGGCCAGGGGCTCGCGCATGGGCCCGGCCGGAAACACCGCGCCGTCGCCGAAAGGCCACTCGCCGCCCCGCGTCTCACCGTCCACCACCACCAGCGACAGAGCCTTCTTCACCGAGGGGTTCTGGTGGCCGTCGTCCATGACGATGGCCCGCGCCCCGGCCTCGGCCGCCGCCGCCGCGCCGGCGGCCCGGTCCCGCGCCACCCACACCGGCAGGTCCTGCGCCAGCATCAACGGCTCGTCGCCCACATCCTCGGCCCGATGCGCCGCCGGGTCGACCCGCACCGGCCCGCGCAGCCGCCCGCCGTAGCCGCGCGACAGCACCTGCGCCTCCAGGCCTCCCGCGCGCAGACGCCGGGCGATGGCGCGCGCCACCGGCGTCTTGCCGGTCCCGCCCATGGTCAGATTGCCGACACAGACCACCGGGACCCCGGGATCGAAGGGCGTTCCGCGCGCGATCCGCCTGGCCGTCGCCCAGGCCCAGACCCAGGAGATCGGCCGCGCCAAGGCCCGGGTCAAGGGCATGGGCGCGCCCCTGCGCACGTACCACCAGCGGGGCGTGGTCAGCTTCATGGCGCCGGCGCCATGGCCAGCAGGCGGTCCAGCGCCCCGTCGAACTCCGCGCCCTGGCGGCTCGCATAGGCCAGCGCGGCCTCGCCCATCCGCGTCCGTATCGACTCATCGTCCATCAGGCGGCGCAGCACGTCGGGCAGCGCGGCGACGCTCACCTGCAAGGCGGCGCCCGCCGCCGCCATCTCGGCGTAGATCGCCTTGAAGTTGGCCGCGTCCTCACCGGCCGCCACGGGCTTGCCGAGCCGGGCCGGCTCGAGGGGATTGTGGCCGCCCACATCGCCGGTGAACCCGCCGCCCATCAGCACCAGGTCGGCCAGACGAATGAACAGGCCGAGCTCGCCCATGGTGTCCGCGAGATAGATCTGGGTGTCGGCGGCGATCGGCGCCTGGCGGGAGCGCACCGCGATCCGCCGACCGGGCAGGTCGGCGAGGATCTGGTCCCGGCGTTCGGGATGGCGTGGGACGATGATCAGCAGCGGCGGGTCGCGCAGCGTCCCGACGGCGGCGGCGATGATCGCCTCTTCACCCGGATGGGTGCTCGCCGCGACGATCACCGGGCGTCCGCCGATCTGGGCCCCCAGCCGCGCCTGTTCGGCCGGGTCGGCGGCCAGCGGTTCTCCCACGCGCTTCAGGTTGAGCCGGCCGTCTATGCGGGCGCCCAAAGCCGCCAGGCGCCGCGCCGTGTCATCGTCCTGCGGCAGGATCAGTTCGAAGGCGCCCAGCACCGCCGCCGCCGCTTTCGGCCGCGCCGCCCAGGCTCGGGCGCTGGCTTGCGTCATCCGGGCGGACACCAGCGCCAGTCGCACGCCGCGGTCCCGGGCGGCGAGCAGCAGATTGGGCCACAGCTCGCTCTCCACGAAGACGCCCAGCGCCGGCCGCCAGTGGTCCAGGAAGGCCGCCACGGCGCCAGGCGTGTCCACCGGCGCATATTGGTGGATGGCGCCGGAGGGCAGCCGGGCCTGCAGGATCTGCGCCGACGTGCGCGTGCCGCTGGTCACCAGCAAGGCGACGTCCGGCCGCGCCTGGGCGAGGCGTTGGATCAGCGGCAGCAGGGAGACGGACTCGCCGACGCTCACGGCGTGCAGCCAGACGACCGAGCCGCCAGGCCTTGGCCGGGAGGCCTTGCCGAGCCGCTCTGCGAGCCGTCCGGCGTCCTCCTTGCCGCGCCGGGCGCGCCGCGCGAGCAGGAGGGGCGCGAACGGCGAGGCCAGCCGCGTGGCCAGGCCATAGAGCCGCAGCGAGAGCGGGCGCCCGGGCCTGGGTGGCGTTGAGCTGGGCCTCCCATTGGCCGCGCAGGGCTTCCAGGGTCGCCGCGTCCGCATCCCTTGGCGCCATGAACGGCCCGTCGATGGTCACCTGGCCGCGGCCGAAGGGCAGGGGCAGCAGCTGCCGGTCCCAGCTCCTGGCCCGCCGCGCCGGGTCGACAGCCACGCCGAACATGTAGACAGGCACCTGGGCGTGACGGGCCAGCGCTATGGCCCCGGGCTTCATCACCTGGGCCGGCCCCCGCGGGCCGTCGGGCGTGACCACCACGATCGCCCCCTTCCTCACATGCCGCAACGCCTGGCGGAACACCGTCGCCCCGCCCTTGTCGATCACGTCGCCCTCGCTGCGCGCCGAGCCGCGAACGGTGGGAAAACCCAGCCGCCCCATGGTCATGGTGATGAAGTCGCCGTCGCGCGAGCGCGAGGTGATCACCCAGCGCTCCATCCCCTCCATGAACCGCCCCAGCACCGGCGCCGGCGCGATCCAGCCGTGCCAGAAGAACATCAGATAGGGATGCTTCCTGGCCACGGCCTCGGCGAGGGCCGGTTTGTCCTCGAAGCGCCACCGGGTGGTCCAGCGCACGAACTGGATATAGAGCGACGCGACGAGGGCGGTGAGCGCATAGACCAGGCGCGAGCGCAGCAGCTGCTTCACCTGGCCGCCTCCGCCGGCTGTTCCAGGTTCTGGCCCAGGGCCAGACGGGCGTAGAGCCCTTGGCGCTTGACCAGTGCGCCGTGGGCGCCCTGCTCGACCACGCGCCCGTCCGCCAGCACATAGATCCGGTCCGCGTGGCGCACGGTCGACAGTCGATGGGCGATGACGATGGTGGTGCGCCCGGCCATCAGCCTGTCCAGCGCCGCCTGGACCTGGGCCTCGCTCTCGGTGTCCAGGGCGCTGGTGGCCTCGTCCAGCAACAGGATCGGGGCGTTCTTCAGGAAGGCGCGCGCGATGGCGATGCGCTGGCGCTGGCCGCCCGACAGCCGCGCGCCGGCCTCGCCGACGCTGGTGTCGTAGCCGCGCGGCAAGGCGCGGATGAAGTCGTGCGCGGCGGCCTGGGCGGCGGCGGCTTCGACCTCGGCCTGGGAGGCGCCGTCCCTGCCGTAGGCGATGTTGGCCCTGATGCTCTCGTCGAACAGGAACGGCTCCTGGGTCACCAGGGCGATCTGGGCGCGCAGGGACGCCAGGGTCACCTGGCGCACGTCGTGGCCGTCGATGGTCACCCGCCCGCCGGTGACGTCGTAGAAGCGGGCGATAAGGCCCAGCACCGTGCTCTTGCCCGCCCCGGACGGCCCGACCAGGGCGACCATCTCGCCGCGGCGGGCGTAGAGGCTCACCTCGCGCAACACCTCGGTCTCGCCCTCATAGGCGAAGGTCACGTCCTCCAGCCGCACCTCGCCGGCGCCGGCGGGCAGCGCGGTGGCGCCCAGCCCATCCTTGATCGTCGGCTCCACGTCGAGGGCATGGAACAGGCGGTTCGCGGCGGTCAGGCCCTCGGCCATCACTGTCTGCAAGCTGGTGAGCTGGCGCAGGGACTGGCCGGCCTGGGTCAGCGCCAGGACGAAGGCCGCGAAGGCGCCCGGCGTCAGGCTCTCGAGTGTCAGGGGTCCAAAGTGCACCGCCCCCATGCGGGCGCGCCAGCCGGCGTAGGCGAACACCCCGGCGGTCACCAGCATCATCAACAGTTCGGACACCGGCGCGGCGGTGGCGCGGGCGTCCGCGCCGGCGATGATGTGCTTCTGGCGCCGGGCGATCACCGCGGCGACGCGGTTCTCCTCGTAGGCCTCGCGGTTCTCCATCTTGACCACGCGAACGCCGTCGAGGCTCTCCATCGTCGCCGCGGCCAGGGCGGAGGTCTCGTCCATCGCGCCCTTGGCGGCGCGGTTGGTGCGCTTGGAGTAGTCGCGGAACACCCAGGCGACGATGGGGCCGACCAGCAGCACGAGCAGGCAGAGCGACCAGTCGTTGTGCAGCATGACCGCCAGCATTGCGACGAGGGTCAGCGATTGCTGCAGATAGTTGATCACACCCATGGTGGCCGCTTCGCGGATCAGGCCGGCGTCATAGAGCACCTGGGAGACGAATCCGCCGGTGTGGGTGGCCCTCAGCCGCGCCAGGTCCGAGCGCATCAGCTTGCCGACCATCTCGCGCTGCACGTCGGCCACCACGCCGTGGCCCATGCGGTTGACGATCATCGACTGGACGATGGCCGCCCCGCCTCTGACCAGAGCCAGCCCAGCCAGGATCGCCGGCAGGGTGTAGAGGATGCGGTAGTCGTTGGAGTGGTGGATCAGCTTGTCCACCGCCGGCTGCAGCAGCTGGGCCAGCAGGCCGGAGGTCGCCGCCACCACGATCGCGCACACCGCCGCGACGCTCACGCCCTTCCAGCGTGGCGCCAGATAGACGCGGGCCACGCGCAGGGCGAGGCCCGATCGGCGTTCTGGCACGGCGGAAGCGGCGAAGCTCATCGGCGCGAGGGGTCGGACGGCGCGGGCGCGGTGTCAAGCTTGCCGGGGGCGGCGCCGGCGTCGCACCGCGCCTGCGGCGCTTTGCAATCGATCGCCGCGCGCCCTACTTAGGCTCCGCCTCGGCCAAGGGATTGCGGTGACGCGCTTCGAACTTTCGACCCCGGGCAGCCGCCTGTGGACCTATCTCCATCACGTCTGGAGCGACCACGCCTATCTGCGCCTGGCGTTCAGCAACGCCCACTGGATCAGCGATGAGATGGTCCGCACCAACCAGCCGTGGCCCTTCCAGCTGAAGGCCTGGAGGGACCGGGGGGTGAAGACCATCGTCAACCTGCGCGGCGAGCAGGAGAGCGACAGCCACTATGTGCTGGAGCGCGAGGCGTGCGAGCGCCTGGGCCTGAAGCTGGTGACCTTCACCGTCACCTCCCGCGAGCCGCCCACCGCCGAGCGGGTGGCCGGCGCCAAGCGCCTGTTCGAGACGCTCGAATATCCGGCCCTGATGCACTGCAAGTCAGGCGCGGACCGGGCGGGGATCATGGGCGTGCTCTACCTGCACTTCCGCCGGGGCCTGCCGATCGGTCAAGCCGTCGAGCAGCTGCATCCGCGCTATCTGCACGTCAAAGCCGGTCTCACCGGCGTGCTCGACCGCGTGTTCGAACTCTATCTGGCGCAGGCCGAGCCGAAGGGGATCAGCTTCCTCGACTGGACCCAGAGCCCCGCCTACGACCCGGACAGGATAAACCGCGAGTACCGCGCCAAATGGTGGGGGACCCTGCTGACCGAGCGGCTGCTGCGGCGGGAGTAGGGCGCGCGGCGCAGATCGGCGCTCAAAAATGCCCGCCACGCCGGCAGCTCCCGCAACATCGTCACCCCGGACGGCCGGCACGGCCGATCCGGGGCCGGATCTGCCGGTTCATTAGCGAGATCCAGCTGGGCGCAGGCCCGTCCGGCCCCGGGTCTGCGCGCTGCGCGCTCCGCCCGGGGTGACGAAGCGACTGCACCAGCCCAGCCCCGCGACGGCGCGCGAACTCGCTCCCACCACCCTAATGCTCGTGATCCTCGCCGTCCTCGGCGGGGTCGAGCAGCTTGTGGGCGTGGATAATGAAATAGCGCATCAGGGCGTTGTCCACGGTGGCCTGGGCCTTGCCTTTCCAGGCTTTGAAAGCCTCCGCGTAGCTGGGATAGGCGCCGACGTAGTCGAGCCTGGTCAGGTCGCGGAACTGGTTGTGCGAAAGGTCCGCCAGTTCTCCGCCGATGACGAGGTGCAGCAGTTGGCGGTCGGGCATCGCAGGTCCCCGGTTTGGCTGAGGCGCGACGCGAGATAGGCCCTGCGACCGCGGCGATCAACACCGGCGAGGCTGTGTCGCGGCGCGCGGGCCGCGGCGCCTACTTTCCGGCGATGGCCAGGGCGTCCACCAGCAGCGACGGGGCGTTGGAGGCGCCGCGGAACTCGAGGTCGGAGCCCGGCACGAGGCGGCCGTAGGCCTCGATCAGATTGCCGGCCACGGTGATCTCGCTGACCGGATAGGCGATCTCGCCGTTCTCGAACCAGAAGCCGGCGCACCCCACCGACCAGTCGCCGGTGTTCGGGTTCAGCGAGGGGCCGAACAGCGAGTTGACCAGCACGCCGCTCCCGGCGTCGGCCATCAGCCCCGCCTGATCGCGCTCGCCGGGCAGCACCGTGACGTTGGTGGTTCCGACGCCGGGCGGCCCGGCAAGGCCGCGCGAGGCATGGCCGTTGGTTTCCAGGCCCAGCTGCCGCGCCGAACTGCAGTTGAGCAGCCAGCAGGTCAGCACCCCCTTGTCGATGATCGCCAGGGGCGCGTTCGCCACCCCCTCGTCGTCGAAGGGCGTCGAGCCCAGGCCGCGCCGGCGGTGCGGGTCGTCGGTGACGGTGACGTCGGACGAGAACAGAGGCTTGCCGATGTGGTTCTTCAGGAATGAAACCCCGCGGGCCACGGCGGGCCCGGCGATGGCGCCGATCATCGGGCCTAGCACCGAGGCGGCGATGCGGTTCTCGAAGATTACCGGGGCGGTGGTGGAGGCGAGCTTGCGCGGCTTCAACCTGGCCACAGCCCGGCGGCCGGCGTCGGTCCCGATCTCTCGCGGCGCCGGCAGGTCGGCCTCCCAGCGGGTCGCCCGGCCCTCGGCGTCGCGTTCCATCCCCGCGCCCTCGCCGGCGATCGCCTGGGCGGAGACGGAGAAGCTGGTGGCGCGGTGCAGGCCCGAGAAGCCGCTGCTGGTGACCAGCCGCCAGCTGGCGGCCGACCACCCGGCCGAGCCGCCGTTGGAATTGGTGACGCCCTCCACCGCCCTGGATGCATCCTCGGCCTCGCGGGCGCGCGCCTCCAGCGCTTCCGGATCCACCTCGGTGGCGTCGTAGAGGTCGAGGTCCGGCGGCGCGCCCCTGGCCAGCCGGTCGGCCGGCGCCAGTCCGGCGTAGCGGTCCTCGGGGGCCAGGCGGGCCATGGCCACGGCGCGGTCGACGAGCTTCGCCTTCGCGTCGGCCGAGATGTCGGATCCCGAGACCACCGCCTGGCGCTGGCCGACGAAGACCCGCAGCCCAAGGTCGCGGGCCTCCTCGCGTTCGACCTCCTCGAGCGCGCCCATGCGCACCGTGACCGAAAGTGACTGGCGCTCGGCGAACACGGCCTCGGCCGCGTCGGCGCCGGCCTTCAGCGCTGCGCCCACTATGTCTTGCAGAAGTTGCTCGTTCATGGCCGGCCATATGGGCCAAGCACGGGAAGGCGGCAAGCGCGGGCGGCTCAACCGACGGCGTAGATGATCAGCGCAACGCCGATGAGGATATAGGCGATCCAGGTCATGATCATGCCCGCCGACCGCAGCAAGGACGGGCCGCTGGTGCGGCTGAGGCCAATGGCGTGAGCCAGGCGACCGGTGAGCAGCACCGCGCCGCCGACATGGATCGCCGCGGCGTGCGCGCCGGCCAGGGCCAGCACGGCCAGCCCGATGACGCCGGCCGGCGCATACTCCGCCGCATTGCCGAAGGCGCGGATCGCCTGGGCGAGCTCAGGCACCCCTTCGTCGCCGAACATCACGTGGTGCTTCTGCCGCTGGCGCACCACCAGGAGCGACAGCACCAGCAGGAGAAGCAGGTTGAGCCCGGCCCAGAGGGCCGCGGCATGAGCCGAGGCGGTGACGTCCAGGCTGGTCTCCCTTGGCCCTCCGACGACCGCTCAGGTGTGCGCCAAACTCCCCTGGACGGCAAGCGCGACCCGGCTCCGCCCGGCGTCGCGGCGGGTTCCGCGCGGTGACTGCCCTAAGCGATGATGTCGGGGGTGAGCCTGTCCTCGAGCTTCACGATCTGGTCGCGCAGGGTGAGCTTCTTCTTCTTCAGGCGCGCGATCTGCAGCTGGTCGACGACGGGCTGGCCTTCCAGGGCGCGCACCGCGTCGTCCAGGTCCTGGTGCTCGCGGCGAAGATCGGCGATCTGTGCGCGGACCGCCGCGTCGTCGCTCGCCTGTGGCTCTGTATCGCTCATTCGCCGGCTCTCGTTACCGCGCGCCGGGCCAGCGTTTAGCAGGAAGCCGCGGCCGGGAAAACCATAGGCGCGCGCATGACCGTGCGGTCAGGCGACCAGAGCGGCGAGGCGGTCGAGCGACTCGGGCGCAGCCGCCCCGCCCCAGGCCGCGACGGCGGCCGCCAGGGCTCTCGCCGGGCTCACCGACACGCCGGCCGGCGCGGGGCTCATCTGTTCGAGCATCTCCAGGAGCATGCGCTCGGCCTGCAGTTCCAGCCCTTTCACCTGTTCGCGCAGGTGCATGCGCCGCCTATCGGCGGCGCCCGCCACCGGACGCTTCAGGTCACGCCGCAGACCGCGCAGCGGCGCGATGGCGGCCTCCTGCCAGCTGCCGGCCAGGCCCGCCGCCGCGCGCAGGGTCTCGTCATCGAGGCGTCGGCCCGCCGCGGCCGCCCACAGCGCCCAGAGCAGATAGGCGACGCATTGTCCGTGGTCGTCCTGCAACGACAGCAGCGCCGCCTCCACGCCTGGGCGCGCATAGAGGTCCGCGGCGAACGGCCACAGGCTGGGCGTGTCGCTCACAGGTCGGCCTTGATCGGCCCCACGTCGCGGCCCCAGCGCTTCACGGGCGCCCAGCTGAGGCCGAAGAGGTCGAGCGCGCGCCCCACCGACTGGTCGACCATTTCCTCGAGGCTCGCGGGCCGGGCGTAGAAGGCCGGCATGGGCGGGGCGATGACCGCTCCCATCTCCGCCAGTTTCACCAGGGTGCGCAGGTGTCCCAGGTGCAGCGGCGTCTCGCGGACCATCAGCACCAGTGGCCGCCGCTCCTTCAGGGTGACGTCGGCGGCGCGCGTCAGCAGCGACGAGGTCACTCCCGTGGCGATCTCGCTCATGGTGCGCACCGAACAGGGGGCGACAATCATGCCCAGGGTGCGGAACGATCCGGACGCCACCGCCGCGCCGATGTCGCCGGGGCGATAGGTCACTGCGGCCCGCTCACCCAGCGACGCCGCTGTCAGCCCCGTCTCGTCGCCCAGGGTGAGCGCCGCCGAGCGCGAGACGATCAGGTGGCTCTCGACGCCCAGCGCGCGGCAGGCTTCCAGCACCCTGACGCCGTACACCGCGCCGGACGCGCCGGAGACCCCCACGACCAGACGCCGAGTCGTACTTTCCGCCATGCCGTCGGCCCGTTGCACAAACCTCAGGCGCCCAGCTTGCCGCGCCCCAGAGCAAACATATGTGATCTGACAACGTCCGGTGAGAGGTGTTCACTCCCCTCATCGCCAATCATGGAGTCGAAGCCCATGGCCATCGAAGCCCGCATCCGCGAACTCGGCGTCCGTCATGAGACGCTTGACCGCGAGATCCAGGAGGAGATGAGCAGACCAGCCGCCGACGACATCAGATTGAAGGAACTCAAGCGACAGAAGCTGCGCCTGAAGGAAGAGATGGAGAGCCTGAAGGCCAGGGCGCACTGACCAGGCGGCGCGCCTAGTCCTCTTCGTCCTCGACCAGCGTTTCGGCGTGGGCTTGCTCATGCTCGCTTTCCGACGCTGGTCGCAGCGTCGGGCCCTCCGGTTCCGCGATCCCGCGGCGCGCATCGTCGCGCGCCTTCTTCTCGGCCGCCTTCTTCACCACGGCGTCCAGTTCCAGTTGGGTGACGAGGCCCAGGGTCACCGGGTCCACCGGCTTGATGTTGGCGGCGTTCCAGTGGGTGCGGTTGCGAACCTGATCGATGGTCGACTTGGTGGTGCCCAGCAGCTTGGCGATCTGGGCGTCGGTGATCTCGGGGTGGTTGCGCACGAACCAGGCGATGGCGTCCGGCCTGTCCTGGCGGCGCGACACAGGCGTGTAGCGCGGCGCCTTACGCATCGGCTTGAGCAGCTCGGCGTGACGGCTCTTCTGGGCCTTCATGCGGTAGCTGGGGTCGGTCTGGGCGTGGTCCAGTTCCTCGCGTGTGAGTTGGCCGTTGGCGATGGGATCGGCGCCGCGGATGTCGCGCGCCACCTCGCCGTCGGCGATGCCTTTGACCTCCAGCGGGTGCAGGCCGCAGAAGTCGGCGATCTGCTCGAAGGTCATCGAAGTGTTGTCCACCAGCCAGACGGCGGTGGCTTTCGGCATCAGGACATCGGTCACGTGAGGCGCTCCTCAGAAACGAAGGCGCCCGGCCTTTCGGCCGGGCGGGACTTGCCGGACCTATAGGCCGTCCGCTCGTTCATGAAAATCACAATCGGCGCGAGCCCGTCTCAAACCCAGAGAGCCTGGCCCAAACGCAAGGAGCCCGGCCTCTCGGCCGGGCTCCCGCTAAGCGTTGACGCCTCGATCAGAACTGGACGGTGATCGTGGCGCGGCGGTTGAGGGGCTCCTTCACCCCGTCGCCGGTCTGGACGGCGGGCTCGCTCTTGCCCTTCCAGCTGACGTCGAGGCTCGCGGCGGGCACGCCCAGCGCCACCATGGCGTCGGCCGTGGCCTTCGCCCGGCGTTCGGAGAGCCGCATGTTGTAGGCCACCGAACCGGAGGTGTCGGTGTGGCCGACGACGACCTCCTTCGTCGAATGCCCGTCCATCGCGTAGTGCGAGGCGTCCTGCACGATGCTCTGGGCTTCCGGCGTCAGCACATACTGATCGAACGGGAAGTACACGATGTACTCCTTCGTCGAGAACACCGGCGGCGGAGGCGGCGGGGGA
>JBIOEG010000084.1:0-15731 GCA_044445825.1 Caulobacterales bacterium
ACGCCCACATCGGCCAGCCCTTCCTCGGCTTCATCGGCCAGCCGCACGTGAACGTGCTGGAAACCAACATCGCTCTCGACGCCGCCGTTCCAGGGAGTAAGCCTGGACACGCATGAGCCTAGACGAGCCGCGCCGGCCGGAGGACTCAGCGGTGCAGACGCCTGCGCAAGCGCCGCGCATCCTCGTCATAGACGATGATCCGCAAATGCACCGGTTCTTGAAGCCGGCCCTGACTGCTGGCGGATATGAGATCATGCGGGCTGATACCGGGGCTGAGGGCCTGATCGCCATCGCCGCCGCCGTCCCGGAGGCGGTCGTGCTGGAACTGGATCTGCCGGACACGGACGGCAAGGAGGTTCTTTCGGCGGCGCGGGCGTTCTACACCGGTCCCATCATAATTCTATCGGATCGCGGTCGCGAAGCCGACAAGATCGCAGCGCTGGATCTCGGCGCAGACGACTACGTGCAGAAGCCCTGCGGCGTGGGCGAGTTGATGGCGCGGCTGCGTGTGGCGCTCCGGCATCACAACGACTCAGCAACTCCTTCGGCGATCGTGATCGCGGGCGACCTTGAGATCGACCCCGTGCGCAGGCTCGTCACCCGCGCCGGCGAGATACTGCGCTTGGCGCCCAAGGAATCGGACCTGCTGTTTTGCCTCGTCAACAGCGCGGGGAAGATCGTTCCCCATCAACAATTGATCACTGCGGTGTGGGGCCCGGGGCAGAGGGATGCCATTCCAAACTTGAGAGTTCTCGTCAGCGATCTGCGCCAAAAGATCGAGGTCGATGCCACCCAGCCGAAACACGTTATGACGGAGCTCGGAGTCGGGTACCGGTTCATCCGCTAAGGAAAAGGACGGACCAATGGCACTATTGCCAGGGCTTGCGGGTCCGTACTCCTCAACCGTCAACACCGAGGCATCAGGTGCAGGGGCGCGGCTTGAATCTCCGTCGGGGGGTCTGGCCGCGGTCCATTTCAGCTAATGATCGGACGGTTTTTGCCAGGGCCCTGAAGAGGTCTAGAGCGGGACTCGACTAGACGGAACTATAGCCGGCGTTTCTGAGGTAGTTGGCGCACTCGTGTGGGGCAAAGAGGTCGAGGAGTAGGCCGGCTTTTCGCCAGGTGGCTTCGACGTCGCGGGGTTGAGCCTTTCGCATCATGTGCTTGAGCTTGGCGAAGACCTGTTCGATCGGGTTGAGGTCGGGGCTGTAGGGCGGCAGGAAGAGCAGGTGAGCGCCCCTGGCTCTGACGGCGGCGCGGGCGGCCTTGGCTTTGTGGCTGCCCAGATTGTCCAGGATGACCACGTCGCCCTTTGCGAGGGTGGGGACGAGGACCTTGTCCACGTAGAGGAGGAACAGTTCGCCGTTGATGGGACCGTCGATCACCCAGGGCGCGTCGATGCGGTCGTGGCGCAGGGCGGCGATAAAGGTCTGGGTCTTCCAGTGTCCGAAGGGCGCATAGGCCTTCAGGCGTCGCCCCTTCGGTCCCCAGCCGCGCAGGGGCGCCATGTTGGTCTTCACCCAGGTCTCATCGATGAACACCAGTCGCGAGGGGGAGATGCGGCCTTGGTAGGTCTTCCAGCGCGCACGCTTGCGCGCCACGTCGGGACGCGTCTGTTCCTCGGGCAGCAGGGTTTTTTTTGAAGCTCAGGCCCTCGGCGTGCACGAACACCCACACCGCCCGCGGATGGGTCTTGATCCCACGCTCGGCCAGCTCCGCCGCCAGACCCCGAAGCGTGAACGGCCCCGAGCCGATCCGACCGCGCAGCCATTCGGCGCAATCCCCTGACAGCGTCCGAGGCTTGTAGCCGCCGATCTGAGCCGGCGCCAACGAGCCAGTCTCACGCTCGCGCCGGGTCCATTTGGAGACGCAAGACGGAGCGATCCGCAGCGCCGCGGCGATCTCGCGGTTCGTCTCGCCCGCCGCCTTGCGCGCCATCGCCCGCTCGCGAAGGTCCATCGAATAAGGAGCCGTCATCCACGCTGGCCTCCTCCTCCAGCAAGGACGGTGAATCAGACCGGCCCTGATTCGGGAATCCCGATTCCGTCAAAACGCGGCCTGCTCTAGGCGCCTGATAGCGGACCATGGCAACTTCCGCTTTGGGTCGAACTTTGCCGCTGGCTCCCGGGCCGAAAGCGGACGCGGCCACCAAGTCCGCCAAAGGACCGCTTTGCGGACATGCGGCGATGTCGGCTCCCCACCCACAACCGAACTTTGCGACGTCCGCTCTGCGGCCGGACCCCAAGGGCGAAGAACGACCTGAAGCGGTCGTTGGCGAACACCGATCTCGCGACGTTACAGTAAGACCACCTAGCTCAACCGAAGGTATCCCCCGCGGCCGGCGGGAGCGTTCCAGTCGCGTATCCACGGCGCGGGACCGAAGTGGCCGACGAGGTGATACCAGGCGCGGCCTGACACGGTGCGGCGGATCGCGAACCCGGCGCGGGGCGCGGCAGACGGCCGCTCCAAGGGCTCGGGCGTGTGTGGTATGAGGCGGACGGTGAGCGTCCAGCCGACGTCCAGCTCGGTGTGGGGATTCACGCCAGCCGTGAGTGGGTGGACTTCGGACCGCCGCCGCGCACCAGTTCGCGCATGGCCGCGTCGAGGCCCTCCAGCGTCAGCGGGTACATGCGGTCGCCGATCAGCTGGCGCATCACCCCGATGGACGGCGTGTGGTCCCAGTGCCGCGCGGGCGTCGGGTTGAGCCAGGCGACGCTGTTCCAGGCGTGGGCGATACGGTCCATCCACACCGCGCCCGGCTCCTCGTTCCAGTGCTCCACCGAGCCGCCCGGATAGGTGATCTCATAGGGGCTCATGGTGGCGTCGCCGACGAAGATCACCTTGTAGTCCCGCCCATACTTGTTGAGCAGGTCCCAGGTCTCGAGCTTCTCGGTGTGCCGGCGACGGTTGTCCTTCCACACGCCTTCGTAGAGGCAGTTGTGGAAGTAGAAGAACTCCATGGTCTTGAACTCGGTCTTCGCGGCGCTGAACAGCTCCTCACAGACCTTGATGTGGCTGTCCATGGAGCCGCCGATGTCGAAGAACAGCAGCACCTTGATGGTGTTGCGGCGCTCGGGCTGCATGACCAGGTCGAGATAGCCCTTGTTGGCCGTCTCCTTGATCGTGCCCTTCATGTCCAGTTCGTCGGGCGAGCCCAGGCGGGCGAAGCGGCGCAGGCGGCGCAGCGCCACCTTGATGTTGCGCGTGCCCAGCTCGACCTGATCGTCGAGGTTCTTGTACTCGCGCTTGTCCCAGACCTTGATCGCCTTGCCGTGCCGGCCCTTGTCCTGGCCGATGCGGATGCCCTCGGGGTGATAGCCGTTGGCGCCGATGGGGAAGTTGCGGCCATTGCCGCGGGCGTTCTCGTCGCCCTCCTCGTCGCCATCGCCCTGGCCCTGCTGGCGCATGCGCTCCTGCAGCATTTCCATCAGCTTGTCGAAGCCGCCCATGGCCTCGATCTGCTTCTTCTCCTCCTCGGTGAGGAAGCTTTCGGTGAGGCGCTTCAGCCACTCGGCCGGGATGTCCTTGGTCTGCTCGAGGGTGATCAGCTCCAGGCCCTTGAACACGTGGCCGAACACCACGTCGAAGCGGTCGAGGAACTTCTCGTCCTTCACCAGGGCGCAGCGCGACAGGTAGTAGAAATCCTCCACGCGCCGCTCGATCACCGACTTGTCCATGCCCTCCATGAGCATGAGGTATTCCTTGAGCGTGACGGGCACCTTGGCCGCCTTCAGCTCGGAGAAGAAACGTAGGAACATGGCTCTAGAGTCTCGCGCGGCGCGTCTAACGAACGTTTAAGTGAGGATGGGGTCGCGGACGGCCGCTGTCCAGGGTGCAATTGCGCGCGCACGCGGCCAATCGGCGCGCGGACGGCCGCCCATCGACGCTTTGTAAGCGCGTCGCGTGGGTTATGGTGGGCCATGACCTTGGCCGTCTACACCCATCCGGAGATGCTGGGCCACGTGCCGCCGAGCGGGCACCCGGAGGCCCCGGCGCGCCTCCTGGCGGTGACCGACGCCCTCTCCGACGCCGCGGACCTGGAGCTGGCGGTCTATGACGCGCCGCTGATCGAGCCTCGGGACCTGGCCCTTGTGCACCCGGCCGCCTACGTCGAGGCGCTGCAGGCCGCATCGCCGTCGAAGGGCTACTTCCGGCTCGACGAAGACACCTGGATGTCGCCGGGCACTCTGCGGGCGGCGCGGCGCGCGGCGGGCGCGGTGACCGCGGCGACGCGCGCGGTGGTCTGGGGCGAGACCGACCGCGCCTTCTGCGCCGTTCGACCGCCCGGCCACCACGCCGGACCGCAGTTCTGCATGGGCTTTTGCCTGTATTCCAACGTGGCGATCGGCGCGCGACTGGCCCAGAGCCTGGGGATCCGGCGCATCGCCATCGTGGATTTCGACGTGCATCACGGCAACGGCACCCAGGCGGTGTTCGAGGCCGACCCGCACGTGCTGTACGCCTCGGTGCACCAGTCGCCGCACTGGCCAGGCACCGGCGATCCGTCCGAGACGGGCGTGGGCAACCTGGTCAATGTCACGGTGCCGCCGTTCGCCGACCACGTGGCCTGGCGGGGCGCCTTCTCGCGGCTGATGGCCCGGGTGGACGCCTTCGAGCCGGAGCTGATCTTCGTTTCCGCCGGTTTCGACGGCCACGCCCGCGACTCCCAGGGCGAACAGAACCTGCAGGCCGAGGACTATGCCTGGGCGACGCGGGTGATCGTTTCGGTGGCCAACGCCCACGCACGCGGGCGGGTTGTGTCATCGCTCGAGGGCGGCTACGACCTTGAGGCGCTGGGCCAGTCGGCCCTGGCGCACGTCCGCGCGCTGCAGGGGGCCTAAGGCATGGCGTCGACGAACCCGGCCGGGACTGACTTTCGGCTCCATGGCTGACGGGGATCTGGGCGCCAAGGACTATCCCGATGCGCCCGAGCGCCCGGGTGCCGTGATTCTCGCGCGCCACGGTCAGCCTGCCCTGTCGCGGCGGGTGAGGCTGTCGGCGGACGAGTACCGCGAGTGGTGGGCCGACTACGAAGTGGGCGGGCTGCTTGACGGCCAGGACGCCCCGGAGCCGCTCAAGCTCGCCGCCGAGCGCGCCGGCTTCGTCATCGCCTCCACCCGGCCCCGCTCGGTCGAAACCGCCAAGGCGCTCACCTGCGGGCGGGCCTTCGCCGAGGACCCGATGTTCATCGAGGCGCCCCTGCCGCCGCCGCACTGGCCGCGCTGGCTGCGGCTGACCCCGCGCCTGTGGGGCGTCATCTCCCGGGTCTGGTGGTGGGTGTTCGACCACCACGACGGCCAGGAAAGCCGCTCCGAGGCCCAGGCCAGGGCGGAGGAGGCGGCGCGCCTGCTCATCGACCTGGCCGCCACCGGCCAGGACGTGCTGGTGGTCGCCCACGGTTTCTTCAACGCCATGGTCGGCCGCTCCATGCAGCGGCTCGGCTGGCGCTGCGTCGCCGATCAGGGCTTCAAATACTGGGCGGCGCGGCGGTTCGAATTCTCGCGCTCCTGAGCGCCGCTGTGTCATTGCGGCGCACCGTCCGGCGGGTCTAGTTTGCGCCGTTTTTGGGAGCGACCATGGCCGAGGCGGCGGACATTGCCGGACTTTCGTTCGAGCAGGCTCTGAGCGAACTGGAGAAGATCGTCGGCGAGCTGGAATCCGGCCGCACCGACCTGGAACAGTCCATCGCCGCCTATGAGCGCGGCGCTGCGCTGAAGGCCCACTGCGAGGCCAAGCTGAAGGAGGCGCAGCTGCGCGTCGAGAAGATCGTCATGGGCCCGGCCGGCCCCGCCGGTGTCGAGCCCGCGGAGTTCTCTTGAACAGCCCGGTCCCCCCGAACGCTCCCGTCACCCAGGATCTGGCCAAGCGGATTTCAGAGATCGCCGACACGGTGACCGTGGCGCTCGACGAGCTGCTGCCGCGGGCCGAAGGTCCCGAAGGGCGGCTCACGGAGGCCATGCGCTATGCGGCGCTGGGCCCGGGCAAGCGGCTGCGGCCGTTCTTCACCGTCGAGACCGGGCGGATGTTCGATCTGCCCGAGCGGTCGCTGCTGCGGGCGGCCTGCGCCCTGGAGTGCGTGCACGCCTACAGCCTGGTGCACGACGACCTGCCCTGCATGGACGACGACGACCTGCGCCGCGGCCGGCCCACCGTGCACGTCGCCTATGACGAGGCGACCGCCGTGCTGGCGGGCGACGCCCTGCAGACCTCCGCCTTCGAGATCATGGCCGACCCCGACACCCATCCCGACGGGGCGATTCGCGCCGAGCTGGTCCGCCGTCTCGCGGTGGCCTCGGGCGCCAGGGGCATGGCGGGCGGGCAGATGATCGACCTGCTGGGCGTACGCGGAGATTTGGGAACTGTTGCCCGGATGCAACGGATGAAGACGGGCGCCCTGATCGCCTGCGCCTTCGAGCTTCCCCTGGTCATGGCGCGCGCTTCCGAGGCGGAAAGCCACGCCCTGATGGCCTTCGCCCAGGACCTCGGCCTAGCCTACCAGATCGTCGACGATCTCCTTGATGCTGAAGGGGAATCCGAGGCGATGGGCAAGGCCGCCGGGGGCAAGGACGCGATCAGGGGCAAGGCCAACTACGTCACCCTGCTCGGCGTCGACCAGGCGCGGAAACGCGTCGGCCTGTTGATTGAGCAGACCAAATCGCATCTGGACGCCTTCGGGGCCCGCGCCCATTTTCTGCGGGCCGCCGTGGATTTCGTGCTAGACCGCAACCACTGATCAGTTTCCGACAGGCGGGGGCAAGCAGCTCCGCCCCCAGATCCCGGACAAGAGTCGCATGCAGCCATCCACGCCGCTCCTGGACACCATCAAGAGCCCCGCGGACACCCGCAGTCTTTCCCTCCATGACCTCAAACAGCTTGCCGACGAGCTCCGCGCCGAGACCATAGACGCGGTCTCGGTCACCGGCGGCCATCTGGGCGCAGGTCTCGGAGTGGTGGAGCTGACGGTGGCGCTGCACCATGTGTTCGAGACGCCGCGCGACATCGTCATCTGGGACGTCGGCCACCAGGTCTATCCGCACAAGATCCTCACCGGCCGGCGCGACCGCATCCGCACCCTGCGCCAGGGCGGCGGCCTGTCGGGCTTCACCAAGCGCGCGGAGAGCCGGTACGACCCGTTCGGCGCGGCGCACGCCGGCACCTCGATCTCCGCGGCCCTCGGCTTCGCGGTGTCGCGCGACCTGAAGGGCGATCCGGAGTCCTCGGTGATCGCGGTGATCGGCGACGGCTCGATGAGCGCCGGCATGGCCTATGAGGCGATGAACAACGCCGCGGATTCCACCAAGCGGCTGATCGTCATCCTCAACGACAACGACATGTCCATCGCCCCGCCGGTGGGCGGCATGAGCGCCTATCTGGCCGGCCTGGTGTCCGGCGGCGCCTACCAGCGGGTGCGCAAGGTGGGCAAGGAGGTGGCCAGCCACCTGCCGCGTCCGCTCAAGGACATGGCCCGCAAGGCCGAGGAATACGCCCGCGGCATGGCCACCGGCGGCACCTTCTTCGAGGAACTGGGCTTCTACTACGTGGGCCCGATCGACGGCCACAACCTCGAGCACCTCGTGCCCGTGCTGAAGAACGTCAAGCACATGGACGACAAGCCGGTGCTGGTCCACGTGGTCACCCAGAAGGGCAAGGGCTACCCGCCGGCCGAGGCCGCCGCCGACAAGCTGCACGCCGTGGTCAAGTTCGACGTGGTCAGCGGCCAGCAGGTGAAGAGCCAGTCCAACGCCCCGACCTACCAGAAGGTGTTCGCCGGCGAGCTGATCAAGCACGCCGAGCGCGACGAGCGGATCGTCGCCATCACCGCGGCCATGCCCTCGGGCACCAGCATCGACATGTTCGGCAAACGGTTCCCCGAACGCACCTTCGACGTGGGCATCGCCGAGCAGCATGCGGTGACCTTCGCCGCCGGCCTGGCCGCCGACGGCATGAAGCCCTTCGCGGCGATCTATTCCACCTTCCTGCAGCGCGGCTACGACCAGGTGGTGCACGACGTGGCCATCCAGCGCCTGCCCGTGCGCTTCGCCATGGACCGCGCCGGCCTGGTGGGCGCCGACGGCCCGACCCACGCCGGCAGCTTCGACATCGGCTACCTCGGCCAGCTGCCCGGATTCATCCTGATGGGCCCGTCCGACGAGGCCGAGCTGGCCCACATGATCTCCACCGCCGTGGAGATCGACGACCGGCCCAGCGCCGTCCGCTATCCGCGCGGCGAGGGCGTCGGGGCGCAGATCCCCGACTTCGCCGAGCCCCTGGAGATCGGCCGCGGCCGCATCGTGCGCGAGGGCGGCGCCGTCGCCATCCTGTCCTTCGGCACGCGCCTGGCCGAGAGCCTCAAGGCCGCCGACATGTTGGCCGCCCGCGGCTTCTCCACCACCGTGGCCGACGCCCGCTTCGCCAAGCCGCTCGACATCGACCTGATCCTGCGTCTGGCCCGGGAGCACGAGGCCCTGATCACCGTGGAAGAGGGCGCCATGGGCGGCTTCGGCGCCTTCGTGCTGCAGGCGCTGGCCGCGCACGGCATGCTCGACCGCGGCCTGAAGATCCGCACCCTCACCCTGCCGGACATCTTCCAGGACCAGGACAAGCCGGAGGTGATGTACGCCCACGCCGGCCTGGACGCCGAAGGCATCGTCCGCGGCGCCCTCAGCGCGCTGGGCGCCGACCGCGTGGCCAGCGGACTGCGCGCCTAGGTCCGCGCCGGGCGTTCCGTCAGCAGCCCCGAATGAGGCTCGCCGTTCTCGCCATGCTCGCCGTTGCCGTGGCGGCCTGGACGCCCGCGCTGGCGGAGGAGTCCACGGCCGGCTGCGTCGCCGACATGATCGGCCGGGCGCCTGCGCCGGTGGCCCAGTTCATCCGCCGCTCACAGGCCTGCCTGCGCTTCAACGGCGACGAGCCCATGAGCCCGCGGCAGGCCCGCTCGCCGCGCACGCCCAGGGCCATCCGCGACCTGCACTGCGACCGCCTGCAGCCCGACGACCACGCCATGCGCCGCCGCTTCGCCCACAACGCCGAGGCGATGCGCGCCATGGACCAGAACGACAAGGAACTCTGCTGAGCCTGCGCCCCGGCCGGAGTCGCTAGGGTTCGATGGTCGGCGAGGGGCGCGACAGTTGGCAGAGGATGCGGCCGCGTCGCTCCACGCTGATCCGCCGGAAATGCGGGTTCTTGGCCAGCAGGTCGCTGCCACGGCGCTTGGCGGCGTCATCGCTGCGGTAGTCGACGTGGGCGGTGAGCGGCTTGTCTTCGGCCAGCTCGATGGTGAACACATAGGTCGGCATCAGGGACCCGCTAAGCCGGTGCGCGATGCGCGCGAAGCGGCCGGACTGGCCGCCGCGGACACCACTCGCGCTGCGCCTCCCCACAGCACCGGCCGCTAAGGGCCACCCGATAGGTTAACGGTTCCTGAACGAGGAATCGGTCGGCCGAATTCGCGAATGCCTACAACCCCGGCCGCCTGGCGATGGCGTTGCCGGGATCGAGCATGCGCGCATAGCCCACCGGGTCGTGGTTGTTGGGCGGCGTCGGCGGCAGGATGGCGCCGCGCGAGAGCGGCGCGATGGTGTGCACGTCGTGATCCGGCCCGCCGGCGTTCAACGCCGCCCATCCCAGAATCTGCGGCGGGACCATGGGCACGACGTCGATGGCGTAGTTCACCAGCGTGTAGGCCGTGACCGTCCGCTGATAGTTGTTCACATAGTCGCCCGTGCCGGTGTTCGGAGAGGCGAAGAAGAAGGGCGACAAGCCCGCGCCCACCCCCGCCGCGGCGAGCGCCGGCTGCAGGTCGGCCGTCAGATAGGTCGCCAGGGCCGCGCCCAGGCTGTGGCCGGCCACATACACCCGGCCCGGCTGGGCCTGCACCATGGCGGCGATGGATGCGGCGACCGGCGAGCGCCCGGGGCCTCCCGCCAGGTCGTTGAGCGTCATGCTGTCGTAGATGTCCCAGAATCCCGCGCCGACCTGGCCCGCGCCACGCGGCGACGGCATGGGGATGAGCGACAGGGTGTCGTTCTCCCATTCGTCCTGCGTCATGGTGCCGCGAATGGCGACCAGATAGTCCCCAACGGCGAAGGGATCGCTCGCCGTGTGGCAGCGCAGCAGCAGGCCGTAGTAGACGTTGTCGCTCTTGCTGATGATCTGGTCGTCGCACCGCAACTGCGCGATCGCCGTCCAGGTGGCGGCTGTGATGTAGGCGTAGTTCGCGTCTCCGGCCGCCGGCAGAGCCGGATTGGCCTGCGGCGCCGCCAGTTTGTGCCAGATCGCGTCCACGTCGCGGGCGCACAGGACCATGACGGCATAGGTCTGATAGGGCGTCATCTCGCGCCTCCCTCGGTTGCACAACCTGTGACGGTAACACGCGCGACGGTAGCCCTGGCGTGTGACCACAACGTGACCGGACCCGGCGCGTCGACGCGACGCCTGAACCGGCGCTGAACAGCCGGTTCAGATTCGTTTCACCTTAGAAATGTCCTGATTTGGCGCTTTCACCCGGCGCGGCGGCGTCGGCCCGGCGCGCGCGCTCGGTGCGACCAGCCGAAGGCGCGACAAGCGGGCCGAGCCGACCAGGAGAGAACGCCATGAAGATCAGAGCCATGTCCGTACTGTCGGCCGCGGTCTGCGCGGGAATGATCGCCCAGGCGGCGTCGGCCCAGCCCGACCAAGGCTACGGCCGCTACCCGCCGCCGGACCAGTCCCGCGACCACGGCCGCTCGGGCCAGTACGACGACGCCTACCGGGCAGGCTACCGAGCCGGCTATCAGGCGGGCCGCGTGCACGCGCGCTACGACGACCGTCCCACGCCCGCCAACTTCGGCCGCCCCGCGGACGGCGGCGACGCCAACCAGCGCTGGCAACGCCGCTACGGCCAGACCTACAGCTACAACGACGACCGGTTCTACCAGCAGTGCCGCACCGCGCCCGATCCGGGCGGCGTCCTGGCAGGCGCCCTGATCGGCGGCCTGTTCGGCAACGCCGTCAGCCAAGGCGGATCTCGACCGGCCGCGACCGTCGCCGGCGTGATCATCGGCGGCGCGCTCGGCGGGGCCCTGACCAGCCACATGGACTGCGACGACCGCAGCTACGCCTACAAGACCTACTACAACGGCTTCAACTCGGGACGCGCCAACAGCAACTGGCAGTGGGACAATCCCAACAACGGCCACTACGGCGACTTCCGCGTCGGCGACTACTACACCGACCCGGACGGTTTCCGCTGCGCGACCTACACCCAGCAGGTCTATGTGGGCGACTCGCCGGAGGTGGCCAGCGGCCGCGCCTGCCAGCAGCCCGACGGGACCTGGGCTATCGTCAACTGAATCGGGCGGGGCCGCGACGGCTCCGACAGTTCAACTCCACAGGAGGAATGCATGCGCCCAATGCTCGTGGCCGTCCTGGCCGCCGCAATCGCCGGTTTCGGCATGTCCGCCGCCGTCGCCCAGGATGCCGGACCGGCCAAGGTCGCCCAGACGTCGCTGGGACCCACGCTCACCGACGCCAGCGGCATGACGCTGTACACCTACACACGCGACATGACCGGCTTCTCCAACTGCAACGACCAGTGCGCCGCCGCCTGGCCGCCGCTCGCCGCCGCGGCCGACGCCAAGGCCAACGGCGACTGGACGATCATCGTGCGCGACGACGGCAAGAAGCAGTGGGCCTACAAGGGCCGTGCGCTCTACACCTGGAGCAAGGACTTCAAGCCCGGCGACACCACCGGCGACGGCGGCGACAACGGCAAGTGGCGCACCGCCAAGCCGTGATCGCCGGGTAATTCGGGTAATTCGGGGACACAATACTTAATTGCGGCTCGCTCCGCGCACCTGCAACGTGCGCCCGGGCCGCAATTAAGTATTGTGTCCCCGAATTACCAAATCGCCGAGATCGTTCGATGCCGCCGACTCTCGACCTCCGCGCCAGCGTCACGGCCATCGCGGTGGCGCTCGCTTGCCTCGGCGCGCCGGCGCTCGCCCAGCCGCTGGAGCGGGCCCGGGCGCAGGTTCACTTCGGCGGGCAACCGGACGCCTTGCGCAACGGCCGGTTCCGGGTGAGTTGGGACGGCCGCGTGATCCCTGGCGTGACCGAGGTCAGTCCCCTGGGCCGGACCACCGAGGTGGTCACGCATGAGGAGGGCGGCTGGTCGCCCACGGTCCAGACATCCCCCGGCCGCACCACCTTCGAGCCCGTCACCCTCGAGCGGGGCCTGAGCCGCGACACCGCCTTCGCCGACTGGGCGGCCCAGACCCTGCAGGCCGCCCCGGCGAACCCACGCAAGAACGTCCGCCTGGAGGTGCTCGGCGACTCCGGCCAGCCGATCCTCGCCTACAACCTCTACCGCTGCTGGGTCTCCGAGTACCAGCCGCTCCCGGAACTCGACCAGGCCGCCAGCGGCCCGCTCACCGAACGCATCACCCTGGAGTGCGACGAGTGGACGAGGGACGCATCCGTGGCCGCGCCGTAGGGGGATGAACAGGTCTCTTCCGGCGAATGCCGGGCTCGTGCTCGGGCGTCCATTTCACCACGGAGGACACGGAGGACACAAAGGCTCCGTGGTCCTCCGTGTTCTCCGTGGTGAATGAAAGCGCCGGCCGCTGCCTCCCGCGAAGCCGGTGTCCAGCCCCGCCAACGTCTTCACCACGGAGCACACGGAGGACCACGGAGGCCACGGAGCAGGAAACTGTCACCGAAAATTCGCCCTCCCCCTAACTCCGAGATTCCCCGCGAAAGCGGGGATCCAGGTTTTTTTACAATCAGTTGTGCGTGCACAGGGGTCCGCAAAAAAGCCTGGATCCCCGCTTTCGCGGGGAATCTCGGAGATGGGGGTGGGCAGGAGCCTTCAAGCATGCACGGCTTGGGTTGAAGCCGATACGGCCGCCCCCCGGGCTGAGTGAGGGCGCGGCGTTCCCTACAGCAGGGTCACGTTCGCCACTGTGCGAGCGGGCTGCTGAATGAGGGACACGCACCTTCGCCCCGCCGTTCTGGCGGACGGACCTCGAGTGGTGTGTGTCCCCCGTCTTCCTTAGGTTTCAGGTCCGGCTGGGGACGTGCGCCGCCAGTTTGTGGTGCAGTTCGGCGGCGTCCTTGATCGCGGCCAAGCCTTCGTCCACGTCGACGTGATGGAGACTATAGCCCGGCCCCACCATGACGCCGGCCTCCACGCCGTCCTTCTTTTCCGACAAGGCATGACCGCGGATGGTTCCCACCAGCGCGCCGTGCATGTCCGTAACGAGGGTGATCTTCATGACATCCCTCCACCTTGCAGGTTGTGGAAACAGACGCCGGGACCCTGGTTGGTGATGTGGACAAAGTAGGTGGCGTTGCCGCTGTTGTCCTTCATCTTGCGCTGTTGATCAGCCAGGTGCACGGCGCCGGAGTTGGGGGTCTTCACATCGGCCGAAGCGAATTGCGTGCCTTGGTCGCCACCGCCGTATGAGTACCACCACCAGAAGTCGGCGCCTGGGTTGAGGGACACCAAGGGTCCAACATTGTTGAATGACATCAACACACCTCCAGTTCTTCCGCCCGCACCCAACACCCCAAATTGACGTCGAATCAGCCGAGCGGCGCCGTTTCGCCGCTCGCTGGTCCACACGACTCGAACGGCGTTCGGGCACAACTGGCGCTTGACCCGTGAGGAATCTCAACGCGCCTTGCCGGGCGGTTGCAAGCCGCGTGGGGCCGCGCATTGTTCACATCGGCGGCGCCTCTCCGGATCGTGATCTTAGGTCGCAAAGTCGACAGCACTCGCGCTCCCCGTTTGTAGTCGGCGTGTCGGGGAAGCAGGTTTCGAGCCCCGCCATCGTCCAACCACGGAGGACACGGAGGACCACGGAGGCCACGGAGCGGCAGCTCCAACGGTCCAGCAATTGGCCGGCTGCCGCCCTCCCCCTAACTCCGAGATTCCCCGCGAAAGCGGGGACCCAGGTCTTTTACAATCAGTTGTGCGTGCACAGGGGTCCGCAAAAAAGCCTGGATCCCCGCTTTCGCGGGGAATCTCGGAGTAAGGGGGGTGACGGGGGAGCACGGGCGCCCTTGGCGCGCCTTCGTGTCCTTCGTGTGCTTCGTGGTGAAATGGACAGGTTTGACTGGGTCCCGGCCTTCGCCGGGATGAGCGGGATGTCAGCGCTCATCCTGCCCCATCAACCTCACCCACTCCCGCCACTCGTCGAACCCGGACCTGGCGAAGATCCACGCCAGCGCCTGCGCGGTGCTGTCGGCCTGGTCGTCGTGGCGGACTCTGGGGAAGCTGATCAGTTCGGTGAGGTAGTCGCCGAGCCAGGGGGCGTCGTGGGGGATGAAGACGCGGCCGGCTTCGATGCTGGGGGTCTGCGCTCTGAGGCGCATCACCTTGTCGCCGCGGGGGCGGACGGGGATCAGGCCGGGGCACGCGGCGGCGCGCAGGTCCTGCAGGAGCTGGACGCCTGAGGCGGTCTCCTCGATCAGGATGGTCTCGGCGGCGAAGAGGGCGGCCTGGGCTTCGACGGCGCGGCGCAGGTCGGGGTACTCCAGGCGCCGGCGCAGCACGTGGATCAGATAGGCGTTGTTCTCCGCCACGCCCCAGGTGGTGCAGACGCTGTAGTCGGAAAGCTCGCTGGCCTTGTTGGCGGTGTCCCAGCTCTGGACCACGCGGTCGAACGGGGGCGAGGCGCCCAGGTCGTAGCGGCGGAACCAGGCGGCCTTGATGATGGCGCCGCCGGGCGGGGTGGGGGCCTGCAGGTACTGGGCGGCGAACACCTCGGTCCCCAGGGCGCGGCGCAGGCGCTCCAGCAGCGCCGCGGGCTCGCGGTCCGGGTGCAGGGCCTCGCCGGCTTTGCGGGTGAAGCTGGCGGGGCCGTAGGGGGTGTCGAAGGCGTGGGTCTCGTCCTCCTGGGCGATGGCGGGCAGGGCGACCTCGTCCCAGTCCTCCAGCTCACCGGCGAATCCGGCGAGGTCGTCCTCGTGCAGGCGGTGCATCACATTGACCACGGCGCCTTGGGCCTTGTCGTTGAGCCGGGTGAGCAGGCTCTGGCGGAACCAGTCGTTGGTGGCCCGGCGCAGGGCGTCGGAGGCGGCCTCCTCCGGCTTCATGGCGTCGTCCAGCACGATCAGGTCGGCGCCGAAGCCGGTGAGGGCGCCGCCCACCGAGGTCGCCAGGCGCACGCCGCCGGCGGTGGTCTCGAAGGCGTGGACGGCCTGGCGGGCCGGCGACAGGCGGGTGGCGGGGAACAGGCGCCTGTACCTGTCGGCGCCCATCAGCTGGCGGCAGGCCCGGGCCAGGGCGTCGGCCAGCTCCTGGCCGTAGGAGACGCAGATCAGCTGCCGGGCCGGGTGGTGGCCGAGGACGAAGGCCGGGAAGGCGATGGAGGCGATCAGCGACTTGAGGCTGCGCGGCGGCACGTGAATGGCCAGGCGCCTGGTGCGGCCCCTGCGCACCTCGTCCAGTCGGGCGGCCAGCAGGCCGATGTGGAAGTTGTCGCGGAACTCGGTAGGCCCGTTCAGCTCGGCGAAGGCCCGCTCGATGAACAGGCGGAAGTCGGCGCGGGTGAGCGTGTCGAACTCGGCGGGGGTGATGGGGGGCGGAGTTCCTTCTCCCCTTGCGGGAGAAGGTGGCCGCGAAGCGGTCGGATGAGGGGTCGATGATGTGCTTGCGGCTAGCCGTGTGGCGGAAAAATGCCCGCGGGCGGTGCGACCCCTCATCCGTCGGGCGTCCGCCCGACACCTTCTCCCGCAAGGGGAGAAGG
>JBIOEG010000085.1:0-14539 GCA_044445825.1 Caulobacterales bacterium
AGCGGGGACCCAGGCGTGTTTTTTTTTTTGGTTAAGTGCCCACCCCCCCGGACCCCACCGCATTAAAAAAAACCAGGGTCCCCCCGTTAGCGGGGGGATTATGGTGTGGGGGGTTTGGGGGCGGGGGGGGGGTCCACTCATCAAACAAACAACACACGCGGGGGTCCCCGCTTTCGCGGGGAATCTCGGGTGTGGGTGGTGGGAAAGCTTGGGGTGGGACTTGGACACCCGCCACCTGCTCCGCACCTGCTATGCATCGATAACAGGCCTGTTTGGCGCCTGTTATCACCTGTTATCACCTGTTCCTGAGCGATATCAGGTGACTGTAACTGATTGAACCATCACGGTTTCCAGACCGTAACAGGTGGAAAAAACCGTGAAATAACAGGTGGAACAGGTGAATAACAGGTCGGAACAGGTGGAACAGGCGTGGCCCGACTGACCGCGGACCCGGGATGCTCAGGCGCGCAGGGCCTGCCGGGAAGCGCCCCAAAGCGCCACGTCGACCTCGGACCACAAGGCCGCGAACTCGCGCGCGGCGGCGCAACCGGCCTGCTCCTCCGCGGACTGGCCGCTGGCCACCGCGATCTGGTAGGCGGTCCGCGAGCGCAGGATGGTCTTGGCGACGGGCAGGCCGGTGAAGCGAAAGGCTTCCAGCGTCTTGGCCACGGACGGCGCCTCCCAGCCGTTGCGCGGGCACAGGGCCTGATTGAGCACCAGCATGGCGGGCCGGTTCAGCCGCCGCGCCACCTCCACCGTGCGTACGGCGCAGGCGATGTCGAGGAACGTCGGGCGAACGACGAGCAGGGTGAGATCGGCGACCACCACGGCGTGTCCGAGATCCTGCTCGGGTCCCGCGGGCGTATCGATGACCATCAGATCGGCGCCGGCGCGCGCAGAGGCCACCTGCAGGGCGAACAGCTTCGGCCCGGCTGTCTCCATCCGCATGGGCCCGGCGCCGGCGCGTGCGCGCAGGACATCGCTGGCCGACCGGCTCGGATCGGCGTCGGCCAACACCGCCTTCAAACCCCGCAAGTGCGCGGCGATCGCGAGGTGAACAGAGAGGGTGGTTTTTCCGGAGCCGCCCTTACGGGCCACCACAGCCAAGGTGCGCATTCGACATAGCCCCTATCCGCTCAGAGCGGGGTCGGGACGGGCGAAGATGGGACTGGCGCCTTTTTTGCCGAGGGCGCGACGGCGGTGAGACCCGCAAGCACGCCCGATAGTCCGCATCGACGGGCGCCGCCCCAACCCCATCAACAGAATTATTCAACTGTTCAAGGGCTTTCGTCAATATCCAGAACTGCGAATCAAGATGAAGGAACTATGAATTTCTACACTATTCAAGGTGAAAAACTTATTACTTGTAAGAAAATGGCACAGTTCGTTGAATTTGACTGATGTCTGCGCGCGTCGCTTCGGCGAGGCGGGGTCGTGGGCGTTCGGCGCTCGCGCGGACCGTCTGGCTAGGCTGACTGGTCCTGAGGCTCGACCAAGACCAGGCGAGGCCAGCGATCGCCGCGCGCGCTGGCGAGCGGCGCCACGCCGTTCTCCACCATGTCCGCCGCCACGTGCCATGCGGTCGACAGAAAGAGATCCTCGATCAAGGGCGCAAGCGCCTCCCGGGCCTCCTCGGTGGCCGCGGTGCGATGCAACTCGAGCAGCAGCATCAGCCGCGGACGCAATTGCTCAAACGTCGTGGGTCCCGCGTGCATGCCGCTCATCCACTTTGAAAATCTTCATTCATCCGGATGCGTTCGCGAAGACAGATCCGGTGGGCGTCGACCACGCAACGCTCCAACAGCTCACGAAGACCATCCACCTCCGGATCTCCCGGTTCAAAGCTGGCGAGAATGACTCTTCGTGCGATGGTAAGCAGGCCAGGCAGGGCGCCGAGCGTTGCCGCACGCGCCAAGTCCTGGTCGCCGGAGTTGCGTCTCACTGAGCGTACTCCACGACGCTCGTCCCTTTCAACAACTCCCGCGTGGAAGTGAACTCGACGTACGGCTCAAGGATGTCCCTGGCGATCTCCGCGGCGGCGCGATGATTCGGCCCCGAGCCCAACGCGTCCTCCACCAGCACGAGGTCCAGACCCAGATCCACGCAGGCCAGAGCGGTGGCCAGGGCGGTGTCGCTCATCGAAAAACCGATCAGGAACACCTTCTCGCCGCGCGCCTCGCGCATCTCCTGCGCGAAGTCGGCATTGGAGAAGGCCGAAAGGCCCTGACGCAGATACACCGGCTCGCTGATCAACGGACGAAGCCCGGCGATGGGCGCGCCGAACCGACCCTCCGCCGCGAACAGACCGACGCTGCGGCGCAGCTGGGTATGGACGATCCTCCAACCCTCCCTGCGCGCGCGCCGCATGACCCTGGCGCAGGCGTCGGTCACCGCGGACGCCGCCTCGTCATACAGCGGCCGCCCCGGCACGACGTACTCGCGCTGAAGATCGAGGCAGATCAGCCACGGCCGGCTCCAAGCTATGGACCGGCGGCTCGAGGCGCTGGGCGTGACGAACATCTAGGGCCTAGTGCGGATTGGTTGCCGGGCGGCCGGCGGATCGGTCGAGCACGCCGGGGTGGCGCCAAGCGCCCTCGGGCCTGAGCACAACGAGCGGATCGGCGTCGATGGAGACGGCGTCGGCCGGCGGCGTCAGCGCCCGTTCGACCTCCATATACTCGTGATCCGAGACGACGAACCGCGCGCGCCCGGGCCGCCGCGTCAGGCCGCCAACCCTCTGCATGAACGGCCACAGCCGCACCTGCACATAGCCCAGCACCCTGCGGTAGCCCTTGCGTGCGGCCAGATCATAGCCGGCGGTGAACAGTGCGCGCGCGACCTCGCCGCCACGATGCTCCTTGAGCACGGCGAAACGCTCGATCTTCACGAACTCGGCGAACCAGCGAAGCCGCATGACGCCGACCGGTTCGCCCGCCGACCGCGCGATCAGGTGGGTGGCGCCGCTGAAGTCGTTGCCGTCGAACTCCTCGGCGAAGGGGCAGACCTGCTCGCCCATGTAGACGACCGCGCGGATGGCGGCGACCTGCACCAGATCGTCGAGCGTGCGCGCGACGTCGACCCGCACCTGCGGAACGAGGATCGGACTGATCGGCTCAATGATCTGAACGCGGGCGTTCATGCGGCAAGCTCCAGTGCGGCGGGACAGATCAACAGGTT
Organism: Caulobacterales bacterium; assembly: GCA_044445825.1. Taxonomy (GTDB): domain Bacteria; phylum Pseudomonadota; class Alphaproteobacteria; order Caulobacterales; family Caulobacteraceae; genus Acaudatibacter. The sequence goes on from JBIOEG010000085.1 coordinate 3,178, forward strand.
GTCCTTGGGACCGCGCAGAGGTTGGAATCCGGCGCGGGTGACCGCCACGAAGCGGCCTACCGGCGTCACGGCGCGCGTGAAGAACGGCAGCCAGCGCCAGGCGCCGGAACGCAATTCATCCATCGCCTTGAAGGCGGCGACGCTCGCCGATTTCCCGGTGCGGCGAGCGACCGCCAGTCCCCAGGTGTATCCCGCCGCCGGCGCTTCGCGGGTTCGGCTCAGGTACCCGAGATCAAGATCGGCGCCGTCGAAGCGGCCGGTGATCACCTGGCTCAGCCCGCCGGCGTTCAGGAACAGGTAGCCGACCACGCCGACAATCGCGCCGCCTTCGCGATAAGCCATGCAGGCGCTGGCCTGCACGGCGCAGGCGGCCGCGAGCACCTCGGGACCGGCGACCTCGGCCTGCATCAGATCGCCGATCATCCGGCTCACCAAGCCGTACTCGCAGTCGGAGACGCTCGAGAAGCCCAGATGTTCGTGAACATCCACGGTTGCGCGCACAAAACCTGAGGTAGAGCTGTGGCGTTCCGTGCAACGCATGATGCGGGTCCCTGAAGGTCCCGTATTTCGTAATGGTTAGCGAAACGTTTATCGTCTGCGAAGATCGCAGAAGCGGTATGCGCCAATTTGCCGTTCGCGGTATGAGCGCAATCAATTGTATGCTGTAGTGGTACGGTTACCGGGGGGCTTCCTGACAAGCGTGCGAACTACTGTAAGGTCCTGCCGAAACATACCGTTCTTCGGGAGCGCATAGCGATCATGCAGGGATCGACCGACCAAGACGACCTTTGGCGCCGGCTCGACTGGGACGACGTCCGCATCTTCCTGGCTGTCGCGGAGTCCGGCAGCCTCAACGCCGCGGCTCGCGCCCTGGGCATGACTCAGCCGACAATCAGCCGGCGCATGGAAGATCTGGAAATCCGCCTGGGCGCGCGGTTGTTCAATCGCTCATCCAGGGGGATCTGCCTGACGCCGTCCGGCGAGACCATGCACGATCTGGCGGCCGGCATGGCGCGTCTCGGCGGCGCGATCGTACGCGACGTGGCCGGACGCGATCGCGTCGACGAGGGCCGGGTGCGCCTGGCCGCGCCCGACGGCATGGCGAGCTTCGTGCTGATGCCGACCTTCGGCGAGTTCCAGCGCACCAACCCACAGATTCAGCTTTCGCTCGACTGCGGCCTGTGGCCGAACGCGCCGATGGGCGATGGCGTAGACCTCTCGCTCGAATTCACCGAGTCCGGTTCACCGGACATGGTGTCGACGCCCATAGCCACGCTGCACTATGCCTATTACGCCTCGCGCGACTACATCAACTTCTACGGGGCGCCGGCGACCTTCGCGGAGGTGGCGCAGCATCGCGTGATGCATCACGCGGCGTACAAGGAACAACTGTCGACCTGGAACCGCAAGGCCATCGCCCTGCTGGAGCTCAACGGCAATCACCTGGTCACCAACTCCAGCGCCGCGCTCGTGCTCGCCATTGCGCGGGGGGCGGGCATCGGCAGCCTGCCTACCCTGGTCGAGACGCTTGGCATGGACCTGGTCATGCTCGAGCTTGAACCCGTCGCGCACCCGGTGCTCTGGCTGCGCCATCACTCGGCCGCCGTTCGCCAGGGCCGCGTCCAGCGGGTGAAGGAATGGATCCAGCGCGCATTCGATCCGACCGACAAGCCTTGGTTCCGCGACGAGTACATTCATCCGCGCGATTTCAGCCGCGCCGTCGGACGTCCGAACGTCGAACCGATCCGCGCCAAACGCGCCTGACGACGTTCGTCAGGCTCGGGACCCCGACACGCGAACTTCCGGCGGCGCGCCGCTTTCGATGTCCACGTCGAAGGTTTCCAGGAAACGGCTGACCAGCATGTAGTAACCGATGGTGATGGTCAGTTCCTGCAGCTGTTTGTAGGTCAGCCGCGCCTTGAGCGGCTCGAAGGTGGCGTCAGAGGCGCGCACGTTCCTCACCACGTCATCCGTGAAGGCCATGACCAGACGCTGCAGTTCGTCGAACGCCGCGGCCTGCGGACCCTCGTGGGTGGCGGCGATCAGGGCGTCGGACATGCCGATCTGGCGCGAGATGCGCTCGTGCTGGAACACCTCGTACCTGGCCTTGGACAGCACGCCGACGCGCAGGATGGCGATCTCGCGCAGCACGGGGTCGAGGCTGGAAAAGTTCAGGATCTGCGTGCCAAGCTTGGTGAAGCCGTCGATCATCTCGCCGGAGTGGCCGAGCATGCTGAAGATGTTCAGCTTCGGAAGCCGCTCAAAGGCCTTGGCCGCGCGGCCGGTGGCTTGGGTGCGGTCGAAATAGGGTATGCGGGCCATCTGTGCGCCTTCCTGGAGTTCCTCGGCGCAGAAGCTAGGGCCCTTGCCGGAATTCTCCAACCGGCGGCTTGGTGGTCAGGCGATCTGGGGTGCGTCCGCTCCGGCCGGGCGGAAGCGGAACGGATGTCGGCGGATAACGTCGATGGCCGCCTTGTCCGGCTGGCCGCATCGCCGGCCGATGTCCTTCTGCAGGGCCTTGGCGGCCATCAGGTGACCCCGAAAGCCGATGTCCACCAATGAGCCGATCAGCGGGACCACCGACGCCGCCGTGCGAAATCCGACATAGAGGCTCATGCGCGTGATCGTCCAACTCGACGCGCCGGCCAGCACCGCCTCGCGCACCAGCAGAGCCCCCGCGCCGAGGCTGTAGGCGGTTCCGGCCACGGGCACGAAGGCCAGCAGCCCGTCCAGGCCCATGCCGAACGGGCCGAAGCCGATCAGCCTGTCGGAGAGGATCTTGATCCGCTCGGCGGCGAGCCAGAGCCGATGGCCTTCCGCGACGGGCATGTTTGTCGTCACCACGCCTCTCCGCCCCGCTCCGTCGAGGGGATCAGTCTAGACCGATCACGGTGAAGCGTTCGTTCGCGGGGGCGCGAAGGACCTAGGCGAGCTTGGCGGCCTGGTCCACCCAGGCGTCGCGCTCGGCGCGGCCGAGCAGCTTCAGCGCCGCGTCCACCTCGGCGAGATCTCTGTCCGTCCAGGCCGCGATCTGGGCGAAGCGGGTCACGCCGCGCTGCGCCAACGCCGCGGCCAGCTTTGGTCCGATGCCCTTGAGCCTGGTCAGATCGTCCGGCTCGAGCACGACTTCCGGTGCGGGCTCCGGCGTCTCGGCGACCAGCGTCGCAGAATCGGCGGCCGCTTCGAACTCAACGGCCACGGGCGCCGTTTCCGGTGCCGGCGTGGCTGCGATGGGTTCGGCAATCACCAGCTTCGCCGCCGGCGCGATCTGCACCGCAATCGCCTCGAAGTTCACGTGGCGGGTCCACTGGTTCAGCCACCAGAATGCCACCCCGGCGCTCGCTGCGGCGCCGTAGGCGAACCACAGGGGCGAGGCGGCGCCCAGGGGCATGCGCCATACGCGCTGCGCCCCGTCGGTCATCGACTCGACGGTAGGGAATTCAGACAACAAAGCCATGCGTGCTCTCCGTCTCCAGGCCTGGGCGGGCCGACTTGAGAAATGCTGCAACGCAACATAGCACGCCGAAAATCATGACGCACCTGCGAAATTGGCGCGACCTATCATCCCAGTGTCGGCGCAGGGATCAGTCGGTGGAGGGGAAGCGCTGAACGGACAGTCGCCGGGAAAAGCGCTTGTGGTTGAGGCTGCGCGCCCGCTCCTCGAGCACGTCATGCAGGCGCAGACGCTGATGCTCCAGGCCGGCCGGCATGGCATGGCTGAACTGCCCGTCGCGGTCGGTGACGGCCTCGGCGGCCAACTCGTCCACAACGGCGGGGGCCACCTGTCGCAGCAAATGGATCAGGTCGGCCACGAGCAGCTCCAGCACGGCCACGCGAACCACCAGTTCGCGCTTCCTCAGCTTGTTGGAGTCAACCACCGCGTCCATTCGCCCATGAGGCGACAAGCGGCTTACCGGAACCTTAATGCGCGAGCAAAACATGGTGAACCGGCCGGCTTCAGGTCGCGGCAAGTCGCCACGCCCGGGCGGCGGCGCCGCTTTCCCCCAACCGCGCCGCGAGCCATGCGGCCGCCCTCGGCGGCTTGCGCCAGGCTGGCCGGCGGATTGATAGTCACCACGGCGCAGCCGTTCATCCTCATCGGGTCGACGGGCGGGCGCATGCGGACTTCCGCCGCCAGAACCGCAGCCGCGCCGGCGGCGTCGGCGATCTCGGTGAGCAAGGCGTCATAGGTCGCCAGGTCCTTGAGCGGGACCCAGACGGCGACCACCGCCCCGCGATTGCGGCGCAGCAGCCGCCGGATCAGGCGCCCTATCTGCGCCTGGTCGTCCGCCGCCTCGAACGGCGGATCGATCAGCACCAGCAGCGCTGCCGGCGCGGCCGGCGCGCGCTCGGCGGCGATGCGCCAGCCGTCCGACATGAGGCATTCCGCGCCGGCCTGCCGGGGCAGGGCCTGCTTCAGCGCCGCGTAGTCGTCGGCCCGCCGCTCGCAGGCGATGAGCCGGTCGCGCGGTCGCAGCGCCCGGGCCATCAGCAGCGGCGAGCCGGGATACAGCTGGACCGGCGAGCGCCCGCCATTCACCGTGGCGACCTCGGCTTTCAGCCGCACCAGCGTCGGCGGCAACTCGCCTTCGTCCATCAGCCGAACGATGCCGGCCTCTCCCTCCCCGGTCCGCCGAGCGGCCTCGCCCCGCAGATCGTAGATCCCGGCGCCGGCGTGGGTGTCGATCACGGTCAGCGGCGCCGGCCGCCGAGCCATGACATGCAGGAGCTCGAGCAGCACGGCGTGCTTGAGCAGATCGGCGAAGTTGCCGGCGTGGAAGGCGTGGCGGTAGTTCATGCGACCAGCATGGCGCACGGCGCCGGAGCGCGCGAGCCGTTCCGGCGATCGGAAGCCGTCGCGGCGAGCTTGCATGACTTGCTTTCCCCAGGAACAAGGGCCGTTAGAGTGGCTGTACGAACGAGGGACGTCCCATGCGCGCGGTGATCAGGCGAAACGGCAGGCTGGTGGTGGACGAACTGGAGACTCCGGTTCCCGGCCCCGGACAGGTGCTTTGCAAGACCCTGGTCTGCGGCATCTGCGGCTCGGACCTGCACGCGCTCGACCACTACGATCACATGATCGACCTGACCGAGCGTCTGGGCGGCTTCAGCCAGATGAAGAAGGGCCAGGACACGGTATTCGGCCACGAATTCTGCTGCGAGGTGCTGGACGCCGCCGGCGACTTCAAGGCCGGAGACGTGGTGGTCTCGGTGCCTGGCCTGGCGACGGCGACCGGTTTCGAGTCCCTCGGCTATTCCAGCAATGTGCCCGGCGGCTTCGCACAGACCCTGCTCCTCTCCGAGATGCTGATGCTCAAGGTCCCCAACGGCCTCACTCCCGAGCATGCCGCGCTCACCGAGCCGCTGGCCGTGGGCGAGCACGCGGTCGCGATGGGTGATCCGCAGTCGGACCATGTGTTCATGGTCGTCGGCTGCGGCCCGGTGGGCCTGGCGGTGATCGCGTCTCTGAAGGCGCGCGGTCTGGGGCCGGTGATCGCATCGGACTTCTCGGCGGAGCGGCGCGCCGCCGCCGAGATCATGGGCGCGGACGTGGTGGTGGATCCCGCGACCGTCTCGCCGCATGCATCCTGGGCCGGTTTCGGCGTTCCGGGAACGCGGGCGGAGGCGATGATGGCCCAAATGCAGGGCGGCAGTCCCAAGCGTCCGCTGATCTTCGAATGCGTCGGCGCGCCCGGTGTGATCCAGGCCCTGGCCGAGGCGGCGCCGGTCGGCGCGCGCATCGTCGTGGCCGGCGTGTGCATGGAGACCGACCGCCTCGAGCCGCTGATCTTCATCACCAAGGAGATCGAGCTGCGCTACGTGTTCGGCTACAGCCGCGATGAGTTCGCCGCCTCGCTGGGCCATCTGGCCGACGGACGCACCCGCTATTCCACCATCGTCTCCGGCGTGGTGGGTCTGGAGGAGACGCCGGGCGCGTTCGTGAAGCTGCAGACCGACAAGAGCCAGATAAAGATCCTGGTGGCCCCGAACCGGTAGTCGGCTGCCGGGGTCAGACCTGCGCGACCCGCGCGCGCGTGGCGCCCGGCTTGCCGCCGATGACGCGGCTCAGCACCACCAGCGCCGCCAGCACGATCAGATAGGCGAGGACCTGCAAGCCCATCGGGCGGTCCGAATAGCCCACCAGCGCGTGGAGGGCGCGTCCCACCAGGCCGTCGTCAGGCAACAGGCTGGAGGTGTCCCACAGCTCGTCGCCCAGGGTCGGGGCTAGGTCGGCCTTGGTGAGGTAGACCGCCGCCTGGCCAGCCATGCCGGCCGCCAGCAGGGCGATCAGTCCGTTTGTCACCGAGAACAGCCGGCCCGCCGGGATCGCCAGCAGCCCCCGATAGAGCAGCCAGGCCGCCAGGCCGCCCGCGCCCACGCCGCCAAGTCCGCCAATCAGCATGGAAAGGGGTTGCGTACCGCCTGAACTCGCGATGCCGTAGAGAAACAGCACAACCTCCGAGCCCTCGCGCAGGACCGCCACCGCGACCACCACGGCCATGGCGAACAGGGTGCGCTCGCCCGAAACCACGGCCCGGCCGAGGGCCTTGAGGTCTTGGGTCATTTCCCGGGCATGACGCGCCATCCAGATGGTGTGCCAGCTGAGCATCAACACCGCGGCCAAGAGGATGCAGGCGTTGAACACATCCTGGCCCGAGCCCGAAAACGCATCCGAGAGCGTCTGGGCGAACAGGGCCACGAGACCCGCGCCCGCCACTCCCGCGACGACGCCGCCGCTCACCCAGAGCGCCCGCCCGTGCACGTGCTCGGTGGCGGCCAGGACGACGCCGACGATGAGGCCGGCCTCGAGAACCTCGCGGAAGACGATGAGCAGCGAAGCCAGCACGGGCTCTATCTCGCCCCCTCGACGGCGACCACGCGACCCTCGGCGGTGGCGGCGTGGAACTCACCCATGAAACTGTAGGCGCCGGGCTTGAGCGGTCCGATGCTGAAGGTGGTCCGCCCGTTCGGCGTGACCAGCTCCTCGACCCTCAGATCGTGGCTGTCGAACTCCTCGGTGGCCGCGTCCTGGTTCACCAGGACGATGCGCACCTTCTGACCGGCCGGCACGGTAATGTCGGCCGGCGTGAAACGGTGGCCTTTGAGCGTGACGGTGATCGCCGTGGGCGTCTCGGCGGCGAGCGACGGCGCGGCGATCAAGCTGATCGCCAAAACCAGAACCGAAAGCGATAGCCGCATTGGACACTCCAGAGGAAGTCTGACGCCGCATAGGTGATGCAATTGACAATCGTTCGCAAGAGGGAATATGCGAATGGCTCGCAATTGCAGGAGGCATGATGTCGCGGAACTGGTTGGCATGCGCGGTCGCGCTATTCGCGGCGCTCGCCGCTCACGCGGCGCTGGCCGATCCGCGGCTCGATGAGGTGGTCTATTCCCCGTACGTGGAGAACCACGAGTTCGAACTTGAAACGCGCTACGCCCAGGAGTCCGGCGGACCGCTCGGCGGCGCCGACACGCTCGTGCTGGAGACCGAATACGGTTTCACCGACCGGTTCAGCCTTGCGCTGGTCAGCGCCCTGACGCGCCAACCCGGCGAACAGAGCAGGTTCACCAAGGTCGGGCTGGAGGGCGTCAGCTACCTCGGCGCCATTCCCAATCTCGGCGTCGATGCGGCGCTCTATCTGGAATACGCCAAGGGTCTCAACGGCCAGACCGACGGCGCAGAAGCCAAGCTGTTGCTCGCCAAGACGTCCGGCCGTTTCCAGGGCCTGTTCAACTTCATCGTCGAGCGCCCGTTCAGCGGCCCTCGAGACGAACAGTTCGCCGCCTACGGCTACGCGGCGTCGGCCACCTGGCGCGCCGTCGGCAATCTGCGCCTGGGCCTGGAGGCGTTCGGAGATCTGGGCGACGACCACGGGTTCCTCACCCGTTCGGAGGGCGCCTATGTCGGCCCGCAGTTGAAGTGGGAAGGCCGGCCGACGGGCTCGCCGGTTGAGATCGACGTCGACGCCGGCTGGTTGGCGGCGGTCGGTGCGAACCAGCGGGAGGGCCGCGGCCAGGCCCGCCTAGCCGTCGAGCTGGAACACGTATTCTGACGCGGACGCGTGAGTGTGCGTGAGTTGCATCGCCTCGCGGCCCCGCGGTAAGTCCGCTGCCGAGATCTGCCCTCAACGAGCCGCCGCATGCAGCTGGACCGGTATCTCGACCGCATCGGCTTCGCCGGCGACGCCAGGCCCGACCTCGCGACCCTGCGCGCCGTGCACGCCGCCCACTTGCGATCCATCCCCTACGAGAACCTCGACGTGCAGCTCGGCCGGCCCGTCACCACCCACCCGGCCGACGCCTACGCCAAGCTGGTGGAGCGGCGGCGCGGCGGCTGGTGCTACGAGATGAACGGCCTGCTGGGCTGGGCGCTGGGCGAGATCGGCTTCAAGGTCACCCGCATGGCCGGAGCGGTGATGCGCGAGGCTTCGGGCGACGCCAGCCTGGCCAACCACCTGGTCTTGCTGGTGGAACTCGACGACGGTCCGACGATGATCGCCGACGTGGGCTTCGGCGACGGCTCCATCTTCCCATACGCCCTCGCCGATGGACCGTTCCAGAGCGGGGCTTTCAAGTTCCGGCTGGAGGCCATGCGCGATGGCTGGTGGCGCATGCGCCACCATGCGCTGGGCGGCGCCTCTTCCTTCGATTTCCGCGCCGAGCCGGCGGTGGAAGCGCGGCTCGCCGAGCGCTGCGTCCTGCTGCAGACCTCGCCGCAGTCGATCTTCGTGCAGAATCTCCTCTGCTTCCGCCATGGGCTGAACGGCCACTGGATGCTGCGCGGCCGGGTGCTGCGGCATGTGACGCCGAAGGGGGCGGAGGACCGGGTGCTCGAATCCGCCGACGAGTTCACCGACGTTCTGGGCGAGATCCTCGGCATCGACGAACCGGCCGCCGCGGGGCTCTGGCCGCGCATCGTCGAGCGTCACGCCGAGGTGTTCGCCGGCCAGGGCGGGTAGCCCGCGTTAGCTTTCCCAAAACCTGTCATCCCGGAAACGGCGCAGCCGTTATCCGGGACCGCGGCACGCGCCAGCACTTCCTGCGGTCCCGGACAAGCGCTGCGCGCTTTCCGAGATGACAAATCCTAAGCGTCCATCGGCGGGCGGAAGCGGATCAGGCCCTCCTGGGCGGTGGAGGCCACCAGCTTGCCGTCGCGGCTGTAGATCTCCCCGAGGTTGAAGCCCCGCGAGCCGGAAGCGGAGGGGCTCTTCTGGGCGTAGAGGTGCCAGTCGTTGAAGTTGGAAGGCCGGTGGAACCACACGGCGTGGTCGAGGCTGGCCGACTGCAGGCCCGGCGTCTGCCAGCCCATGCCGTGCGGGCGCATGGCGGTGGACAGGAAGCTCATGTCCGAGGCGTAGGCGATCACCGCCTGGTTCATCACCACGTCGTCGCCCAGCGGCGCCGCTGCGCGCATCCACATGTGCTGGAACGCCGGACGCACGACGCCCGACCCCATGAAATCATTGGGATCCACGGGTCGCATCTCGATGGGGCGGGGCCGGTTGGCCATCTCTCGCATCTGGGCGGGCAGCTTGGCCAGGAACGCCTTGCGCAGATCCTGCTCGTCGGCCAGCTCCTCCGGCTTTGGGACGGCGGGCATGGGGTCCTGGTGCTCGACCCCCTCCTCCGGCGTCTGGAACGAGGCGGCGAGGTTGAAGATCTGCTGGCCGTGCTGGATGGCGGTGACCCGGCGGGTGGCGAAGGTGCGCCCGTCCCGCGCGCGGTCCACGTCGTAGAGGATCGGCACGTAGGGGTCGCCCGGGCGGATGAAGTAGCAGTGCAACGAGTGGCAGATGCGCTCCTCCACGGTCCTGTAGGCCGCCAGCAGGGACTGGCCGATCACCAGGCCGCCGAAGATGCGCGGGCCCTGATCCTGGGGCGCGACGCCGCGGAACAGGTTCACCTCGATCCGCTCGAGGGCCAGGGTTTCTATGAGCTTTTCCGCCTTCGCCATGCCGGGCTCCCTGCAAAACGTTCCGAATTAGCCTTTGCGACCTGGGGCGGCAAGGCGGCCGTCGATTGCGGGGCCGGCGGCTTTGGGACTATCGTTCGCGAGACCCGGCGCGCGGCCCGCGAGAGGCCGCCGACACCCCATCGGCCGGGGCAGGAGGACGGCCCATGACCCTCACCCACGACCGCGAAATCTCCGGCAAGCTGCGCGTGCCGCACAACACCGCCGCCACCGCCAAGGGCTCGATCCACGACGACGCCACCGCCGCCAAGCTCGGCTTCAAGGGCGGCACCGTGGCCGGCTCCCTGCACATGGACCAGTTCGTTCCCCTGCTGCTGCAGCTGTACGGCGACGACTGGCATCGCCGGGGCAATTTCTCCATGTATTTCAAGCAGGCCACTGTGGACCGCGAGGCCGTGCGCGCCTTCGCCCGGGCCGGGGAGGACCATGCCCGGCTGTGGATGGAGAACGAGGCCGGCGACCTGATCAGCGAGGGCTCGGCCAGCTGCGCCGGCCCGGACCTCGACAGCGAACTGGTGCATCGCCTGGCCGGCCAGGCCCGCTCCGCGCCGGGGTCGTTGCGCATTCTGGGCAAGGCCAAGGTGGACGACGAGGTGAAGGACGTCACCGTGCGCGTCACCGCCGAGGCCCTGAAGGGGCGACTGAAAACCATCCCCGAGACCATCCCCGAATACGAAGCCGACCCGGCCTATCTGCCGCCTTCCATGTCGGTGCAGCTGTACCGCGGGGCGCAGGACAAGCTGTTCTCCCTGGCCAGCCTCGCCGTGGGCCTGTTCGGCGCCATCGAGCTGCAGTCCCTGGCGGGGCCGCTCAAGGCGGAGACCGACTACAAGTGCCGCGCGAAGATCCTCGCGTTGAGCGAAAGCCCGAAGACCGAGAACGTCTGGTACCAGGCCTGGGCGGCCGACCCCGAGACCGGCGAGGACGTGGGCTGGATGATCATGTACCTGCGCTTCATGAAGGCCTCCTCCCCGCTCTGGACCTAGCGCCCGCGCTCACCTGTTCCACCTGTTATTCACCTGTTCCACCTGTTATTTGACGGTTTTTTCCACCTGTTAAAGTCTGAAACGCCAGTCCGTTCAATGGCTTGCGGCCACCTGATATCCGCAAGGAACAGGTGATAACAGGTCATAACAGGCGCCAAACAGGCCTGTTATCGATGCATAACAGGTGCGCAACAGGTGGCGGGTGTCCAAGTCCCATCCCAAGCTTTCCCACCACCCCCATCCGAAATTCCCCGCGAAAGCGGGGACCCAGGCGTGGTTTGTTTTTTTATTAAGTGCCCAACCCCCCGCAACCCCCCCCGGGTTAAAAAAACATGGGACCCCCCAGAGGGGGGCGTTATAGGATGGGGTGTTTGGGTTGTTGTGGGGGGTGTTGTTTTTG
>JBIOEG010000086.1:0-13320 GCA_044445825.1 Caulobacterales bacterium
AGGTGGTGGTGCGAGTGGAGGCCTCGCCGATCAACCCATCCGACCTCGGCCTGCTGCTGGGCCCGGCGGACATCGGCGCGGCCAAGGTCACCGGGACCGCCGACAGCCCGGTGGTCACCGCGCCGATCGCCGCTCAGTTCATGCGCGCCATGGGCGGACGCGCGGACGAGTCCATGCCGGTGGGCAACGAGGGCGCGGGGGTCGTCGTGAAGGCGGGGAGTTCGCCCGCCGCCCAGGCCCTGCTCGGCAAGACCGTGGCGATCCTCGGCGGCGCCATGTACGCCCAGTACCGCGCCCTGAGGGCCGCCGACTGCCTGCTGCTGCCGCCGGGAACCACGCCGGCGGAGGGCGCGTCCTGCTTCGTCAACCCTCTGACCACGCTGGGCATGATCGGCACGATGCGGATGGAGGGCCACACCGCCCTGGTCCACACCGCCGCCGCGTCGAACCTCGGCCAGATGCTCAACAAGCTGTGCATCGCCGAGGGTATCGGCCTGGTCAACATCGTGCGCAGCCAGGCCCAGGCCGACATCCTGCGCCACGACGGCGCCGCGCACGTGGTGGACTCCTCGACGCCCACCTTCATGGACGACCTGATCGCCGCGCTCACCGCCACCGGCGCGACCCTGGCCTTCGACGCCATCGGCGGCGGGCGCCTGGCGGGCCAGATCCTCACCGGCATGGAGGCCGCGGCCAACGCCCGGGCGACTACCTACAGCCGTTACGGGTCCACCGTGCACAAGCAGGTCTACATCTACGGCGGCCTCGACACCCGGCCCACCGAGCTCGCCCGCGCCTTCGGCATGGCCTGGGGCGTCGGCGGCTGGCTGCTCACCCCGTTCCTGATGAAGATCGGGCCGGCCGAGGGCCAGAAGCTGCGCGAGCGCGTCGCCCGCGAGCTGAAGACCATATTCGCCAGCCACTACACCCAGGTGATCTCCCTGCAGGAAGCCCTGAAACCCGAGGTCATGGCCGCCTACAACCGCCGCGCCACCGGCGAAAAGTACCTGATCGCCCCGCACAAACACGCCGGGGCGAAGGTGGGGTAGGGACGGTGATCCGGTCCATCCCCGATAACCCCCCGAACTGTCATCCCGGAAACGGCGCAGCCGTTGTCCGGGACCGCAGGAAGCGCCGGCGCTTGCCGCGGTCCCGGATAAGCGCATCGCGCTTTCCGGGATGACAAGGTCGGGGTGACCGCGTGGCCATCGCCCCCAAACCCTTCGGCGAGTTCGACTACGTCATAGTCGGCGCCGGCAGCGCGGGATGTGTGCTGGCCAACCGTCTGTCGGCGGACGCACGGCGGCGGGTGCTGCTGTTGGAAGCGGGCGGCAAGGACGACTACGTCTGGATCCATGTGCCCATGGGCTACCTGTTCTGCATGGGCAATCCGCGCACCGACTGGCGGCTGAAGACCGAACCCATCCCCGGGCTGAGCGGCCGCGCGCTGGACTATCCGCGCGGCCGCGTGCTGGGCGGCTGCTCCTCGATCAACGGCATGATCTACATGCGCGGCCAGGCCCGGGACTACGACACCTGGCGGCAGATGGGCAACGTCGGCTGGGCCTGGGACGACCTGCTGCCCTACTTCAAGGCCGGCGAGGACTACTACGCCGGCGAGAGCGCCTTCCACGGCGCCGGCGGGGAGTGGCGCGTGGAGGAGCAGCGGCACAGCTGGGAGCTGCTCGACGCCTTCCGCGACGCCGCCGCGTCGGTGGGCGTGCCCAAGGTGGAGGACTTCAACACCGGCGACAATTTCGGCTCCAGCTACTTCCGGGTGAACCAGAAGGGCGGCTGGCGGTGGAACGCGGCGCGCGGCTACCTCCGTCCCGCCAGGTCCCGGTCAAATCTCCGCGTACAGACGAACGCCACGGTCGAGCGCGTGCGCTTCGAGGGCCAGCGCGCCGTCGGCGTCGAGTTCCGGCTGGGCGGCCAGCGCTGGTTCGCCGCGGCCAGGACCGAGACGATCCTGGCGGCCGGCGCAGTGGCCTCGCCCAAGCTGCTGGAGCTGTCGGGCATAGGCGACGCCCGGCGCCTTGCGGCGCACGGCGTCCCCCTGGTCCGCAACTCGCCCGGCGTCGGCGAGAACCTGCAGGACCATCTGCAGATCCGCTGCGCCTACAAGGTCAGCGGCGTTTCCACCCTCAACACCCTCTCGCGCCACCCGATCGGCGCCATCGGCATCGGCCTCGACTATCTGATCTTCCGGCGCGGGCCGATGTCCACGGCGCCCAGCCAGGTGGGCGTCTTCGCCCGCTCGGACGAGGCCTTCGAGACCGCCAATCTCCAGTACCACGTCCAGCCCCTGACCCTGGACCGCTTCGGCGAGCCCCTGCACCGCTTCGGCGCCTTCACCGCCAGCGTCTGCAATCTGCGGCCGGAGTCCCGCGGCAGCGTGCACATCGCCGGCCCAGACCCGGACGCGCCGCCGGCCATCCAGCCCAACTACCTGGCCGCCGACGCCGACCGCCGCGTGGCCGCCGACGCCATACGCCTCACGCGCCGCATCGTGGCCCAAGCTCCGCTCGCGCGCTTCCACCCGGACGAGTTCAAGCCCGGTCCCGGTTATGCCGACAGCGACGCCGACCTCGCCCGCGCCGCCGGCGACATAGCCACCACCATCTTCCACCCGGTGGGCACGGCGCGGATGGGGGCCGACGCGGCCTCCGTGGTCGACCCTCAGCTGCGTGTGCGCGGCGTGGAAGCTTTGAGGGTGATCGACGCCTCGGTGATGCCCACGATCACCTCCGGCAACACCAACTCTCCGACCATGATGATCGCGGAAAAGGGGGCGGCGATGGTGTTGGAGGGATAGAGCCTGATGGGTTCAGATCGAACGATCCGAACCCTGAATCAGGCTCTACACTTTTGAATCTAGAGCACGATTCAGCGGTCAGGTGATTCCACCTGACCGCATCGTGCTCTAGCGCGTCACGCCCGCGCCGCCGCGGGGAGCCAGCCGCGTTCGGCCAGCCAGTCGTCGGGGATGTTGGCGAAACGGTTCAGTTTCAGCTTGTCCAGGTCCGCGAAGCTGCATCGGCCGTCGAGCACCAGGTCGCGGACGGCGTGGCCGGTGGCGGGCGACAGGCCGAAGCCGACGCTGGACATGGTGGCGACCACCAGGTTCGAGGGATCGTCCAGCCGGTCCAGCACCGGGCGGCCGTCCGGCGTGTTCTCGATCACCCCTGCCCAGCTGCGGATCAGGCGCAGGTGCGCGGCGCCTGGCATCAGTTCGGCCACGCGCCGGGCGAGGTTGCGGGTCAGCGGGCTGGTGGGCCGCGCGGCGGGGCCTGCGAAGTCCAGGTCGATCCATTCGTGCGGGCCGCCGCCGAAGGCCAGGTTGCCGCGCAGGGTCTGGCGTCCGTAGAGGCCGTTGCCGTCCACCCCACCGATCTTCATCAGCGGCGCGGGCTCGGTGACGATCATTTCCGCGCGGCCGAAGCCCAGGGGCAGGCGCACGCCCACCTTCTCCAGCAGCATGCCGGTCTGCGGCCCGGCGGCGATCACCAGGGCCTCGCAGGCGATACGGCCGCGCGGCGTCTCCACCGCCGTGACGCGCCCGCCGGTCTCGACGAGGTCCAGCGCCGGGGTGTGCTGGGCGATGCGGCCGCCCAGGTCCTGCAGCGCCCAGGCATAGGCCTGCACGGTGCGCTGGGGATTGGCCTGGCCGCCGTAGTGCAGGTGGACGCCGCCGATATTGGCCTCGCTGGCCATGGGGACCAGCTCGCGCACCTGTTTCGGACCCAGGTCGCTGACCTTGTAGCCCAGCCGACGGCCCTCGGCGGCCATGCCATGGTAGGCGTCCAGGTCGCTCGGTTTGAGCGCGAAGATCACCCGCTCGCGCTGGTATTCCGTGGGGTATCCGAGCAGCTCGTCCATCATCGGCCACAGGCGCTGCTCCTCGTGGAACAGGGGGCTGTGGTAGTGCGAGGCGCCGCCGCCGTTGCGACCCGACGCCTCCCAGCCCACCACGCCCTTGTCCAGCACCAGCACGTCGACGCCGGACCGCGCCAGCCACCAGGCCGTGGAAAGGCCGGTGACGCCGCCGCCGATCACCACCACCGCCGCGCCGTTGGGCGTGCCCGAGTCGGCCATGCTCAGAGCTCGCTGCCGAAGGGGGTAATGAACTCGCGCTCGGTGCCGATGTCCTCATAGACCGACCACTGGCCGGGGATGGCGAACCAGATCTCCCAGCCGTCGGTCATGGCGGGCGTCTCCCGCCAATCGGCCATGACCTTGAGCGGGAGGGGCCGCACCGGGGCCCGGTGGCCCGCCAGCGGAACCTCGGCCGGCGGCGCGCCCGCCGCCTGGGCGAGCGTCAAGGCCACCTGCTCGCGGCAGCGACGGGCCTGGCAGACGCCCATGCAGGCGCGGGTGAGGCGCTTGATCTGGTCCTGGTTCACCGGCCCGTCGGCAATCAGCGAGCCGATGTCGCGCGCCGCGGCCTTGTCGGTGGGCTCGCCGAGGTAGCGCGGGGCGCGCACCTCCAGCAGGTCGCCGCGGCTCACCGCCTCGCACTGGCAGACGATCAGAGCGGGATCGGCGTCGCGGGTCAGGGCGTCCAGCCAGGCCGCCTGGTAGGCCCAGGCGTCCGGACCCGCCGCCGGTGCGCCCTCGGGCGGATGACCCAGCGCCTGGCGCGCGGCCTGGCGACCCTGTTCCGCCGCGCCTTCCGCGCTCGGCGCCAGGCCCGCGCAATCGCCCGCCACGAACACGCCGGGGATCGACGTCGCCCAGCCGTCCACCACCGGCGCGTGGCCGCCGCGGGTTGTGTCCGGCGCGGTCCGTCCGCCGGCCGCGTTGAGCAGCTCGATGGCCGGAGCGAGGCCGATGGCCATGCAGACCGTGTCGCAGTCGATGCCGAGCTCGCCGCCCTGCCCGTCTGCCAGGACCAGCCGCTCCACCCCGGCGCGGCCGTGCACGGCGAGCTTCGGCGTGTGACTCAGCAGGATCGGCACGCCGGCGGCTTTCAACGCGGCAAGGCTTTGCGGCGCGCACTGGGGCGCATCCAGCGCCTCGACCACCGCCGCCACCTCGAGGCCCCCGGCGAGCGCCAGCAGCGCCGTGGCGACGCCGAGGTCGCCAGAGCCCAGCACCACGATCCGCCGCCCCGCGAAGGCGTCGTAGCGCGCCAGCAGGGCATGCAGCCCGTTCGCGCCCATCACCCCCGGCTGGTCCCAGCCGGGAAAGGCCAGAGCGACGTCGCGCGCACCCGTGGCCAGGATCAGGCGCTCGAAGCCGCACATCCAGGATCGTTCGGCGTCCGCCAGGCCGACCATGGACGCCGGCAGCGCGCCCAGCGCCGGGCCCGCCACATAGAGCCCCCAGGCGGTGATCCCCAGACGGACATCCACCCCGAGCTCCATGGCCTGTTCAAGGTCCGGATTCGACGCCAGCAGCTGTTCCACCATGTGGCCCTGGCGCTGCACCGCGCCGGACATGCGCCCGCCGTAGTAGAGCGGCGTATCGAGGCCCATGAGCCCCGGATCGACGGGGTTCTCGTCGATTAGCAGGACCTTCCCGCCCAGCTTGGCGGCCTCGACGGCGGCGGCCGTCCCGGCCGGGCCTGCGCCGATCACCAGCACGGCGGCGTGCTCCTCCGGCGCGGCGAGCTTGCCGTCCAGGGCGCTGCCGTCGAACGGATAGTCCATCAGACCCGGTCCAGGGCCTGGGCGAGATCGTCGATCAGGTCGCCGGCGTGCTCCAGGCCCACCGAGACGCGCAATGTCCCCTCGGTGACGCCCGCGCCTTCGAGCCGGTCGCGGGCGATGGGGTAGTGGGTGGTGCTGGCCGGGTGGCAGATCAGGGTTTCGGAGCCGCCCAGGCTCACCGCCAGGCGCAGCAGCTTCAAGCCGTCCAGCAGGCGGAACGCCTCCGCCTCGCCGCCCCTGATCCGGAACGAGAAGGTCGAGCCTGCGCCGCGGCACTGGCGCTGCATCAGGGCGTGCTCGCGTGAGCCCGGCTCGGCCAGGCCGACGAAGGTCACGCCGGCGATCTTCGGGTGGGCCTTCAGATAGCGCGAAACGCTCAGCGCCGTCTCGCAGGCCCGGGCGGTGCGCAGGTGCAGGGTCTCGAAGGAGCGTAGCAGCAGCCAGGCCGTGTGCGGGTCCATGTGGCTGCCCAGCATGGTGCGCAGGGCCCTCAGCGGCCCGATCAGCTCCAGGCGCCCGCTCACCCCGCCGGCCAGCAGGTCCGAATGGCCGCCGCAGTACTTGGTGAGCGAGGTCATGGTCAGGTCGGCGCCGCACTCCAGCGGACTCTGCAACAGGGGACCCAGAAAGGTGTTGTCCACCACCAGAACCGGCCGCAAGCCCTGCCTGGCGGCGATCTCGTCGGCGACCTCGGCGGCGAGCCCGATGTCCACCACCGCGCCGGTGGGATTGGCCGGCGTCTCCAGCCAGATCATCCGCAGCGGGCCCGCGGCCATCGCGGTTTCGGCGGCCGCCCGGACCGAGGCGCGGTCCAGGGCGTCGGCTATGGCGAACCCGCGTACGCCGAAGCCGGCCATCACCCGGTTCAGCAGGTTGTCGACCCCGCCGTAGATCGGCAGGCTGTGCAGCACCACGTCGCCCGGCTTCAGATGCGCAAGCAGGACGGCGGAGACCGCCGCCAGTCCGCTGTTGAACCCGGCCGACGCCACGGCCCTGTCCAGGGCGGCGAGGCGCTTCTCCACCATGTCCAGGTTCGGGTGTCCGAGGCGCGAGTAGATGTGCGCCGCCTCGACCGCCTCGCCCGGTTGCGCCCCGTCGAAGAAGATGCGGTGGGCGTCCTTGGCGTGCTGGGCCGAGCCGAAGACGAAGGTGGAGGTCAGATAGAGCGGCGGCTTGGCCGAGCCGAGGGCGCTGGCCGGATCGTAGCCGTAGCCGACGGTCAGGGTGTCCGGATGCAGCTTGCCCGGCCCGCTATCCGACATGCTGGCGCTCCAGGTAGTCGCGGGCCTTGGCGCAGTACCAGTCGGTGAAGCGCATGGTCAGGGCCTCGGCGTCGGCGCAGTAGGGGCCCGGCCGGTAGCCCGGCGAGGCCACCCCGCGCTGGTTGTTCTCCACCAGCTCCAGGTCCTGGCGGTTGGTGCGGTTCCACAGCTCGGTCAGGTGGGTGAGGTCGTAGTCCACGCCCTCCTCGGCGTCCTTGTGCACCAGCCACTTGCCGGTCACCAGGGTCTCGCTGGGCGACAGCGGCAAGGCGCTGAACATGAACAGGAAATCGCCGGTGGCGTGAACGAAGCCGTGCGGCTCGATGGCCCAGCGCAGGGAGCCGATGTCGCCGTCGCCGGTCTCCACCATCAGCTTCCGCACGGCGGTCTGGCCGTCCATGGTCATGGAGCGGCAGCCCTCGTTGAGCGGGAAGCGGATCGCCTGCCACCAGGGCTCCTCCGCCGGTCCGACCTCCAGGCCTGCGCGGCCATGCGCGCGTTGTAGTCCGCGTGGCGGCGGGCATCCTCGCCATAGTCGAAGTTCTTGGAGACGCCGGTCGGGAAGGTCAGGGACAGCTCCGGATGGCTGGTGGCGCAGTGGTAGCACTCCCGGGCGTTCTCCATGGCCAGCTTCCAGTTGCCGCGCTCGACCAGGGTGTTCTCGTGCGCCAGCTTGGCCTCGTTCAACCGGTGCGGGGCCAGCATGGGCGCGAGCCTGGCCCGGAACGTCTCGAAGGGCGGCGGGTCGTCGGCGATGCAGACATAGATCGCCCCGGCGCAGGTCTCCACGTGGATGCGTCTCAGCCCGTGCTCGCAGGCCTGGAAGTCCTCGCCCATGCGCGCGGCGTGGACCAGCTCGCCGGTGAGGTCATAGGACCAGCGGTGGTAAGGGCAGACCAGCCGCCCCGAGACGCCCTTGCCGTCCGGCACGATCTGCGAGCCGCGGTGCCGGCAGGTGTTGTGGAAGCCGCGCAGCGCGCCGTCGCGGCCGCGCACGACGAATACCGGCGCCCGGCCGATGGTCAGGGCCAGGTGGCTGCCCGGCCTGGGCAGCTCCACCTCGAAGCCGATGAGGATCCAGGATCGCTCGTGTATGGCCGCCAGGTCGAAGGCGTAGGCGTCGGGATCGGTGTACAGCGCCTGGGGAAGCGCATGCCCCGGACGCCGCTCGTCCAGCAGCGCCGCGATCCTGGCGAAATCGACCATGTCTCCTCCGCGCCCTCGCGCCGCCCTAACGCACCTTCGTCTCGATCGGCAATCCGGACTTCAAGGTCAAGGTCACCGGGGTGCGTTCGGCGATGTCGGCGAGGCGGGCGCGCTGTTCGGCGTCGAGATCGCCGGTGAAGCCGAGCGTGCGCTCGATGCGCTGGGCCTTGTCCTCGGTGATGAGGTGCAGGTCCACGTGCACCGCCTGCAGGTCCCATTCCTTGCGCTGGGCGTACATGCGCAGGGTGATGGCGGTGCAGGCGCCCAGGGCCGAGAGCAGCAGGTCATAGGGCGCCGGCCCGGCGTCGGCGCCGCCCAGCGCCGGCCCCTCGTCGCCCACCAGCTCATGGCCGCCGGTCCTGATCGTCACCCGGTAGTTGTCGGTCCCGATGTCGACGGTGGCGCGCGCCATGGAAGCCTCCCGCTAGGTTCGGCCTCCTGTGTAGCGCCTTCGCCGGCTCCACGCCTAGGCGGCGTCGACCAGGACGACCTCGGCGTCTTCCAGGGCGGTGACCTTCAGCACCGTCTCACCGGTGATCGCCGCGCCGTCGCGGCGGTCCAGCCTGACGCCGTTGACCTCCACCGCGCCGGCGGCGGGGACCAGATAGGCGTGGCGCTCCGGACCCAGCTCATATTCCGAGGTCTCGCCGGCCTTGATGGCGGCCCCGAGCACCCGCGCCGGCGTGCGGATCGGCAGGGCGCCGTCGTCTCCGTCCAGGCCGCTGGCCAGGGCCACGAACCGGCCCGACCGGTCGCCCTTGGGAAACGGCTTGGCGCCCCAGGACGGCGCGCCGCCGCGGCGGTCGGGCACGATCCAGATCTGGAACAGGGTCGTGGTCTTGGCCTCGAGGTTGTACTCGGCGTGGCGGATGCCGGTCCCGGCGCTCATCACCTGCACGTCGCCCGCCTCGGTGCGGCCCTTGTTGCCCAGGCTGTCCTGGTGGGTGATCGCGCCCTCGCGGACGTAGGTGATGATCTCCATGTCCGCGTGCGGATGAGGCGGGAAGCCTGAGTTGGGCGCGATCTCGTCGTCGTTCCACACCCGCAAGGCGCCCCAGTGGTCGCGGTCCGGGTCGTGGTAGTCGGCGAAGGAGAAGTGGTGCCTGGTCTTCAGCCAGCCGTGGTCGGCGCCGCCGAGGCCGCCGTAGGGTCTGCGTTCAATCATGTGCTGATCCTTTCGCGCCGGGGGGGCGGCGCATTTTGGAGCGGAAGATGGGGACGCGCCGCCGATCCGGAAGAGCCCGGTATGGACTCGCCAACCGCCGCACGGCCATGATCGCACCGAACTGGGAGCCGAGATGCGCGCCGAGCTGATCACCGAAAGCCTGGAGCTCGCCGCGGAGCGGTGCGCGGACCTCACGAGCCCATGACCGCCGCCGAAGTCGCCGCGCCACCCCTGCCCAGCCCCACCCGCGACATGGTCCGCGCGTTCGAGGACCTGGAGCGTTTCGGCTACGCCGTGGTCGAGGGCGCCCTGACCTCCGCCCAGACCGCCGCCCTGCGCGAGCGGGTGGTGCAGCAGGCGCGCGGCGAGGACGCCCGCGGCGAGGGCTTCCACGACGGCAAGACCAACCAGCGCATCTGGATGCTGCCCAACAAGGGCCGGATCTTCCGCGACCTGATGCTGCATCCCCTGGTCGACGAGGCCATGGGCCGGCTGCTGGGCCCGGACTTCCTGCTCTCCAGCCTCACCGCCAACATCGCCCGGCCCGGCGGCGCGCCCATGTTCCTCCACTCCGACCAGGGTTACGTGGATTTCTGGACGCCCAAGCCCCTGGTGGCCAACATCGCCTGGATGCTGGACGACTTCACCGAGGCCAACGGCGGCACGCGCCTGGTCCCCGGCAGCCACCTGATCCACCAGCGCCGCGAGTACGCCCTGGCCGACTCCGTCGCCGCCGAGGGACCGGCCGGCGGCGCGCTGGTCTTCGACGGGCGGCTGATGCACGGCACCGGCGCCAACCTCACCGAAGGCGAGCACCGCCACGCCATCCTCTCCTACCACTGCAGGCCGTTCGTGCGGCAGCAGGAGAACTTCTTCCTCGGCCTCGACCCGCTGATCCGCCGCACCGAGCGCGAGGCCGTGCTGCACCGCATGGGCTTTTCCATCTGGGCCGGGCTGGGACGCACCAACGCCCCCGGCGACAAGAGCCTGCTCGAACCGCTGGAACGCCCTCTCGGGGCGCTGGACGAAAGCGGCCGGCCGTTGTTGGAGGACTAGTCTAGCCCTCCGTGCCCACACCCTAAGTTCCGAAATTCCCCGCGAAAGCGGGGACCCAGGCGTTTTTTGTTTCTACTTCAGTGGCTTGCAGCGCGTTGCTAAGTGAGCAAAAAAACCTGGGTCCCCGCTTTCGCGGGGAATTTCGGATGATAGCTGATCAGTGCGGGGCTTTGGTCAGCTTGCAACCGCCGGCGATGTCGTCGGCCTGTTCGCAGGAGGTCGGATACACGTCGCCGGCGCCGTCGACATCCAGCATGAGCCCGCCGCCGTCGACGCAGGCGACCTCAAAGTAAGCGTCGCCATTGTCGTTGATCCCGACGCCGAGGCCGACAAAGCGGTACGCTTTCATGTCGCAGGGCTTGCCTGCCTTGACGACGAGGCTTGCCAGGTAGGTGTGGGTGGCCCCTGCGTCGGTGAGCGTGCATTGGAGGTTCATGTCGGGCCGGATGCCGGCACAGGGGCTGAAGATCGCCGGCTTGGAGTCGCTGAGCGGATAGGACGCCTGGACGACATATCCGGCGCCGCTCTGGCAGGCGACCTCCAGCGCCGTCGCCGTGTCGCTGTGACCGATGGCGCGCGCGTTTGTCACTTGGCAGCCGGGCTCGTATTGAGCGACCAGCGGCGCTATGCCGGCTTTCGGATCATCATTCTCGGGCAAGGCGCAGGCCGCGCCGTTCTTGGCGGCGCGCTTGGACTGCGCCGCTTCGAGGCAGCTGTAGATCACCATCGGGAACTTCGAGCCCTTCGCAGGCTGTCCGATAACGAAGCCCTCAGACCCTGTGCAGGCCAGTTCGTAGAAGATCGACTTAGTCTTCTCGTCCTCGCCGATCTTGCGGGCGTCGGACACTTGGCAATCGATCCCGCTCTGGCTGACCAATCCCGGCGCCGCCGCCAGGCCTGCATTGATCGTACCCAGCGTGATCGGCGGCGGCGCGGCCACGGCGATCACGGGAAGCAGGCTGAGCGCCAACAGCGCGACGAACGGTCCGGGCGTGATCGCTACCAACTGAGCTGATCCGAAGCAGGTCGGGGCTCCTTATAGCCGCCCGGCGGTGGGCCTACGGGAGTCTCGACTTGGTCCGCATCGACTTGCAGCTTCACCTGGCCGCGTATCTCGCCCTCCGGATTGGCCGTCGTGGCGATGTTGACGTACCAGAGGCCCTCCTTCAGATCGGCTGCTTGCGCGGCCGTCAGCATCGCCTCGCCGGTGATCGGGTTGGACGTATCGGAGACGGCTACGGTTGCTGGCGCGGTCTGCCCAGTCTTGGCCGGTCCCTGGAGGCGAGCCGCTGTCGCCGGTCCAGAAAGGCCTTGGTAGGTCAGCCTGTACGTGAGGAGTCTGCTGTGCGTATCAAGGTCGGCCCACAGTTCTCCGACGCCGGAGGATCGGATCGCCGGCGCCTCGGAAAGGCCGCTGAGGCGCGCCGCGAAGTGCAACGTGTCGGCGCTCGCAGTCGCCGGCAGGAAGACTGCAGCGACCACTTCGATTGCGACCAGCCTCCACTTCATGGGGCTGCTCCCGATGACCTTGCCGAAAGAGCCTAATCCCCGACCCTTGCGCCGGCAACCACGAGATCAAGCACGGCAAGGGCAAGAGTTTCATACAGTGTCACTGTAATCCGGCCTTTCGAATATACATCAATTTTTCTTGATGTATCGAGTCCAATTGATGTATGGAACGACGTGATGAGCACGCAGCAGCTTCACTCCGACGCCGCCCCGCCCGAATTCCTGCAGTTGGCGGGGCATCCGCTGCGTTGGCGGCTCCTCAGTGAGCTGGCTCGAAGCGACCGCATCGTGCGCGAGCTGACCGAGCTGGTCGGCGAGCCTCAGAACCTGGTCTCGTACCACCTGGGCAAGCTGCGAGGTGGGCGTCTCGTATCCGCGCGGCGCAGCTCTGCCGATCGCCGGGACTCGTACTACGGGCTGGATCTGGCGCGTATCGGCGGCCTGCTGTCGGAGGCCGGCGGGGCGCTGCACCCCGGCCTTCGTCTCACCCCGCCCTTACGCCACGACGCCCTGATTGGTCCGGTGCGGGTGCTGTTCCTCTGCACAGGCAACAGCGCACGGTCCCCGATGGCCGAGGCTCTGGCGAGGGCTCGGTCGGGCGGGGCAATCGAGGCGTACAGCGCCGGCAGCCATCCGCGTCCCGTGCACCCCAACGCCGTGCGGGTGATGCGCGACGAGTACGGCCTCGACCTAGCCGCTCAGGCGTCCAAGCACTTGGAGGTGTTCGCGGACGAGCGCTTCGACTGGGTGATCAGCCTTTGTGACCGGGTGCGCGAGGTGTGCCCCGAGTTTCCGGGCCACCCGGAGACCATCCACTGGAGCATCGCCAACCCCGGAACCGGCGAGGCCGACAACGTCACCTACCCGCTCTTCCAGCAAGCGGCCGCCGAACTGGCCTCCCGCATCGCGTTTCTGCTCGCCGTGCTTGCCGATCGGACGCCCGCTCCCCGAGAGCCAAGGAGAAAAGCCCATGACCGACCCCAGTGAAATGGTCAGCGTCCGCTACATGGTCGACGACGTGGAGAAGGCGGTCGCCTTCTACACGAAAGTCCTCGACTTCGAGGTTCTGAACGCCTTTCCCGCCTTCGCCGACGTCGCCCGCGGCAATCTGCGGCTGCTGCTCAGCGGGCCGATGAGCTCCGCGGGGCGGCCCATGCCGGACGGCGCCAAGCCCGGACCCGGTGGCTGGAACCGCATCCACCTCATCGTCGACGACATCGACGCCGACGTCGCCCGCCTCCGTGACGCCGGCGCTCCGTTTCGCAACGACATCCTCGAGGGACCAGGCGGCAAGCAGGTCCTGCTCCAAGACCCCTCCGGCAACGTGGTCGAACTTTTCCAGCCTGCCGCTCTCAACCCAACGCGATGAGGCTCTGAGATCACGGTGAGACTACGGTGACACTGAGATTACGGTGACACTGCATAAGATGGATCGCCCGCCCCCGGCGTTTGCCCCGCCCGCCGCTTCGGC
>JBIOEG010000087.1:0-13090 GCA_044445825.1 Caulobacterales bacterium
CACCTGTTACGGTCTGGAAACCGTGATCGTTCAATAGGTTGCGGCCACCTGATATCCGCCAGGAACAGGTGATGACAGGTGATAACAGGCGCCAAACAGGCCTGTTATCGATGCATAACAGGTGCGCAACAGGCGGCCGGCGGACCGCCGGCGTCCCACTACCTCAGTTAGCCCAAATTCGAGATTCCCCGCGAAAGCGGGGTCCCAGGCGGTGTTTGTTTTTTGAGACGATGCACACCCCGGCGGGCCCCCCGTTTTTTTTTGTTTGGCCCGCCCGCCCCCCCCCGCCCCCCCCCCCCCGATCCAAACCCCCGGGGGCCCCCGCTTGCCCGGGGAATCTCGGGTGTGGGGGGACTGAAAAGCCAGGTGGGTGCGCACGGGCGCGCCGCCCGCCGCCGGCGCCGCGCTGGTGCGTGTGTTTGTATCTTCACGATGTCAAAGACCAGGGCTGGCCCGCGGGCCAGCCCGCTCCACGTCACCACGCGCCCGCTGATTTGGCGAGGGCGCCGGGTAGGAAAGGGGAACCACGAAAAACACGAAAAGCACGAACAGGCCGGCGTCCCACCCAGCCACCGCCGACACAACGCCCGCGTTCGTGCTTTTCGTGTTTTTCGTGGTTCCCCTAACGCTCGTCACCCCGGAAAGGCCGCAGGCCTTATCCGGGGCCGGACGGGCCGGTTCATAGACGCCCTCCAGCTAAGCCGCGGCCTGTCCGGCCCCGGGTCGACACCCGGGGTGACGAGGCAGGGGTGGGTCACAACCCACGCCGACTACTCGAACCAACGAACACGCCGGCGCCGGCCTCCCAAAGGCCGCCATGCGTTCCCGTAGCTACAGGCTGCGCGAGGCGGCCACGGGCGGGCGCAGGTGCTCGATCTGCACGCCGGTCGAGCGCGCCAGCCGCTCGGCCACGATCGAGCGGTGGCAGCCGGCCGGATCGGCTTCGTAGCAGAGCAGGGCGGCCGGCCGTTCGCCGGCGATCTCGCCGGCCTGGGCCAGGGCGAGCTGCGCCTCCGGTTCCGCCAGATGGGCTTCGAAGATCTCGCGCATATCCGCCACGCGTCCGGCGCGCGCCGCCTCGCGGCCGGCCTTGGGCGTGCCGAGCGGACGCAGATGCACATAGGCGATGCCCGCCTGGTCCAGGCTCGCCGCCAGGGTGCGCTTGGAAAAGCCGGGCCGCCGCGAGGCCGCCACCGCGCGCACGTCGATCAGCACGGCCACCCCGGCCGCCTGCAAGGCCGCGATCACCGCGCCCTGCGTGGCCGCCTCATAGCCGATGGTGCGAAGCTTCATGGGCCTGACGCCTGCTGAAAGCTGGACTTATCCCGGGTCCCCAGCTTAGCACTCGGCCTCCCGTTCCGCTCGCAGAAGGTCGCCCGATGGACGCAGCCGCCGCCTACGAACCCCGAGCGGCCGTCGTGCGGATCCGCTCGCCAGGCGGCGACGGCGACATGGCCTATCTGGACTTCGGTCCCCGCGACCGGCTGGTGGATGCCGTATTCCTGCACGCCAACGGCTTCAACGGCCGCACCTACCGGGCGATCCTCGCCCCGCTGGCGGACCATCTGCGCATCCTCGCCGTCGACCAGCGCGGCCACGGCGCGACCCGGCTGTCCACCGAGACCGAGGGGCGCAACACCTGGTACGGCCTGCGAGACGACCTGATCGGCTTCCTTCACGCCCTGGGACTCGAGGACGTGGTCCTCGCCGGCCATTCCATGGGCGGCACGGCGGCGACGCTGGCCGCGGCCCGCGAACCGAAGCTGGCGCGCGGGCTCGTGCTGTTCGACCCGGTGGTGATCTCCTCGGAGGCGCGGGCGGTGTTCCAGCGCGGGGGGCAGCTGGATTCGCCGCTGGTGGAAGGCGCCCGGCGCAGACGCGCCCAGTTTCCCAGCCGCGAGGCGGTGTTCGAGGCCTATCAGGGCCGGGGCGCGTTCAAGACCTGGCCGCGGGAAATGCTGCGCGACTACATCCAGGCTGGCTTCAAGGATCGCGAGGACGGGACCGTCGAGCTGGCCTGCTCGCCGGAATGGGAGACCTCGAACTTCGTGTCGCACGCGCACGACACCTGGGGCGCGCTCAGGGCCGTCCAGTGCCCCACCCACATCCTGCGCGCGGAGAACGCCAGCGCCTGCCAGATCGCGGAGATCGAACAGGAACTCATCGCCTCGGGCCGCCTGCGCGTGGAAACGGTGCCCGGCACGACGCACTTCCTGCCCATGGAACGCCCGGACTTGGCGCGGGCCGCGTTGCGCGAGGCGGTGGAGGGGTAGGATTCGATCCGGCGAGGTCTGTCCGCCGCACTACCCTCGCCGACCCTCCCTGGAACTACAGCGCCAGCCCCGGCTTCAGCCGCGTGGTCAGGTCGGCCGCGGCGTGTGGGGTGACCGGGATCAGCTTGCGGGCGTCCAGGTCGAAGTTGACCGCCACCGCCATGGCGCTGGCCCATGGCCTGCCGGAAGCCGGGTCCAGCATCCAGTGGGCCATGTGCTGGGACCGTTCGTCGAAGCTGGCGACGCCCGAGCGGATCTCGAAGCGGTCGCCGGCCCTGGGCCACGCCACATAGACGATCCGGTACTCCAGCACCGCCCCGCCTACCCGCACCACCTTGCCGTCCTCCGCGACCGACACGCTGTGACGGAACGGATTGGCCAGGCGCGACACGCCGTCGGACACGCGGCCGATCACGTGCTCCGCCCGCATCCGCCCGAACACGTCGATGTCCGGCGCGCCGATGGCCCCGGCGCCCAGGCGGACCAGGTCCATCCGCTCGGCCTCCGCCAGGCTGGCGGTGATTTCCACGGGATCCAGGGACAGGGTGCGTGGGCGAACCGCCTCCGGGACCACCACCATCAGACCCGCAGCCAGCGTCCGGGTTCGCTCGGACCAGGGGAAGGCGCGGCCATCCCGCGCGGTGACATGGGCGACGATGCTCTGGAAGCCGGCGGCCACTTCCCCGGAGCCGGAGTGGACCAGCAGCTGCAGCAGCCGCGCCTCGCTCTCGCCCATTTCGACGACGCCGCCGACCATGTGCAGGGGCGCGCGGGAGGGGGCCTCGCGCAGGAAACGGATGTGCTGGTCGCGCAGGACGAGGGTCGCCTCGGCGTTGGCGGCGAAGGCCGAGGGCATGCCGAGGGCGGCGGCCAGGCCGACCAGGCCCTCCATCTGGCGCGCGACGTAGAAGCGCACATTCATGTGCCCCATGTCGTCGCATTCCCACGGCGCCACGCCGCCGCGCCAGACCTCGATGCCGATGTCCTCGCTCACCTGTCGCCTGCCGAGGCCGCTTCGGATGAGAACCGGTGTAACCGCATGGGCGTCAGCTCCGAATAGAGCCCAGCCATGACGCCTGATCGCCGTGGTTTCAATCCCAGGCGCGCGGCTCGCCAATCGCGCGGCATCGTGACAATCTTCCCGCGTCGGTAGGAGGATCCTCAGCCCTTGACTGCATCCGTCGCCGCGCCCGCCGCCGCCCCACCACTGAAACGCAAGGTGCTGGTGCGCCGGCACGGGCTCCTCGTGCGCGTCACCCATTGGATCAACGCGCTCTGCCTGGTGTTCATGCTGCTCAGCGGGCTGCAGATCTTCAATGCTCACCCGGCGCTCTACTGGGGGCCGGACGCCCGGTTCGACCGGCCGTGGGTGTCGATGACCGCCGAGGAGAACGGGGCCAGGCTGAAGGGGGTCACCCAGATCGGCTCGGCCAGGTTCGACACCACGGGAATCCTCGGGGCGTCGAAGGTGGGCGGAGAGGACACGCCGCGGGCCCTCCCCACCTGGCTCACCCTGCCGGCGAGCCAGAACCTCGCCCTCGGGCGGCGCTGGCACTTCTTCTGGGCCTGGGTGTTCGCCCTCAACGTGACGCTCTACCTCGTCAGTAGCCTGATCAATGGCCACCTGCGGCGCGATCTCGCGCCGACGGGCCAGCAACTGAAGCCGAGCCACATCCTGCGGGAAATTGTCGACCACGCCCGCCTGCGTTTTCCCAGGGGCGAGGAGGCGCGGCGCTACAATGTGCTGCAGAAGGGCGCTTACCTGGGGGTGGCGGTCCTGCTCCTGCCCCTGATGATCCTCACCGGCATGACGATGTCCCCGTCGCTTGACGCAGCTTTTCCGTGGCTGCTCACGCTATTCGGCGGACGTCAGTCGGCCAGGTCGATCCACTTCATCGTCGCCAACCTGATCGTTCTGTTCTTCCTCGTGCACATCGTCATGGTGGTGCTGTCCGGCCTGTGGAACAACATCCGCTCGATGATCACCGGGCGCTACGCCATCGATGTGGAGGAAGCGGCGCCCGTCGACCCGGCGCCCGCCGCGGAGGCGCCATCGCACGATCCGCCGCCGGAGCGGCCGGCGCAGCCCGAGACTGAGCCGTCGGCGCCAATGCCGCAAGGAGACCCCGCATGAGCCTCGGCAGACGTGGATGGCTGGCCGGCGCCGGCGCGAGCCTGTCGGCCCTGTTCCTCGCCGGCTGCGACAAGCTCGCGGGGCAGTCGCAGGTGGTGAAGGTGATCGACACGGCAGAAGGCCTGAACCGCAAGGTTCAGCGCCTGATCCTCGGCCCCAGGACCCTGGCGCCCGAGTTCTCCGAACAGGACATCTCCCCCTTCTTCAAGCCCAACGGCAGCATCGATCCGTCCGATGACGACTATCGCGCCTTGGCGGACAAGGGCTTCGCCGAGTGGCGCCTGGTGGTGGACGGGCTGGTCGAGCGGCCGCTGTCGTTGTCCCTCGCCGACGTGCGCAGGCTGCCCGCCCGCACCCAGATCACCCGCCACGACTGTGTGGAGGGCTGGAGCTGCATCGGCAAGTGGTCGGGGGCCCGGCTCGCCCCGCTGCTGCAGATGGCCGCCCTCAAGCCCGCCGCCAAGCACATCGTTCTGTGGTGCGCCGACACCCTCGATCCCATGGCCGAGGACGGGCAGCAGAAATACTACGAGACGCTGGACCTGATCGACGCCTTCCACCCGCAGACCATCCTGGCCTACGACATGAACGACAAGCCGCTCGCCGTGGCGCACGGCGCGCCCCTGCGCCTGAGGGCCGAACGCCACCTCGGCTACAAGCAGGCCAAGTACGTCATGCGCTTGGAAGCCGTCGCAGATTTCGCCCACATCGGCGCCGGCCAGGGCGGCTTCTGGGAAGACCGCGGCTACGAACGGTACGCGGGGATCTGAGGGGGGGCCAGAACGGTGGCCGACTTTCTGGAGAAAATGAATGCGGAGAGACCCCTCACCTCACCTCTCCCCACGCTTCGCGCGGGGCGAGGGCTACTGAGAGGACGGCTTGTCGTCGGGATCGTTAAGCTTGCGCCGGCCCATCAGTATCCCTCGCCCCGCCCGAAGGGTAGGGAGAGGTGAGGTGAGGGGTGTCTCAGCCGGGAAACCTCTCCGTACTGCGCCCTACCCCGCCTTTTCGAACAGCTTCGCCCAGCGGCGTTTTTCGCGCCGGCGCCAGCCGCCGCGGTGGTAGGCGTCCGAGGCGATCAGCGGCACGACCGTGGTGGCTTCGGCGAAGACCATCTGCTCCTCGGTGACCTGGACCTTGCCCCAGGAGGCGGCCTCCTTCAGCGTCGAGGAGGAGCAGGCCCCGTCACGCACGTCGGCCACGGTGATCTGCACGGCGTATTTGTGCATCTCGGCCTCGACGCCGAGGATCTCGGCGCAGACCACCGTGTCCTGGGCGAAGTTCTTCGGCACGCCGCCGCCCACCATGAACAGGCCGGTGGTTCCGGCGGCGATCTTCACGTCGGTGAGTTCGCGGAAGTCGGCGACGGAATCGATGGTTAGGTAGGGGTTGCCGGCCTGCATGCGCTCGACCTGGTGCTTGACCAGGCCGAACCCGGCCGAGCTGTCGGAGAACGCCGGGCAGAAGATCGGCGCGCCTTCCTCGAAGGCCGTCTGGATCAGGCTGCCGGGCTTCTTGGCCCTGCCCGCGGCGAGCCAGCGGCCGATCTCGTGGATGAACTCGCGGCTGGAATAGGGGCGGGGCTCGAGGGCGTCGGCGATCTCCTTGATCGCCGCATCGCAGGCCTGCAGCTCCTCCTCGTCGATGTAGGTGTCGTAGATGCGGTCGATGTAGAGGGCGCGAAGGTCGCGGTCGTCGACGTTGGACTGGGCCTGGTAGTGCTTGAAGCCCAGCGCCTCGAAGAAATCCATGTCGATGATCGACGCTCCGGTGGCCACCACCACGTCGGCCATGCCGTACTTCAGCATGTCGCGGTAGACGTGCATGCAGCCGCCGGCGCTGGTCGACCCGGCCAGGGTAACCCACACCGAGCAGCTCGCGTCCTCGATGGCCATGTTCAGGATGTCCGACGCCCGCGCCGTGTCGCGCGAGGTGAAGCTCATCTTGCGCATGGCGTCGATCACCGGCCGCGCGTCATAGGCGGCGATGTCGACATGCTCCACGACCTTGGAAAGCAGTTCGGCCTTGGTGTTGGGGGCGGGTGCGTTCATCGCTTCAGGTTTCCCTTTGAGGTGAGCCGCCCGTCATGCAGCTCTCCCCCGGATCGGAACGAGCAACGTCCCGGGGCCTGATCCACTCGCCGTCCGCGCCGCGGAGGCCTACTTCCGCTTGCGCCTCTTGCCACGCGCCCGCGACAGCTTGACGACGTTGGCGGTCTCGCTCCTGGGCGTGGCGATGGAGCGTGGCGCGAGGCCGAACATGGAGCCCATGGGCGCGTCATCCACCTCCGCCGTGTCGACCTCGCCGAAGCCGTTGAAGCGGGTGTTCATCGCCACGCCATAGGCGCCCAGCATGCCGATCTCGATGAAATCGCCTTCGCCGACGTCTTCCGGCAGCCAGAAGGGGCCGGGCATGACGTCCTGGGAGTCGCAGGTGGGGCCGTAGAAGCGGAAAGGGCGCAGCATCGCGGCGCCGTCGCCCTCCGCCCGGTGCAGCTTCACCGGGAACGGCCACCTGGTGTGCGCCGCGTCGAACAGCGAGCCATAGGAACCGTCGTTGAGGAACAGGGCGTCGCCCTTCTTCAGCTCCACCTTGACCAGCAGGGACGAGCCCTCGGCCACCAGGGCGCGCCCGGGTTCGCACCACAGCTCCGTGGTCTCGTGCACCATCATCTCGGCGAAGCCGCGGTCGATGGCGGCCAGGTATTCCGACAGGTCCGGCGGCACCATGCCGGGGTAGACCGACGGGAATCCGCCGCCCACGTCCACCACGTCGGCGAACACGCCGGCGCGGACCAGGGCTCGCGAAGCCTGGGCCATGGCCGCCTGGAAGGCGGAGGGCCGCATGCATTGGCTGCCCACGTGGAACGACACGCCCATCAGCTCGTCCGTGGCCCGACGGGCGGCCAGCAGCAGCGCCGGCGCGTCCGCCGCGTCCACCCCGAACTTGCCGGCGAGCGAATAGGCCGCGCCGGAGGCTTCGACGGCCAGGCGCACCATCAGGTTCAGGTCCTTGGCCCCGCCGGTGGCGTCGAGGATCTTGTCGAGCTCCTCGAGGGTGTCGATGGCGAAGGTTCGCACGCCGTGATCGGCGTAGGCGCAGGCGATCGCCGCGCGGCTCTTCACCGGATGCATGAACGCGATGCGCGAGCCGGGCGCCTGGTCGGCCACCAGCTCGATCTCGGGAATCGACGCCACGTCGAAGCCGCCGATCCCATGCTTCGCCAGGGTGCGGATGACCCATGGGGAGGGATTGGCCTTAACGGCGTAGAAGACGTCGCCTTTGAAGTTGTCCTGGAACCAGCGCGCCGCTAGGGCCACGGCGCCCGGTCGCACGAGTGCGACAGGACGTTCCGGGGACCGCTCACGGACCAGGTCCAGGGGTTCATGGTACGTGTGCAATTCACGTAGCCCCCTGCAGATTGTTAAACCCAGGCCGGCGTTAGCAGCGCTTGTCAGGACTTCGGGTCCGCCGGAGCCGCGCAAATAGGAACATTGGACGGCGATGTAAAGAGCTTTTCGGCCAAGGGTTTGGCGTCTTATCCACCGGCGTGGTGTCAGGGACACGCTCAGGGACGCCGCGCAACCCCGCCCGGCGCCCTGAACGAGCCGCGTCACATCATCCGCGTGCGAAGCATGTTCATGAATCGTCAACCTTCGCCGATGGACCTCGCGCGACGCCGCGTGTCATGAAACCGTTGCGCTGCTCCGCGATGAACGGTGAAGGTCGTTCGGCCTCCAGAAGGGACTGAGACTCCAGGTCATGCTGTCCGATGCAGCCGTGCTTTCCGTGCGCGGGGTCTCCAAGACCTTCGGTGGTCGGCGCGCGCTCGACGGCGTCTCCCTCGACGTGCGCCGGGGCGAGATGATCGCGCTGATCGGCCCGTCGGGGTCCGGCAAGTCGACCCTGCTGCGCTCGATCACCGGGCTGGTGGCCATCGATTCCGGCGATGGAGTCATCGAGGCGTTCGGCGGACCCGTACAGGCCCGGGGGCGGGTGAGCGACAGGGTGCGCGAGGCGCGCGTCCGCATCGGCTTCATCTTCCAGCAGTTCAACCTGGTGGGCCGGCTGACCCTGTTCACCAACGCCGCCCTGGGCTCTCTGGGGCGCATCGGATTCTGGCGCGGCCTGTTCGGGCGCTGGCCGGCGGAGACCAGGACCGCCGCCATGGCCGCCCTGGCGCGCGTCGGCGTGGCCGAATACGCCGGCCAGCGGGCAAACACCCTGTCCGGCGGCCAACAGCAGCGCGGCGCGATCGCCCGGTCCCTGGTGCAGCAGGCCAAGATCATCCTGGCCGACGAGCCCGTCGCCTCCCTGGATCCCGTCTCGGCCCGCCGGGTGATGGCGATCCTGCGCGACCTGAACACCGCCGACGGCCTGACCGTGATCGTCACTCTGCACCAGGTGGACTACGCCCTGCGCTACTGCGACCGGGTGCTGGCGCTCAAGGCGGGCAGGATCGTCTATGACGGGCCCACGGACGGGCTGGACAAGCCGCGGCTCATCGACATCTACGGGCCGGAGTTCGAAGATGCGTTCTGGGAAGGAGACCCTGAATGATCGGCCGCCGTTTCCCGAGGACCACCGCACTGGCCGGCGTGCTGCTCGCGGCGCTCGCCCTGGCGGCGTGCGGCAAGACCGGCGCATCCGGCGGCGACAATCAGCCGGGCCAGATCGTGTTCTCCATCCTGCCCACCGGACCGGCGTCGGAGCTGCGGGCCAACTGGGACCCGGTGCTGGCCGACATGGAGAAGTCCACCGGCCTGAAGATCAAACCCTACATCCCCAGCAACTACACCGTCCTCATCGAGGCGATGAAGTTCAAGCAGACCGACGCCGGCTGGTTCTCCAACGAATCGGGGCTCGAGGCCGTGCGCCGGGCCAACGGCGAGGTGTTCGCCCGCACCGTCGGGCCCAAGGGGATAGACGGCTACTATTCGGTGCTGATCACCAACGCCAAGACCGGGGTGACCCTCGACAGGGTGCTCAAGTGCGACAAGACCCTGACCTTGGGCATGGGCGATCCGAACTCCACGTCCGGCACCATCGTGCCCGTCGCCTTCTTTTTCGGACCTCACAAGATCAAGCCCCAGGACTGCTTCAAAATCGTGCGATCCAGCAGCCACAACACCAACCTGATGTCCGTCGCCAACGGCGGCCTCGACGTGGCGACCAACAACAGCACCGCCCTGATGATGAACCGCGAGAGCGGCCGCCATGAGGCCGACAATGTGAAGGTCATCTGGCAATCGCCCCTGCTGCCGGAGGACCCGATCATCTGGCGCAAGGACCTCGACCCGGCGATCAAGGAGAAGCTGCGCCAGTTCTTCCTGACCTACGGCGTCGGCGACACGCCGGAGGCGCAGGTCCAGCGCGAGCGCCTCGCCAAGCTGCACATCGGCGGCTTCAAGCCGGCCGACGACAGCCACCTGATGGTGGTGCGCGAGATCGAGGCGCGCGAGAAGCTGGTGCTGGCGCAGCAGGGCGGCGACACGGCCAAGATCGACGATGCGCGCAAGGCCCTGGACGACATCGTCGCCCAGCGCCAGGCCCTGGAAGCGCGCACGCGCGCGCCGGCGGCGGCGCAGTAGGGGCCATGTCCGCGACGGCCCATCGCCTCGACCCCGCCGGACCGCTGGCGCCGCCGCGACGCTCGCTCGGCGATCGCCTGTTCGACCTCGTGCTGTGGGGCGGACTGGCCATCCTGCTGGTGGTCGCGTTCCGGCCGGCGGAGGTGAACAAGTCCGCGCTGCTCGTAACGCACTCCGAGAACATGCGGAGCTTCATGCGCGAGTTCCTGAGGCCGGATTTCAGCCTCTGGAAGACCTATGTCGCCATGATGTGGCTGACCATCGAGATCGCCATCTGGGGCACCTTCCTGGCGGTGATCGTCGCCGTGCCGCTGGGCCTGCTGGCGTCGAAGAACATGACGCCGATCTGGGTCCAGCAGCCGGTGCGCCGGTTTCTCGACCTGCTGCGATCGGTGCCGGACCTGGTGGTGGGCACCATCTTCATCGTCGCCGTCGGCCCGGGTCCGTTCACCGGCGTGTTGGCCCTGGCGGTGAATACCGGCGGCGTGCTCGCCAAGCTGTTCTCGGAGGCGGTGGAGGCCATCGACCGCGGACCGGTGGAAGGGGTGCGGTCCACCGGCGCGGGGCCCCTGCAGGAGATCGCCTGGGGCGTGCTGCCCCAGGTGGCGCCCCTGTGGACGTCCTACGGCCTCTACCGCTTCGAGTCCTCGGCCCGCTCGGCGACGATTCTCGGCATCATCGGCGCCGGCGGCATCGGCCAGACCCTGATCGACTCGATCAACGGCTTCGCCTTCAGCCAGACCGGCGCGATCGTGATCATCATCATCGGCGCGGTGTCGATGATCGACCTGCTGTCCCAGGTGATCCGCTCGCGGCTGCTCTGAGGAGAGCGCGGGCTAGGCCGCCGGCGGCGGTGCGGCGGCGTCCTCCGGGCGGCGCGGGCCGCGGCGCAGGCGGGCCAGGCGGCGCAGGCGTCGCCAGAACCGGCTCTTCTCCGGCTCCGGATAGGGTTGCAGGTTGCGCTTGAACTCCTCGGCGCAGGCCCGCCAGGAGAACTGCTCGGCGAAGGCGCGCACTGCCGCGCGGTCCAGATCGAGGCAGGCCAGGCAGGCCTCTTTCAGCCCCTCCGTCTGTCCCGGCGCAAGCACGCCCGCCCCCGATCCCGGCAGGATGTCGATAGGCCCGGGCGCCGAAAAGGCGGCCACCGGCGTGCCCGAGGCCATGGCCTCCAGCAGCACCAAGCCGAAGGTGTCGGTGAGCGACGGGAACACGAACACGTCCGCGCAGGCGAAGTGGGCGGCGAGGTCCGCGCCGAATCTGGCGCCGACGAACCTCACCTGCGGGTACTTCGCGGCCAGTTCCTCGCGCTGCGGGCCGTCGCCCACCACCACGCTGGTCCCGGGCAGGGCCAGGCTGACGAAGGCCTCGATGTTCTTCTCCACGGCCACGCGCCCGACGTTCAGGAACACCGGCCGCGGCAGGTCCGCGAACAGGTCGGGCTCATCCGGCCGGCGGGGCCGGAAGACCTCGGTGTCGACGCCGCGCGTCCACGGCGAGATGTTGCGGAAGCCGTGCCGGGCCAGTTCGTCGCGCATGGTGGGCGTTGCCACCATCAGCCGCCCGGACGGCTTGTGGAACCACTTCATGTAGGCGTAGCCGGCGGCCAGGGGCAGCGGCAGCCGGGCTGAGACATATTCCGGGAAGCGCGTGTGGTAGCTGGTGGTGAACGGCAGCTTCCACTCCAGGCAGATGCGCCGCGCCGCCAGGCCGATCGGCCCCTCCGTGGCGATGTGGATGGACTCCGGCTCGAAGCCCTTGAACCGCTCCTGCACCTTCTCATAGGCGCCGACGGCCAGCTTGATCTCCGGATAGGTCGGCAGGGGGAAGGTGGAGAACTGGTCGGGGCTGATCACCTCCACCTTGTCGCCCATGTCGCGCAATTCGTCGACGACACGGGTCAGGGTGCGCACGACGCCATTCACCTGGGGCTCCCAGGCGTCGGTTGCCAAGAGGATACGCATCAGGCGGCTTGGGGCTCCCACTGGCCCTCGTCGACGCGGCGGGCCCGGTCGATCATGGACCACGAGCGCAGTTTGGCCCACTCCAGAATCTCGAAGCGGCCGTCGTGGTGTTCCACCAGGGCCGTGCAGCTCTCCACCCAGTCGCCGTCGTTGAAATAGGCGACGCCGTCGATGTCGCGCATCTCGGCCTTGTGGATGTGGCCGCAGATCACGCCGTCCACGCCGCGCCGCCTGGCCTCGGCGGCCACCGCCTGCTCGTAGTTCTCGACGAACTGCAGCGCGTTCTTCACCCGGGTCTTCAGGAACGCCGAAAAGCTCCAATACCCGAAGCCGAGGCGACGCCGTCCGGCGTTCAGCAAGGTATTCAGCATGAGGATGGTCCTGTAGGACCAATCGCCCAGGAAGGCGAGCCAGCGGGCGTGCTGCACGACGCCGTCGAACTCGTCCCCATGCGTCACCAGGAACGTCCGCCCGTCCGCCGAGTGATGGATGGTGTCCTGCGCCACCACTATGCCGCCGAAATGCACGCCGCAGAACCCGCGCACCACCTCGTCGTGGTTGCCCGGGATGTAGGTGACCGACACGCCCTTGCGGGCCAGGCGCAGCACCTTCTGCACCACGTCGTTGTGCGCCTGGGGCCACCACCAGCCGCCCTTCAGCTTCCATCCGTCGATGACGTCGCCCACCAGATAAAGCTGGTCGCAGGCCATGTGGCGGATGAAGTCGAGGAGCAGTTCCGCCTGGCAGCCTCGCGTGCCCAGGTGGATGTCCGAGATGAACACGCTGCGGAACCGCAGCTCAGGGCCTTGCCCGTCCATCGCCTAGGCTCCGCATCCCCGGATTCGTCCGCGTTAAGCTGATTGCTTGTCGGTTTTGTGAATCTGATTTGGCGGCGCCCTGGCGGGAGCGACGCGCTCGCCGGGCCGGGCGACGTGAGGTAGGCTGCCGCGCGGCTTCGCTGGGGGCGTTGGACGTGGGCACGGTCAATTCGGTCACGCGGCGCGGCGGTCGAGCGACGTTCGCTGTCTCGGTAGTGGCGGTGGCCTCGCTCTTCATCGCCGGCTGCGCGGGGAGTGGCGGCGGGGGCGTCGGTCCGACGACGCCCAGCACGCCGTCCCCGCCGCCTCCACC
>JBIOEG010000088.1:0-12810 GCA_044445825.1 Caulobacterales bacterium
AGCGTCAGCCGACTGACGTCGCCAAGGGGACCGAGTGTGGATGTGCGCATGGGTCAGTCCTGTGCGGGGAGAAGGTTGCCCGCGAAGCGGGGTTCGAATGGCGGTCGCAGGCAGATTCACCACGGAGGCCACGGAGGTCGACAGAGGACACGGAGAGCCTGGGCGGTTGGGCGTGCGCGCCACCCCTCCGTGATCTCCGTGGGCCTCCGTGACCTCCGTGGTGAGTCCTGAGCATCAACCTCAGCAGTCGCGGGACGCAGTCCGCGGGTCCACCTTCTCCCGCAAGGGGAGAAGGAAACTCAGGCCACCGCCGCGACGGCTTCCGCCACCTTGGCCGGCTTTTCCAGGATCACCATGTGGCCGGCTTCCGGGACGTTGACCAGCCTGGAGCCGGCGATGGCGGACTGGAAGGCCGGGCCGTAGACCGGCGGGATCAGGCGGTCGCTCTCGCCCCACACGATCACCGTCTTGGCCTTCACCCGGTAGAGCCTCTCGGCTAGGCCCCGCTCCGGCACGGGGAACAGCAGCTTGCCGGCCATGCCCATCTGGCGGGCGTTCCGCACCAGATAGGTCTGCAGGAACTTCGGATCGCTGAAGTCCATGCCCGCGGTCATCAACTTGGTCCCGGCCTCGGCGTCGTGGAACAGGTAGCCGGGCATCTCGAAGGGCAGCAGGGTGAAGATGTCCGGGATCGGGTGATCCTCCAGCCACAGGCCGGCCGGGCAGATCAGCACCAGGCGCGAGACGTCGTTGGGGGCCAGGGCCGCCATCTCGGCGGCGATCATGCCGCCCATCGAGTGGCCCACCAGGATGGGGTTCTTCAGGCCCAGCGCTTCCACCACGTCCCAGCCGTGCAGGGCGAAGTCGAGCATGTCGCGCAGGGTCCCGCACTCCTCGCTGTCGCCGTAGCCGGGCAGGAAGGGCGCGTAGACGTGGTAGCGGGTGGCGAGCTCGGCCAGCACCGGCTCCTCCGCCGTCATGCCGCCGGCGCCGTGAAGAAACACCAGGGGCTCGCCCTCGCCGCCCTCGAGGTAGCGCACGGGGGCGTGCCGCGTTTCAACGGTCTTGGTTTCCATGGGAGGGACCTCTTACTCGGCGGGGACGGGGGTGCGCGGCGCGGCGCCCGGGGCGGTGGTGGGCGCGGCCGGCAGCGATCCCGGCGTGGCGCGATTGCTGATCGGATGGCACCAGAACCGCTCGTCGTCCCGCCACTCGGGGAACATGCCGCGCAGCTTGGGCATCACCTTCTCGGCGAACAGCTTGGACGAGTACATGCACTTGTCGGCGGGCATGTTCCCCACGTGCATCAGGCAGAAGATGTTGCCGACGTTGAGCCCCTTGATCAGGTCCTCCATGCGCTGGCGCACGGTCTCCGGCGATCCGGCGATCACGTGCCCGCCCTCGGTGAGGTCCTTCCAGGTCAGTTCGCCGAAACCGCCCCGGGGCGGGGCGTACTGGTTCAGCGCGCCGGCCTGGATGGTCTTGATGGTCCGGTAGCCGGGGGCGTCGGCGAAGCCCGGATAGACGTGCAGGCAACGATTGTAGAAGTAGTGGATGTGCTCCGAGTAGAGCCGCTCGGCCTCCTCGTCGGTTTCGGCGACGCAGATGGTCTGG
The DNA here is from genome assembly GCA_044445825.1 of Caulobacterales bacterium. Classification (GTDB taxonomy): domain Bacteria; phylum Pseudomonadota; class Alphaproteobacteria; order Caulobacterales; family Caulobacteraceae; genus Acaudatibacter. Next base: position 1,615 of record JBIOEG010000088.1, read on the forward strand.
GCGAATCCGGCGCGGTAGGGCGACTTGTCCGGCGTCCCGCGCTCCTCCACGCGGTTCCAGTAGCCCTCCATGAGCGCCTTGGCCCGCAGGTAGCCAGTGAAGCTCAGGTACGAATAGGAATAGGTGTTGTCGATGCAGAAGTCGTAGGTCTCCACCGAGCCGCCGCCCGGGATATGCACCGGCGGATGCGGCTGCTGGATCGGCCGCGGCCAGATGTTCACGTGGCGCAGCTTGTTGTAGCGGCCGTTGAAGGCGAAGGGCTCGCGCCTGGTCCAGGCCTTGATGATCAGGTCGTGGGCCTCGGCGTACTTCTCCCGCGTCAGGGCCGGGATCTGGCCGTAGCAGTAGTTGGTGTCCATGGAGGTGCCGACCGGGAAGCCGGCCACCAGGCGCCCGCCGCTGATGCAGTCCAGCATGGCGAATTCCTCGGCCACGCGGACCGGGGGATTGTAGAGGGCGATGGAGTTGCCCAGCACGACGATGGCCGCGTCCTTGGTGCGGCGCGCCAGGCCGGCGGCGATGATGTTGGGGCTGGGCATGATGCCGTAGCCGTTCTGGTGGTGCTCGTTCACCCCGATCCCGTCGAAGCCGAGGGTGTCGGCGTATTCGAGGAGGTCCATGTAGGTGTTGTAGACCTGATGGCTTTTCACCGGGTCGAACAGGCGCTGGTCGATGTCCACCCACACCGAGCGGTTCTTCTCCCGGAAATCGTCCGGCAGATAGGGCCACGGCATCAGGTTGAACCAGGTGAACTTCATGGTTTCCTCCGTCCCGCCGGGGCGGGTTCCTTATCGACGTTCAGTCTGTCCCGAAACCTAAGCCGGGATCGCGCCCGCGCGCAATCCGTCTCATGTGGCGAAACGACGGTGTGAACGCGGGCCGGCCTATTTCGCGTGACTGTCGCGGGTCTCCATCGCGACGAGATCGTCGCTCAAGTTGCCGAGCTGCGCCTCGAACTTGCGGTACTGTGCGTCGCTGATCTCGCCGTTGTGCTCTGCCCGGCGCTCCTCCTGCGCGACTGCCCGCAGGCGAGAGCGCAGCAGGTCGGCCTGGCGCTTGGTGATCCGTCCGTCGCGATAGGTGGCGCTGGCCTTGGTGTCCTGGTTCTGGACCTGCTGCTTCACCTGCTGGGCGTGCAGCCGCCCCTTCGACGGACCGGCCTCGGCGATCCCGACCATCGCCAGTGTGGCGCCAAGCGCGGCAAGCAACATGAGCTTCATGACGATCCTCCCCAGGTTCGCATCATGGCGCGGTAGGCGCGGATTCGGTAGGCGCCCGGCGCCCGGATGGACGGCTGGACTGGCCGGAACGGGTCGGGCAATCAGGGACCGGAGACAAGAGCATCCGAGCGATGAACAACCGCACCCCCAGCCGCGCCCGACGCGGCCCGGCGATCGCCGCCCGCTTGGGCGCGGTCGCGCTGGGCGCCCTCGCCTGGGTCGCCGCCTGGCCCGCGCGGTCGGCCAACCCGGACGCCCTGTGGCGCGTCGTCCACGACCTCTGCGTGCCGGACATGAAGGCGCTGGGTCTCCCCGCGCCCTGCGCGGCGGTCAATCTGACGCGCGGCTATGTGGTGCTCAAGGACCTCGCTGGCGCCACCCAGTACCTGGTGATCCCCACGCGGCGCATCACCGGCATCGAGAGCCGCGTGCTGCAATCGCCGTCGTCGCCGAACTATTGGCAATGGGCCTGGGAGGCCCGCGGCTTCTTCGAGAAGAGCGCGGGGCGCAAGGTTCCCCGCGATGAGATCGGCCTCGCGGTAAACTCGGTCCGGGGCCGCAGCCAGAACCAGCTGCACATCCACATCGACTTCGTCCGCGCCGACGTGCGCCAGGCGCTGCGCGCCAATCAAGGCAGGATCGGAACGCGGTGGTCGACGCTGCGCTTCGATCTCGCCGGCCGTCGCTATCGGGCCCGTCGGATCGCGGGCGAGAACCTCGGCGCGCACGACCCGTTCAAGCTGCTCGCCCAGGCCGACCCTGCCGCGCGCGGCGACATGGGGCGCTGGACCCTGGTGGTGATCGGCGCGGTGCTGGCGGACGGCAAGCCCGGGTTCATCGTGCTGAGCGACCACGTCGACGCCGCGACGAACGACACGGCCGCCGGCGAAGACCTGCTCGACCACGGCTGCGCTGTGCTGGCGGCGCCCGCGGCGTCCTGAACCGCGGCGCCTTCTAAGGCTTGCCCGACCGGTGCATGCTGGACCCGCGAGCTCGAAAAGGGCCGGGAGGACATGCAGGGCGAGGCGCTGAAGGGTCTGCGGGTGCTGGAGGTCGGCGACGGCCTGCCGGTGGCCTATTGCGGGCGGCAGTTCGCCCTGTGGGGCGCGGACGTGGCGGTCGTGGAAGCCTCGGACGGATCGCCCCTGAGGCGGCGCGCGCCGTGCGTCGGCGATGCGTCGCTGCTGTGGGAGTACGTGGCCGCCGGCAAGCGGTCGGTGGCCGAGGGCGCGCCCGGCAGCCTGATCGACCTCGCCGGCCGGGCCGACGTGCTGGTCACCGACGATCCGGCGCGTGTGCAGGCGCTGACCGGCCGGGCGCTGCCGGACCTGCGCGCGGCCGCGCCGGACCTCACCGTGGTCCGCATCTCGCCGTTCGGGTCGGACTCGCCGTTCGCCGACTGGGCGGCGTGCGAGCTCACCGTACAGGCCCTCGCCGGCTATCTCAGCCTCAACGGCTCGGCCGACCGCGCGCCGCTGCGCGCGCCGGGCCACATCCTGGCCTACGCCTGCGGGGTGAACGCCTTCGTCGCCGCCCTGGCTGCGATCGTCGGCAGGCTGGGCGGCGCCCAGGGCCAGGGCGTCGAGGTCTCCGAGCTGGAGACCATCGCCGCCATCCTGCCGTTCCTGCGGGTGGAGTACACCGGCGCCAGCCCCAGGCGCGAGGGCGGCCCGGGCACGGGGGTGCGGGTGTTTCCCTGCCGCGACGGCTTCGTCTCCTTCATGCCGCCGACGCCCGCCCAGCGGGCGGCCTACGGCGCGGTGCTGGGCATAGCCCAGGACGAGTGGCCGGTGTTCGCCGAGCACGCCTCACGGCTCGAGCGGCGCGACGGCCTGCTCGCCCTGCTGTCGGGCCGGACCGGCGACAAGAGCGTCGACGACGTGTTCCTCGGCATGCTGAAGCATGGCGTCGTCTGTGGGCGGATCGCCTCGCCTCGGATGCTGGTGGAGGATGAGCACCTCGCCGCCCGCGGCTTCTTTCAGACGCTGCGGCGCCCGACGCTGGGCGCCCTGTCCCTGGCCGGTCCGGCGGCGCGCCTCTCGGCGACCCCGGCCACGGCCGCGACCCCCGCGCCGGCTCGCGCCGCCCCGGCCGGCGACCCCCGCTGGACCGGACAGGGCGTGCTCGCGGCCGGCTGGGAGCGGGCGACGCGACCGCTGGCCGGCGTGCGCATCCTGGACGTCACCCAGGCCTGGATCGGGCCGTTCGCGGCGATGCTGCTGGCCGACCTCGGGGCCGAGGTGATCAAGGTGGAGTCGCACAAGCGGCCGGACGTGTGGCGCCAATGGTCGGCCAACCCGATTCCCCTGGCCAATGTCCGCGCCGACGAGGTCAACGCCAGCCCCAACTACAACAGCGTCAACCGCAACAAGCGCGGCCTCTGCCTCGACCTGAAGCAGGCGGAGGGCAAGGCGCTGTTCCTGCGCCTCGTGGAGCGGGCCGACGTGCTGATGGAGAACTACACGCCGCGGGTGATGGACCGCTTCGGCCTGGGCTATGCGGCGCTGTCGCGGCTCAATCCGCGGCTGGTGATGACCTCGTTCTGCGGCTTCGGAAAGACCGGGCCGCTGGCCGACTACAAGGCCAACGGCGCCTCCATCGAGGGCATCGCCGGCTGGGACTGGCTGCACCGGCATCCCGGAGAGCCGCCGGTGGTGATGGGCTTCTACCAGGCCGACGCCATCAGCGGCCTGCAGATGGCCGCGGCCACCCTGGTCGCCCTGGTGCACCAGCGCCGGACCCGCCAGGGCCAGGCCGTCGACGGCAGCATGTTCGAGGCCGCCGCCGGCTACATCGGCGAGCTTCTGCTGGCGGCCCAGGTCGGCGACGAGCCGGCGCCGGCGGGCAACCGCGATCCGGACCAGGTGCCCAGCGGCGTCTATCCTTGCGCCGGCGAGGACAGTTGGCTGGCGCTGAGCGCGCCGGACAATGAGGCCTGGGCGCGGCTGTCGGCGACCGTCCCGGGGCTCGCCGATCCCGCGCTGTCGACCCTGTCGGCGCGCGCCGCGCGTCACGACGCCATCGACGCCGCGATCGGCGCCTGGACATCCTTGCTGTCGCCCGAGGAGGCGGCGGATCGGCTGCAGGCGGCGGGGGTTCCCGCGGCGCCCGTCCGCTCGCTGGCCGAGGCGCTGGAGTGTCCGCACCTCGGCCCCTGGTTCCGGCCCAACGCCCACGCCGACCTCGGCGTGCACCGCTACAACGGCCTCGCCTGGCGCTTCGACGGCGACGACGCCGTCCCCGACCTACCGCCGCCGCGCCTAGGCGAGCACAGCCGCGAGGTGCTGAAGGCCGAACTCGGCCTGGGCGACGACGCCATCGACGACCTGATGGCGCGCGGCGTCACCGGCGAGGTTCTGATCAAGGCGGCCGCCGCCGCCGAAACCTGAGGAGCAAGGCGATGGACTATCGGCACATCGAGGTCGAGCGGCGCGGCAAGATCGCCACCATCCGCCTCAACCGCCCGCGCTACCGCAACGCCCAGTCGCGCATCCTGCTGGAGGAGATGACCGACGCCTTCGCCAGGCTCGACCTGGACAACGACATCCGGGTGATCGTGCTGGCCGGCGCTGGGGACCATTTCTCCGCGGGCCACGACCTGGGCACGTCCGAGGAAGCCGCCGACCGCGACACCCTGCCGTTCGGGCCGGGCGTGCTCGGCCGCGTGAACCGCTCGTGGCATCTCTACATCGAGAACTCCCTGCGGTGGCGCGACGTGAAGAAGCCGACCATCGCCCAGGTGCAGGGCTACTGCATCTTCGGCGGGTTTCTTATCGCCTCCTGCATGGACATCATCATCGCCGCCGACGACGCCAAGTTCCTGCCCTCGCACCTGCAACTGCACACCGCGCCCTGGGACCTGGGCGTGCGCAACGCCAAGCGGATACTGTTCGAGAACCGCTTCATCCACGCGCCCGAGGCCATGGCGCTGGGCCTGGTGTCGGAGATCGCGCCGCGCGCCGAGCTGGAGGCGGTGGTGATGGCCCAGGCCGAGCGCTGGGCGGCCAACGACCTCCTGACCCTGCGCATGCTCAAGCAGTCGATCAACGGCGCCCAGGACGCCATGGGTTACCGCACCGCCCTGCAGGCCGCCCACTCCAACTACATGATCATGGAGCTGGCGATCAGCGATGAGCAGGCCGGCCGCATGCGCCAGAACCGCCGCATGGGCGGCGTCGCCGCGGCCCTGGCCAAGGAGTCCGCCCGGGAGGGCTGAACGCCCCAGGCGTCAAGGTTACCAATTCGCGCCACGGGGGCGGCTGCTTGTGACCCGGTCCGCGCGGCCATAGCGTTCGCCAGGAGGAGGCCCTCGTGCGCAGACTGGCGGACATTTTCACGGCGGCGTTCTGCCTGCTCAGCCTCCCCCTGTTCTTTCTGGGCAGCTTCGGGGGCGTGCTGGCCGGCCTGTGGATGCTGATCGTCAGCCGGTGGGCGGAATTCGGCGCCGCCGCGGCCGTGCTGGTCGGAGCCGTGGTGTTCGTCTGCGTGCTGCTGCCGGGCCTGACCCTGGCCATGCCTGGGCGCGGCCTGCTGCAACAGGCCAGGGCCGTGCTCGACACCCGCCTGATCGTCGCAGGCACCCAGTGGAACTATGTGATCATGACCGTCTGGTGCCTGGGCGTGTTCATCTTCGTCCTGGGCCAGTCGCGCGGCCATCCGGTCCCGCCGCTGCTGTGGGCTTTCCCCAACGCCCACGGACGCTGGCGCCGCGCCGCGCGTCGCGAGGCCCGCGGCGCGGTCGCCAAGCCGTCCCTCGGCGGCGTCTTCGCGGCCCAGCTCGGCTGCGTGGCGATGATGGCGGGGGTGCTGTTCCTGCAGGCAGGATGGAACATCCCCGGCCTCGCGCCCTATCTGGTCCCTTTCCTGGCTGTGGCGGCTGCGGTGCAGATCGTCGTCCTGCTGGCCCTGTTCCGCCACGTGACCAGCTCGTCCCGGGCCGAGGTGGCGGCCAAGGTGTTCGAATAGCCCGTCGATTTTAGGGCTTGGCGCGGACGCTGGCACGTTGTTGGGTCGCGCGGTCTAGCCAGGGGACACGGGCATGAGCGACAGCCGCGAGTTCGACGTCATCGTCTACGGGTCCACCGGCTACACCGGGCGGCTGGTGGCCGAGCACCTGCTGAAGACCTATGGCGCGGCCGGCGACGTGCGCTGGGCCATGGCCGGACGCAGCCTGGACAAGCTGAAAGCCGTCGCCACCGAGATCGGCGCCCCGGCCTCCCTGCCCCTGGTGGTGGCCGACGCGGGCGACGCGGCGGCCCTGGCGCAGATGGCGCGTCGGACCAAGGTGGTGATCACCACGGCCGGCCCCTACCAGCTCTACGGCGACGGTCTGGTCGCCGCCTGCGCCGCCGAGGGGACCGACTATGTGGACCTCACCGGTGAGTCCAACTGGATCGCCGCGAAGATCGCCCAGCACGAGGCCGCCGCCAAGCGCACCGGCGCGCGCATCGTCTTCTCCTGCGGCTTCGATTCCATCCCCTTCGACCTCGGGGTCCACTTCCTGCAGGAACACACCAAAGCCAGGACCGGGTCCGCCGCGCCGCGAGTGCGGGGCCGGGTGCGCGGCATGATGGGCGGGCTCTCCGGCGGCACCATGGCCAGCGGCGTCGCCACCATGGCCGCAATCCAGAAGGACCCCGGCGTCGTCCAGCTGCTGGGTGATCCCTTCGCCCTCACGCCCGGCTTCCGAGGCCCCGACCAGCCGGACGGGAACCAGACCTATGAGGACAAGGTCACCGGCTCCTGGGTCGTGCCGTTCATGATGGCCGGGATCAACACCAAGGCGGTGCACCGGTCGAACTTCCTGATGGGCCACCCCTGGGGCCGCGACTTCCAGTACGACGAGATGCTGATGATCCCGGGACCGCCGAAAGAGGGCGCGCCGCCGCCGGGGTTCGAGATGCCGACCAACGGGCCCAAGCCCGGCGAGGGCCCCAGCAAGGCCGAGCGCGAGGCCGGCTTCTACGACATCCTATTCGTCGGCGAGACCAAGGACGGCGGCGTGGTGCGCGTCTCGGTGAAGGGCGACATGGACCCCGGCTACGGCTCGACGTCGAAGATGCTGGCGGAAAGCGCACTGTGCCTGGCCCGCGACGTGGACCGCGACAAAACGCCCGGCGGCTGCTGGACCAGCGCCTCGGCCATGGGCGACGCCCTGATCCGCCGCCTGCGGGACAAGGCCGGCATGACCTTCGCGGTGGAGGGTTGAGGACTCTTCTTCCCCTTGCGTGGGCTCAGCTTGGCCTTAAGTGGAGACGGTTCGCGCCCACCTTCGCCGAAAGCCCACGATGACCGATCTGTTCGAGCCGCTGACCTTCGCCCGCGGGCCCGCCATGCGGAACCGCTTCATGCTGGCCCCGCTGACCAATACGCAGAGCCACGCGGACGGAACCATCTCCGTCGACGAACACAACTGGCTGACCTACCGCGCCGAGGGCGGCTTCGGGCTGGTGATGACCTGCGCGGCGCATGTGCAGAGGGTGGGGCAGGGCTTCCCGGGCCAGCTGGGGGTGTTTTCCGACGTCCATCTGCCCGGCCTCGCGCGCCTGGCCGCCGCCATCAAGGCGGGCGGCGCGGTCTCCTCGGTGCAGCTGCACCACGCGGGCATCCGCTCTCCCGCCGCCCTGATTGGCGAGCAGCCGCGCGGGCCGTCCGAGGACGCCGAGACGGGCTCGAGGGCGCTGACCACCGGTGAGGTGGAGGAACTGAGCGAGGACTTCATCGCCGCCGCCGTGCGCGCCGAGAAGGCCGGCTTCGACGGCGTGGAACTGCACGGCGCCCACGGCTACATCCTCTGCGCCTTCCTCAGCCCCGAGACCAACCGGCGCACCGACCGCTACGGCGGCTCCGCCGAGAACCGCGCGCGCATCGTCTTCGACATCATCGCGGGCGTGCGCCGGCGCACCAGACCCGACTTCCAGCTCGGCATCCGCATCTCGCCGGAACGCTTCGGCCTGCGCTTCGCCGAACAGCTGGAGCTGGCGCGCAGGCTCCTGGGGAGCGGCGACCTCGATTTCGTCGACATGTCCCTGTGGGACGTCTTCAAGGCGCCGGTGGAGCAGGACTTCGCCGCCAAGCCGCTGATCGACTGGTTCGCCGAGCTGCCGCGCGGCAAGACCCGCCTGGGCGTCGCCGGCAAGCTGATGAGCGGGGCGGACGTCCGCCGCGTGCTCGAGCACGGCGCCGACTTCCCCATCCTCGGCCGCGCCGCCATCCTGCACCACGACTTCCCCAAGCGCGTCGCTGCCGACCCCGACTTCCGCGCCGTCTCCCTGCCGGTGACCCGCGAATACCTGCGCAACCAGCGCCTAGGCCCGGCCTTCGTGGAATATATGAACGGCTGGAAGGGGTTCGTCGTGCAGGAAGAGGCGGTCACGGCGTAGGGGGTTCACCAACCGTCGTTCCCCACTGACGTCACCCCGGGCGTAGACCCGGGGCCGGACGGGCCGCTGGCTAGCTGGATATCGTCTATGAACCCGCCCGTCCGGCCCCGGATAAGGCCTGCGGCCTTTCCGGGGTGACGAAGGTTGGGGGGGAACCACGAACCACACCAAAAGCACGAACGCGGGCGTTGTGGTGGCGGCGCCGTGGGGCGCCGGCCTGTCCATCCCCTCGTCACCCCGGGCGAAGACCCGGGGCCGAACGCGCCGTGGCCCAGCTGGATGTCGTCTATGAACCGGCCCGATAAGGCCTGCGGCCTTTCCGGGGTGACGAAGGCGTGTGGTGCGGGGCCTGAAGCTAGACCCCAGCCTCCAGATACCTGAACTCCACCAGGAACACCCGCTCGCCCGGCCCGTGCTTGGCGACCTTGAGCAGGTCCACGAGCCCGGTGAACCCCGAGCGCCGCGCCAGTTCGGGCGTGACGTCCGACAGCGCGATCTCCCGCAACGCCGTCACCTCGATCTCCCCCGGCGCCAGGGCATAGCGCCCGCCGAGCTTCACGCGCGGGCTCTGCCAGATGCGCACCGAACAGGTGACCTCGCCGCGTCGGATGGGGTCGCGAAGGCGTTTGGTGAAGGTCATGGCCGCTGCTCACCTCTCGCGGCGGATTCGAACCGCATCGGGAGCACTGGCGCAAGGCCGACGATTGGCTCTACTGGAGCCTCCCAGTCGTTGCTGCAGAGCCCCCCATGACCACCCAACGCATTGCCGTCATCGGCCTTGGCCAGCGCATCGCCCACGTGCTCGCGGCCATGCGGGAGGTGGGCTGGGACCTGCGGGTCGATGGCTACGTCGATCCGGCGCCCGTGGGCGCGCCGATCCTGGACGCCGCGGGCATCCGGCCGGGACGCGCCTTCGAGACGCCGCGCCAGCTGCTGGCCGCGGGGCCCTATGACCTCGTCATGATCGGCACGCCGAACCACCTGCACCTGGAGCATCTGAAGGACGCCTTCGCCGCCGGCTATCCGATCTTCTCGGAGAAGCCCATCGTGCGCACCGAGGCCGAGACCTATGAGCTGGCCCGGGCCATCACCGCCAAGGGCGCGCCGCCGCTGCACATCGGCCTCGTCATGCGCTCCATGCCCATCGTCAAGGAGGTGATCGCCCGGGCGGACGGCGGCGACCTGGGCGAGCTGATCTCCATGGACGCCACCGAGCATCTGCCGCCGGAACACGGCGCCTACCTCGCCCGCAACTGGCGGCGGCGGGCGGACTGGGGCGGCTCCTTCATGCTCGACAAGGTCTGCCACGACTTCGATATCTTCGCGCGCATCGCCGGGGCTCGGCCGGCCAAGGTGGCGAGCTTCGGCGGACGGCGCATCTTCACGCCGGAGCGGTCCGGCGCGCCTCGTCATTACGAAGACGGCTCGCCGGCCTATGTGTTGCGGGACGCCGGCTGGTCGGCCTCCAACGACCCCTTCCAGTCGGACATGGACCTCGCCGACCACCAGGTGGCCATCGTCGAATACGCCAACGGCTTCCGGCTCTCCTTCCACTCCAACAGCCACGTGGCCCTGTCGGAGCGGCGCTGGTACCTGGCCGGGGCGGAGGGCACGCTGATCGCCGACCTGGTGCGCAACCGGCTGATGGTCCGCCGGGCGCTGAACCGGGCCAAGCCGGAGCGCATCGACTACGGCGGCGTCACCGCGGACGCCCACAACGGCGCCGACCAGGCGATGGCGCTGGATCTGCTCGCCTCGCTGGAGGGCCGCGCCGCCTTCCCGGTGACCCCGTGGGACAGCATGCAAGCAGGGCTAACGGTGATGGCCATCGACCGCGCGATGGCCGAGGGCGCCATGGTGGACTGCGCGCCCGTGTGGGCGGCGTTCGATGAGGCGCGCAAACCCCCAACCCGGATCGCCGCGCGATCGTCCCTCCCCATGAACGGGCGGGAGGGTTAGGATCATCCCGCGCAGAGGAGACTTCCCCATGACCATCCGGGGTATCGACCACATCAACATCGGGACCGACAAGCTGGAGGAGACGACCGCTTTCTTCCGCGACGTGCTGGGCCTGACCGTGGGCTGGCGGCCGGACTTTGGGATCGGCGGCGCCTGGCTCTACGCCGGCGATGGGGCGGTGGTGCATTTGGTGGAGCTGGCCGAGCCGAAGAAGCCGTCCAGCGAGGCGGCGCTCGACCACTTCGCCTTTCGCATCGACGACTACGACGCCATCGTGCGCCGTCTGGACGCCGCGGGGACGAAGTACCGGTCCGTGGACATCCCGAACACGCCGATCCGCCAGATCTTCATCCGCGACCTCAACGGCGTGAACATCGAGCTGAACTATCGCCCGGCGCCAGAGGCGGTATTCACCGACGCCCGGGCCTAGGCAGGCATCACGCCAGCACCCCCCGGGACGGCGGGATCCGCGTGTATCCTTCTCCCCTTGCGGGAGAAGGTGGGCCGCGAAGCGGGGCGGGTGTGGGGGCGCGCCCGCCGGGGGGGGGGGGGTAGAAAAAAGGGGAGACAGAGGGGCCCCGCGAGAGCCCAGACAAAGGGCGCCCCCCGGGCGCGCGCGAAAAACCCCAACACCA
>JBIOEG010000089.1:0-12483 GCA_044445825.1 Caulobacterales bacterium
CCCCGCGCAGGCCCCCCTGATCGCCGCCACGGTCACCAGCGGCGAGTTGTGCAGGATGGCGCTGATCTGGAAGGTCTCGGGTCGCGAAGCCCTCTGGCCGCCGCCGGCGTAGGCCTTCAGGTCCGCGCCCGGGCAGAAGTCGCGCCCCGCCCCGCGCAGCACCAGCACCCGCAACGAAGCATGCGAGCCCGCGTCGCACACCGCCTCGGAGAGCTCGTCCATCATCACCGCGGTGATGCCGTTGCGCGCCTCGGGGCGGTTCAGGGTGATGGTCGCCCGGTGTTCGCCCTTGTCGTAGATGATCGTCTCATAGGCCATGGCGGCCTCCCTTCGCCGTCTGCATGCGGCTGAGGGGACCATCGCTCAGCCGCGGGCGGGGGTAAACAGTGCGGGCGCGCCTCCCAGTCCGTACTACCCAACCTCCGAGATTCCCCGCGAAAGCGGGGACCCAGGTTTTTTTGTTTGTTGTCCAAAGGTTGGGTCACAAGAGGCAGGAAAAAAGCCTGGGTCCCCGCTTTCGCGGGGAATTTCGAAGTGTGGATGAGGGTGAGGGATCATCCGCTCCCCAACCTCGACAGTCAGCACCTAGAACAGCGACAGCTCGATCCGCTGGCCGTTCACCAGCAGGCCCTTCATCCGCGCTCGGCCATCCCGGCCGATGGAGACGATGGCCGAGACCGGACTGTCCACGCCCGCGCGCCGGCTCGCGAGGATGGCGTCGATGCGCTCCGCCTCGGCCTGGTCGACGTAGAAACGGTCCACGCCGAGGTCCAGGTCCAGCGAGCCTGGCTGGGCGTCGTTCCCGTCCTCGGCCGCGATGGGCGGCGTGCAGAAAGCCCTGCCGCGCGCCACCAGCGGGGCGAAGCGCGCCGCGGCGGCGCGGGAGGCGGCTTCGCCGGCCACCGCGTAGCGTCCGTCACGCGGCGCGAGCGCGATCCACTCGGTCGCGCCGGAGCGAACCAGGGGCAGAAACACCAGGTTGGGCCCGTTCTGCGCGCCGGGCGGACAGGCTTGCCCGGCCGGGATCGGCTCGCGCAGGTCGATGGCCACATAGTGACCGCTGAGCAGGGCGCGCGGATCCACCGCCTCCATGCGCAGGATGACCTCGGTCCCGGCGGCCCGCTCCATGCTCTCGCGCACGACCAGCCCGATCAACGCCATGATCGCCAGCGCCGCCACGGCCAGGATGCGGATGGTCGCCCTGGGCATCAGCGGGCCCTCCGGCGCAGCGCGAAGCCGGCAAGCGCCGCCAGCACCGCGGCGGCGAAGAACACGGCGGCGGCGGTCTTCAGGTCGAGCCCGAGGTCCTTGAGGATCGCCGCGATGGCGCCCAGCAGGCCGACCACGCCGGCGGCGGTGACCTGGGCGTGCCGGTCATGCCGCCCAGCGGCCACCAGGCCGCCGGCGACCAGCAGCCAGGCCAGCCGGTGCGGCAGGTCGAGATCGTGGCCCGAGTAGGCGTATCCGGCGCCGACGAAGAACCACAGGGCGCCCCAGGCGAACCAGCCGTAGAAGACGCCGCCATAGGCCCTGCCCCCCTCCCGCAGCCAGCGGCCGCCCGCCGCGAGCCCGGCCATGACGATGCTGATCACCAGCAGCACAGAGGCGTGTGCTTCGATCCTGGCGACCAGCCAGAAGCAGCCGGCGATGATCCCCAGGGCGGCGCCGTGGGCCAGCGGCGGAGAGCGCCAGCGCAGGGCCAGCAGCGCACCTGCCGGGGCGGCGACGAGCAACCATGGCAGCGCGAAGCCCTCGCGGCCCGAGAACAGTCCCGGGATCATGAAATCGGCGATGCCGAAGAACAGGATCGCCGCGATCGCCGGCCCGCTCGCGCGGCCCGCCAGCGCCAGGGCCGCGGCCACGACGCCGGAGGCGTAGAGCGCCGTGCGTGGCTCGCCGGCTATGTCGAAGATCTGGCCGGTCAGGCCGATGGCCGCCGCGAAGGCCAGGGCGCTGAACGCCAGCAGGCCGTTGGCGGTGTTCGGGCGAGCCTTCTCGGCGCACCAGGCCGCGCCGCCGGCGCCCGCCGCAAAGATCCCCAGCACCATGGCAAAGCGCGCCAGGCGCGGCAGGGCGTCCCAGTTGGCGGCGACGAAGGCGATCACCGCGACGCCCAGCAGCACCGCGCCGACCCACGCCAGGGCGGCCGCGGCGTCCAGCCGGCGCGCGTCGGGGATGGACTCCAGAATGGCCGCGCGATGGTCGGCCGAGACGTGCCCGGCCGCGATCCAGCGGTCGAGATCCTCGGTCACGCGCTCCTTGTAGCTGGCCATGGGCGCTTCCCCCGCCGGCGCATCTCTAGCACGGGCGGCCCGGCGGCTCTATCGGCGGCGCCCCAGCCCGCGTAGACATCGCGAGCAGCTTGGGAGACGCGACATGGCCAAGGCGGACGGACGCAAATCGATCTTCATCACCGGTGCGGCCTCGGGCATGGGGCTGGAGACGGCCCGCCTGTTCGCCGGCGAGGGCTGGTTCGTGGGCGCCTTCGACGTGAACGAGGCCGGCCTCGCCGCGCTGGGCGCGGAGATCGGGGCGGACAAGCACCTGTTCCGCCGGCTCGACGTCACCGACCGCTCCGACTACCTGGCCGCCGTCGAGGCCTTCGGCGCGGCCACCGGCGGGCGGATGGACATCCTGTTCAACAACGCCGGCATCGGCCGCGGAGGCTTCTTCGACGAGATGGCCTGGGAAGACGTGATGGCGGTGGTCAACACCAACTTCGTCGGCGTGCTGATCGGCATCCACGCGGCGACGCCGCTGCTGAAGGCGACGCCGGGCGCCCTGTGCTTCACCACCTCGTCCTCGTCGGCCACCTTCGGCATGGCCGGCATCGCGGTGTATTCGGCCACCAAGCACGCCGTGAAGGGCCTGACCGAGGCCCTGTCGGTGGAGCTGAAGCGCTATGGCGTCCGCGCGGCCGACACCCTGCCCGGCCTGATCGACACCCCGATCCTGCCGCCCGAGGCCAAGGCGGGCGCCGCCAAGGAAGGCATGTGGCGGCTGATCCCGCCGGTGGAGGTGGCCAAAGCCGTCTGGGCCGCCTACCGCACCGACAAGATCCACTGGTATGTGCCGCCGGAACTGGAAGCCTTCGACAAGGCCGCCACCGCCTCCCCGGAGACCATCCGCGACGAGATGGCCGCCGGACGAGGCCTGTCGTTCCAGCCGCAGTAGCCGGCGGGCGCGTCCTCCAACCATAGTTCCGAAATGCCCCGCGAAAGCGGGGACCCAGGTGTTTTTCGTTCTGTGTGTCGGGTCTCGGACAGGCAGGCAGAAAACCTGGGTCCCCGCTTTCGCGGGGAATTTCGGGTGCTGGGATGGCGCCTAGAGAAAGCTCGCGACTAGTGCTTCAGCAGCGTCTGCGAGATCCGGTAGGCGGCGGGGAGGATCAGCACGCCCATCAGGCAGGGGAAGATGAACAGGATCAGCGGCAGCATCATCTTCGCCGGCAGGGACATGGCCTTTTCCTCGGCCCGCAGCATGCGCTTGGCGCGCATATCGTCGGAGAACACCGCCAGGGTGTCGCCCAGGCTGGTGCCCATTTCCTCGGCCTGGCGCAGCATGGTGGCCAGGGACTTGGCTTCGTCGATGCCGAGGCGTTCGGCGAACGCGGTCCAGGCGTCCTTGCGCGAGCGGCCGGCGCGCAGCTCCAGGGTCAGGAAGCGCAGGTGCTCGGCCAGGTAGGGATAGCGGCGCTGCAGCTCCTCGGTGACCCGGCTCACCGCCGCGTCGAGGCTGAGGCCGGCTTCCACCGAGGCGACCAGCAGGTCCAGCAGGTCCGGGAAGCCGTCGCGGTACTCCCGCTCGCGCCGGGTGCGCTGGGCCTTGACCACCTGGTCGGGACCCAGGATGCCGATCAGGGCGAAGACCGCCGCCAGGCTGACGGCGCCCAGGCCGCCGCCGGCTGCGATGGCCCAGGGAATGATCAGCACACAGGCCACGATGGCGCCGATCATCGCCGCGGCCCGGGCGCCCAGATAGACGGTCACCGCCTCGCGGCTGTAGTAGCCCGCCTGCACCAGCTTGGCGCGGATGGCGTTGATCTGGGACGGGTCCTGGATGGCCATGCGGTCGCCCAGGCGCTTGACGCCCGAGACCACGCCCGAGAAGGCCTCCGCCGCGCCGCCGGCGCCGGCGCCGGCGCCTTGCGCAGCCAGATCTCCGGACAGCCGCGCGCGCCGGCGCGAGCCCGCGGTGGCGCCGCGCAGGGCGAGGAAGCCGCCGCCGCCGACGCCCACCGCGATCAGGCCGAAAGCCACGATGGTGAGGATGTTCTGAGCGAGTGAGCTGTCCACGGCCCTAGATCCTCATGTCGATCATCTTCTTCATCACCAGGTTGCCGATCAGCATCCAGCCGGCGAGGCCCGCCAGGCCGATCTGGATCGGACGGGCGTGGATGACGTCGCCGTAGAAGTGCGGGCTGGCCACCATCAGGATGAGGAACACGCAGATCGGCGCGGCGGTGAGGATGTAGGCGCTGGTCCGGCCCTCCGACGCGGCGGCCCTGATCTTCAGGCGCATCTTGATGCGCTCGCGCACTGTGCGCGCCAGCATCTTCAAGAGGCCGGTCAGATTGCCGCCGGCCCGCTCCTGCAAGCGGATGGTGGCGGCGAACAGGTCGATGTCGAGGTGCCGACAGCGGTCGGCGATGCGCGCCACCGCCTGCTCCAGGGTGGCGCCGTAGGCGATCTCGTCGGCGGCCATGCCGAATTCCGAGCCGATCGGGTCCGGCATCTCGCGGCCCACCAGGGCGATGGCCGTGGGCACCGGGTGGCCGGCCTCGAGGCTGCGAGTGATCACCTCCAGGGCGTTGGGCAGCTGGTTGCTCAGCATCTTGGACCGGCGGCCGGCCATGAAGTGCAGATAGACGAACGGCCCGCCGAGGCCGACGATCGGCGCGGCGGCGAGGCTGATCCAGGGGTTGTGCGTGCCGACGAACGCGCCGACGCCGACCAGCGCGATCAGCACGACGATGATCAGCACCCAGCGGCGCGGCTGCACGTGGACGCCGGAGCGGATGACCAGGTCGGCCAGCCACTTCCAGCTGAAGATGGATTCGCCCTTCTCATTGAGGCCGCGCTGCTTGCGCAGCTCCACCACCAGTTCGCTGAGCGAGCCGGCGCGCTCCGCCGTCGCCAGGCGGCGGTTGGCCGCGCGTCGCACCTGGCCGACGCTGACAATGCCCCAGATGGCCTGGCCGGCGGCGAACACCGCCGCGAACAGCAGGATCAGGAAGGCGAGACTGGCGTCGACGTGCATGGGCGCCTCCCGGCGTCAGACCAGGGGATGGGCGGGATCGAAGTTGGCCGCGTCGTACTGGATGCCGCGGCGGTTCATTTCCTCCATGGACTTCGGCCGCAGGCCGGTGGCGCGGAACTCGCCGTGCACCGTGCCGTCGGCGCTGGTGGAGATGCGGTGGAAGGCGAAGATCTCCTGCATCTGCACGACCTGGCCCTCCATGCCGGTGATCTCGGTGACGCTGGTCACCCGACGCTTGCCGTCCGAGAGGCGCATCACCTGAACGATCAGGCCCACGGCGGAGGCGATCTGGCCGCGGATGGCGTCCGGCGAGAGGTTCATGCCGCCCATCGCCACCATCTGCTCGAGGCGGGTGATGGCGTCGCGCGGGGTGTTGGCGTGGATGGTGGCCATGGAGCCTTCGTGGCCGGTGTTCATGGCCTGCAGCATGTCGAAGGCTTCTTCGCCGCGCACCTCGCCGAGGATGACCCGGTCGGGGCGCATGCGCAGGGCGTTCTTGACCAGCTCGCGCTGGCGGATCTCGCCCTTGCCCTCGATGTTCGGCGGGCGGGTCTCCATGCGCACCACGTGCGGCTGCTGCAGCTGCAGCTCGGCGGCGTCCTCGATGGTGATCAGGCGCTCCTTCAGCGAGATCCCCGCGGAGAGGGCGTTGAGCAGGGTGGTCTTGCCCGAGCCGGTGCCGCCGGAGATCACCGTCGACACCCGCGCGCGCACGGCGCCGAACAGGAACTCGGCCACGCACGCCGGCATGGCGCCGAACTCCACCAGGCGCTCGAGGTTGAACGGCTTCTTCGAGAATTTGCGGATCGAGACCGCCGCGCCGTCGATGGCCACCGGCATGATCGCCGCGTTCACCCGGCTGCCGTCGGGCAGGCGGGCGTCGACCATGGGCTGGCTCTCGTCGATGCGCCGGCCGACGGTGGCGACGATGCGGTTGACGATGCGCAGCAGATGGTCGTTGTCGCGGAAGCGGATCGGTGTCTTTTCCAGCTCGCCGCGGCGTTCCACATAGACCTGGAAGGGTCCGTTGATCAGGATGTCGGCGATGCTGTCGTCCTGCAGCAGGGGCTCGATGGGGCCGAGGCCCACCATCTCGTCGAACACCGAGGCGCCCAGCTCGTCGAGTTCCGAGGCGTTGAGCGGCAGCCGTTCGGTGCGCGCGAAGTCGCCCACCAGCCGGCGCACCTGGCGGCGCATCTCGGCGTCGTCGAGCTTGTCCAGCTTGGAGAGGTCGATCTCCTCGATCAGCATGCTGTGCAGCTTCAGCCGCATGTCGAGCATGTTGTTGTCCACCGGCGGATGGGCGGGCGCCTGAGGCTGGTCGGGGGTGAGGCGCAGCGGGGTGCGCGCGGCGCCCTCGGCCGGCTCGGCGGCCGCCGCCGGAGCCGGGGTCGGCGCGGGCTCGGCCGGCTGGTCGGCGCGGCGGAAGTTGAAACGGGCCATCAGGCGCTCCTGGCGCGGGCGTCGGCGGCGGGCGCGGTCAGCCGGTCGACCAGCACGGAAATGTCACGGACGATCTTGGAGCGCGGGCGATGGTGGCTGATCGCGCCGCCGAGGTTGGCCGAGGCCGCCGCGGCCTCCCAATCGGAGGTGATGCCGCCCTCGGCCTTGCGCTGCAGGGCCTTTTCCGCCTCGGCCAGGGATGGCGCGGGGCCGAACACGCGGCTGGCCAGGCGGTTGAGGATGATCCGCGGCGCCGGGCCCTGCGGGATCTCGGACTCGATCTCCGCCGCCAGGGCGCGCGCCGAAAGCAGGGCGGGCACGGTCAGCTCGGAGACCACCAGGATCTCGTCCGAACCGGCCAGCACGTCCAGGGTCCAGGGCTGCTGGTGCCGGGGCATGTCGATGACGATCCAGTCGTAGACCTGGCAGGCCACCTCGAGCACGCGGCACACCGCGGTCTGGGACACACGGGTAAACGCCTTGGGGTCGCGCGGACAGGCCAGCAGGTCCAGCCCGCCGCCCACGCGCATGGAGAAGGCGTCGAGCAGCGCCGCGTCGATGCGGTCAGGGGTGCTGGCGGCCTCGGCCAGGAGCATGTTGGCGGTGCCGCCGAGATAGGCGGCGGACGACCCGTCGGCGAGGTTCAGGTCCACCAGCGCCACGCGCCGGTCGGCGCCGTAGCGGTTGGCGAGATTGGTGGCGATCTCCACGGCGATGGTGGTGGCGCCGCAGCCGCCCACCGAGCCGATCACCGTCCAGCAGTGTGCGGCGTGGCCGGCCGCGGTCGGTTCGAGGTCGATGACCAGGCCCGTGGCCGCGCGGGCCAGGTCGATGGAGGTGAACGGCGCCTCCAGCACGTCGGACCGATGCAGCTTCATCAGGCCGCGCACCAGATTGGCCGGCATGTGGGCGCCGGCGAGCAGCACCGACGGCTGCTTCGGCCGCAGGGCCAGGGCGTTCATCACCCCGACCAGGCTCGCCGGGTCCACGGCCTCGACGTCGATCACCACCAGGTCGATGGCCTCGTGCGCCGACGCGAGCAGCTCCAGCCGCTCGGCGCCGGCGACTTCGAAGCGCGCCTGTCCCAGCGCCTCCTGCGCCAACGGCGCGAGGCGTTCACCGATCACGAGGACAAGGCGCCCGTTGAGGGCTGGAGGGGTCATGGCTTGGCGCTGGCTCCTGGCGCCGTGGCGACGGGCGCGCTGTCTGTGGCCGGCCTGGCCCCGGTGAGGTCGCCGTTGGGATTGGGGGCCGGCGTGTCGGCCATCTTGCCGTTGAGCATCACGTCGATGGCCGAGACCTCGGTGGACGCCAGCGGATTGGGCAGGGTCTCGATGTGCGTCGTCGGCGTCTTCAGGTGCGGCGTGACGATGATCACCAGCTCGGACTCGTTCCGCTTCCAGTCCGACGAGCGGAACAGGGCGCCCAGCACCGGCAGGTCCGACGCCCAGGGTATCTGGTTGATGGTGTTGGCGTAGTTGCGCTGGAACAGGCCGGCGATGGCGAAGCTCTCGCCGTCGCGCAGTTCGACCTGGGTCGAGGCGCGGCGGATGGTGATGGCCGGCACCTGGAAGTTCTGGATCTTGAGGCCGTTCTGCGGGTCGAGCTGGCTGACTTCAGGGGCCACCTTCAGCTGGATCTCGCCATTGTCCTCCACCACCGGCGTGACGGTGAGCTTCACGCCGAAGTTGCGGAATTCGATCGTGACGCCGTTGGTGCCGTTCGGAATGGGATAGGGGAACTCGCCGCCGGCCAGAAAGCTCGCCTCCTGCCCCGACATGGCGATCAGGTTCGGCCGCGCGAGGGTGCGCACCGCGCCCTTGGACTCCAGCGCGTTCAGCTGGGCGTCGATGGAGACCGGGCCGGCGTGCGTCTGGAAGCCCAGCACGCCGCGCGGCGCGAGACCGCTGGCCAGGCCCGTGCCGGTGTTGAAGCTGAAGCCGTTGGCGTTGTTCACCGCGATGTCGAGACCGAGGTCCTTCATCGCCGTGTGCGAGGCCTCCATGATGCGCACCTCCACCTCCACCTGCTGGGCGGCGTGCACGGTCAGTTCGGACTCGACTTGCTTGGGCGCATAGCGCTCGGCGATGGCCTCGGCGCGGAAGGCGGCGTTGCTGGTCGAGGCCTCGCCGGTGAGCAGAATGCCGCCGGCGAAGTTGCTGACGGAGATGTTCTCGCCCGGCAGGGCGGCGCGCAGGTCGGCCTTCAGGCTCTCCACGTCGTAGCCGACGCGCACGTCCACCACCTGCGCCAGGTGATGCTGCTGGTCGTAGATCAGGATGTTGGTGACGCCCAGCGCCTTGCCGCGCACGTAGAAGCTGCGGTCGGTGGTGGCGACGAGCTGCAGGGTGTCGGGCGCGGCGACCACGATTTCGCTGGCCGGATAGTCCAGGCGGAAGGCCGCGGACTTGTCCTTGGGCACGATGATGGTGTTCGCGCCGCTCTGGTCGGCGGACACCTGGGCCGCAGCCGGGACGGCGGCCGCGAGGGCGACGCCGGCCAGCAGGCTGGACACAATCAGGGCGAGGGCTTGTTTCATGAACTGGGCTCCGGGACGGCGCGCGCTTAGGCGCCGGTCCTAAATCGCTCGGAAGGAACGTCGATGACCGTGCTGGTGTCGCCGTGCACCACGACGATGGAGTGCCGGCCGATCGCGTCGCGGGGCTTGCCGCGTGGCTTCGCTGGAGGATGCGGCGCGGCGTCGGTCTCCGGCGCGGCCGCCGCCGGCGCGATCCGGGACGGCGGCAGCGGATGGCCGCCCACCGAATAGAGATCGTTCACCTGGTAGGTGCGCGTCGGCGCCACCTCGGCCGAGCCGGTGCGGCGCAGGGCCAGGGACAGCGAGCCGGTCTGCGCGGCCACCGCCAGCTTTTCCACGTCGCCGACCGACACCTCGAGCGTCGCGGTGTGGGCGACGGCGGGGGTGGACGAGGCCGGATCCTTGTTGAGGTCCATGCCCAGCACCCGCACGTTCTCCAGCACCACGTCGGAAATCGGCCGCTTGTTCTGGCCGCCGTCGGTGATCTGCAGGTCGCGCGAGAGGACGACGTCGACGCGGTCGCCGGGCAGGATGTGGCCGCCGCCGCCGGCGACGTCAGACACTTGAATGGTGTAGGCGCGCATGCCGTCGGCGATCACCGCCGCCACGGTCGGCCTTGCGCCGCCGCTGCTGAGCTTGGCCGGCAGGATCGGCTCGCGCGCCGAGATCTGGGTCAGGGCTACCGGCGGCCCGCCGGCCACGCCCAGGATCTGGCCGGGACTGGAATAGGCGCCGGGCGGGACCGCGCCGGCGGGCAGGTGCACGACCACCAGCCGGTGCGCGTCCAGCTTCGCGCCATAGGGAATGTCGTTGGCGGCGACCACCACGGGCACCGTCCCGGCGAGGTTCTGGTCGGGCCTCTGGAGGATGGAATGCTGGCCGGCCTGAGGCAGCCAGACCTTGGCCACCACAAGGGCCCCGAGACCCAGCAGAGCCGACGCTCCGAGACTGATGATGGTGCCAGTTCGCATAACGCCCGCCCTGCCGCTTCGGACGCCACACTTCGCGCCCTTCGGCACGAAATCTGCTTTACCCGGCTTTCTTTGTCGTTAAGCGTCACGGTGAATCGAATTTAACTTCATATTTCTTCGCGATTTCAAGATGAGCTAGAGTAAGCAAGACGTCATCGTTACTTCGCGATTCATTATATTCGGCGCCAAACCGGGACGGACGCGGTCCGCGCCCAGCCTGCTCTCCTTGTCGGCCACGCTTGACGAGAGGCCCCTCAGGCAATCAATGAAGGGACGCTATTAGCGGCTATTTGCAGCGCGCCCGCCCTCCCCATGGACCCGCCAGAAGGTCCCGCGGCCGGCGCCCGGAGGATTATGGATGCAGGATATTCAGCAGCGATTGATCGAGGCTTCGGCCAGGGGGATGACCAGCAGCCTGTGGGCCGACGTCAAGGGCGACCAGATCGCCGTCTGGGACCACATCGGCACGCGCACCTTCCGCGAACTCAACGACAACGCCAACCGCGTGGTGCGCCTGCTGCGCGACAACGGCGTCGTGGCCGGCGACTCGATCGCCCTGCTCTGCGGCAACCGGGCGGAGTTCCTGGAGGTGCTGGTGGCGGCCCTGCGTGGCGGCTACCGGATCACGCCGGTGAACTGGCACCTCAACACCGACGAAGTGCAGTACGTGATCAACGACTGCGACGCCAAGGCGCTGTTCGCCGAGACCCGCTATCCGTCGGCCACCGACGCCCACGCGCCCAACGTGGAGCTGAAGGTCTCCATCGGCGCCGACGCCGAAGGTTTCCACCCCTACGCCAAGCTGATCGCGGCCCAGGACGGCGCCGACATCCTCGATCCCACCCCCGGGACCAGCATGCTCTACACCTCCGGCACCACAGGGCGGCCGAAGGGCGTGCACCGCAGGAACCCGGCGCTGGGCATGATCCCCACCGCCGGCGCGCCGGACGATGTGGGCATGTGCGCCGGCCCGGCCTATCACGCCGCGCCGCTGGCCTTCGACGTGCGTTCAGCCCTGGTGCAGGGCAATCCGCTGGTGCTGCTCGACCGCTGGGACTCCGAGAACGTCCTGCGCACCATCGAGAAATACAAGGTGACCCGCGCCCACCTCGTGCCGATCATGTTCCAGCGCCTGCTGGCCCTGCCCGACGAGGTGAAGGCCAGGTACGACATCTCGTCGTTGCGCTACATCATCCACGGCGCCGCGCCCTGCCCGCCCGAGGTGAAGAAGGCGATGATCGACTGGGTGGGGCCGATCATCAACGAGTACTACGCCGGGTCAGAGGGCGGCGCGGGCTTCCTGGTCAGTTCCGAGGATTGGCTGCGCAAGCCCGGCACCGTGGGCCGCCTGCCGGACCAGGAGGCGCTGAAGATCCTGGACGACGAGGGCGCCGAGGTTCCGCAAGGCCAGTCAGGCACGCTCTATTTCCGCGTCTCGCCCATAGCGCCTTTCGAATACTACAAAGACCCGGCGAAGACCGCCTCCGCCCACCGGGGGAACTACTTCACCCTTGGCGACGTGGGCTACCTCGACGAGGACGGCTACCTGTTCCTCACCGGCCGCACCGCCGAGTGCATCATCTCCGGCGGGGTGAACATCTACCCGCAGGAAATCGACAACGAGATGATCAAGCATCCCGCGGTGGAGGACAGCTGCGCCATCGGCGTGCCCAACGAGGAGTGGGGCGAGGAGGTGAAGGCGGTGATCACCCTGAACCCCGGCTACCAGCCCAGCGAGGGCCTCGCCAAGGAGCTGATCGGCTTCGCCCGCGAGCGCCTGGCCGCCTTCAAGGCGCCGAGGACCGTCGATTTCGTCGACGAACTTCCCAGGAACCCGGCCGGCAAGATCCAGCGCGGCAAGGTGCGCGCGCCTTACTGGGCGGGGCGGACGCGGCAGATCTGAGCCACGAATGAGATCACGCGTATCCGTCCCCGCCGGGGGGAAGGTGGCCCGCGTAAGCGGGTCGGATGAGGGGCCGCGAAGACTCACCACGGAGGTCACGGAGAACCCACGGAGTTCACGGAGTGGGCTTCCGGTGCTTAGAGCGCGCCCGCGTGGAGGCCATAGTCTCCGTGATCTCCGTGCTCCTCCGTGACCTCCGTGGTTGAACCTTTCTCGCACCGCCGGCGCGGCCCCACATCCGACCCGCGTCGCGGGCCACCATCTACCCCCAGGGGAGAAGGATACACGCCGATACCCCCGGCCCGGGGGGGGCTGGCGGGATGCCAGCCTAGGCCCGGGCGGCGGTGAATACCGCCTCAGGCGCCGGG
>JBIOEG010000090.1:0-12177 GCA_044445825.1 Caulobacterales bacterium
ATCCACCAGGTAGCGTAGGTGGAGAACTTGTAGCCGCGGCGGTACTCAAACTTGTCCACCGCCTTCATCAGGCCGATGTTGCCTTCCTGAATGAGATCAAGGAACTGCAGGCCGCGGTTGGTGTATTTCTTGGCGATGGAGATGACCAGGCGCAGGTTCGCCTCGACCATTTCCTTCTTGGCCTGACGCGCCTCGCGCTCGCCCTTCTGCACCGTGTGGACGATGCGGCGGTAATCGTCGATGGGCACGCCGGACTCGGTGGCGAGGGCGCCGATCTCCTGGCGGATCTCGCCGACCTGGCTGGCGTCGTTCTCCACGAACTTGGTCCAGCGGATGCCTAGGGGGGCGACCTTTTCCGACCAGGCCGGATCGAGCTCGGAACCGAAATATGCGCGCAGGAACTCCGCGCGGCTGATGCCGTAGCTGTCGGCCAGGCGCAGCAGCCGCCCTTCCAGGGCCATCAGCCGCTTGTTGATCGCATAGAGCTGGTCGACCAGGGCCTCGATGCGGTTGTTGTTCAGTTTCAGGGTCTTCAGGTGCTGGACGATGGTCGAGGTCGCCGTCTCATAGGACCGGCGTTCGTCCTCGGTGAGATCCTCGCCGCGCAGGCGGTGCTCCACCAGCTTTTCCTGCAGGCGGCGAAAGGCTTCGAACTCGCCGGCGATGGCGTCCAGGGTGACCATCACCCCTTCACGCAGCTCCGCCTCCATGGCGCTGATCGTCGGGCCGGCGCCGTCGTCGAAATCGTCGTCGTCGCTGACGCCGGGGGGCGCCGCGGACATGTCCGTCTCGTCGTCCTCGTCCCGCTCGGCGACGGGTTCCGCCTCGACGGCCTCGCCGGCCACCGCCTCGTCGCTGAGCGCCTGGGCCACCTGCCCGCCGTAGGTCTGTTCGAGGTCGATCACCTCGCGCAGCAGGATGCGGCCCTGGCTGAGCTCCTCGCGCCAGACCATGATGGCTTCGAAGGTGAGCGCGCTTTCGCACAGGCCGCGGATCATGGTGTCGCGCCCGGCCTCGATGCGCTTGGCGATGGCGATCTCGCCCTCGCGGCTGAGTAGCTCCACAGAGCCCATTTCGCGCAAATACATGCGCACCGGGTCGTCCGTGCGGTCGTAGGCGCTCTCCTTGACGGTCTCGACAACCGCCTGCTCCTCGCGCACGGCGACGTCGCCGCCCTCCTGCTCGGGAGCGTCGTCCTCGGCCTCCACCACGTTCACGCCCATCTCGGAGAGCATGGCCAGGGTGTCTTCGATCGCCTCCGACGTGACTTCTTCGGAGGGCAGGACCTTGTTCAGCTCGTCCATGGTGACGTAGCCGCGGGTCTTGGCCTGTTTGATGAACTTCTTGACGCCCGCGTCGGTGAGGTCGAGCAGCGGCCCGTCGCTGACCGGAGTCTCCGGCGTCTCGGTCGTGGTGGTCTCGCTCATCTAAGTCTCCGAAATCGGCGCCCGCGCCCATGCAAGCCGCGCGCCGAAGATGGTTTACGGACCGATAGAATGAAGACCGGGCGTCAAGACGTCCCAGCCTCGGTCCAAATTGATCCGGTCTTGACCGCCCGTCGCAGTGAATCCCGCTGCGTCTTCAGCTCCATGAATCGGGCCGCGCCGGCGCCTCCCGCCAAGTCTCGCTTGGCCGCCTCGGAAGCTTCATCCAGCGCCGCCAATCGGTTCAGAACCTCAAAAGCGCGCGTCCACTGGGATCTGGCGGCGGCGAGGGTGACATCATTTCCAATGAAGGGCGCGCCCGATTTCGCGGCGGCCCGGTCGATGTCATTCAGCAGCGCGCTATATCCTCTCGCCGCCAAATGGCGTTGCAGGCCGCCGGTGTCAAGGTGCTCGGCATCCAGACGCAGGCGGATGATTTCCTTGGCCAAATCCGCCAGGGCCGGATCGCCGAAGCCGCGCGCCTGCAAGGCTTCGAAGTGATCCTCGAGCACCGCGGGGTCGGCGAGGGCCTGTTTGGCCAGCGCCGCCGGCAGCGGGTCGATCTGCGAGGCCAGCCGGCGCGCCCCGTCCCTGCCCTCCGCCGTCACCCGCGGATCCGGGGCGCCGGCGCGCCACGCACGCTGGCCCTGAGAGCCTGAATACGCACCGGCCTGGCTCGCGCGCGGGAACAGCGCGTCGAAGCGCCGCAGCAGTTCTTCGCGATAGGCCTGGGCGAGGTCCGCGTCGCCGATCGCGCCGGCCGCCCTGCGCAGGCGCTGCTTCAGTCCAGCGCGCCGTTCCGGCGTGTCGAGGCTCTCCAGGTCGCGCTCGCGGGTGAACAGCAGGTCGACGAAGGCCGTGGTGTCCGCCAGTCGGGTCTTCAGCGCCGCGGCGCCGTCCTCACGCAGCACCTCGTCCGGATCCTTGCCGCCCAGCGACATCGCGAAGCGGAAACTTTTGCCGGGTTTCAGCGACGGCAGGGCGCGGTCGATGGCCCGTGACGCCGCCGCCACGCCGGCGCGGTCGCTGTCGAAGCACAGGGTCGGCTCGCCGTGCAGCCGCCACAGCGCCTCCATCTGCTCCTCGGTGAGCGCCGTGCCCATGGGCGCCACGGCCGCGACGCCCGCCCGCTGGCAGGCGATCACGTCCATAAAGCCTTCCACCACCACCAGCGGCGCGCCCTCTCCGCCGGCGTGCAGCAGCTTGCGCGCCTCCGGCAGGCCGTAGAGCACGCGGCTCTTGTGGAAAAGGCTGGTGTCCGGACCGTTGAGGTACTTCGCCCTGGCCTGGGGATCGAGGGCCCGGCCGCCGAAGGAGACGATGCGGCCGCGCTGGTCGCAGATCGGAAAGATGATCCGCTCGCGGAAGCGGTCATAGGGCGACCCGCCGTCCTCCGGTGCGATGAGCAGGCCCGACTCCACCAGTTCCGGCGGCTTGGCGCCCTTGGCGATCAGGTAGTCCTTCAACGCGGTGCGGCCGGGCGGCGCAAAGCCGATGCGAAACCTCGGCCAGTCGGCTTCGGGCAGGCCGCGGCCCACCAGATAGTCCCGGGCGCTGCGTCCCTGCGGCCGGCGAAGCTCGCCCTCGAACCAGGCCGCCGCGGCCTCCAGCCAGTCGGAGAGGCTCTCGCGCCGGCGTTCCTGCTCGGCGGCCCGGGGATCGGGGGTCGGCAGGGCAAGCCCCGCCTCCGCGGCCAGCCGCTCCACGGCCTCCACGAAGCTCAGCCGCTCGGTCTCCTGCAGAAAGGTGATCAGGTCGCCGTGCTTGTTGGATGAGAAGTCGTGGAAGAACCCCTTGTCGTCATTGACGAAGAACGACGGCGTCTTCTCCTTGGAAAACGGCGAAAGGCCGACATATTCGCGCCCCTGCCGGCGCAGCTTCACGGTCCGCCCGATGACGTCGGACAGCCTCAGCCGCGATTTCAGCTCATCCAGGAATTGGTCGTCGAAGCGCACGGCGCGATGATAGCCCAGTCCAGGGAGAGTCGTATCCGCCATCGCGACGGTTAAACCCGTCCGATCCACATCCCGTACGGCGCAAGATCCACTCCGCCGGCGTCAGCGTTCGCGACGCCCCAGTCCGGCGAGAGACGGCGCCCGGCCTCACCCGACCACCTCGCCGGCGCGGGGCTCATGTTGAACAAGCACAGCAGCGTGTCGTCCGCATGCACGCGGCGGAACACCAGCAGCGGTTCTGGCGCGTCCTCGAAGACCATGTCGCCCCATTTCAGGGCGGGCGAGGCGGCGCGCAGAGCGGTGAAGGCGCGGGCGAAGGCCAGGCTCGAGGCCGCATCGGCATCCTGGGCGGCCACGGTGAGGCCTGCGTGCTCCGGCGCGGCCGGCAGCCACGGCGCCCCGGTGGAGAAGCCGAGGTTCGGCGCGTCCGCCCGCCAGGGGATGGGCGTGCGGCACCCGTCGCGGCCCTTGTTCACCGGATAGTAGAGGTCGCCCACCGGGTCGCGCAGCTGGTCGCGGCGCAGGTCCGCTTCGGGCAGCCCGAGCTCCTCGCCCTGGTAGATCAGGATGGTTCCGCGCAGGCTGAGCAGCACGGCCAACAGCAGCCGCGCCAGGGCCGGTGGCGGGTTGGGTCCGCCGAAGCGGCTGGCGGTGCGCTCCACGTCGTGGTTGCAGAAGGAGATGCACGGCCAGTGACGCGGATGTGCGGCCAGCATCTCGAAATGGCGGCGGATGAAGCGCGGCGAGAGACGCCGGGCGCCTAGGAGATGGAAGGTGTAGCCGGCGTGCAGCCCCTCGTCTGGCGCGGAGAAGCCGCCGGCGCGTTCGGGCTCCTCGGAATACTCACCGAACACGAACCGGTCGTCGAAGGCCTCCACGCGCCGCCTGATCTGATCCAGCACCGCCAGGCCTTCGGGCAGGTTGGCGTCGTGCAGGGCCCGCTGCATGAACGAAGGCTGGGCCCAATTGTGGTCGGTGCGCTCGGTCAGCGGAATGGCGGGATTGTCGGTCAATGCCGGGTCGTGCAGGTAGGCGGTGGCGACGTCCAGGCGGAAGCCATCGACGCCGCGGGCCAGCCAGGCGTCGAACACCCGCAGCGCCGCCTCCCGGGCGTCGGGGTTGCGCCAGTTGAGCTTCGGCTGCTGGCGCAGGAACTTGTGGTGATAGTGCTGTCTCCGGTCGGGCTGGTAGGACCAGGCCGGGCCGCCGAACACCGACAGCCAGTTGTTGGGCGCTGTTCCGTCCAGCTTCGGGTCGGCCCAGACGTACCAGTCGGCCTTGCTCCCGGCGGCGCCCTTGCGGCTCTCGATGAACCAGGCGTGCTCGTCGGAGGTGTGGGCCAGCACCTCGTCCATGATGATCTTGAGGCCGCGGCCGTGGGCCTCGATCAACAGGGCCTCGAAGTCGGCCATCGAGCCGTAGTCGTGCTGGATCGCCTCGTAGTCGGCGACGTCGTAGCCCCAGTCGCGGTTGGGCGAGGGATGGATCGGCGAGAGCCAGATGGCGTCGACGCCCAGGCTCTTGATGTAGCCCAGCTTGGCGATCACCCCCGGCAGGTCGCCCTGCCCATCGCCGTTGCTGTCGAAGAAGCTGCGCACGTAGATCTGGTAGACCACCGCGCCTCGCCACCAGGGGGTTGGATCGCTAGCGGCCGTCATTAGCTCGCCCAGTGTGTGCGTTCATGGCGCCGAGCATAGCTGCTCGCGCCGCTCGGGCCAGCCCGCGGCGTGATCGGCATGAGCGGTGATTTCCGCGATGCAGGCTCGCCTGTCGAGGGGTTCCGCTGACCTCTGGTAACATTGCGTTCACGCATTCTCGTCACGCGCCGGTCACCCCGCTGCGATATCAACCTCGCCAGGGGCTCCCCCGCCGGAGGACGCGGCCATGAGCGAGCGCTACGACCCAGGGACAAAGAACGCCGCGAAGACGGCCCAGACGAACAGCGGCCCGCACGTGCTGATCGTCGACGAACACCGGGTGCATCGCTCCACCCTCGCGGCCTATTGCGACCTGTTCGACCACCGCTGGACGACCGTGGCCAGCGCCGGCGAGGCCCTGGCCGCCATGCAGACAGGCCAGGTCGAGGTTGTGCTGATCGACGTGAACATCGACGGCGGCTTCGAGCTGGTGCGCGCGCTGCGGGCCATGCGCGGGCGGGCGGCAGTCACGCCGATCATCGCCGTGATGGACCGCCGCGCCCCGGCCGAGGTGGAACGGTGCCTGGCCGCCGGCCTGTCCGCGGTTGTCAGCAAGCCGGTGACTGCGGCCAAGCTGTTCGCCGCCATAGGCTCGGCGCTTTCGGATTCCCCCAGAGAACCCCGCAGCTGGGCGCCGGCGGCGTAGGGGCTCCATCCAACATCTGTTGTGCGGTGGTGATGCTTACGCGAGCCCCACGCACTCGGCATGGGCGATGTTCACCCGCTGCTGCTGCGCCGGATACTTCTCCAACAGGGCCGAAGCCCGCGTCGGCCTGGGGATCAGCTGGCCGCCGCAGTTGGGGCAACGGCCGGAGAAGCGGCCGTGAGCGCAGTCGGCGCAGAAGGTGCATTCGAAGCTGCAGATCATCGCCCCGGCGGCGTCCGCCGGCAGGTCGCGGTCGCAGCATTCGCAGTTGGGTCGCATCTGGAGCATCGGACGGCCTCCTCTGTCGCGAAACCTCCGGCGCGACGCATCTCGCGTCAACCCCGCGACGGTTCACCGCCGGTTAGCCGCGTCGTGGCAGGCTCGCCCCCGATGCTGGACTATGACCCGGACGCGCCGGACGCCCTCACCGGCCTGCTCACGCGCCGGCTGTTTCGACCGCCCGCCGAGGCCCTCCTCGGGTCGGTGGACGCCCGCCCGTTGGCGCTGATCCTCGTCGACATCGACCACTGCAAGCGTTTCAACGGCTGCCACGGACACCGGGTGGGCGATGCGCTGATCGTGCAGGTGGGCCAGGGGACTAGCGACGCCTGACGACGTCACGCGCGTCGCATTGACCGCGCCTTCGCGACCTCCTACCTACGCCGCCGTTTGCCCGCACTGGAGAGGACGCCGCGCCGATGCCGCAAGAGCTGATGCCCGGCGTCACCGGCGTGCTGGCGCTGGCCGACGGGTCCGTGTTGCAAGGCCACGGGGCGGGCGCGATCGGCCAGGCCGTCGGCGAGGTGTGCTTCAACACCGCCATGACCGGCTATCAGGAGATCCTCACCGACCCCTCCTACATGGCCCAGATCGTGGCCTTCACCTTCCCGCACGTCGGCAATGTGGGGACCAACACGGAAGACCTGGAGCAGGTGTCGGGCGCCAGCGCCACCGCGGCGCGCGGCGCGATCTTCCGGGCCGTTCCCACCGGCCCGGCCAGCTGGCGCGCGGACTCCGACCTGGACAGCTGGCTGAAGCGGCGCGGGGTGATCGCCCTGGCCGGCGTCGACACCCGCGCCCTCACCAAGGCGATCCGCGAACGGGGCATGCCGCACGGCGTCATCGCCCACCATCCGGACGGCCAGTTCGACCTGGCCGCGCTCACTGCCCAGGCCCGCGCCTGGCCGGGCCTCGTGGGCGCGGACCTGGCCAAGGACGCGTCCTGCCTGCAGCCCTTCGTGTGGGACGAGGGCCTGTGGTCCTGGCCCGATGGCTACGCCAAGGCCGGCGCGCCGAAGTACGAGGTGGTGGTGGTCGATTACGGGGTGAAGCGCAACATCCTGCGCGCCCTGACCAGCATCGGCGCCCGGGCCACCGTGGTCCCCGCTTCGACCTCCGCGGAAGACATCCTGGCCCGCAAGCCCGACGGCGTGCTGCTGTCCAACGGGCCGGGCGATCCGGCGGCCACCGGCGAGTACGCGGTTCCCGAGATCCGCAAGCTGGTGGACAGCGGCACGCCCCTGTTCGGCATTTGCCTCGGCCACCAGATGCTGGCCCTGGCCCTGGGCGCGCGCACGGTGAAGATGGAGCAGGGCCACCACGGCGCCAACCATCCGGTGAAGGACCTGACCACCGGCAAGGTGGAGATCGTCTCCATGAACCACGGCTTCACGGTCGACCGCGCCACCCTGCCCGGCGGCGTCACCGAGACCCACGTGTCGCTGTTCGACGGCACCAACGCCGGCCTGGCGGTGGCGGGGCGCGCGGTGTTCTCCATCCAGCACCACCCGGAAGCCTCGCCCGGGCCTACCGACAGCCTCTACCTGTTCGATCGTTTCGCTCGGATGATGGACGGAGCGAAAGCGACGGCCGGCGTAGCCTTGCCATAACCTTGCAACTCGTTTGTCCTGCGAGGACCGGTCGCTGGGCTGCAGCGATCGCGGGGCGGGCGATGATCAGGCTGAAGAGTTTCGAGATATGGCAGTGGCGCAACCGCTTCTCGGATCATCCGGTGGCGGTGGCGGACATCGAGTCGGAGGCCGCCTCTTCTTGGAACATCGGTGATCTGGGTCCCGATGCACTTGCGGTGATCCGCGATCGCTTCGCGGAAGTCGGCGCCGGCGTGCAGTCCGCCGGCGACCTTCTGGCCGCCATTTGCCTGTCGCTGCAGCGCGAGAAGTACGACCTCGCGCCGTCGGCCGGCGCGACGCCGTCGCAGTTCTGGTTCGCGGTCGCCGACCCGGTCTATGCGTCCATAGCGGCCGGGTCGGCGGTGGCTTGGCTGGGGGGCGTGAGCGACCGCTCGCAGCTCACCGCGCGGGAACTCGCCCAGAGCCTCGCCGAATTCGTCGACCGCTGCGAGTTCGCGGCCCTCGACCAGACCACCCGCGCCATGGTGGCGAAGGCGCAGGCGCGGGGGATCGCCTGGTTCCGCCTCAATGCCGGCATCCCCGACGTTCAGCTCGGGCATGGGTTCAAGCAGCGCCGCATGCGCGAGTCGATCGGCGACGAAACGCTGCTGGCGTCCATCTACGCCAGGAACAAGCCGCTCAGCCTCTCCCTGCTGCGCGGCGCGGGCCTGCCGGTGGGCAGCTTCGCCACCGCCATCACCGCCGACCAGGCCGCCTCGGTGGCCACGTCAGTGGGCTTTCCGGTGGTGCTCAAGCCGGTGGACGCCGACAAGGGCGTGGGCGTGATCATCGGCCTGGCCGACGCGGAGGCCGTGCGCCTGGCCGCCCGCAGCCTGTTGCAGACCTGCCGGCAGTTGCTCGTGCAGAGCTTCCTGCCGGGCGACGACCATCGGTTGCTGGTGGTGTCCGGCCGCTTCCTGGCCGCCGCCCGCCGCCACGCCGCCGCGGTGGTGGGCGACGGCGAGCACAGCGTCGAACAACTGATCGAGGCCGAGAACCGCGATCCGCGCCGCGCGCCGGGCTTCAAGAGCCTGATGAACCACATCGTGGTCGACGACGAACTGGTGAGGATCCTCTCAGGCCAGGGTTTCGCCCTTGGCAGCATTCCGGCTGCCGGCCGCCAGGTGCGCCTGCGCCTCACAGCGAACATCTCCACTGGCGGGACCTCGGTGGACGTCACCGACGTCATCCATCCCGACAACGCCTGGCTGGCGGAGCGGGCCGCGGCGATCACCGGACTGAAGGTCGCCGGGCTGGACTTCATGACGCCGGACATCACCCGCTCGTGGCGGGAGGTGGGCGGCGGGATCTGCGAGATCAATGTCGGCGTCGGCCTCAGGGCGCACTGGCTGGCCAACCCCACGCGGGACGTCGTCGGGCCGATCATGGATACGGTGTTCCCGCCCGGCGAGGACGGCCGGATCCCGACGGCGCTGATCACCGGCTCCAACGGCAAGACCACCGTCACGCGCATGCTCGACCACATCCTGCGGGCCGCGGGACACACGGTCGGCAGCGCGACCACCGACGGCGTCACCATCAACGGCCGGATCGCCGTCGAGGGCGACTACGCCGGAGGCAGCGGGGCGGCCATCGCGCTGGGCGAGCCCACGGTCACCGCGGCGGCCCTGGAGACGGCGCGCGGCGGCGTGCTCAAGTGGGGCATCGGCGTCGAGCGCTGCAACGTCGCGGCCCTGCTCAATGTCGAGCATGAGCAGGTGGGCATCGACGGGATCGAGACGGTGGACGACATGGCGCGGCTGAAGCGCAAGGTAGTCGAGACGGCGCGCGACGCCTTCGTGTTCAACGCCCAGGACCCGCGCAGCCATGCCATGTCCCGCGACTTCCCGGCGGAGCGCACGATCCTGTTCTGCCTCGATCCGTCGGCGCCGCAGGTCGCCGACCATCTGGCTGTGGGCGGGACGGTGGTGACGCTGGCGGGCGACGCGGGCCGGCAGACCATCGTCATCCGCGGCCCCGACGGCGAGGTCAGCGTGCTGCAGGCGGCGGCCATCCCGGCGACCTTGGGGGGCAGGGTGCGGCACAATGTGGCCAACGCCCTGGCGGCGGTCGCCCTGGCCCACGGGATGAAGACGCCGGTCCAGGCCATGGCGGCCGGGCTCGGCGGTTTCACGGCGTCGCTGGAGCACTCCCAGGGCCGCTTCAACTTCATCGACGGCCTGCCCGCGCGCGTGCTGTTCGACTTCGCCTGCAATCCACCGGCGATCCGCACAGCGCTGGAGGCCCTGGATCAGGTCGCCGGGCCTGGACGGCGCATCGGCCTGGTGTCGAGCCCGGGCAACCGGCCGGACGACCAGATCGACGACTGCGCCCGCGCCGTGGCGCACCGGTTCGATCACTACGTCTGCTACGAGAGCGTGGATTGGCGACGCGGCCGGGCGCCCGGCGAAGTCTCCGAGCGCCTCGCGAACGCCCTGCACGCCGCCGGCGCGCCGCCGGACCGGGTGGCCCGCGCCCACACCGTGGCCGACGCCATGGCCGCGGCCGCCAGCCTCGCCGCGCCTGACGACCTGGTGGTGATCCTCGGCGCGGAAATCCGAACCGCCCTGCCCGAACTGCGCGCGGCGTTCGCGCGGCTGCGGGCGACTAGGCTCGCGGGCAACGTGCCCATGGCAACCTCGGCGGTCCCTTCTCCACTCGGGAGAAGGTGGCCTCCGAAGGAGGTCGGATGAGGGGCCGCGCCGGCGGCGCGAGGAAGCTCAACCACGGAGGTCATGGAGGAGCGCGGAGTTCACGGAGACTATGGCCCTTCACGCGGGGCACGCCCTGGGCATCGCAAGCCCGCTCCGTGAACTCCGTGGGTTCTCCGTGACTTCCGTGGTGAGTCTTCGCGGCCCCTCATCCGACCCGCTGCGCGGGCTTCTCCACCAGCGGGAAACTCAGGCGGCGACGGGAGGTCCCGGACAACCGCTGCGCGGCTTTCCGGGATGACGAAATAGTTGTTTTAAGTAGGCGAAGCACAAACCCCCGGAGCCGCGACATGTTGCTGAGCGACATCCCCACACTGGCGGCGCATCACAGCCCGGACACCGTCGCGATCCGCTTCCACGAGCGCACCCTGACCTACGCCCAGCTGCGCGATCGCTGCTGGCGGCTGTCCAACGCCCTCGCCCAGATCGCGGCCCCAGGCGAGCGCATCGCCATCCTGGCTGAGAACTGCCCGGAATATGTGGAGTGCTACTACGGCGTCCCAGGCGCCGGCATGGCGCTGACCTTGCTCAACTACCGCCTGGCCGCCCGGGAGCTGGCCTACATCATCGGCGACGCCGCCCCCAGCGTGCTGATCGTCGAGCCCAAGTACCTGCCCGTCATCCGGCAGATCCGCGAGCAGATCCCCAGCGTGCGCCACCTCGTGGTGATCGGCGCCGACGCCGAG
The DNA here is from genome assembly GCA_044445825.1 of Caulobacterales bacterium. Taxonomy (GTDB): domain Bacteria; phylum Pseudomonadota; class Alphaproteobacteria; order Caulobacterales; family Caulobacteraceae; genus Acaudatibacter. Next base: position 11,030 of record JBIOEG010000090.1, read on the forward strand.
GGCGATGTCTCCTACGACGACCTCGTCGCCCGCGGCGCGCCCACCCCGCCGCCTAGCCCCCCCGCCGAGGACGCCCTGTGCTGGCTGCTCTACACCAGCGGCACCACCGGCCTGCCCAAGGGGGCCATGCTCTCGCACCGCAATTTGATGGCCGCGGTGCTCAACGGCCTCGCCGCCTGGGAACAGAGCCCCGAGGAGGTGAACCTGTTCACCTTCCCGCTGTTCCACGTGGCCGGCTACGTCATGCCCATGTACCACCTGCGAGCCCAGCCGGTGGTGCTGCTGCGCAGCTTCGAGCCGGCCACCCTGCTGAGCAACGTGGAGACCTGGCGCGTCACCAACACCGCCATGGCCCCCACCATGGTCGCCATGCTGCTGGAGGACCCCAACACCGACCGCTACGACCTGTCGTCCCTGCGCCGCCTCGGCTACGGCGCATCGTCCATGCCGGCGGAGGTGCTGCGCCGGGCCCGAATCCGCTGGCCGCACATCGGCTTCATGACCGGCTTCGGCATGACCGAGCTGGCCGGCAACGTCATGTACATGGGCCGCCAGGACCACGAGCGCGCCGCCGCCGAGGGCCTGGAGATCCTGCGCTCGGTGGGCCGCCAGATGCCGCTGGCCCGGGTGCGGGTGATCGACGAGGCGGACCGCGACTGCCCGCCGGACGTCGCCGGCGAGATCGTGGTCAAGGGCGACCAGGTGCTCAGCGGCTATTGGGGCAACCCGGAGGCCACCGAAAAGAGCTTCATCGACGGCTGGTTCCGCACCGGCGACGTCGGCCGGTGGGACGCGGACGGCTACCTCTACATCGTCGACCGCAAGAAGGACATGATCCTCACCGGCGGCGAGAACGTCTATCCGCGCGAGGTGGAGGAGGTGCTCTACGAACACCCCGCCGTGCTGGAAGCCGCTGTCATCGGCGCTCCGGACGAGACCTGGGGCGAACTGGTGGTGGCCGTGGTCTGCACCCGCCTGGGCGAAAACGTGACCCCCGAAGAGCTGATCGCCCACTGCCGCGCCCAGATCGCCAGCTACAAGAAACCCCGCCAGGTGGTGTTCATCGACGCCCTGCCGAAGAACGCGTCGGGCAAGGTGCTGAAGCGCGAGCTGCGCGACCGGATCGCGTCGGGGGAGCTGGTGTTCGC
>JBIOEG010000091.1:0-12043 GCA_044445825.1 Caulobacterales bacterium
AAGGGGATGCCGATCTCCGACACGTCGTACAGCAGGTTGTTGAGCAGAATCTGAGTCGCCAGCATTGGCAGGAACGGCAGGAACAACGAAGCCGCCGCCATGGACAGCATGTTGCCGAAGTTCGAACTCGCCCCCATGCGTATGTATTTCAAGATGTTGGCGAAGGTCCGCCGACCTTCCTCCACCCCGTCGGCCACCACGGCGAGATCGGAGTCCAGCAGGATCATGTCGGCGGCCGCGCGCGCCACGCCGGTCGCCCCGTCCACCGACAGGCCGACGTCCGCGGCCTTGATGCCCGGCGCGTCGTTGACCCCGTCGCCCAGGAAGCCGACCACTTCGCCCGAAGCGCGCAGGGCGTGGACGATCCGCACCTTCTGGTCGGGCGAAAGGCGCGCGAAGACATCGGTCTCGCGGGCCTGCACACGCAGCGCGTCAACTGTGAGCTTGTTCAGATCCGCGCCTGTGATCACCCGTTGGGCGCGCAGGCCGACGATCTTGGCCAGGCGCGCGACAACCACCGGATCGTCGCCAGACAATATCACCACCCGAACCCCAGCCACCGCGAGCCGGGCCACCGCCGCCGGCGCCGTGGCCTTCGGCGGATCGGCGAAGGTGCAGAGCCCTTCGAAGGCAAGGCCGGTCTCATCCGCCGCGACGGGGTCTCGCGCCGCGCCGGACCAGGGCCGCGACGCCACGGCGACAGCCCGTAGACCCTGCGCGGCCAGGGTCTGGACGCGCGTCAAAACGGCGTGGCGCGCCGCCTCATCGAAAGGCTGTCCAGCCGCGTTCGTACAGGCTTCCAAAACGGCCTCGGGTGCGCCCTTGATGATCAGCATGAGGCCCTCTGGCCCGTCGGCCAGCACTGCGCCCATCCGCCGCTGGTAGTCGAAAGGCAGCAGGCCGCGTCGGGTCCAGCCCTTCGCCGCGTCGGGCTGCGCCTTGGTCAGCGCGCCGTCCAGCGAGCCCCTGTCGCCGCCGAGGCTGGCGCAGACAGCGGCCAGCTGCGACGGCCGATCCGACGTCACGCCGCGCGGGTCCAGGCCGCTCGCCAACACGATCTCGGCCGAAGTCAGGGTGCCCGTCTTGTCGGTGCAAAGGACGGTCATGGCGCCCAGGTCATGAATCGCCGCCAGACGCTTGACGATGACCTTCTTGCGCGACATCCGCACCGCCCCCCGCGAAAGGGTGACGGTGGTGATCATGGGCAGCAGTTCCGGGGTCAGTCCCACCGCCAGGGCCACGGAGAACATCAGCGACTGGATCAGGGGCCGGCCGAAGGCGACGTTTGCGGCCAGCACGCCGATCACCAGAACGCCGGTCGCGCGCGCCACGAGGAACCCCAGCTGCCGCAGATCGCGCTGGAACGGCGAGATCTCGGCGGCCGCGTTGAGAGACATCGCCGCCTCGCCGAACAGGGTGTTCGCGCCGGTGCCGACGGTCAGGGCCACGGCCTCGCCGGTTTGCACCACCGAGCCGCGAAACAGGGCGTTGGCGGCGTCGGCGGCGGTCTCGGCGTCGACCTCGCCGGGCCGCTTGATGACCCCGTAGGGCTCGCCCGTGAGGGCTGCCTCATTGACGGTGCAGGCGCTGGCGTCCAGCACCAGGGCGTCCGCCGGGACGATATCGCCGACGGCTACGCGGAACACGTCGCCCGGCGCCACCGTCTCTGCGTCGACTGATGTGAACGCCCCGTCGCGTCTCACCTCGGCCTTCAGAGCCACGGACCTGCGAAGCATCTCCGCCGCGTGCTTGGCGCGTCCTTCCTGCACCGCGTCCAACGTCACAGACACGCCGAGTATGACCAGAATGATCAGGGCGCTCGGCGCGTCGCCGGTCGCCGCCGACACCACCGCAGCGGCGATCAGGATCAGGCACATGGGTTCCAGAAGCCTGCGCGCCACCGAAGCGATCAGGCCGGCCTCGCGCACCTGCGCGTCGGCGTTGCGGCCGTACCTTGCCAGCCGATCGGCGGCTTCGGCCGAGGTGAGGCCCGACAGGCCGCCGCCCAGGGCAGCCGCGGCGGCGGCGGGCGACTGTTTCCAGAATGGACCAGCGACCATTTCGCCCTCCGGCCGCTCGCGGCCCGCACGCAGGTCTAGCAGCCAGGGTCGAAGAGAGGAAACCGGCTCGCGGCGGGCGATCCGAGCGTGCTGTTTCCCTGGGGACGAGGCGCAGGTGCCCAACGGATCTATCCCGGATGTCTAAAAGCGCCAGCCAGCGGCGATTTGCCGAACGAGGGGGCGCATCGGTTCGCTACGGATCGGCCCGCGCCTTGATAACGCCCTTCGCCAGGGCGTCGACGGCGGCGAGGATCACCTCTTCGGTGACCTCCTCCGGCGTTAGCAGGTACTGGCACATCAGGCGGCCCGCCAGAGGCCGAATACCAGGAGATAGAGGTCGCATACGCTGAAAGGGTATTGTCAGACCAACGGCGGCTCGTGTCGAAATTCACGCCCTGCTAGGCTGGACGTTGGATAGAGAGGGTGCCCGGTCGCCGCGTCTCGCCTTGTGTTTGCTCGAGAAAGTGATGGCTGCTGCCCGAAATCGGGAACGCAGCGGGGGCGAAGCGAGCCCCGATAGATTTGGTCTGACAATACCGGCCGCAACCCTAAGAACCTTGTCGTCCCCGACTACGAGTTCCCCGACGACCACACGCTGAGGCTGTTCCCCTCGTAGATGTCCGCGATGGTTCGATCTTCCGCGTTGGCTCCCGTCCGGCAAGCGGACGTCACCAACGACCGGAGGGGGTGGAGAGTGGACCTCAGGACCAGCGATCGCCGAGCCGCCGCCTGTGGAGGGCTCCCCCACGGAACCCGGTGCCCCGCTACGGGCGGCGGCCCGCACGATCCTGGTCAGTGCGACACGAAGATCGGAATTTCGGACGTCATCAGTTGAGATCGAGTCGCCCCGCCGAAGATGAACTCTAGCCACATCGGATGCGAATACGCGCCCATGACCAGCAGGTCGTAGGCGCCGTCGCGGATCTTGCGCTGGAGCGCCCTTTGCTCCCTTGCGCTGGCCACGGTTTCCACCTTCGGTTCGACCGAAATTCCGTGATTGGCGAGGTGAGTGAGCAAGCTGCCGACGTCTACAGCGTCCTCGTCGCCAACACCGGACGGCGCGACCATGGCGACAAGGTGCACAACCTGCGCCAGTTCGAGGATCGGCAAGGCGTCGTGGACCGCCCTCACGGCCTCACGGCTGCCGTCCCAGGCGACGGCCACCTTGGCCAGCGAGGGCGTCATCACCCCGGCCGGAACGACCAGCACCGGTCGGCCACAGCGTAAGACGATTGAATGAGCGATCGGCAACGGATGCTTTTCGGGAGGGTGCTGCCACTCGGACTGACCGAGGACCACGAGGTCGGCGAAGCGCGCCCTCGTCGAGACGCCGTCGACGATGTCACCTTGAGCGTCAATCCAGCGGGCGTCGGATAGGCGACGGCCCGCCTCGGACTCAAAGAATTCCCTCGCGGCGTGCGCGTCCGCCGCCAGCTTCGCGGCGTGTTGAGCCACCGCGGCGTCGACCTGGCTAGGCTTGTACCGAGGCGATATTTCTGGGGGTGGCCTGACATGAAGACCTGTAAGACGCGCGCCGGTGCGCAAGGCCAATTCGACAGTGAACGCGACCCGTTGGCGTCCGGCCTCGTCGCCATCCACATGCACCAATAGGTCGCGCAGCATGCTCGAGCCCGAGCCCCAGGTCGCCGGGACCATATGCGGGCCGGCCTAGGTTTTCCATGTCGAACCGGCTCTCGGCGCGTAGGACGGCCATTAAATCAGACTCGGCCGCCTTGAAAGTTTAGCGCGCCGGCGGCGGGCGTTCGCAGTCGCGAGTTGACCCACATCATGGCGGCGGCCCAGCTGATCAACGACAAGGACCCATCAAGCCGAGCCCTGCTTGAGTTACTTGGTTCCGGCGCGACGATACGGCCCCGCCACCCCCCGTGGCGGGGCCGTTGACGTTGGGCGTGGTTCAAACTGACAGCGCGCATTGCGTTCAAAGTGATTTGACACTCTCGCAAACAGGGAGTGCGATAATGCTTCACACGGCCCATTCCGGGGAGGGCGGGGCATGAGTGATTTCAGCGACGAGTTCGCGCGCCGCCAAAACATCGAGAACTTCAACAGGCGTCTGCGCGAGGCGACCGATGGTGCCCAGCGCAAGACGCTGATGACGCTGCTTGCCGAGGAAATTGCCAAGCCCGTTGTCAGCAACGACACTGACCGCTGCGATAGAACCTAGGTCGTGTCAGCCTGATCTCTTGCGCTGTGACTGCGGCTGAAATACTCCCGCAAGAGTCGCGCGAGAACCTTCCGCAGTCGGGCTTTCCCCCAACCCAGGCCCGCGGTGCGTCCCTTGCGTCGGGGCCTTCGCTCGCTCCCAGCCGCACGGATGCCCGATACCTAGGTCCAAGACGCCAAACAGCGACCGGCGCCGCAGGCTCACATCCTCAGAACCGACCTCCGGAGGGTCACCTTCGGGTCGTTCTGCGCTCGGGGAGCCTTGCCTAGGAGCGGACATCCCGAAGGCGTGCACCAGGGGACATCGGACCTTGGGCCGGTTCAGGTTTCTGCCCAGGTTGATGTACGCCCTCGGTGCGCTCGACATCTTCCTCGTGGCCGTCCGCCCGCTCGACTTATGTGCCGTTAATCTCGATCGACGCGAATACGAATGGCCTGCTTATCACCGTTTCGAATACTAAGGGGCCGGCGGGTGGTAGGCGCCCCAAGTGTGCGGCGGCAGGAGTGCGCGAGCTTGCTAACTCGCATTGACTAGCTGCGTGAGGGGCTCTCCTCGGCGAAATTGTGGGCGGCCGACTTCGACCGTCAGCATGGTCGGTGCGTTTCCGGGCTGGCCGGGGACCGCGGCTCTGAAGGGCACGCGTCTCAGATGAGAAGGCGCAAGGGCTCGTTCTCGGTTCGCGCAGCCTGGGCGATTCCCGCGCTCGCGCTGACCAGCATCGTCCTCGGCGTGTGGGGCTGGACCAGCCTCGGCACGGACCTCGACAATGCGCTCTACAATTCCGCGGGCCTCTTCAACAACGGTAACGGCGCGTACTACGAAAACCCGGCCCTCAGTGACTGGCACATCCGCCTCGCGCGATGGGGCGGCGTGGTAGTACTCTTCTCAGCAGCGCTATTGGCGGTCGCAACCTTGTTGCAGCAGCGGGTGGCGACGACGCTGGCGCGCCGCACGAAGCAGTCGGTGGTGATCATCGGCGACGATCCGCTAGCGCTCACCGCCTTTGAGGTCGCTCAGTGGGAAGCCAGGAGCGTGCTTTGGCTCGGCGCGCCGGCCTTCCACTCGACCAGCCTGCGCATCATCGCCTTGCCCTGGCCGACGCAGGACCGCGCTGAGGCCGTGGCCGACTACACCGGCGGGGCCGATCACATCGTGGTCGCGCACCACAACGATGCCGAGGCCCTGACCCTCGTCCGGGCCGCGCGGGCGACCGCGCCGAAAGCATTCATCACATTGCTGATGCTCGACTTGCACCTTGCGGAGGACGCCGGCGCCACCCTCAACGAGGCAAAGACCCGAGTCCTTTCCCAGGGGGCTGTCGCGGCCCGGCGGCTCAGCATCACCCATCCGACGTTCATGTTAGCCAGGGACCAAAATCGGGACCGCATCCACGCGCTGATCGTCGGCTTCGGCCAGACCGGCCAGGCGATCGCCCGCGACCTGATCGTCAACTGCCGCACGACCTACCTTGCCCTGCCGCGGCTGACGGTGATCGATCCTCAAGCCAGAGAGCTGGAGGGCGTCCTGAGGGTCCGCGCACCCGAAATTGACGCATGCGCCCAGTGTCTTTTCATCGAGGGCGAAGTCAGCGGCCGCGCCGTGCATCCAGGCCCGTCGGTGATCGCCAAAGCCATCGCGGACGGAGGTCCCATCACGGCGGCCTATGTGTGCCTTTCGACCGACGTCGAGGCGCTCTCGGCGGCGGCGATGCTGCAGTCGCTGCTTCGCTCAATCGACCTCGACGCCCCGCCGATTTACGTGCGGGTGCGCGAGGTCAATACCATCGCTCCCTCGGGTCGGGCCAACCGCGGCCTCGACGCCCTGATCCCCTTCGGTGGCCTGGCGTCGATCCTCCAGGCCAGTGAATTCCTCTCAAACGCTCGCGACGACTCTGCCCGCGCCTTCCACGAGGGCTATCGCGCGCTGCTGACGCCCGAACAACGCGCCGACAAGACAAACCGCGCCGCCGACGCCTGGGACGATCTGGATGAGACCTACCGGCAGGCCAACCGCGACGCGGTGGCGCATATTCCCGCCAAGCTGGCCAGCGCCGGCATCAATCCAGCCTGCTGGCGCTGGGTGACCGGTTTGCCGCGCTTGGGGCGTGGCGAGCGGCTCTATTCAAACGACGCCGAGTTGGAGGCGCTCGCTGAACTTGAGCACGAGCGGTGGATGGCGCAGCGACGCATGGATGGCTGGCGCTGGACCGACCAGCCGACCAAGAATGAAACACGTCGCCTGCATCCCTCCCTGCTGGCCTACCGCGAGCTCACAGATGAGGTGAAGGAATACGACCGCGCCAACGTTCGCCAGACCCAATCCGCATGTGGCGGTCCGACGTCGTCCTGAAGGGGCGGGGTGGCGCCAGCATGTCAGACTGTCCGAGCCGGGTTGGCCCCCAGGAGCTGACGGGCTCCTCACACCTTCGTCCGCAGATACTCCACCACCACGTAGCCGATCAACCCCGAGAGGACGGCGATGATGAAGTTGTCGAGGGTGAAGATGTCGTAGAGCGCTGCACTGAGCAGCTTGTTGCCCGCGGGATTGTTTCCGTGGGTGTACTCGCCCATCAGCAGGTTCGAGTAGTAAAGGAAGATGATGAAACCGGTCTCGATCACCGCCCGCCACAGCGGCGCGATCCGCACGAGTTTCTGCTCCGCCTCCGCAAATTTTGCAGGTCTCACCGTCGCCACCGCAAACTCCCGTCGATCTCCCCCCCCGGCCTGGGGGCGGTTGTCGGCCGCCTCACTGGCCCGGCTCAAGCGATATCGGCCAGCGTAGACCAGTGTGGCTCAGGGAGCAGCGCCACGGCAAACACGAAGGGCAGCTAAAGGGGTCGAATCCCCGTCGGCGACCTGCCCGCAAGCGGACGCTGGCGATGCGTGTTCAGCGGGGCGAGTGGACATTGCTGTCAGCTTCAGAAGTGGCGGGTCGACAGTGCCCTCTACCGGCCATATCGGACGCGAGAGGCATGAGAGCGTCAGATGAGACCTCGATTCCGCCGTATCTACGTCACCGGAGCATCGGGGTCTGGAACCACAACGCTCGGCGCCGCTGTGGCGCTGAAGATCGGCGCGAAGCACCTCGACGTTGATGACTTCGCCTGGGTGCGCACCGAACCCCCTTGGGTCCAGCGACGCGAGCCGCTGGAACGAACGGCGATGTTCATGGCGGCGATCGAAGGCGCCGACCGCTGGGTCCTGTCCGGGTCACTGCTCCGCTGGGGTGACGAACTGACGCCGCTGTTCGACCTGGTCGTCTTTCTACACATTCCGCCAGAGGTGCGGATCGCACGTTTGGCGGCCCGGGAGCACGCCCGCTATGGCTCGAAGATCGATCCCGGCGTCAGGGGAGCGAGTGATCGTCGGCAGCCTCGGCCTGCGGTCATCGAGACTGAGCGGCTTACGGTTCGCTTATGCGAGACGCTCCGATCTGCATTGAAGCTTTACGCTGGTTTGCGGCATTGGATTCGCCGAATGCCGGTGGCTGACGCTCATCACGGGCGCCGGGGTGCCTGCTTGTCCCCTACGGGCTTCGATGGCTACGTTCAGCTTGCAACCCGCTCAGCCGCTCGCCGCAGACGGCGCGGCCTTAGCCCGCGTCCTGCAACGAGCAGGCGTGCCCAAGGACGGTGCCGTCCGCGTTACGGGCCCGGCCGGTCTCAACTCCCGCTTTGGGGCGATGTTCCCCTTTGGCTCCCGACCGCAAAGCGGACCTTCTCAACTTCAGTTGTGGGGGGGGTAGCGGACTCTTGGGGGGCAGACATAGGGTGCCAGACCCGGTCGGGGTGACGCTCAAACGGGAGGTTTAGGCGCGACGCGTCCTTGATACAACAATCCTGCTTGATGTATCATGACTGCGCAGCCGCTTCACCCCTACGTCGCCCCGCCCGCGTTCCTGCAGCTGGCCGGGCATCCCCTACGTTGGCGCCTCTTGAGCGAGCTGGCCCGCAGCGACCGGATGGTTCACGAGCTGACTGGCTTGGTCGGCGAGCCGCAGAACTTGGTCTCCTACCACCTGGGCAAGCTGCGCGATGGGCGCCTGGTATCGGCGCGGCGCAGTTCCGCCGATCGCCGGGACGCGTATTACGGGCTGGATCTGGCGCGCATTGGCGGCCTGTTGTCGGCGACCGGCGGGGCGCTCCACCCCGGACTTCGCCTCACCCCACCCTCGCGTGACGACGCCCCGATCGGTCCGGTGAGGGTGCTGTTCCTGTGCACCGGCAACAGCGCGCGCTCCCCGATGGCCGAGGCGCTGGCCCAGGCCCGGTCGGGCGGAGCCATCGAGGCGGTGAGCGCCGGCAGCCATCCCAGGCCCGTGCACCCCAACGCGGTGCGGGTGATGCGCGACGAGTACGGCCTCGACCTGGCCGGTCACGCCTCCAAGCCTCTCGACGTGTTCGAGGGCCAGCGCTTCGACTGGGTGATCAGCCTGTGCGACAAGGTCCGCGAGGTGTGCCCCGAGCTCCCCGGCCACCCCGAGACCATCCACTGGAGCATCGCCAACCCCGCGACCGGCGATCCCGACGACGTCACCTACCCCAAGTTCCAGGAAACGGCCGCCGAGCTGGCGGGGCGCATCGGGTTCCTGCTCGCCGTGCTGGCCGATCGACCGCCTCGCCCAGATAGCCAAGGAGACAACGATGACCGACCTCAGTGAAATGGTCAGCGTCCGCTACATGGTCGACGACGTCGAGGCGGCGGTCGCCTTCTACACCAAGTTCCTCGGCTTCGAGGTCCTGAACGCCTTTCCGCCTTTCGCCGACGTCGCCCGCGGCAACCTGCGGCTGCTGCTGAGCGGACCGATGAGCTCGGCGGGACGGCCCATGGCGGATGGCGCCAAGCCGGGACCCGGCGGCTGGAACCGCATTCACCTCATCGTCGACGACATCGACGCCGAGGTCGCCCGCCTAGAGGGCGCCGGCGCCGACTTCCGCAACCCGATGATCGAAGGGCCGGGCGGCAAGCAGATCCTGCTCCTGGACCCCTCCGGCAACGTCATCGAACTCTTCCAGCCCGCCGCCGCCTTCGCCCCGGCGCGGTGACGCGCGGATCGCCCCGGCCCGCCCGGTTGTTCCAGCGGGCCATGTCCCGCTCGCTGTGGAGGTAGAGAATGAAGAAGACACCGACCTTGGACCACATCGCTCTCACCGTGCCCAACCTCGATGGGCTGGTCGAACGCCTGACGAGCGCCTTCGGAATGGTCGCAGAGATTCGCTCCGAACACTTCGCCCTCGTCGTTGACCCAGCGTCAGGAATGAAGCTGGAACTGGGCCGGTCGGGCGACGCCGAGGTCCACTTCCGCCACCTGGGCTTTCGCGCCGACGACGTCGACCGTGCACACGAGACTCTGGTCGACGCAGGCATGGAGGTCAGCGAGTCGCCGCACCGACGCGACTTCGCGCGAATGTACACCTCCTTCCTGAAGCAACCAGGCGGACTCGAAGTCCAGCTTGTCAAATACGACTGAGTTGCATGAGCGACTGCAGGTTCCGGAAAATCCGGACGAGAGGGTCCGAAGCGCAAGCGATACTTTGGGATGCCACCGGTCGATTTTGGGCGGCCGCCCGGCCGAGGCGTGGGCGGCCGCGCCGCAAGCGAGGGCTCTTCGCGGCCTCAGGCATTTAACTTGCCAATTCCCTCCGCGCCCTCGGCCAGTTAACTTGTCAGTTCCGTGGCGATGGACAATGTGATCCAATCTGCAAAATTGCCGCTCCAGGCGAGCGGATGGGCCGTTTATCTGGCAAGTGTCGGTCAACTATATGTGCGCGGCGCTAATACTGCTGGCCTAAAAGAAGTCGCGCACGCCCTGCCGGCCGGCACTGTGGTGACCTTGTGAGGCAGAGAGATGTGTATCGAAGTCGCCGCGCTTTTGTTCCACGTTCGTTCAGCAATGGTGGAGTGAAATGAATATCAAACCTCTGATATCGGCCCTATCTGGCTTCGTAGTGCTTCTGAGCACTGTGTCTGCCAATGCTGCTACCACCGTCGAGTGCACCATGTGTGTGATCGTCTGCTCGGGTAGTCCGCCAAAATGCACCACGAGCTGCAGCCATGTGGTGTGTGGAAGTTCATCGCGTTTCCTGATTGCCGGGACTGTCCACCCAAAGAATGGCAGCGCTTGCACGATGCAGCGATCCAATGGCGCACAAGTGAGTGGTAGGGTGAAGGGACATGCTTGCGTCCTGGAGCGACCGCTCAAGTAGCTGATGCGTGTTGTCAGACCAAATCGGGGCTCGTTTCGCCCTCGCGGCGTTCCCGATTTCGCGCGTGAATCTCGACACGAGGCGCGTTGGTCTGACAATACCCGGCGAGGAGGTGCTCGCCTGCGAGCCGCTTGGCGTCACGCCCTACATGCCCAAGCCGCTCACCTCAGGCTCCAAGGCCAAGGGCCGCTTCGGCAAGCAGGACTTCGTCTACGTCGCCGAGGACGACACCTATCGCTGCCCGGCCGGTGAGACGCTGACGCGCCGCTTCACCTCGGTGGAGCACGGCATGAACCTACACGTCTACTGGACCACCCGATGCGCCGACTGCCCGCTGAGGTCGCAAAGCACCTGCGGCAGCAAGCAGCGGCGCATCAAGCGCTGTGAGCATGAGGCCGTGGTCGACGCCATGCAGGACCGGCTCGACCGGTCGCCCGACGCCATGCGCATCCGACGAGCCACCGTCGAACACGTCTTCGGCAGGTATTGTCAGACTAACGGCGCCTCGTGTCGAAATTCACGCCATGTTAGGCTGGACGTTGGATAGACAGGGTGCCCTGTCGCCGCGTCTCGCCTTGTGTTTGCTCGAGAAAGCGATGGCTGCTGCCCGACATCGGGAACGCAGCGAGGGCGAAGCGAACCCCGATCGTTTTAGTCTGACAACACCGGCCGCCGCCATGCAGGCGCAGAAGGAGCCGGCCCGCACCCGCGCCGCGCTTGCGATCCCCTTGGTGTTGTCAGACTGACAGTGATGGGGCGTACCTTCGCTCGCTCCGCGGTTCCGAGGAGGCCAACAAATGCAGACGCCGTTGAGCGCACGACGAGGCGATCGACCGACCATTTGACCGTGCCACTGGATATTAGTCTGACAACACCAAGTTGAGTGATTCAACAGCCTAAGTGAACAACGGCGATCGGCGAACGCGCCGTCTCACGGCAACGTGTCTCTACTTTTTGGGGAGCCGAGGTCTCTGTGGGTTGAAGGTCGGATAAAGCCGCCTCCACTCAGACGGCCCCGGCTCTCGGCGAAAGCAACACGCCACGCGGCGTGGGCTCAATTCCGGCCCACGGGGGAGAAAAGCCGTAATGCTCCAACGCAAAGGCATCATCCTCGCGGGCCTGGTTTGGGCGCTGACCGTTGGCGCCGTCAGCGCCCATCCTGCGAACGGGGTGGTGTCCGCCGACCAGTTGATCCATGTGGCGACTGTCGAGATCGTGCAGCAGGACGCCTCGGCCCCTGCCGGCTTCGCCGACGCCCTCCACGATGCCGTGGTCAAGGAAGCAGCCCTCTACGGCGATGACGGCCAGCCGATCACGATACGGATCGAACTGGACAAGGTGCATTTGAAGAACCCGGTCAAGGCCATGTTGGTAGGCGACGACAACCTGGCCAAGGGCCATGTGGACGTGATCGATCCATCGACGGGGCAACAATTGGGAACCTTCGCCGTTAGGGTGAACGCCGAAAACGTCGGCACCCGCGGCGCGTCCATCGCGATGATGCTGGTCGGCGCACTCGATCCGACTGGCTACGTCGACGTGGCGACCTCGGCGGCGAGCGCCGGGTCGGCGGATGTGAATCGCTCGGGCACG
>JBIOEG010000092.1:0-11843 GCA_044445825.1 Caulobacterales bacterium
GTTATGCATCGATAACAGGCCTGTTTGGCGCCTGTTATCACCTGTTATCACCTGTTCCTGGCGGATATCAGGTGGCAGTAACCCATTGAACAATCACGGCTTCCAGACCGTAACAGGTGGAAAAAACACCGAAATAACAGGTGGAACAGGTGAATAACAGGTCGGAACAGGTGGCGCCGCGCCGGTCAGCCCAGCTACCGGAGCAGGTCCTCCACCGCGCGCCTGGCCATCACCCGCACCAGGGCGCCGCGATACTCCGCGGAGGCGTGCAGGTCGCTGTTGAAGCGGCTGTAGTCGATGGCCGCTTGGTCCACGGCCTCCGGCTCCAGGCGGCGGGCCAGGGCCTCCTCGATGGACTTGGCGCGGTAGGCGCAGGGCCCGGCGCCGGTGACGCCCACGCGGACCCGCCCGCCGAAGTCGGCCACGAACACGCCGACCACCGCGTAGCGCGAGGCCGGATTGGGGAACTTCCGATAGGCGGCGCGGCTGGGGATCGGGAACTCGATGGCGCGGATCAGCTCGCCGGGTTCGAGGGCCGTTTCGAACAGGTCCCTGAAATAGTCGTCGGCGGCGATGCTGCGCCGGTCGGTCTGGATCGTGGCGCCGAGGCCGACCACCGCCGCCGGATAGTCCGCCGAGGGGTCGCTGTTGGCCACCGACCCGCCCAGCGTGCCGCGGTTGCGCACCTGGGCGTCGCCGATCCGCGAGGCCAGATAGGCCAGCGCCGGGATCGCCCGGGCCACCACCCCCGACGCCGCGACGTCCGCGTGGCGGGTCATGGCGCCGATCACCACGCGGTCGGCCCTGGCCTCGATGCCCGCCATCTCGGGCAGGGCGGCGAGGTCGATCAGGTCCGACGGCGAGGCCAGCCTCTGCTTGAGCGTCGCAATGAGCGTCATTCCGCCGGCGAGATAGAGCCCGTCCGGGGCGGCGGCGCGCAGGGCGACGGCGGAGGCGACGGTGTAGGGACGATGATAGGCGAAGTCCTGCATGGTCTGCCTCCTCAGGCCGTCTTCAGCGCGCGCCAGACGCGTTCGGGAGACGCCGGCATGGCGAGGTCGCGAACCCCCAGCGCGTCGGTCACCGCATTCATGATCGCCGCCGGCGCGCCGATGGCGCCCGCCTCGCCGCAGCCCTTCACGCCCAGCGGATTGTGGGTGCAGGGCGTCACCGTGGTGTCGACGTTGAAGCTGGGCAGGTCGTCGGCGCGCGGCATGCAGTAGTCCATGAACGAGCCGGTGACGAGCTGGCCGCTGTCGTCGTAGACGCCGTGCTCCAGCAGCGCCTGGCCGATGCCCTGGGCGATGCCGCCATGCACCTGGCCCTCGACGATCATCGGGTTGATCACCTCGCCGAAGTCGTCGACCGCCACGAAGCTCACCACCTGCACGACGCCGGTCTGAGGGTCGACCTCCACCTCGGCGATGTGGCTGCCGGCCGGGAAGGTGAAGTTCTTCGGATCGTAGAAGCTCTTCTCGGAGAGGCCGGGCTCCAGGTCCTCCGGGAAGTTCGCCGGTACGTAGGCCGCGAAGGCGACTTCGCCGAACGACAGCTTCTTGTTGCTGGCGCGCACCGCGAAGACGCCCTCCTCGAAATCCACGTCCTTGGCGTCGGCGTCGAGCATGTGGGCGGCGATGCGCTTGCCCTTGGCGATGATCTTCTCGGTGGCCTTGATCAGCGCCGAGCCGCCCACCGCCACCGAGCGCGAGCCGTAGGTGCCCAGGCCGAACTCCAGGCGCCCGGTGTCGCCGTGCACGATCTCCACGTTCTCGAAGGGCACGCCCAGCTTGTCCGAGACGATCTGGGCGAAGGTGGTCTCATGGCCCTGGCCGTGGCTGTGCGAGCCGGTGAAGACGGTGACCGACGCGGTGGGATTGACCCGCACCTCGCCGCTCTCGTAGAGCCCCACCCCCGCGCCGAGCTGGATGGCGAGCTGCGACGGGGCCAGGCCGCAGGCCTCGATGTAGCAGGAGAAGCCGATGCCGCGCTTCTTGCCCCGCGCCTCGGCTTCCTTCCGGCGCTGCGGGAAGCCCGCGTAGTCGGCGCGCTGCAGGGCCTTGGCGAGGCTCGCCTCGTAGTCGCCGGTGTCATAGATCAGCGCCACCGGCGTCTCGTAGGGGAACTGGTCCGGCTTGATGAAGTTGCGCCGGCGCAGCTCGACGGGATCGACGCCCGTCTCGCGCGCGGCGGTCTCCACCATGCGCTCGACCACATAGGTGGCCTCCGGCCGCCCGGCCCCGCGGTAGGCGTCCACCGGGGCGGTGTTGGTGTAGACGCCCTCCACCTCCACGTGGATCGCCGGCGTGCGGTACTGGCCGGCCAGCAGGGTGCCATAGAGGTAGGTCGGCACCGACGAGCCGAAGGTGGAAAGATAGGCGCCGAGGTTGGCGCGGGTTCTGACCCGCAGGGCCAGGAATGTCCCTTTCTCGTCCAGGGCCAGTTCCGCCCTGGTCAGGTGGTCGCGGCCATGTGCGTCGGACAGGAAGGATTCCGAGCGGTCGGCCGTCCACTTCACCGGACGGCCGATCTTGCGCGCCGCCCAGGCCGCGGCCGTCTCCTCGGGATAGACGAAGATCTTCGAGCCGAAGCCGCCGCCCACGTCCGGCGAGATGACCCGCAGCTTGTGCTCCGGCGCGAGGCCGACGAAGGCCGAGAGGATCAGCCGCTCCAGGTGCGGGTTCTGGGAGGTGGTGTAGAGGGTGAAGTCCTGGGTGGAGGCGTCATAGACCGCCACGGCCGCGCGCGGCTCCATGGCGTTGGGGATCAGCCGGTTGTTGGAGAACTCCAGGGTGGTGACGTGCCTGGCCCGCGCGAAGGCCGCATCCGTCGCCGCCGCGTCGCCCAGCTCCCAGGTGAAGCAGATGTTCTTCGGCACATTGGGATGGATCTGGGCGCCGTCTGTGGCGGTGGCCAGATCGTGCGACGCCGGCAGCTCCTCGAATTCGGTCGCGACGGCTTCGGCGCCCTCGCGCGCCGCGGCGAGGCTCTCGGCGATCACCACGCCATAGGTCTCGCCGACGAAGTTCACCCGCTCCACGGCGAGCGGCGGGCGGGAGGCCACGAGCATGTCGGTCCCGTCCTTCGACTTGACCAGCCAGCCGCAGGGCAGGTCGCCGATCTTGTCGGCGGCGAGGTCCTTGCCGGTGAACACGCCGATTACGCCGGCGACCGCCATGGCGCCGCTGGCGTCCACCGCGACGATGCGCGCCCGCGGATAGGGCGAGCGCAGGAACACCGCATAGGTCTGGCCGGGCTGGTTGATGTCGTCGGTGTAGCGGCCCTGCCCGGTGATGAAGCGGATGTCTTCGCGGCGCCTGACGGATTTGCCGATGCTGGTTTCGCTCATCTTCAGGTCCTCACATGCGGCCCGCGGCGGTCAGCACCGCGCGGACGATGTTGTGATAGCCGGTGCAGCGGCAGAGGTTGCCCTCAAGGCCCTCGCGCACCTTCTGCTCGTCCAGCGCCCCGGCGGTCTTCACCAGGTCGATGGCGCTCATGATCATGCCCGGCGTGCAGAAGCCGCACTGCAGGGCGTGGGTCTCCTGGAAGGCCGCCTGCATGGGATGCAGATTGCCCGGCGCGCCGATGCCTTCGATCGTGGTGACCGAGGCGCCCTGGACCTGGGCCGCCAGCACCGTGCAGGACTTCACGGCGCGACCGTCCAGATGCACGGTGCAGGCGCCGCACTGGCTGGTGTCGCAGCCGACGTGCGTGCCCGTGAGGCTCAGATGGTTGCGGATCAGGTCGACCAACAGGGTGTTGGGCGGCACGTCCACCTCATGGGCGACGTCGTTCACCGATAGAGAGACCTTCACTCTGCTTCCTCCGCAGTCTTGGCGCGATGCGCCTATCTCAACACGATCATCGCGATCAGGGCCGCCAGGGCGACGACCGCGACCACGATGATCGGAACCACCAGGCTGCCGACCCTGGGCTCACTGGGCGCCGTCTCCGGCGCCGGCGTCTTTTCGCTGGCCCCCGGCGCGACGATCTCGCCGAAGCTGGCGAAGAAATCATCAGCCATCTTGCGCGCGGCGCCGTCAATCAGGCGCTGGCCCACCTGGGCCAGCTTGCCGCCGACGCTGCCCTCCACCTCGTATCGCAGCAGCGTCGCCGCGCCGTCCTCGCTGAGCGAGACCTTCGCCGTTCCCTTGCCGAAGCCGGCGGCGCCGCCTTTCACGCTTCCTTCCAGGGTATAGGAGCGGGGCGGATTGAGATCGGTGAGCTTGATTTCGCCGGTGAAGGTGGCGCTGAGCGGACCGACCTTCGCCTTCACGGTGGCCGCGAAGGCGTCGTCGCCGACCTTGGTCATGGCTTCGCAGCCGTCAATGCACCTGGCGAGCACGTCCGGGTCGTTGAGCGCGCGCCATACCGCGTCGATGGGGGCGCCGATCCGATACTCTCCGGCCTGCTGCATGCCAGCTCCACCGCCCGTTCGCGGAAATAGGCGCATTGTCAGGCGCGGGAGGCAAGCCGGCGCGCGCCAGCTGGCGCCCCAGGGAACCGCGTAAGGGCGGCTAGCGCCCGGCGTACGCCTTGTCAGACGATCCGGCGCCAGTTGCGGTCAGAAGCCGCTGGTGGAGTTCGATGTTGGCCGGCGAGTCCGGACGCAGGCGCTCGAACAGAACGCGGTTGCGGGCCTGGTAGTCGGCAAGCGCCCGTTCGTGCTCATGGCGGGCGCGCAGCAGCGCCGCAGCTCCGGCCTCGGCGTCGAAGTCAGGGTAGTAATAGCCGAAATCCCTAAGGAATTCGGAGTTGTGGATCAGCGGATAGTCGCCGAACAGCGCCTCGTAGCAGAGGTAGTTCAACCCGTTCTCCCACTGATGGGTCACCACCGCGTCGCAATGGTCGGCGAGGAACTCCAGGCCCACGAAGCGCGGCTCGAGCGTCATTATCCCCGCGCGGGCGGCGCGCATGGCCAGGGTGAAGCTGCGGAAGTGGTCATTGTCCCGGTGCGGCCAGCCGTTGGAGATGTAGATGGCCGAAAAGGCGTCGGGCTCGCGCCGGAACGCCGCCTCGCACACCAGCATCGGCATGTGGCTGGTCTTCATCACCGTGACGTTGGGGTCGAGCACGCCCACGCGCATGCCGCCGATCGGCGGCCGGTAGCCGAACCGCGCGCGGGCCGGCGCCGGCATGGCTTCCACCAGCAGGGGGCTCCAGATTTGCGGAACCTCGGCCACCTGCCGCCGATAGATGGTCTCGCACCAGCCGCGGTAGGTGTGGATGTGCTGCGGCGTCATCCATACGGCGTCGTAGTAATCGTGATCGAAGTAGCGCTCGGCGTCGGCCCGCGGCGGCGCGGCGACGCTCGCCTCCATGGAGATCACCGCGCCGTTGCCCCCCTTGTAGGCGATCATCCCGCAGCCGCGCCGCCGCAGCGCCACGACCGTCTCCCGGTCCATGGCGGCGCCGACGATGACATAGTCGAGCGCATCGATGACATCCGGTGTTCGGACGATATCCTCTCGAGATACGCCGAGTCCGCCCGGAATGATGTCCGGTTCGCCGTCGCCGTGGTTGAGCAGCCACACGCGGCGGCAGTCGGGCGCGGCGCGGAACAGGTGGTAGAGGAACAGCACGTTCTGCCGCAGTCCGTTCTCGAACAGCCCCAGTTCGCCGCCGCGCTTGACGAACAGGGTCAAGCCGACCGTGTAGCCTCGCTTCGGCTCCGCGCCGCCTCGGGACGTCATCCGCGCAGCAGCTCCTTCTTGACGGAGACGCACCCTTCGCCCGCCGGTATCAGGTAGAGCTGCAGACCCGGGTTGGCTTCGCTGACGCGGATGTTCCGATTCAGCACGTGTTCGGATTGAAATGCGGCGAAGGTGTCGGCTTTCAGGCTGGCGCAGGGCTGGGCCCAGTGGATCACCTGCTCATACATCGCCGAGCAACCGCGCGGCGACGGCGACAAGGTGATCGTGGACAGCCGCGTCCGACCGAAATCGGGGTGAGCGCTCTCCATCACGATTACCGTCGGCCAGAGGTTCGCGTCCGGCCCCATCGGCTGGACGGTGAAGTTGGCGTCCGCGACTCCTTCGAGCAGAAAGTCGGTCACCCGGCCGGCGAGCGGCGCGCAGATGGTCATGTGAAGCTGGCCCGCCGCCTGGGCGAGGCGCTGGGCGGGGGTGTCGGCGATGGTGCTGAGGCCGCCGGCAACCGCCGCCGGCGCCTGCGTCCCCGGTGTGGAGGGCGGCGGCTTGGCCGCGACGAGCGATGACGCGCCGGCGATCAGCGCCACCAGCGCAAGGGCAGCAGACCAATTGCTCCGTCGTTCGAACATCGAACAGCACCCTCCTAACCCGGCGCGTCCATCACCTGCTCCAGCAGTTCGCCGTGCCGCGCCTGGACCCGCGGATTGTCGACATTGAAGCGCCAGAGGGTCTCCAGCACGGCCGGCCGGTCCCGCTGGAAGTTCGCCGCATGGTATTCCAGCGCATCGATCAACACCGCGCCGCCGGTGACCGGATCGAAGGCTGGATAGAAGTAGCCGGCCTCGCGGATCTCAGGCGAGTTGTGGATCAGCGGCCAGCCGGCGTAGAGCACGTCCCAGTAGAGATAGTTGAGGGCGTTTTCCCACTGATGGGTCACGACTGCGTCGATGTGGGCGCCGAGCATCTGGGCGAGAGGATAGCGCGCCTCTGCGAACAGCCGCCCGTCGCGCGCAAGGTCCATGGCGCCGCAGAATTCCTGAAAGGCGATGTTCGGCTTCAAGTGCACGGCATTGAACATCAGTACACGATCGATCACGGCAGGCGTCGCCCGATAGGCTTGCTCGCAAACCAGCAGTGGCAGGTGAAATGTCTTCAGCACATTGATGTTCGGATCGAAGACTCCGATCCGTGCGCCCGAGGATGTCTCCGGCTCGCGCCAGAAGGGGTTCGCCTGGAGTGAGGCCGCTGATTGCAACAGCAGCAGGGGGTGCCAGATGTGCGGCGCCGGCGCCACCGCAGGCGTCCGGGTCAAGGCGGCATAGGCATGGTTCATCCGCCAGTGCTGCGGCGTGATCCACACCGCGTCGAACCCGACCTCGCTGATAACTTCTCCGTGTGCGGAGTTATTGGCCAGCGCCTCGAAGTTCATCGCCATGGTGTTGCCCGCCATGTAGGACACCAGCCGCCCGCCCCGTTCGCGAAAGCGCTGCATGGGGCCGGGCTCGCACCGGGCGCCGAGTTCGATGATGACGTCGAGGGCGTCGATGGCGTCGGCAGTCTGCAGGGTCGGCAGGCCGAACCGGTCGGCCAGCGGATGATGTCCGCCTTCAGGAGAGGCGTTGACCAGGGCGGTAAGACTTACCTGCGGCAATCGCTGCAGCAGCATAGCCAGGAATACGACGTTCTGGTTGACGCCACTGGACCACAGCAGGGCGTGGACGTCGGCGCCGCCGCCGCCCGCGGTCACGCCTACCCTCAGCTGCTTCATCCGGGCACTGCCTGGCGCGCGCGGGGCCGAACGTTCCCTCCGCCCAGCGCGCGACGCCTCCCGAACAACCGGCGCCTTACCTGCCGATGGTGTAGCTTGCGCCGGCCACGATACCGACGCTGCTGTTGACGAAGGTCGGCGAGTAGCTGGCCGAGAGGTTGAAGCGCCAGCGGGCGTCCTGCGAGGTGTGGCCGAGGCCGAAAGCGATGCCGGCGCCTCCGTCGAACCCGGCGATCCCGAGACCGAGGGAAGTGGTCCCGGGCGCATTGTCGAACCGGATGCCGCTCACGGCCAGCGCCACCGCGGTGTCGGCGTGCAGTTGCCGGGTGAGCAGGCCGAACTGCTGGGCGTTCGCCGCCGCGAGGGCGTTGAGCTGGCCCACATTGACCGCATCCGTGGGCCCGACGCCCGCGGCCACATTGGTCAGCCGCCGTTCGGCGCCCACCGAGCCGAACGACACCGTGTTTGGCTGGCTCGCCACGGAGTTCGCGCCGATGGCCACCGAATTGGCCGCCCCGGCCTGCACCGCGGCCCCCGCGCCCAGCGCCGTGGCGTTGCTGGCGTTGGCGCCGACGCTCGCGCCGGCGCCCACGGCGGTGGCGAAGGTGGAGCTGCCGTCGATCGTTGCGCCGGCGCCGATTGCCGTGCCGTGATCGGCGCCGACATGGGCGCCGGCGCCCAGCGCCGTGTCGCCGCCGCCCGCGGCGAAGGAATTGGCGCCGAATGCAGCGCTGTTGAGCCCATTGGCCTGGGCGTCGAAGCCGAATCCGGAGCCGTTCTGCTGCACGGATGAATCCTGGCCGAACCCTGTGCCGCCGCTGGCGGTATTGCTGGCCCCCAGCGCGGCGAACCTAGTGTCCACGGAAGACGAAAGGGCGATCAGAGACGTGGATACATGCGCCAGCGAGGTGTTGGTTACGGCGAGCGATGTGCTGAAGGCGGTCGTGGTTGTCGAGATCGCGGTGGACAGCGACGTGGCGACGCCAGCCAGCGAGGTGGACACGTTGCTCACCGCGGCATTGGTCGTGGACAGGGCGCTGGTCAGGGAAGTGGTCACGCTGGCCAGCGATGTGGACACATTGCTCACTACCGCGTCTGTCGTCGACAGCGCGCTGGTCAGCGAACTGGATACCGTGGCGAGCGAGGTGGAGACACCCGCGAGCGACGAACCCAGCGCGTTCGAAACCGCGAAGAGTTGACTGCCGTTCACCGCGTCGGTCGAAGTGGCGCTGACTCGCCCGGCGGCGACGTTCACCAGGCGGCTTGGATTGGCGTCGGTTCCGAACGAGACGCCTTGCGTCGCTGTGTTGCCTGCGAAGGTCGGCGTGACGCCGCCGACGGTGAAACCCGAATTCGCCGCCGTGGCGAGGTTGCCGATCTCCGTGGCGCCGAACACCGCGCCTGAGCCGATCGCGACGTTGTTTGCGCCGGAGGCTTGAGCGCCGGCGCCGATGGCGATTCCGCCCTGGCCGGACGCGACAGCATTCGCACCCACCGCGATGGTGTTGCTCGCCGTCACGCCGTTCCCGGCCGTATCGCCGATGGCGATGTTGCCGGACCCGGTGACGGAAACTCCAGCTTGCACGCCGGCCGCCAGGTTGTGGTCGCCCAGAACCGTCTGGGAAGCGCCGGAACCCAGCCCCGTGTTGCCATTTCCGGTCACGGACATGGAGGAGTTGTCGCCGAAGCCCGCATTGGAATTGCCGCTGACGAACGCCGAGGCCTGGAAGCCTGCGCCGGTGTTCTGGCTGCCGGTGATGCTGAACGATGTACTGTCGCCAAGGCCGGTATTTGAGTCGCCCGAGATGATCTCCGACGACTGGCTGCCCACACCAACGTTGAAGCTCCCGGTGACGGAATTCGAAGAGAACCGGCCGACGCCGACGTTGCCCTTGCCGGAGATGAAGTTCGACGAGCTGACGCCGAAGCCCGCGTTGGAGTTCCCCACAACGTCTAACGAAGATCCCACCCCGGCGCCGGTGTTGAAGAACCCTGTCACGCTGAATGACGAGTCGTCGCCCAGGCCGCTGTTGTCGCTTCCCGTTACGGCCTGCGACGAGCCGCGTCCGACGCCCGTGTTGAGGTCGCCGGTGACGTTGAACGACGCGGTGTCTCCGACGCCGGTGTTCGACGCGCCCGTGATATTGTTTCCTGCGAAGAAGCCGGCGCCGATGTTGTTGGAGCCGGTCACTAGCCGAGACGAGAAGGCTCCCACACCCGCATTGTCGAGGCCGCTGACCTGTTGCGACGACCCCGCGCCAAGGCCGGAATTGTTGGTTCCGCTGACGCTGAGGGAGGATCCGACCCCGACGCCCACGTTCTGGAAGCCGGTCACCGATTGGGACGACAGCGTGCCCAGGCCGAGATTGAACGATCCAATCACCGATGTGGACGATTGATCGCCAAAGCCCGCGTTGGAGTTACCCGAGATAAATTGAGAAGATCCAGCCCCGACACCTGTATTCGACGACCCGGTCACGTTCTGCGACGCACTGTCGCCCACTCCGGTATTGGAATCTCCGCTGACGAATTGCGACGTGCCGAAACCGAACCCGGCATTGTTGTTGCCAGTCACGCTAAAAGAAGCTCCCGTGAGGGCGAACAGATGGAGGGCGCCGGCGCCGACCCCGATGTTGCCGCTCCCGTTCACGTGAGCGGACGAACTGGCGCCCGAACCGATGTTGTTCGACCCGGTCACCTCGAACGACGACAGAAGTCCATAGCCCGTGTTGAGATCGCCGCTGACCAAGAAGGACGAATTCGAGCCGGAGCCCAGGTTCTCCGATCCGGTCACGAACTGCGAAGCGCTGTTGCCCACGCCAACATCGTTCGAGCCGGCGATGTGTTGCGACGCCGCGACGCCCACGCCGATGTTCGTGCTGCCCGCAATGAAGTCGCCGGCGCTGTTGCCAACGCCGATGTTGGAATCGCCGATGACCGACGTCGAGGCGGTTGGGCCCACGCCCACGTTGTTGAAGCCGGTGACGCTGCGGCTGGCGGCGGCCCCGACGCCCACGTTGGCGAATCCGCTGACGAATTGTGACGAAAAGCGTCCGACGCCCACATTGTTGTTGCCGGTGACGCTGATCGCGGCCGAATCCCCGACGCCGACATTGTCGCTGCCCGTGACGCCTCGGAGCGAGGAGGTCCCCAGGCCGGCGTTGCCGGAGCCGGTGACGAGGAACCCGGAGTTGGCGCCGAAGCCGCTGTTGCCGTCGCCGGAGACATTGAACGTGGAGTCGAACCCGTCGCCGACGTTGTTGGAGCCGGTAACGTTACGTGAGGAGTTGGTTCCCATGCCGATATTGTTCGACCCAGTGACCTGGTTCGACGCGTTCACGCCGATCCCGATATTGGCGTCGCCGGTCACGACGTTGGAGGCGTTCTGGCCGACGCCCGTGTTCCCGTTGCCGATGACCACCCGCGAAGCCGTCGAGCCCACGCCGGTGTTGAAGCTGCCGGTGACGATCGTGGACGAGAGGAACCCCATGCCGACGTTCATGTCGCCGTGCACGGACTGTGCGGAATCGTCACCCGTCGCGGTGTTGTCGCTCCCCGTGACGCTGAGGGCGGAGTTGAAACCGGAGACTGTGTTGCGGCTGCCCGTCACGTGCGCGCCGGCGCCGGTCCCCGATATGGTGTTGTTGTCGCCGACGCCGACGGCCGTCAGCGCAGCCTTAGCGTCAACATCGTTGCCCGCACCGGTGATCTGGGCTTGCGCAACCCCGGCGGCCAGGCTCAGAGCCGCCACCGAAGCGCCGATGAGCAAGACCGACAGGCGCCTGGCCCGAGCGGAGTCCGAACCGAAGAGCATTGCGACTTCCCCACGCACACGAGCGCGTCGGACAGCGAGGTGAACGCAGCCGAGCGCCAATCCAATCGCGCCGAGACCGCCCCGTCGCGCCGACCCGCAAGAACACCCAATGGGCTTTCTTGAACTTTTGGTTAAACGATTGTTAACCGGTCAGAAAATCCGATTCGAGGGGGCGGCGGTCAAATTATATTTTCTTACGTTTTTGGGTAATAATAGTTACATAGGCAGTATAGTAGGACCTGTTGCGAGCGATATAGCTCTGGAATTCCGGAGTTGCTTTGCGTCGGGGTGTCGCCCTGGAGCGTCAGCTGTCGCCACCCCGATCGCGCTTCAGAGCGACGCCACCGCCGCCAACACGCTCTCCCAGTCACCGGGCGTCGCCTGACGGAGCAGGCGGACGTGGGGGTAGAGGTAGCTGTCGGTGCGATCCACGCCCCATCGCCAGTCGGCGTTCCACCACAGCATCAGCCAGACCTCCTTGCCCATGGCGCCGGCCAGGTGCGCCACCGCTGTGTCCGTGGTGACCACCAGGTCGAGGTTGGCGATGATCGCGGCGGTGTCGGCCAGGTCGGTGATCCACGGGCTGGGGTCGACCGCGTCGAGACCCGGA
>JBIOEG010000093.1:0-11535 GCA_044445825.1 Caulobacterales bacterium
AGCTTGTTCAATGGCTTAGAAGCACCTGATATCCGCCAGGAACAGGTGATAACAGGTGATAACAGGCGCCAAACAGGCCTGTTATCGATGCATAACAGGTGCGCAGCAGGTGGCGGCGGACGCCAGCGCACCACTACCTCAATTACCCCAATCCGAAATTCCCCGCGAAAGCGGGGACCCAGGCTTTTTTTGTTTGTTCCTTCCGTCACACCCGCGCGGCCCCAACCGATTGTAAAAAAACCTGGGTCCCCGCTTGCGCGGGGAATCTCGGGTGTGGGGGATCGGGAACCCGGCTGTGCGGGCGAGCGCCGCCGGTCACCGGCCGCGCGCAATATTCATTTCACGATGTCAAAGACCAGGGCCGGCCCGCGGGCCCGCGTTTCACGTCACCATGCGCCCGCTGATTTGGCGAGGCCGCCGGGAGGGACAGGGGAACCACGAAAAACACGAAAAGCACGAACAGGTCGGCGCGACTCTCAGCCACCGCCGCCACAACGCCCGCGTTCGTGTGGTTCGTGTTTTTCGTGGTTGCCCTGTCCTTCGTCACCCCGGAAAGGCCGCAGGCCAGCCGCAGGCCTTATCCGGGGCCGGTTCATAGAGGTGACCGCGCCCCAGCCGCCTATCAATCCCTGCCCATCGAAAAGATCGGCTCGAAGCAGCCCAGGATGAGGCGCTTCGCGTCGAACGGCGGCTCTCCGGATGTATCCATGCGCTCGTCCTGGTGCATCCTCTCTTCGGCGGCATAGAAGCTCGCCTTGTCGGGCCAGACTTGCCAGGTGAAGACGATCTTCTCGCCCTCCTTCGCGGCGACCGCGCGGCGAAAGTCAGTCTGTTTACCGTCGGGAACGAAATCCTCCCAACACTCGACGATCTCCAGGCATCCGTATTCCTTGAAGAACTGCGCCCCGTTCTCGGCCCATCTGCGATAGGCCTCCATCTCCCCCTCGGGCACTGGGATCACCAGCCCAGCGATGTACATGGTTCAGGCTCCTTCGGATTGCTCGCGCAACGGCCAGGCGGCGCAATCATACGGCTTAGCACAGAGCCTGCGCGAGCGTGTCAGCACCGCCCCTGAACGTCCACGCACCGCTCCCGCCCGTGCAGAAGGCTCTATTCTCCGGATCTGACGCGCAACCGGATGTCCCGGTATGCCGCCTCTATGAGTTCGCTCAGCCCGGCGGCGTTCACTTGCTGGCCCCAGCGGACCTTCACGTGCCGCATGCGCTTGCCGGCGCCTTCCAGAAGGCCGGCCGGGTCGTCGAGCGCCGCCCCATGGAAGAAGCCGACATTCACATGGGCGCTGAACGCGTCGACGTACCCGAACGCCGCGTCCCCCACGCACGCGGTGGGATGGCCGTCCTGCAGAAGCTCGCGAACGTCCGGCCCGCAGCCGCGCATCTGTTCAAACCATGGCTGGGCGATCCGTCGCAGCTCGTCGCCCGGCTTGTAGAACCAGGCGTCGACGCCGGGGTCTCGCCGAACGGCGCTCGGGAACCGCATGAGTTGGCTCACCGGGTCAGTACCCCCGATCCCCGTGCACCTGCTGGTAGGTCTTCTGCAGCAGGGGGCCGATGGCGCCGCCGCTGGTGAGGGTGGTCTTGCCGAGGAAGTTCTCGCGGCCGAGCAGGGTGACCATTTCCGGCGGCTGGCCGGCCAGCCAGGCGTCGTCCAGGTGGCGGTAGTCCTCCACCGGCGCGAAGCCGACGCGGGTGTAGGTCATGTGCAGGACCACGCGCTCGCCGTCGATCTGGCGGGGATAGTTGCCGTGCCAGACGTTGCCGTTCCACAGGGCGATGGAGCCCTTGGGCGCGATGATCGGTTTGGCGCCCTCCAGGGTCTTGCGCAGGTCGCGCGGCGGGTGGCCGCGGTGCTTGTGGGTGCCGGGGATGACCAGGGTGGAGCCGGCCTCCAGAGTGAACTCGTCGGTGACCCAGCAGGCGGTGCACATGATCTCCCAGGGCGGGAAGGGCGCCGGGAACCAGCTGTTGTCGGCGTGCAGGCCCAGCGAGCCCGGCCCCTTCTTGCGGATCGAGCCCACCAGCTGCGACAGGATGAAGCCGCGGCCGAGCAGATACTCCGCCAGGGCGAGCAGGCGCGGGACCATGATCGCCTCGGCGAACACCGGGTCGCGGCCCAGCAGCAGGCCCGCGGCGTAGCCCTTCGAACGCCCCTCGGTTTCCCGCGCGCATTCGACGATCGCCGCGCGCACCCGGTCGGTCAGGGCGTGGGCGGTGGGGTCCTGGATGACGGTGTAGCCGTCGTCCACCAGGTCGCGGATGTTCCCGCGTAGGCCGAGGACGTCGATGCACTCCTCGAGGTCCGCCGGAACGTCGTAGGGATCCGCTTCGGCGGCGTCGAGGGCCACGCTCAGGCGTCCGCGAACAGGCGCTTGAAGTTGCCGGCGTAGAACTGGTTCTTCGCCGCCTCGGGCTGGCCGGCCAGGCTGGCCTCGAAGCGGGTCAGGGGCGCGCGGCCGCCCTCGTTGTGCGGATAGTCGCTGGAGAACAGATAGAGCCGCTCGTCCGACTGGCGGATCAGCTCGCCGACGTTCTCATAGACGAAGGGCGTGAACGCCAGCTGCTCGATGATCTGTTCGCTGGGCTTGCGCTTGAGGGCCGCCAGCTCGGGCTCCGACTTGCGCCAGATCTCCGCCACCCAGTCGAGGCGCGTGAGCATCTGCGGGACCCAGCCGGCGCCCAGTTCGATGATCCCGCCGCGCAAGCCCGGATGACGCTCGAAGACGCCGTCCAGCACCATGGTCCCGATGAAGGTCTCGGCCGGCTGGTGCAGGCTCGTCATGTCCTTGCCGCGCACGTTCTCGCCGCCGCCCAGCCAGTCGGTGGGAACCTTGCGGCCGGTGTTCATCCACTCCGGCGCGATCTGCAGCGGGAAGCCGCCCACGTGCAGCACGAAGGGCACGCCGGCCTCGGCCAGCCGCGCCCAGATCGGGTCCAGGTCGTCGTGTCCCGGCGAGCGGCCGCCGCACGGCCGGTGCGGGATCCACACCGCCTTCAGGCCGGACTTCAGGATGTGGTCCAGCTCCGGCAGCGCCAGGGCGCTGACGTCGAGCGGCAGCAGGGCGACGCCGAACAGGCGCCGGTCCTTGCCGCAGAAGTCGGCCATGGCCCGGTTGTGCGCGCGGGCCGCGGCGTAGCGGTCCTCGATGGCCCGGCGCTCGGCGAAGGCCGGGCCGGCGGAGAAGGTGGAGAACACCAGCTGGCGGTGGAAGCCCAGCAGGTCCAGCGCCTGGGCCCGCTCGTGCGGATTGAACGCGCCGAGGGCCGCATAGCCCTTGGGCCCGGCGATCAGGCCGTCGCCCAGTGCCAGCAGTTCGGCGACGCGCTCGGGCGAGTGCCCGCGCCGCTCCTTGGCGTCGTCGATCAGGTTGGCCAGGGTCCCCACGCGCGGCGTCTGGATGCGCGGCATCCGCTCGCGCTGGGCCGGATCGGCGTAGTCGCGCAGGAAGTCCGGCAGTTCCATGATGTGGCTGTCGGCGTCGAAAAAGGTGCGGCCTTGAGCGTAGGGCATGGCGGTCTCCTCATCGCCGTTCTGTCGCGGCGTTTAAGCTGTCCGGTCGGATTGTCGCGTCGGTTGACGGCAAGTCAAGCGAGGCGCCGGCCGCCCCGCGCTCCCTCAGGGCTGGGGAGCGGCAAGTGTCCCTGTCCGAAGCTCCCCCTGCTTCGTCACCCCGGGCGGAGCCCCCGGACTTGATCCGGGGGCGTAGACCCGGGGCCGGACGTGCCGCAGCCCAGCTGGATGTCGTCTATGAACCGGCGGGTCCGGCCCCGGATAAGGCCTGCGGCCTTTCCGGGGTGACGAAGGTGGGGTTCGCCCTGCGGTGGATGGGGACGCGCCGTACCCAAACCCTGTCATCCCGGAAAGGCGCGCAGCGACTTATACGGGACCTCAGGCAGGATCGAGCTCAAATCGGAGGGAGGTCCCGGATAAGCGCTGCGCGCTTTCCGGGATGACAGCGTTGGGGGGATTTGACTTCCGGCTCGGCTTGGACTTGCAAGCGGGGTGATGTCCAACGCCGCCCTCGCCAGCGTGATGATCCTCGTGTCCGGCGCGGCGCATGCGGTGGTCAACGCCATCCTGAAGTCCGGCCAGGACAAGATGTCGAGCCGGGCGCTGATCGACGGCTTCTCGGCGGTGATCGTCCTGCCGCTGGCTTTCATCCTGCCCCTGCCGCACCACGCCTGGGGCTGGCTGGCGACCTCCGGGGTGATCCACCTCGCCTACCTCGTCTCGCTGATCAAGGCGTTCGAGGCCGCCGACATGCTGGTGACCTACCCGCTGCTGCGCGGGCTCGCCCCGACCCTGGCGTCCATCGTGTCGGTGACGGTGTTCCGCGAACCGATCACCGTTCTGGTGGCCTGCGGCGTCGGGCTGGTGTCGATCGGCGTGATGATCGCCGCGTTCGGGCGCCACCTGGACCGCAAGGCGCTGTTCTGGTCGCTGCTCTGCGGCGCCTGCATCGCCCTCTACACGGTGACCGACGCCAAGGGCGTGCGCGCCGCGCCGACCGCGCCCAGCTACATCGTCTGGATCTTCCTGGTGGACGGCGGGATCATCGGCGGCATGTTCGCGCTGTGGCGAGGCCCGAGGTTCATCCTGTCGGCGCGTTCCGAATGGAAGCCGGGCCTGATCGCAGGGGCCCTGTCCATCGTCACCTACGGCCTGGCGCTCTGGGCCTTCCGGCTGGGCGATATCCCGCGGCTCGCCGCCCTGCGCGAAACCTCGATCCTGTTCGCGGTGGTGATCGCCGTGGCGTTCCTCAAGGAACGCGTCACCCCGGCGCGCCTGGCCAGCGTCGGCATGATCGGCGCGGGCGCGATAGTGCTGCTGGCGAGCGGGTGAGGGACTGAACAAACGTTGTCATCCCGGAAAGCCGCGCAGCGGCTTATCCGGGACCGCAAGAAACGCTGGCGCTTGCCGCGGTCCCGGATAACGGCTTCGCCGTTTCCGGGATGACAGGGTTTGGGTGCTAGCGCACCGACAGCCCCCCGTCGATCACCAGCTCCGCGCCGGTGACGTAGCGCGACTCGTCCGAGGCCAACCACAACACCCCGTTGGCGATGTCCGCCGGCAAGCCCTTCACCGCCAGGGGCACCGTCAGGGCGGACATGGCGTCGAGGTCGGGCGCCTCGTTGGTCCCCGGCTGGCTGATGCCGGCGATGCCGATCCAGATCGGTGTCTCGATCAGGCCCGGGTGCACGGAGTTGACCCGCACGCCGTCCTGCGCCGCGCCGCACTCCAGCGCCACGGCCTTGGTCAGCAGCCGCACCGCGCCCTTGGTGGCGCAGTAGGCGGCTAGGATCGGCGAGCCTTTCAGCCCGGCCACCGACGACATGTTGATGATCGAGCCGCCATGCCCGGCCCGGCGCATCACCGGCAGGCAGTGCTTGATGCCCAGGAACACCCCCTCGACGTTGATCGCCTGCTGCCGCCTGAACTCCGACAGGGCCATGGTGGTGATCGACGGGCTGCCCACGCCGATGCCGGCGTTGTTGACCAGGATGTCCAGCCGGCCGAGGTCGCGTTCCACCTCTCCGGCGATGCCGATCCACTCGTCCTCGCTGGTCACGTCGTGGTGCAGGTAGCGCGCCTTGCCGCCGGTCTGGTTGATCGAATCCGCCAACGCCTTGCCCTTGTCGTCCTGGATGTCGGTGATCACCACCGTAGCGCCCTCCCGGGCCAGGACCTCGGCGCAGCCGCGCCCGATGCCGCTGGCCCCGCCGGTGACCAGCGCAACCTTGTCAGCAACCCGTCCCATGACGCTTCTCCGCTCTGTTTTGTTGGATGTGATGCGTTCTACACTCAAGGCTCGCGCCGCCAAGTCTGACGCGGCGTCAGGGGGAGCCCATGGCCGACGAGATCGTCCTCTACCGCTCGGTCGGCAGCCGCTCGTTCACCTCGCTCTGGATGCTGGAGGAGCTGGGTCTCCCCTACCGCATGGAGACGCGCGACCTGCGCAAGGGTGAGAACAGGAACCCGGACTATCTGAAGCTCAACCCAATGGGCAAGGTGCCGACGCTCATGCTGGGCGATGTCGTGGTCTGGGAGAACCCGGCGATCTGCATGCTGCTGGCGGACCGGTACGGCTACGGGACCCTGGCGCCGCGCATCGAGGAGGCCGATCGCGGGGCCTATCTGCAGTGGATGGTGTTCGCCACCTCGGTCCTGGAGCCGGCGCGGGCCTTGCGGGAGGTGAACATCGACACGCCGCCCGGCGCCTGGGGCGGGGGCTGGGGAACCATGGACCAGGTGACCGAGGTGCTGATCGGCGCCCTGCGTGGCCGCTCGTTCCTGCTGGGCGAGCGCTTCAGCGCGGCGGACGTCATGCTGGGCTCGACCATCTCGGTGTCCCTGTTCACCAACACCCTGCCCGCCGACCCCGTGCTCACCGCCTACAACGACCGCATCTCGGCGCGGCCGGCCTGTCAGAAGGCTTCGGCGCTCAACTGGCCGCCCGAACTCTTTCCGCCGAGCCCGGCGTGAGCGACATCAAGGCCCTGACCTTCGACGTGTTTGGCACGGTGGTCGATTGGCGGTCTTCCGTGGCGCGCGAGGCCGAGGCGATCCTCGCCCCGAAAGGCCATGCCCTCGACTGGCCGGCCTTCGCCGACCGCTGGCGGGCGCTCTACCTCCCGGCCATGCAGAAGGTGAGCAAGGGCGAGCGGCCCTTCGTCATCCTCGATGAGCTGCACCGCGAGAACCTGCTGGAACTGCTGAAGCAGGACACGATCACCAACCTCTCCGACGACGAGGTCGATCGGCTGAACCGCGCCTGGCACAGGCTCGACCCCTGGCCCGACACCGTGGAGGGCCTCACCCGCCTCAGGCGCCGGTTCATCCTGGCCACCCTGTCCAACGGCAACATCGCCCTGATGGTGAACATGGCCAGGCGCGCCGGCCTGCCCTGGGACGTGATCTTGGGCTCGGAGGTCTCCCGCGCCTACAAGCCCACCCCCGGGGCCTACGACCGCACGGCCCAGATGCTCCAGCTCGAGCCCGCCGAGTGCCTGATGGTCGCCGCCCACGCGTCAGACCTGCGCGCCGCCGCGGGGCGGGGCTTTCGCACCGCCTACGTCCACCGTCCGCTGGAGTTCGGCCCCGCCCACACGGACCGCCCCTGGCCGACGGACGCGTTCGACTATGCGGTAGGCAGCTTCACGGAGCTGGCGGGAAAGCTGGGGGTGTAGATCCCATCTGCTCGTCACCCCGGCCGGAGCGCTTGCGCGGAGAGCCGGGGCCGGACCGTCAGGCGCTCAGACAACATCCAGCTGGGAGACGGCCCGTCCGGCCCCGGGTCTGCGCGGCTGCGCCGCTCCGCCCGGGGTGACGCGGGGGGGGCCGTGGTCCGCGCCGCTCCTACGCGTAGCTCTGCAGCGGCCGGACCTCGAGCGCGCCCTCGGCCTGGACGGTGATGGCCTGGGCGGCGGCGAGGGCGCCGGCGGTGGTGGTGTAGTAGGGGATCTTCATCATCAGCGCGGTGCGGCGCAGGGAGAAGCTGTCCTCCAGCGACTGCATGCCCTCCGTGGTGTTGAACACCAGCTGCACGTCGCCGTTCTTCATGGCGTCGACGATGTGCGGGCGGCCCTCCAGCACCTTCTTCACCCGCTCGACCGCGAAGCCCTCGGCCTCCAGCGCCCGGGCCGTGCCCGAGGTGGCGATCACCCGGAAACCCTGGCCGATCAGGATGCGCACCGGCTCCAATATCCACGACTTGTCGGCGTCCTTCACCGAGACGAACACCCCGCCGGTCGCGGGCAGCACCGTGCCGCCGCCCAGCTGGCTCTTGGCGAAGGCCCGGGCGAAGGCGGGGGCCAGGCTCTCCCCGGGTCGGCGCCAGTCGAGGCCCATGACCTCGCCGGTGGAGCGCATCTCCGGGCCCAGCACCGTGTCGACCCCCGGGAACCGGGCGAAGGGGAACACCGCCTCCTTCACTGCGATGTGGTCGTAGGTCCCGTTGGTCAGGGCGAAGCTGGCCAGGCTCTTTCCGGCCATGATCTTGGCGGCGATGCCGGCGATCGGCTTGCCGATGGTCTTGGCGACGAAGGGCACGGTGCGGCTGGCCCGGGGGTTTACCTCCAGCACGAAGATGCGCGGGGCCGCCGAGTGCGGCTCCTCGATGGCGAACTGCACATTCATCAGCCCCCGGACGTTCAAAGCCCGCGCCATGGCCTCGGTCTGCACCTTGAGCTCGGCGATGGTCTCTTCACGGAGGGAAAACGGCGGCATGGAGCAGGCGCTGTCGCCGGAGTGGACCCCGGCCTCCTCGATGTGCTCCATCACCCCGGCGACGAACACGTCCACGCCGTCGCACAAGGCGTCCACGTCCACCTCGGTGGCCCGCGACAGGTACTGGTCGATGAGCACCGGGCTGTCGCCCGACACCTTCACCGCGTCGCGGATGTAGCGGGCCAGCTGCTCCTCGTCCCGGACGATCTCCATGGCCCGGCCGCCCAGCACATAGGACGGGCGGATCACCACCGGGTAGCCCACCCGCCGGGCGCCCTCGAAGGCCTGCTCGGCGGATCTGGCGATGGCGTTGATGGGCTGGGCGATGTTCAGCCGGTGCAGCAGGCCCTGGAACCGCTCGCGGTCCTCGGCCAGGTCGATGGCGTCCGGCGTGGTGCCCAGGATCGGCACGCCGGCCTGTTCCAGCGGATGGGCCAGTTTCAGCGGGGTCTGCCCGCCGAACTGCACGATCACGCCCAGCAGCTCGCCGCGCGAGGCCTCCACCGCGATCAGCTCCAGCACGTCCTCGGCGGTGAGCGGCTCGAAATACAGGCGCTCGGAGGTGTCGTAGTCGGTGGACACCGTCTCGGGGTTGCAGTTGACCATGATCGACTCCACGCCGATCTGGTCCAGGGCGAAAGCCGCGTGGCAGCAGCAGTAGTCGAACTCGATGCCCTGGCCGATGCGGTTCGGCCCGCCGCCGAGGATGATCGCCTTGCGCCGGTCCGTGGGGGCGGACTCGCACTCCGGCGCCTGGCCCAAGGCCCCGGTCTCGTAGGTCGAATACATGTAGGGGGTCAGGGCCGCGAACTCGGCGGCGCAGCTGTCGATGCGCTTGAACACCGGCCGCACCCCCGCCGCATGCCGCGCCGCGCGCACCTGCGCCTCGGTCTGTTCGCTCAGGGCAGCCAGCCGGGCGTCGGAAAAGCCGAGCGCTTTCAATCGCCTGAGCGCATCGGGCGCGGCCGGCACGCCGTGCGCCCGGATCCTCGCCTCCTCCGCCACCAGGGCCTCGATCTGCCGCAGGAACCACGGCTCGTAGGCGCAGGCGGCGTTGACCTCGGCCACCGTCAGCCCGTGCCTGAACGCCTGGGCGATCACCTGCAGGCGGTCCGGGGTGGGAACCCCCAGCGCCCGGGTCACCGCCGACTTGCCCGTGTCCGGATCCTCCGCCCCCGGGATATCGATCTCGTCCAGCCCGGTCAGCCCGGTCTCCAGCCCGCGCAGGGCCTTCTGCAGGCTCTCGGCGAAGGTGCGGCCGATGGCCATCACCTCGCCGACCGACTTCATCTGGGTGGTGAGGTACGGCTCCGACCCCGGATACTTCTCGAAGGCGAAGCGCGGGATCTTGGTGACCACATAGTCGATGGAGGGCTCGAACGAGGCCGGCGTCGCCCCGGTGATGTCGTTCATCAGCTCGTCCAGGGTGTAGCCCACCGCCAGCCTCGCCGCGACCTTGGCGATGGGGAAGCCGGTGGCCTTCGACGCCAGGGCCGAGGAGCGCGAGACCCGCGGGTTCATCTCGATCACCACCATCCGGCCGTCCGCCGGATTGACGGCGAACTGCACGTTCGAGCCGCCGGTCTCCACGCCGATCTCGCGCAGCACGGCGATCGCGGCGGCGCGCATGCGCTGGTATTCCTTGTCCGTCAGGGTCAGGGCCGGGGCGACGGTGATGGAGTCGCCGGTATGCACCCCCATGGGGTCCACGTTCTCGATGGAGCAGACGATGATGCAGTTGTCCGCCACGTCGCGGACCACCTCCATCTCGTACTCCTTCCAGCCCAGCACGCTCTCCTCGATCAGCACCTCGTGGATGGGCGAAAGGTCCAGCCCCCGCTCGACGATCTCGCGGAATTCCTCGAGGTTGTAGGCGATGCCGCCGCCGGTGCCGGCCAGGGTGAACGACGGCCGGATGATCGCCGGCAGGCCCACCGCCACCTGCGCCTCCAGCGCCTCGTCCAGGCTGTGCGCCACCCGGGACATGGGGCTCTCCAGCCCGATGGCGTCCATGGCGTTGCGGAACTTCTGGCGGTCCTCGGCCTTGTCGATCACCTCGGCCCGGGCGCCGATCATCTCCACGCCGTATTCCGCCAGCACCCCGCTGTGCTCCAGCGCCAGGGCGGTGTTCAGCGCCGTCTGGCCGCCCATGGTGGGCAGCAGCGCGTCCGGCCGCTCCTTGGCGATGATCTTGGCCACGAACTCCGGCGTGATCGGCTCGATGTAGGTGGCGTCGGCGATCTCCGGATCGGTCATGATGGTCGCCGGATTGGAGTTGACCAGGATGATCCGGTAGCCCTCGGCCTTCAGCGCCTTGCAGGCCTGCACGCCGGAATAGTCGAACTCGCAGGCCTGGCCGATGACGATGGGCCCCGCGCCGATGATCAGGATCGAGCCGATGTCGGTGCGTTTGGGCATCTTCTCTCGCGCGCGAAGGCGGCCACGCCCAACGGCGCGCCCGGCATCGACCAGACTGCAGGTTAAGCGGCTCGTTTAGAGGCGCAGGGTCGGAGTCGCAATAGCGCTGCGCGCCGTGCGACCGCAGCGCCGTCGTGGCCGGTCGCTCGGTCCTCAAGATCGACCACAAAGGACACGAAGGACACGAAGGGTGCGGTGCGATCGCTTCCAGTCCGGCGCGAAGCGCCAGGAACGATTTCAGTCGCCTCCGGCGCGGGCGCCGCACACGCCAGCCGCCTCACCGGCCCCTTCGTGTCCTTCGTGTGCTTAGTGGTGAAACAGGCCGCGTCGCTCGCCCCCGGCCCCTGCGCAGATGCGATTTGGCGAGGGCGCTTTGGCCCCTGCCCAATAGGCGGTAGCGTGCGGCCCGGACAACCCGGGAGCCCCCCATGCGCGCGACCATACTGGCGAGCCTCCTCGCCGCCGCCCTGGCGCTCAGCTTCGCCGCCGCCCAGTCCCAGCCCGACGCCCGCCACGCCGCGCCCGCCGCCTCCGCCGCGGCGAGCCTCGCCACGGGCAGGTGCCCGCCGCGCAACCGCCGGATGTTCAAGTGCGTCGCCTGCGCTCAGACCGCCAACGGCGGCGGCTGCCAGTCGGCTGTCGAGCCCTATGAGAAGCAGTCGGAAAAGGTCGCGCTTCGCCTGTGCAACCGCGCCTACCCCCACAAGGGCTGCTGGGTCGACTCCACCGGCTGCACCTGGCTGGGCAACTGCTGAGCGGCAAAGCCGCGACCACTTTCGCCACCCGCCGTCATGGCCGGGCCACGTCACCGAAATCTCCGACCGCCGTCAGCTCGCCCCACCACCCCCCTCCGCTTGCCGACCGGCCCCGTCC
>JBIOEG010000094.1:0-11139 GCA_044445825.1 Caulobacterales bacterium
GGGTCGGTGACGGCGTCCACCAGCCGGTAGTCCATCGCCGCCAGGCCCGTGGTGTTGGGATAGCCGAGCCAGGTCGCCTGCACTGGCGCCGGCTTCAGGGCGAACATCGTCAGGCGGTTGTTGGCGGTGTGGCCGGCCAGGTCCACCAGGATGTCGATGCGGTCGGCTCTGATGCGCGCGGCCAGGGACTCGTCCGACATCCCAACGGTGGGCAGCCAGTGGTCCGCCTGACCCTTCAGCCGCTCGGTCACCGTGTCAGGCTTGGCCACCTGCGCATAGCAGAACACCTCGACCGCCGCCGCATCGTGGGCCGCCAGCAGCGGCGCGAAGAACCAGGCCACCGAGTGGTTCCAGAAGTCCCCCGAGACATAGCCGATACGCAGCCGTCTCTCTCGGTCCCGGTCGTTGGAATGGGGGGCGGAAGGCGGCAAGTCCCGCTCGTGAATCTCGCCGAAAAGGCGGTGTTCGGCGAAGATGTCGGCGGCGGCGCGATCGGTATAGTTCAGGCACATCAGATAGTCGCTGCGGAACCGGGCGTTGTCGGGCTTGAGGGCGAGCAGCCGTTCGTACGGGACGGCGGCTGCCTCCTGCTTGCCCTGCGCCATGAGGGCGGCGCCCAGACTGGTAAGGACGTCAATGGCGTCAGGATTGAGCGCGCGCGCCCGTTCGTAGCAGTCCACGGCCTCGTCGAGCCTGTCCTGGGTCCTGAACGTCTTGCCGAGATTGAAGTGAGCCTCGAAGAAGTCCGGCCGCAGCGCCAGCGCACGTTGGTAGTGCGCGACGGCCTCGCGGTGGCGGCCAATATCCTTGAGAACATTGGCCAGGTTGTAGTGGGCCTCGGCATAGTCGGGCTTCAGCGCCAGCGCCTGCTGGTAGCTCGCGGCGGCCGCTTCGGGCTTGCCCCGGGCCAGCAGCGCGTTGCCGAGATTGTTGTGCAGCTCGGCGATGCCCGGCCGCAGCACCACGGCGCGCGCGTAGCTGGCAACCGCTGCGTCGAACTGGCCCTGGGCCTTGAGCACATTGCCGAGGTTGTTGTGCGCGACGGCGTCGTGCGGCTGCAGCTGCAGGGCGCGTCGGTAAGAGGCCGCCGCATCGTCGAGCCTGGCCTGGGCCTTCAGCGCATTGCCGAGGCTGGAATGGTAGGCGGCCACCCGACCGACGATGGCGATGGCCGCGCCGATGAGCTCGATGGCCGCGTCATGGCGGCCGAGGTGGTGGGCGATCGCGCCCAGGCCGTGCAGGCTGTCGGCATGGCGCGGCTCGAGCGCGAGAACCCGCCGATACCCCTGCTCGGCCTCGCCCAGGCGTCCGGCCCGATGATGCCGCGCGGCCTCCTCGAACAGGCTTCGAACCGCCGGCGACGGCGCAGGCGTCGCGGGTCCTGCCTGTCTCTTCGCCAACCGGCGCTGATTGCGGTTCATGGCCGCTCCACCTCGCCGCTCTCGCACCACCGCGTCAACATCTCGCGATATCGCAAGGATGCGCCGAAAACTAGGACAGCATCCAGCGGCGCTGAGGGCATTGTCAGATCAAAGACGCGTAGTAGATTCGTCCCTTCGGTCCGGCGCTCGGCTCCGAATTTCGCTCGCTGCTTCGGAACCGCGGGCCGGCCGACGGGGAGGCTTCAGGCGTTTGGCCTGGCGACGCCCCTCCCGGCGGTTCCGGTCGAGGCTGACGATGTCGGACGATGTCCTGGTCAGTTGCCTGATGGTCACGCTGGCGACGCCGCAACGTCTCGTTCTCGCCAAGCGGGCGCTTGAGGCGTTTTGCGCCCAGACCCATGCGACGCGCGAACTGCTGATCGTCACAGATCCCGGGGCCAAGGCAGGGCTGGAGACGATGGCGGCGGCGCTCGGCCGTGACGACATCCGCATCATCGAAGCCAATCGCGCCGCGCCTCTCGGGGCCCTACGCAACATCGCGCGCGATAACGCTCGCGGCGACGTTCACTGCCAGTGGGACGACGATGATCTACACCATCCCGAGCGTCTAGAGCGCCAGCTCGCCGTGCTCACTGCTCGCAGCGCCCAGGCGGTCTGCCTGCAGGAGGTGATGCAGTTCTTTCCGGCGGAGCGCGCCCTCTATCGCACCAACTGGCGCGCGACCGAGGCCGGCGTGTTTCCCGGCTCACTGATGTGCAGGGCGAACGCGCCGGCTCGCTATCCGGAAACCGGCCCCGCAGCGCGGCTCGGCGAGGATCTGGACGTGGTGGCGCAGCTCAGGAAAGGCGGCCGTTTGCACGCCTTGGCCGACGCGCCGCACCTCTATGTCTACGTGAGCCATGGCGCCAATTCCTGGCCCGACGATCACCACCGGATGCTCGCGGATCGGCTGGCTGTCTCACCTGGCCTGCTGCGGCGTCACGAACCGCAGTTGCGCCAGGGCCTCATGCCCTTCGACTTCGGACCAGGTGTTGTGACGGTGCGCGGCCCGGCCGGGCCGGCGTTCACGATCGACGTTGAAGACTAGCGTCACTCCAGGCGCTCGACCTCGATGTGCTCGCGCCAGACCAACGCTCCGGTGTCCAGCGCATGGAAGGCGACGCTATTGCCCGGCTCATCCAGGCTAAGCAGCATGTGCCAGCTTCGCGGCAGGCGCACCTGGCCGGACCCGTTGAACAGCCGCGGCGGACGCTCGACCGCCAAACGGTGATCGGTTCGGCCGAAATAGTGGTCCCGCCATGCTGCGTCGCGGCCGCCGTCCGAGAGTCCCCAGCTGCCAAGATCGAAAGGGACCCAGCCCTCGCCATCGAACCACACCTCGAACCAGGTGTGGGCGTCATGCGAAGCGCGGTGAAGCGTGTAGCCGCTCACGATACGCGCCGGGATCTGGCGCGCGCGGCACAGAGCGACGAACAGGGCCGAGCCGACCTGACAGTCGAACCAGCCGCTCTCAAGCACCCCGTCGAGCGGGCGGCCGGGCGGAAACGCGTCGTAGTGGACCATTCCGCAGCTCAGTTCGTCCATCATGTAGTCCCAGAAACGGTGGACTTTCGTGCGCGCGTCCGGCGCGTTGCCGGCGAGTTCAGCGGCCAAAGCCCTGACTCGGTCAGTGATCCTGATCAGCCCTTCGTTCGCACGAGTATAGAGCTCCACTTCCGGCGGATCGAGCGCGGCGGCAGGACGGATCGGCGTCCAGACCCGTGCCGTAAACGAAGCCGTGACGCCGATAGTCGCCGATCTGCTTTCAGGAACTGAGATCAAGGCATCGAGCCGCGCCGGTCCCAGGACTATGCGGAAATCCGCTCGCGGCGGCGGCACGAAGTCGACCTTCACATCGCCGAGGGTGGCGTCTTCGAGCGGCAGCGGCAGCCTCAACCGAACGCGCTCTCCCGGACGACGGTCTTCAAGATTGAAGGTGCGACTGATGGAGACCGCGTAGCGCGCGGAGTCTGTCGCGGCCAGCGATGGCCGCGAGACCAGCCGGCGATAGGTGTCGACGCAACGCAGCCAAGCCGGATCGCCGCGGTTGATGCCAGCCCACGTCATGAAATTCAACACCTCGACGGGATCGAACAACCGACCTTCGTCCGGCGTGCGTGCGTGCGGCAACCCCAGCGCCACGAGGCGGTCGAGCGCTGCCCGGGCCTCAAGCCTGGCCGCTGCGCGCTCGTTCGCCCTGACCTCGAAGACCCAGCCGCGCGCCAGCATGGCCTCGATCGTCCGCGCCTCGTCGATGGTGCGGTACCCCGGCGCGCCGTGGACGTCCTGGCGCGTCATCCAAGTCCTCCTGGCGCCGACCCAAGCCAACCAATGCCACAATCTACGCGAGGGGCGAAGCCGCGCCGGCGCACGGCCTCTTGACGCGGGCAGCACGGACACGACGATAGGGCGCGCCCCAACGACATCGGGAGTCCGCCTGCGTGCTGCTGAATCTCACCCTACCGCGGATCAACCCGTATATGGCTAGCGCCCAGATCGATGCGATCCACCTCGCCGAAGGCGCGGCGGTGGCTGTGGGCGGCAAGCTTCTGGACCTGACGATCGATCTCAGCGCAGCGGTCCCGCATGACTGTCCGCCGGTAAACCACTTTCGCCTGATCTTGCGCGACGCGGTCTGGCTGCGGCGCCTGGACGTGGCCGTGAACGACCAGCCTGACGTGGGCGCGAGCTTGGCGCTCTTCAGCACTGAGCCGGACGAACCGCTGGATAGTGCGCCGACGCGGCAGGTTCGGCTGGCGATCGCCGAGATCTTCCACCAGTCGGCGTGGGACTGAGAATAGCTACGATGGCGGTTGGGCTGCGTCTGGGACCGTTGGCCGCGCCGGGGTATACAGTCCGGCGCTCCGACGTACGCTGGTTGTGCGCAGACGGCCAGGAGTGTCGCCCAGGCGAGGTCGTGGCGTTCTGCAGCGTCAACCTTGCTAAGATCGGCGCGAGAGCCGGTGAACGCGGCCCCTTCGACGACGAGATGCGCGACTTTCAAGTCGCCCTCGCCACTCGGATGGGCGGGCGTCTGCGTCATGCGCCGGGAAGTTCCCGCGGCGGGTTCTTCGACATCGGGGAATATCAAGCCTGGATGCCACACACCGTCATCGGCAGCGTCGAGCCGGGCCTAGGAGTCTCAGGTGGCGAGGGAGGCGGCGAACTTCGGCTCTTGATGACAGCTGGGCGCCGCGTGACGGACCTAGCCGAGGACCGATCGAGCCTAGCGACCGGCTGGCATGATCGGCGGCGGGCGTGGCGGGTCGAAGACGACGGACCGATCGGCACCCTACTGAGCCTTGGCATCTGCGAGTTGGACGGGGTCATACGGGGCGAACGCGGCGCCTTCCTGGAGATGTTCGAAGCGATCGGCGGGCCGGCGCAGGTGGTGTTCATCGGCGACGAACGGCTGGCGCCAGCGGCGCGGGTGCTGGCCGACCAGATCCGCCGCACAGACGCAGACCGCGCCGCCATGGCCCAGGACCTCGCCGAGACCTTCCCCGGCGGGGCGGCGACGCCCAGCGGCGCCGACTGGATGTTCGCGGGCGCAGCGCTGAACGCGCTGCAGGCGTCACCGATCACCGATCGCTACCAGATCCTGACCCGCAACAGCCTGCGCGTGGCCGGTCCGCCCGACGCCATCATCCTGTCGCTGAACGCCGAGCCGCAGACGCTGCTCCGGCACCGACGGCTGGGCTACACCGTTCACTTCCATAGCTTTCGAATGATGGCCGCCGGCCCCGCCCTTGTGCCGTGGCTGCGCGCCAATTTCGAGCCGGTCCGGCACACCGTCGACAACGTCCGCGCCGACTACGACGGCCTGATAGATTTGATCCACTCCGCGGCTCCGACGGCCCAAATCCTGGTCTGTAACGTCATGTCGACGTTGGGCTACGAGGACATCCAGGTCTACTCAGCCTTCGATTCGCCGATGAGCGGCTCGCTATCCAGCGTGCGCGCCAAGGACCTGAACCTGATGCTGCACGACTTGGCGCGTGAACGCGACGTCGCCATCGTCGACGCAGATGCCATCGCCGCCGACCTGGGCGCCCGGGTCTGTATGCTCGACGCCGTGCACCAGAGCGGCGCGATGCAGGCGGAGGTGCGAGCCGAGATCCTGCGAATCCTGCGCGAGCGCGGCGTGCCGGGTTTCGCGTCGAGGCCGGTCAGCTGACCTCGAAGTCGACGGCGAGCATGGCCAGGCCCTCGGCCGTATCGGGCAACGGCTCGTCGGGACCATCGCTGAGCAGGGCCAGGGGCTGTCCGAGCGCCTGCCAGTCGCCTTCCGCGCAGACGATGGCCCGAAGCAGACCCAGCTGACCGGCTCGCACCTCGATCAACGCCTTGTAGGTCTCCAGTTCGACCATCAGGTCGCCCGGCGCGAATGCGTGGCCAACCCGGGCGTGCCATTCGAGCACCCTCACCTCCTCCACGTCCTCGATGGGTCCGGGAACGGTCAGTGTGTAGATCATGGGTTACTTGCCGCAGATCAGACGTTGAGCAGCCGACGGACGGCGGCGATCAGGCGGTCCGCGTCAGGCACGCAGGCAGCTTCCAGCGCCGGGTTCGACGAAACCGGCGCCGGCAAGGCGCCCACCCGCGCGATCTTGATCGGCCCGGCTAGATCGCGAACCTGGAAGGCGACCTCGGCGCCGACGCCGCAGGTCAATTGGCCCTCCTCCAGCGTCACCAGCGCGCCCGTGCGGCCGGCGGACGCGGCGACGGCGTCGATATCGAGCGGGGCGAGGCTGCGCAGGTCGATCACCTCGCAGTCGACGCCGTTCGCAGCCAGACGCTCGGCCGCCGTCAAAGCGACGCGGGTCATGTAGGAATGGGCGGCGATGGTGACATCCTGGCCAACGCGGCGCAGCGCCGCCTTGCCGATGGGGACCATGGTCTCGGTCAACGGCGTCTCGCCGGCCGTCGGAAACAGGCGCTTGTGGTCGACGTAAAGCACAGGGCCATCCTGGCGCAGCGCCGACTTCAGAAGACCATAGGCGTCGGCGACCGTCGACGGCGCCACGACCTTCAGGCCCGGAACCCCCATCATCCAGGCCTCAAGACATTGAGAGTGGGCGACGCCTTGCCCCCGAGCGCCCGCAGTCGTTTTGACGACCAAAGGAACTTTGATCTGGCCGCCAGTCTTGAACCGAGCCTTGGCAGCGTAGTTGACCAGAGGGTCCAGCCCCAACATGAGGAAGTCCATGTAGGT
Source organism: Caulobacterales bacterium (assembly GCA_044445825.1). Classification (GTDB taxonomy): domain Bacteria; phylum Pseudomonadota; class Alphaproteobacteria; order Caulobacterales; family Caulobacteraceae; genus Acaudatibacter. Next base: position 6,637 of record JBIOEG010000094.1, read on the forward strand.
GACGCTGACCAGCGGCCGCAGCCCCGCGGCCGCTGCGCCGACACCAAGGCCCACCATCGCCGCCTCCGCTACTGGAGTGTCGCGCACACGTGCGGGTCCAAACTCAGCCTTGAGCCCGACGAACTCCTTGTAAGATCCGCCATAGTCGCCGACGTCTTGACCCAGCAGGATAACCCGCGGATCGCGCGCCATCTCCTCGCGCAGCGCCCGGGCGATAGCCTCGCGGAAGAACAGCTTCACGCCCGCGCGCGCCGCGTCAGCTGACATCGTCGAGCGCCTCCGCGGAATCCGGAAAGGGCGAGGCGTCGGCGAAATCTAGGACGCGAGCAACCTCGGCGGAGGCCTCGTGTTCGAGCGCGATGATAGCGGCGGCCTCCAAGACGCCTGCGGCTCGGAGCTGGCTCGAGAACCGCGCGATCGGGCAGCGCGTTCTGATGGCGGCCATCTGCTCGGCCGAGCGCGTTTCGCGCGTAGCGGTGGAGTGGCTGAAGAAGCGCTCGGATATGCATTCCAGGAACGCCGGCCCCAGGCCAGCGCGCGCTCGCGCGACGAAGGCGGAGGCCGCCTGGCGCACCGCCAGCACGTCCATGCCGTCCACGGTGACGCTGGGAACGCCGAAGGGTCGGGCGAGATCCGACAACCGGGCCGGCGCCAGAGCCTGGCTAGGCGGCGTCGAGACCGAGAGCTGATTGTTGTCGCAGACCAGCACCAGCGGCAGCTTCCAGAGAGCTGCGATGTTCAGCGTCTCGTGCAGCGCGCCCGATCCGCAGGCGCCGTCGCCGAAGACGCACACGACCACGCCGGGCCGGTGCTCAATCTGGAAGGCGAGCGCGACGCCGGCGGCGATCGAAAGGTTGCCGCCGACCACAGCATGGGCGCCGAAGAACCCCGCCGACGGCAGGGCCATGTGGCCGCGGCCACCCTTGCCGCGGTTGGGCCCGGCGACCTTGCCTAAAAGTTCGGCCATCACCATGCCTGGATCAAGACCCCGAGCCAGGGCCGGACCGATCGAACGGCCGCTGCTCAGCAGCTGGTCCTCCGGCCTGAGGGCGGCGCAGAGACCGACCGCGACCGCCTCCTCGCCCGAGGACAGCAGCTGGAAGCCATGATCCGGCCGGGCGACAAGCGCCAACTCGAAGGCGCGAATTAACATCATCGCCCGCAACAGAGTCAGGCTGTCGGCGGGCAGGCTATCCACGGGCGGTCTGAGCGGCGCGGCGCCGCTCCAGGCGGCGGCGCAGCACAGTGTTGATCTGCTGCAAGCTGCCCAGCCACGTTTTGGCCTGCTCCTGGATCTCGGGATCGACGACCCGGTCCAGACCGAAGGACAGCAGGCTCCAGGCAATGGTGTGACCGGCGACCTCGGCCGCCTGCACGCCGATGAGGCGATAGTCGGTTTGGAGGGCGCGGCCGCCAATGTGGGCAAACGCGCGATCAATGTCGATCACACCGACGCCCAGGTCGTGCGACAGCTCCAGCGCCATTCGGTTGAGCTGCCGAATTCGCTCCAACAGCGGCGAGGGAACCCCGGCGTTCGCCCGGTTGGCCAGGCGGCGAAACACCGTAAGCATCAGGACCGGCGCGCCTGCATGCTGCAACTTGACCAGATACGTCCGCCAGCGCGACTCGGTCTCGGCTGGCGTCTCATCGGCGCGGTCTACGTCCGGCATCAGCGAGGCGATCACGACGTTGGGCGCCACTTCGGCGGGCACCTCACTTCCTGGCGGCCGAAAGTTGAGCCGCACAGGCCACGGCCGTCCAGCCGCAGCGCCCAGGACCTCCGCGAGCTGTTCCATCCCTGCGATCAGCGCCGCCCGCTCGGCCGCATGGGTCAAGGCTTCAACGGCGAGGCCGGCCGGCGGCTTCACTTAAGGTCCACGGCGGATGTAGGGAGTGGTCGCCCGAGCGCCGGCAGGCCAAGTAGGGCGCGGGCCGCATCGTAATCGGCGCCGGTCTCGCCGCGGGCGGCGGCCGCGAGCTGCGGCAGTGAACCGATCCGAGCCTCCGCCGGCAGCGGACTGTTGGGGGCGAGGCTCGCCCAGAATACCGCCAGCAACTTCACCGCTGGGATCGGGTGGGCGGCGTAGAAAGCGGTCTCCCAGTCGGTCTCAACCAGCGGATCGCGCCAGCCTGTGCGGTGGGTCATGTGATGACTGCGCGCGCCCTGGACCGGCGCCATCCTCAGCCCGGCTCCGCAGAGCCGCAGAGCCAGTTCGCGATGCTCGTTGATGTCGATGTTGGCGTCGAAGCCGCCCACCGAGAGAAACGCCTCGCGTGGGACTGACAGATTGCTGCCACATGCTGCCGCCCAGAGCACCGGGCAATCCGGGTGTGCACGAAGCGCATCCATCTCCAGTTCCTGCAGGCGCCGCGGTCCGGCGCCCGGATAGACGCCCATTTCCGCTCGCCGGGCGACGGTGTCGAAGTTCTCGAGAATCTGCCGGCGGGTGATCCTCAGGCGATCGAGCTCGCCAGGCGGGAGACGGGCGAGCCGTTCGGCTTCTTCCGGCCGGGGCGCGCCGGTCTCCGGATCCTTCAGGAAGCGCGTGCAGCGTAGGTGCATAGTTTCGCCGCGGCCGATCAGTCCAGCGCGTCCGGCGTGCGCCGCCGCATGGCGGCGGACGAGGTCGGGGTCGGCCAGGGTGTCTCCATCCAGAAACAGCAGCACCGCGCCCTTCGCCGCCTGCGCCCCAGCGTTGGAAGCGCCCGCGCGGCCCCGCGGAGTCTCGTGGCGGACCACCGTCAGCGCCAGCCGCTCTGTTGCTTCGTCCAGGACCTGGAGGGTGTGGTCGCTGGAACCGTCGTCGACGACGACCACTTCCGCTGCCGCGGTCTGCCGCTCCAGCGAGGTGAGCGTCAGCCGCAGGCGGTCGGCCTCGTCTTTGGAGCGGATGACCACGCTGAGGCTCACCCGTCAGCCTCCATGGGCAGGCAGCCGAGGTCGGCCAACACGCGCACGACTTCCTCGGCCACCGCGCGGCAGCCTTCGCCGGTCAAATGCGTAGCGTCATATTTCAAACGGTCGGCCCCGGCCCGCGCGACGACGGCGTCAACGTCGATGATCGAGACGCCTGTTTGCCGCGAGAGCTCGATCAGACCAAGGTTAAATCGGCGGATTCGCGTGGAGAGGGCCTCATCCAAGTCGGCATAGGTGTGAATCGACTGTCCAGGCGTCACGCTGGAGACGTTGTAGATCAGGATCGGGACGTCCGAATGCTGGCGGATTCGCTCAATGATGCGGGCGAAGTTGGCCATCGACGTCGCCGCGTCCAGCAACCCCTCCTCCACGAAGGACTCTCGCAGCCAGGCTTGGTCTTCAGGGCGCCAACGACGCCAGTCGTTCGGATAGAACAGGAATCCATCGCCGCGGTGGCGCAGGATGTTAATGGCGATGTCCGGCTGGATCGACAGGACGATGACGTCCGCGTCGATCTCGAACAGCGCTTGGCTGAATTGAATCGGAGGTGTGTAGACGCCGAGCGGAAGATGCCTCGCCGCCAGCGCTGGAGGCACAGCCGTGGTGGCCTCAAGCAAGGCGTCAGATCGAACGCAAACCTCATGCCGGACGCGCGCCACGATCGGCGACGAGCGGGTGCGAAGAAGCTCATTGACGCCGTTCCACTTCAACTGGCCGCCAACCTTCAGTGCGTGCAGCGTATCGCGCACGTCGAGGTTGCCCTTGGCGAAAATGGTTAGCCGGGTCACCGCCCCCCCACGCTTCGTCGCATCGGGCGATCCTAGCGCGGAACATCCCGATCCGGCGACCGATAACGCGGATGTGGGACGCCGCCAGGCGCCGCCTTCGGCGCGAGCGGGACGCGGCCCACATTGGCCCGCTGTTGAGATCTAGTCGTACGGGAAGCACCCTCTTTGGATCGGATCGCTGGCCGCCTCGGGCGCCAGGATCACTGCTGTTGGCGCGATCCTGGACCTGCTGGGCCTGCTTCGTCGTCGCGCGCGCAAACGCGTCTGACATAGCTGTGCGACGCCATCGCTGAGCGCCTGCCGAACCCTTGCTTGACGTAACGAGGATAAGCTCTGGCAATAGCATTGGTCACGGGAGTAATTTCAAGATGAGGATGCTTTTCGATGAGCCGCGCTCAACGCCGGCGGGCGAATAAACCGGGCGGGGCCGCACTGCTCACCACCTCAGCGGCCGTTCGTGAGCTATTTGCAGAGGCCATCGGACATCACCAGTCCGGGCGTCAGGCGGACGCAGAGAGGCTCTATCGGCGCATTCTTGCGCTCGATCCTCGCCACGCCGACAGCTTGCACGGCGTCGGCGTGGTCGCCTACCAGCTGGGCCAGAACGCCGCCGCGCGAGAGTTGATCGCCCAGGCGATCGCCATCGACCGATCGGTCGCCGCCTATCACTCCAACCTGGGCAACGCCCTCGCGGCGGAGGGCAGGCTGGATGATGCCGTGAAAGCGTACGAACTGGCGATCACGCTCAGTCCCCGATATGCCGAGGCGCACAACAATCTCGGCGGCGCGTTCACCGAC
>JBIOEG010000095.1:0-10726 GCA_044445825.1 Caulobacterales bacterium
CGCGCCGGCGGGATCGACTTGCGCATCGCCATGGTCCGTCCGTCGTCCGACCAGCCCGCCTGGCGTGAGCCGAGCGCCAGACCTATGCGGCGAAGCCCTGGCCGGCAAAGGGCGTCCAGCCGCTCGGCCCACACCTTCGCCAGGCGCTCGTCGGCGCGCAGATAGGCGCGCGGCGCCGAAAAACCGCGGCTTCGCCGCAGCGCGCCCAGGCTGCACACCGGGGCCTGCAGGTCGATCGGTCCCGCGGCGGCAAGCCATGTCTGCGCCGGCTCAGCCTGGGCGCCCACCGCGGTGATGCTGCTCCACACCCGAGCCTTCGGGAAGTTGCCGGCCATCAGCCGGACCAGCGGCGGGTGCAAGGCCAGATGCAGGCGGGCGCCTTCGTCGACCAGCTCGCCAAACGCCTGCGCGAACATGATCATGTCGCCCAGCCCCTGTTCGCGGTGCAGCAGCAGGCGCCGATCGGCAACAGACTCGCCGGCCCACGGGAGAATCTCGTACGGGTGGATGCCGAGACCGCGCGGCCCATGGGTTTCGAGCCGGCGCTCATAGCGCGGCCAGCCCCGCGCGAAGTCCTCGCGCACCAGCGAGAGCATAGCGTGCTCCCAGGCCACGGAGGCGTCGCCCGGCTTGTGCCGTTCGGCGGCCTCGAACCAGACGGCCGCATCGTCGAAGCTGCGGAGGTCCATGGCCATCTTGGCGAAGCGGATCTCCAGACCGCGCACTTCGCCGCCGCCGGCCCGGTAGCGCTCGAGCAGCGCCCAGCCTTCCTGCGGACGACCGCGCCTGCGCAGGAGGTCGCTGAGATTGTTGAGCGCCCCCAGGTGGCGCGGGTCGGCGCGAAGGGTCTGGTTGTAATGGGCGATGGCGCGGGGGAAGTCGCCGTGGTCCTGCAAGGTCACGGCGAGATTGTAGTGGGCCTGGCTGTCGCCGGGGGCGATGCGCACCGCCCGCTCCAGCAGCGCCGCCGCGTCGGCCGGTGCGCTCTTGCCCACCGCCAAGGCCCACAGCTGGAGAGCGAGCGCATCATCCGCCGCCGCCGGCCCCATGGCCTTCAGGATTCCCAGCGCCTCGTCGGAGCGACCCTTGCTCCAGGCCTCGAGCGCCGCCGCCGTGCTCACCGGACCGCTCACCGCGCCGAGCGCCCGCGATCCCGCAGCATCGCGCCGACCGTCTCGATCACGGCGGGCCAGTCGCCCGCCGCCGGCTGACGGATCAGGCGCATGTCGGGGTACCAATAGCTGGACTCGCCTTCCAGCCCCCAGCGGCAGTCGGCGAAATCATGCAGCAGCAGCCAGGTCGGCCTGCCCAGCGCCCCCGCCAGGTGTGCGACCGCGGTGTCGACTGTGACGACCAGATCAAGCTGCTCCACCAGGGCCGCCGTGTCGTCGAGGCTGCGCAGGTCCCTTGACACATCGCGCAGTCTTCGGATGAAAGCCGCAGGCATGGGATCGATGGTCCAGTTCAGTACACTGACGAACTGGACGCCGGCGACGTCCATAAGAGGCGCCATTGTGTCCAGCGGCATGCTCTTCTTGACCGCACGGCGGCTGGAATCCAGACGGAACAGGGCCGGATTGCTCGCCCAGCACAGGCCAACGCGAAGTCCGGCCGACGGCGGCAGGTCTCGTCCCACCGTGGCCGTCCAGCGACGACGCGCATCGTCCGATGGCCGCAGGAACCGCCGCGCCCCCTCGAAGCTCTGCGCGTCGTTGCGCAGGCGGTGCATCAGGCCGCCGATGGGCAGCTGAAAATCCACCTTGCCCAGCCGTCCCAGCCATTCGGGCGGCGGGTGGTCGCCGGCGAACCGCCCGTTGCGGGAGGCGAACACCCGCACCTTGGGGAAAGACGCCGCGAACAGCGGCAGCAGCTCAGGCGACACGACCAGGGTGGTCCTGGCCGCCTGGTCGATCACCTCGCCCAGCGAGCTGGCGAACATGATCTGGTCGCCCAGACCCTGCTCGTTGTGGATCAGGATGTGCTTGCCGGCGAGCGGCTCGCCGCGCCAGGGCGGCTGCTCGAACGGATAGGCGAACACGCCGTTCAGGTGGCCGCAGGCGAAGCGCTGCTCGAAGCACTCCCAGGCCTGGCGGAAACGGTGCTGGAACAGGTTCAGCGAGAACCATTCCCACTGGACGATCGGCCGCTCCGGCTCCAGCGCATGCGCCGCCTCGAAGGCGGCGTCCGCCTCCTCGAAGCGGCGCAGGTGGGTTAGGCAGATCGCGCGGTTGAGATGCGCCGCCCAGCCGCCCTGGCCCTGCGCCAGCTGCCGGTCGGCCCATTCCAGCACTTCCTCGAACCTGTCGAAGCGCCGCAGCAGTTCGCAGCCGTTGCCCAGGGCGTCGCGGTACAGGGGATCGAGCTGCACCGCGCGCTCATAGCCCTGCAGCGCGGCGTCCAGCCGGCCGCGCTCGGCTTGGAACACCGCCAGATTGTACCAGCCCTGCGGATCGGTCGGATCGAGAAAGACACTCTGCTCCACGAGGGCCAGGCCCACCGCCGTCTCGTCCTTGGGGTGGGCGACGGCTTTGAGCAAATGGGCGCGTGCGTGATCCGGCCGTTCACGCAGGAGCGCTTCGAGGCGTTGTTCCGCCTCGCCGGACCTGCCGGCGCGATAGGCGTCGAACGCCTGGTCATAAAGCATCGCCGGTTCCGGCATCCTGGGGGTCTGCGCTCCACTCGCGGCGCGCACATTATAGACCGGCGCCGCTCGGCGCCTGCAACTGCCGATTGTCGACATGGTCCACAAGGCGTGGCGAGGTCCCGGTCAGTGATCGGCGATCACATAGTTGATCTCGATCAAAGCGCCGGGCGCCCCGCGGAGGGAGCGTGTTTCCGAGGACGTCGGACCCAGCGGCCGCCATAACCCCGTCGCCCCAAGTCTGGCAGGCCGTCGGTCCAGCGCACACCCCCGGTCCGCATGTCGCGGCTCCCGGCGCTGGATCGTCCGGCGTCCTTGCAAATTCGATCCCGCGATGTGGAGGAGGCTTGATGGCTGAACCGGTGTTTGGGCAGGCGCGTTTCACGCTCAAGGGCGATGTCATGGAAGCGCGCCTCAGCCGGGTGATCGAAGACACGCCCGAGCGCGTCTGGACCGCGCTCACCGAACCCGCCGAGCTCGTCCAATGGCTCGCGCCGGGGGAGATCGAACTGCGAGCGGGCGGCGCGGCGCGCCTGAACTTCGCCGACAGCGGCATCGTCATCGACAGCACGGTGAGCGCCATCGAGCCGGGGCGCATGCTCGAATACTCCTGGAGCGGACCGGGCGAGCCCGCGCGTCCCGTTCGCTGGGAACTCGCGCCGCAGGACGACGGCGTGCGCCTCGACCTGACGCTGAGCGTCCCCGCCACCGAGGACGCCGGCCGGTCCTGCGCCGGCTGGGACGCGCACCTGGACATGCTCGCCGCCGCGCTGGCGGGCGTTCCGATCAAGTTTCCCTTCGAGCTGTTCAAGGCCGCGCGGGACGCCTACCGCGCCCAGCTCGCGGCCGAACAGGCGTCCTAGCTGAACACGGATTCGACCGTCGATTCATCTCCGCCCGGGTGTCCGTAGGACGACGCCAGGCTGCGGTAGATGGCTGGCGCGGGCGTCAGCGTCAGCGGCAAGGTGACCCCGGCGGCCGCCGCCGAAATCACCAGCGAGATGATCCGCGCCGGCGAGAAGAACGCGGCGAGCGAACTCACGTCCGGCCGCGTGAACATCGACAGGGCGTTGCCGCCGCCGAAAATCACCGCCGCGATGCCGGAGAGGGCGAGGGCAATCACGGTGACCAGCGCCGCGAGCACGAACGCCAGCAGATAGGCGCCCAGCATCCGCCAGAATCGCCCGCGCGTCATGGTCCAGGACCCGAACAGGTTTACCCGGCGCGTGGCGAAGGTCAGGGCGGAGGCGAGCGACAGGCGCACCGCCAGGAAGCCGAGCACGCAGATCGCGGCGACCACGGCGATCACAATGACCAGGGCGCCGGCGGCGTCTCCAGCGACGACGCCGCCGCGCGATGCGATCAAGCTGACCACCACGCCGACGATCACCGCGCCCACGAGGATCGCGATATAGGCTGCCAGGAACACCAGAATGTAGAGCAGCATCAGCAGCAGCTGGCGCCACTCGTCTGCCCCGACGCGCAGGTATCCGAAGCCGTCGTCCGCCGGCCTCAGCACGGCCCGGTTCATGGCCGCGTACAGCACGGGGTAGACCGCCAGCGAAAACAACGTCAGGACCGCGTAGAAGGGCAGCAACGTGCGATAGAGCGCCAGGACGGCCGCGGGGCTCGCCGGGGTCGCGACTCCGAATGTCTGCGCCTGCATCAGGGCGGGGCCGGCGGTCACCGTGGTGTAGACGCCCAAGCCCAGGGAAGTGACCAGTTGGAACGCGGCCCAGACGGCCACGGCCCTCGGCCGCGCGCGCACGATGCGCATCCCGGTGAACGCCGCCTCGGTGACAGAGAAGTCGCTCATCCGCGCCTACCTACGCGGCGGAGGTCAGGGCGAAGCCTTCGTAGCCCTTGGCCGCGATGTCCTCGCAGGTCTGCCGGTAGACCGCGAAGCCACCGATGTAGGGCATGAACACTCGCGGCTTGCCGGGGATGTTCGCGCCCAGGTACCAGGAGTTGGCCAGTGGAAACAGCGTGGCGTCCGCCACCTCGTTGACGTGCGCGACCCAGGCGTCCTGGGCGTCGGTCGTCGCCTCGATGGCGCCGAGCTGGCGCTCGCCGAGATAGGAGATGCAGTCGGAAATCCACTCCACGTGCTGCTCGATGGCCACGGCCATGTTGGCCAGCACCGACGGGCTTCCGGGGCCGGTGACGATGAACAGGTTCGGGAACCCGGCGATCATCAGGCCCAGGTAGGTGCGCGGCCCGTCCGACCAATTGTCTTTCAAGGCGACGCCGCCTCGCCCGCGGATGTCAATGGCGCCGAGGGCGCCGGTCATGGCGTCGAAGCCGATGGCGTAGACGATGCTGTCGACCGCGTATTCCGCCTCGGCGGTGCGCACGCCGGCGGGCGTGATCGCCTCGATGGGCTCCTCGCGCAGATCGATGAGGCTGACGTTGTCGCGGTTGAACGTCGCGAAGTAGCCGGTGTCGACACAGATCCGCTTGGTGGCGATGGGATAGGTCGTGGGCACCAGCTTCTCGGCGACCTGCGGATCCTTGACGATGCCCCGGATCTTGTCGGCCACGAAGGCGGCGGCCGTGTCGTTGGCCTCCTTGTTGGCGATGATGTCGCCAAAGGCGCCCAGCAGACTGAAGCCGCCCCGGGCCCAGCGGTCCTCATAGGCGACCTGGCGCTCCTCGGGCGTTGCGTCGAGGGCGGACTGCTCCTGCTGGTCCACCATGAGGATGCCGAAGCCGCTCTCGCGGGCCATCTGCTTGTAGCGCGCGCGATTGGCCTTCCAGTCCTGCACCACGTTCGGGTCCACCGGCCCGTTGTGCGCCGGCACGCTGAAGTTCGGCGTCCGCTGGAAGACGGTGACGTGGGCGGCCTGCTCGGCGATCTGCGGGATCGACTGGATCGCCGACGAACCCGTGCCGATCACCGCGACCTTCTGGCCGGTAAAGTCGACGCCCTCCTTGGGCCACCGGCCGGTGTGGTAGCTCTTGCCCTTGAAGGTCTCGACTCCAGGGAAATCCGGATCCTTGGTCACCGACAGGCAACCGGTGGCCATCACGCAGAATCTGGCCGACACCCGGTCGCCGCGATCGGTGTCGATGGTCCAGCGGTTGGCAGACTCGTCGAACTTCGCCGCGGTGACCCGCGTCTCGAACTGGATGTCGCGGCGAAGCTCGAAGCGGTCGGCCACGTGGTTGAGGTAGGCCAGCAGCTCCGGCTGGGAAGCGTAGCGCTCGGTCCACCGCCACTCGTCGGCCAGCTCGTCGGAGAAGGAGTAGGAGTATTCCTGGCTCTCGATGTCCACCCGCGCGCCGGGGTAGCGGTTCCAGTACCAGGTGCCTCCGACGCCGGTTCCGGCCTCGTAGACGCGAGCCGAGAATCCGAGCCCGCGCAGCCTGTGCAGCATGTAGAGCCCCGAGAAGCCGGCGCCGACGATCACCACGTCCACCGCGCTCCCCGACTCGCCGCCGCCGGCCGGCCCGGACGCCGTATCCGCCATGGTCATGTGCTTACCCACCTGAGTTGTTCGAGCAACGATAGCGCAAATTCGGCAAGGCGCCATCGACGCTCGCCTCGCGTGGACGCCAGCCCGCGCGGTCTTTCAGTAGAGCAGGTACGCCTGGCGCTCGGCCCGCCAGGCCTGCTCGTCCGGCGTGGCCAGAGCGTCCAGGTCGCGCGGGGCGGCGCCGGCATCGTCCACCCACTCGCGCAGCAGCGGGCCGCCGTTGATGACGTCGATGGCGAGCTTGCCCACCTCGTATTCGTAGGCGAAGTCGCGCCACAGCGGATAGTCGGGATAGAGGCGACGGATGGCCTTGAACGCCAGGGCCTGGACGCGCCAGGGGCGGAAGGCGGCGTGGCCGTAAGCCAGGCCCTCGGTCACGATCTGCACGCCGTTGCACAGCTTGCCCAGGTGCTTGTGGAACGTCGGCTCGAACCAGCAGTCGCGCAGGGCGCAGCCATCCAGCCATTGCGGCGCCAGCTTGCGCATCTCGGCGACGACCTGGCGGGCGTCGATGTCGGGCGCGCCGAATAGCTCGAGCGGCCGGGTTGTGCCGCGGCCCTCGGACAGGGTCGCGCCCTCGAGCATCACCGTGCCCGCATAGGCGCGCGCCATCCACAGGTTCGGCGCGTTGGGGCTGGGGTTGATCCAGGCGCGCTCGCCGAGCGGCCAGCCGAAGCCCGGCGCGGCCTCCGGACGCCAGCCCTGCATCTCGATCACGCGGTACTCGACGTCGAGGCCCAAGGTCTTGATGAACCACGCGCCGAGTTCGCCAAGCGTCAGGCCGTGACGCATCGGCATGGGTCCGGCGCCCACGAAGCTTTCCCAGCCGGGCCTCAGGCGCAGGCCTTCGACCGGCCTGCCCACCGGGTTGGGGCGATCGAGCACCCAGACGGTCTTGCCGTGCTTCGACGCCGCCTCCAGCAGGTAGCGCAGGGTCGTGATGAAGGTATAGATCCGGCAGCCCAGGTCCTGCAGATCCACCAGGACCACGTCGAACGCATCCATCATCGCATCGGTGGGCCGGCGCACCTCGCCGTACAGGCTGAACACCGGCACGCCGTGCACCGGGTCGCTGAAGTCCGGCGACTCGACCATGTTGTCCTGCTTGTCGCCGCGCAGGCCGTGCTGCGGACCGAAGGCGGCTGTGAGGCGCACGCCGTCGCAGGCGGCCAGGGCGTCGAGGGAATGGGTCAGGTCCTCCGTCACCGAGGCGGGGTGGGCGAGCAGCGCCACGCGCCTGCCCCGCAGCGGCGCGCGCAGGTCCGGTTCGCTGATCAGGCGGTCGATGCCGAATTTCATGAGGGCTCCGGTGGCGGAAGGCCCAGCGCGAAGCCCTCCGCGTGATGGAAATCCGCGCCGCCCGGCGGGTGCGCCAGCGCCCAATACGACTTGCGGCCGTTCGTCTCTTCGATGACCGCCGAGAGTCCGGCGCGCCACGCCGCATCGTCCGGCAGTCCCGCCAATCGGTCCAGGTCCAGCGACACCCGCAGATCGAACAGCGATGCCGTGCGCCGGACTTCAATGCGGGGCGGGGCGATCTCGCCCAGCGCCCGCATCCCGGCCCGGTAGCCGCTGAAGCCGTAGGCCGCCCACTGCGTCGAGGGCGCGAAGTTCAACTCGAAATAGGCCTCGCCCGGCGCCGCGCGGACAAAGCCCTCGAAGCAGGTATGCCGCCACAGCCCATCGGCGCGCGTGGGCGACGTCATGGGCGGCAGAGCCAGATCGCCGATGTCGCCGGTCACGACCCAGACCAGCGTCAAGCCGCCGGCGCGCAGTCGCGCGACGCCCGCCTCGATGCGCGTCACCGCCGGGCAGCGGCAGTCCGGATGAAGCTTCAGCGCCTGGCGCATCAGGGCGCCTAGGGTCAGGGGACCTTCGCCCAAGGGCGTCAGCCCTCGAAGGACGGGCCGGCGAACGCACGCTGCGGCCGGCGCCGTTCCTCGCCGGGCCTGGGCGCGCCGGCGATCGCGCCCGCCGTGGCGCCGCCGTCGACCACCAGGGTGTGGCCGGTGACGAAGCGCGAGGCGTCGCTGGCCAGGAATAGCGCCGCCTGGGCGATGTCCTCCGGCTGGCCGGCGATGGGCAGGGGCTGCGCCTTGGCCAGCCATTCGTCGGTCGCCGCCTTGTCGCCGCCGCGCACGCCGCCGCCGTAGATGATCGGCGTCGACACCCCGCCCGGCGCGATGCAGTTGATGCGGATGTGGTCGGCGGCGAGCTGGATCGACGCCGACCGGGTCAGGTTCACGACCCCGGCCTTGGCCGCGCAATAGGCGTGCAGGCCCGCATAGCCGTCGATGCCGGCGATCGAGGCCGTGGAGATGATCGCGCCGCCGCCCTGGGCCCGCATCGGCGGGACCGCGTGCTTCATGCCCAGGAAGACCCCGCGCAGGCAGACCGCCAGGGTGCGGTCCCAGTCCTCCACCGCGATGTCCTCCAGCGGCCCGACCGCGCCGGCGATCCCCGCGTTGTTGAACATCACGTCCAGCCGGCCGAACTCGCTGAGCGCTCGCCCGACCAGAGCCGCGACGTCGGCTTCGGCGGAGACGTCGGTGCGCTGGAAGACGCAGCTGACGCCGGACTCGCTGGCGATCTTCGCCGCCTCTTCGCCGCCTGGGACATTCAGGTCGGCCAGCACCACATGCGCGCCTTCGCGGGCGAACAGGATCGATGTCGCCTTGCCCATGCCGCTCGCCGCGCCGGTGATCACCGCCACCTTGCCACTCAGTTGACCCATCTCCACGTCCTCCCGTTTTGCTTGGGCGAGCCCTAGATCAGCAGCTCGATCAGGAACGGCCCCCTGCGGTTCAGCGACCCCGCCAGCAGGTCCGCGAAGCCGTCGGCGGTGTCGGTGCGCGCGGCCTCGACCCCCATGCCCTCGGCCATCTTCTGCCAGTTCAGGTCCGGGTTGCCGAGGTCCATCATCTCCAGCGCCGTGCGCCCCGGGTTCGCGCCCACATTGGCCAGCTCGCCCAGCAGGATCTGGTACTTGCGGTTGGACAGGATGACCGTGGTGACGTCGAGCTTCTCCCGCGCCTGGGTCCACAGCGCCTGCACCGTGTACATGGCCGAGCCGTCGGCCTGCAGGTTGATCACGCGCCGCCCCGGCGCGCCCACCGCCGCCCCGGTGGCCAGCGGCATGCCGCCGCCGATGGCGCCGCCGCTGGGCGACAGCCAGTCGTGAGGCGGCGAGGCCCGGGTGAAGCCGCCGAGGCCCCGCCCGTAGGTGATCGACTCGTCGGCGATGATCGCGCCCTCCGGCATCAGGGCGCCCACGGTGGCGGCGAAGGACTCCGGCGTCAGCGGGCCGCGCCCGACCTGCGGCCTCTCGCCATGGTCCACCGGCGGCGCCTTGGGCGCCTTCAGGGTGTCGGCCAGGCGCATGAGGGCTTCCACCATGTCCTGTTCCTTGCGGGCCAGAACGTGGACCTCGGTCGCCTCCGGGATCGAGGTCTGCGGCTTGTTCGGATAGGCGAAAAAGGTCACCGGCTTGCGGGCGCCGCACAGGATCAGGTGTTTGGTGTCCGCCATCGCCTTGACCGCCGCGTCCACCACATAGGGCACGCGGTGCAGCGTCACGCGCCCCTGGCCCCGGGCGATCTTCGGCGCGCTGTCGGCGAACAGCTGGCAGCCGGTGGCCACGGCGATGCGGTGGGCCACGGCCAGGCCCGCCTCGTTCAGGGCCTCGCCGCCCAGCATCAGCACCACGCCGTCGCCGCCGCGCCGCAGGATCGTCGCGGCCTCGTCGACCTGGTTGGGCGCGGCCAGCGGGGTCGGCAGGCGCGGCAGGGCGTCGGCGACCACGCCGCCCTCGTTCCAGGATGTGTCCGAGGGCAGGATCAGGGTGGCGATCTGGCCGGGCGCGGTCATCGCCGCCTGCACCGCGGCGGCGGCGTCGGCGCCCACCGTGGCGACATCCTGGGCCGTGCGGACCCAGCCCGACACGCCCCTTGCCCAGCCTTCGGTGTCGGCGGTCAGCGGCGGGTCGTTGGGCCGGTGATAGGTGGCCTGGTCGCCAACGATGTTGACGATCGGCGTGGAGGCGCGCCGCGCGTTGTGCAGGTTGGCGAGACCGTTGGCCAGGCCCGGCCCGCAGTGCAGCAGCGTGGCCGCCGGCTTGCCGGTGACCCGCGCGTAGCCGTCCGCCGCGCCGGTCACCACCCCCTCGAACAGGCCGAGCACGCAGTGCATGCCGGCAATGCGGTCGAGGGCGGCGACGAAGTGCATCTCCGAGGTGCCGGGATTGGAGAAGCAGGTGTCGACGCCGCTCCTGAGCAGAGAGTGCACGAGGCTTTCCGCGCCGTTCATCAGCCAGCATCTCCGCTCGAACGATCCACCGCATTGTTCGGGCGCGGACGCCCAGGCAGCCGGCTTGCGGCCAGGGACAGCCAGCTGCGGTAAGCAAGCTTACGACGCCCGACCGGCCCCTGTCGCGCATCTAGCCGCCCCAGCGACATCCGCCTTCGCCTGTTCCGACCTGTTATTCACCTGTTCCACCTGTTATTTCGGTGTTTTTCCACCTGTTACGGTCTGGAAGCCGTGCTTGTTCAATAGGTTGCGGCCACCTGATATCCGCCAGGAACAGGTGATAACAGGTCATAACAGGCGCCAA
>JBIOEG010000096.1:0-10492 GCA_044445825.1 Caulobacterales bacterium
CCCTGGGTCTCGCCGGCGCGCCGGGCGTGCTGGAACTCTCGGCGCTGGGCGGCGCCCTGGCTGCCGGGACGCTGGTGGCGCTGCTGGCCGCGCGCTTTCGCGAGCCGGAGACCCTGATCCTGTTCGGCGTCGCCCTCGCGGCGCTGGGCGGCGCCCTGACCGCCTTGGTGTTCAACCTTTCGCCCTCGCCGGTGACCACGGCGGAAGTGCTGACCTGGCTGCAGGGCTCGGTGGACAACCGCGACTGGAGCGACCTCGCCGTAGCGCTGGTCCCCATGGGGCTCGGGGCCGGCCTTTGCGCCTATGCGGCGGGCGGCCTGCGCATGCTGACCCTGGGCGAGGAGAGCGCGGCGCTTTCCGGCCTGCCGATGGCGCGGCTGAGGGTCGCCGCGGTGAGCGGGGCGGCGCTGCTCACCGGCGCCTCGGTGGCGATGGCGGGGGTGATCGGCTTCGTCGGCCTCGCGGCGCCGCACCTGGTGCGAGGGTCGGTCTCCGACGATCCGGCCCGCACCCTGGCCCCGTCGGCCATCGCCGGCGCCATCCTGCTCACTCTGGCCGACCTGCTGGCGCGGCTGATCCCTACCGCCGAGGAGCTGCGCCTCGGCGTGGTCACCGCCCTGTTCGGCGCGCCGCTGTTCGCCCTGGTGGCTTGGCGCGCCGCGCGGAGCTGGCGGGCATGAGCGAGGCGCTGAGCATCCAGGGCGTCAGCGTGCGGCAGGGCGCGCGCACCGTGCTCGAGGACGTCAGCCTCGCGGTAAACGCCGGCGAGGTGCTTGGCGTGCTCGGCCCCAACGGCGCCGGCAAGACCACCCTGCTGCGGGCGGCGCTGGGCCTGCAGGCGCGGATCGCCGGCGCCGTGACGCTCGGAGGGCGCGCCCTGGAGACGCTGAGCGAGCGCGAGCGCGCTTCGCTGGCCGGCTATCTGCCGCAGGAACGCCGCGTCGCCTGGAACATGCCCGCCTGGCGCATCGCCGCCCTCGGCGCCGCCGACCGCGCGCCGTCGCGGGCGCACGCCCTGGCCTTGCAATGCCTGGCCGAGCTGGAGGCGGGCGATCTCGCCGAGCGCGGCGTGCTCGACATGTCGGGCGGCGAGCGGGCAAGGGTGCTGCTGGCCCGCCTGCTGGCCACCGAAGCGCCGCTGCTGATCGCCGACGAACCGGCGGCCGGACTCGACCCTGAGACCCAGTTCCTGGCCCTGGACAGGCTGCGGGCCCGCGCCGGCAAGGGCGCGGCCGTGGTGGTGACCCTGCACGACCTCACCCTGGCGGCCCGCGCCTGCGATCGGCTCGCCGTGCTCAGTCATGGACGGCTGGCGGCGCTGGGGCCGCCACATGAGGCGCTCACGCCCCAGGTCCTGGCGGAGGTGTTCGCCCTGGACGGCGAACTCACGCCCTCAGCGTTCGGCCCGGTTCTGGCTGCCCGGCGTCGGAGCTGAGGCATAGGTCGGGGTGATCGGGGCGGGCGCGGCCGCATAGCTGTAGCCGCCACGCTTCAGGTCCTGCGCCAGGGTGAGCGGCGCCGAGCCGCCGGCCAGGCGCGCGCGGTACACCTGCATGTTCTCCAGCACCCGCATCACGTAGTTGCGCGTCTCGGAGAACGGGATGCACTCGATGAAGTCGGCCGGATCGCTGGTGGAGGAACGCGGATCGCCGCAATAGCCGGCCCATTCCGTCGGCCGGCCCGGCCCGGCGTTATAGGCCGCCGCGGCCATGATGTAGCTGCCGCTGAACTCGTTCACCAGCTGGCCGAGGTAGGCCGACCCCAGCTCCATGTTGAAATCGGGATCGTCCAGGCGCGCGGCGCCGTAGGAATAGCCCATCCTGCGCGCCACGATGGAGGCGGTGCCGGGCATCAGCTGCATCATGCCCTGGGCGCCCGCGCCGGAGCGCACCTTGGGATCGAAACCGCTCTCCTGGCGGGTGATGCCGAGGATGAAGGCGGTTTCCGGCGCTCCGGCCACGCTGGGCGGGCTGCGCAGGGGATAGCCGCGCTCGGGCAGGATGAAGCCATGCTGGGCGGCCATGCGCACCACCTTCATGGACAGGTACTGGTCGCCGTAGCCGCGCACGAGGTCCACCAGCTGGGCCTCCTCGGCCGCCGTGGGCAGGGTTTCCGCGAGCCCCATGACGAACACCGTGAAGCTTTCCTTGGCCCCGATCTCGGCCATCAGCCGCGCGGCTCGGATCGGCTCGCGGGACTCGAAGCGCGCGCGGTCGGCCGCCGTGATGTCCGGGTCGCGGCCGAGGCTGATGGTGGTCTGGCCCGTCTTGCCCGCCGCCAGCTGGCCGTAGAAGGTGGTGTTGAACCGCGCGGCGTCCGCATAGAACAGCTGGGCTTGACCTCGTCGCCGGCCGCCTCATTGGCCCGGCCGCGCCAATACAGCGCTCGGCCCTGGGTGATGGGCGAGGATCCGATGCCCTGCAGCAGCGCGAAGTGTTCGTCCGCCAGCTTGGGGTCCCGCAGCTTCGCCAGGGCCAGCCAGCCGGCGTAGAACTCGGCCTCGGCGGCGTCAGGGCCGGAAGTCATGCCGGTGTGCGCCGCCGCCGCATAGGCCCCGCGAACGTCCCCGGACTTCAGGGCCGCGATGACCAGCGGATAGCGCAGCTTCCACATCCGCCCGGAATCGTCGTCCTGCGGCAGCGTGGCCCGCAGATAGGGCATCTGGGCCAGGGCTTCGGGCGTGTCGCCGCGCCGCGCATAGGCCTGGGCCCGCTCATAGGCGAGGCCCGGCGAGGTCTGCAGGTTGGCGGGCAGGGCGGCCACGAGGGCCTCGGCCTCGCCAGACCCGGCGCGCAAAGCCATCCGCGCCTCCGCCAGCGCGCGCTGGTCTGGCGCCAGGAACGGCAGCAGGTCGCGGGCCGCCGTGACTTGCGAGCCGTAGCCGTAGAGCAGGGCGTCCACCCGCGCGGCGTGATCGTCGGCGGTCAGCACGGCCCCGAACCGCGCGAGCATCGGCTGCTGCACGTCGGCGTCAAATGTCCGTGTGCGCCAGAAATTGCGGATCAGATCGGCAGCCTTCGGAGCCTGGCCCGTGGCCTGGTAGGCGGAGGCCAACGCCATGGCGCCCTGCGGCGTCTGGGGCTCGGCGCCGGCGAACCAGTCGATGATCCCCCTCGGACCCAGGCCGCCGGTTTCCAGCATGCGCTCGGTGGCGGCGGCGCGCTTGGCGCTGCGCGGCCAGCCGGCGAGGTCCCGCCGCGCGCCGTCGAGCTCGGCGTAGCTCATGCTCTCGGGGGAGAGATCCACGATCTCATAGAGCGCGATCTTGCGCGCGACAGGGTCCTGAAGATTAACGGACAGGGAGCGCACTCGCCCCGAATCACCCCCGCGGGCGGCGACCAGCACCTCGGTCAGGGCCGCCGAGTCCGATTCGCTCAGCGGCCGCGCCGCCGACGTGGCGAGCGTCTGGACGGCCGGCGCATCGGCGTGCGCGGAAACCGAAGGCGTGGCGGGGGTCAGGCTTTGAGCTGCGGCCCCGCCGGCCATGATGGCGGCGGATGCGGCGATGAGGGTGCGTCGCAAGGTGGCGCTCAAAACGGCTGGTCTCCCGAAATCACGGCGCGGCTATCGCGGCCGGTTGCACCCCCGTACCCAGCCGAACTATTGTCACGGCCACCATACAGCCGGGTTAACGCCCGGTGAAATCACGGCTTCTTGCTCTCATGCCCGATCCCCGCTTCAGAGGCGTCTTCACGGCGCTGGTCACGCCGTTTCGCGATGGCGTGTTCGACGAGAAAGCCTTCGCCGCCCTCGTGGAGCGCCAGATCGCCGCCGGCGTCCACGGGCTGGTGCCCGTGGGCACGACCGGAGAGACGTCGACGCTGAGCCACGAGGAGCATCGGCGCGTCGTGGAACTGTGCGTGCAGGTGGCGGCCGGCAGGGTTCCGGTCGTCGCCGGCGCGGGCTCGAACGCCACCGCCGAAGCCATCGAATTGGCTGCCCACGGCCAGGCCGTGGGCGCCAGCGCCCTGCTGATCGTCACGCCATATTACAATCGTCCGAGTCAGGAAGGTCTCTACCGACACTACGAGGCGATCGCCAAGGCGGTGGATCTGCCGATCCTGGTCTACAACGTGCCCTCGCGCACCAGCGTCGACATCTCCAACGACACCCTCAGGCGCCTGTCGGCCCTGCCCAATATCGCCGGGATCAAGGACGCCACTGGCGACATGAGCCGGGCCAGCTTCCAGCGGCTGATGTGCGGACCGGACTGGGTGATGCTGTCCGGAGACGATCCGACGGCGCTGGGCTACATGGCGCACGGCGGCCACGGCTGCATCTCCGTCACCTCCAACGTGGCGCCCAAGGCCTGCGCGGACTTCTACAACACCGTGCTGGCCGGCGACTGGTCCGCCGCGCTGAAGGCGCAGGACCGGCTGGTCAGGCTGCACAAGGCGCTGTTCCTGGACGCCTCGCCGGCGCCCACCAAGTACGCCCTGGCGCATCTAGGCCTTTGCCAAGAGGACGCGCGCCTGCCGGTGGCGCCCTGCGCCGAGGCGGTGAAGGGCGAGATCCTGGCAGCGATGGCCGAAGCCGGTTGCGGCTGATGGCCGGCAAGCTGATCGCCGAAAACCGGCGCGCGCGGTTCGACTATTTCCTGGAAGACACCTTTGAGGCCGGGCTCGCGCTGACTGGCACCGAGGTCAAGTCCCTGCGCGAGGGCCGCGCCAACATCGCGGAGTCCTATGCGGCGGTGGAGGGACGGGAGATCGCCCTGGTCAACGCCTACATCCCGGAATACGGCCCGGCCAACCGCTTCAATCACGCGCCGCGCCGGCCCCGAAAGCTGCTGCTGCACCGCCGTCAGATCGACAGGCTGATCGGCGCGGTGCAGCGCGAAGGCCGCACCCTGGTGCCGACCAAGCTCTATTTCAACGACAAGGGACGGGTGAAGCTGGAACTGGCCATGGCGAAGGGCAAGAAGGCCCACGACAAGCGCGCCACCGAGTCGGAGCGCGACTGGAAGCGCGAGCAGGGGCGGATCATGCGGGACAGGGGCTGATGGCAGTGCGCGGCGCTCTGCTCGCCGCCGTGGCGCTGCTGCTGGCGTCGGCCGCGGCGGCCAGGCCTGCGCCGCCTACGGTGCTGCACATCTCCTCGCACCTGCCGAGCGCCGCACAGGTGTCCATAGACGGCCGAGCACCGGTGACGGCGCCCGGCTACGGGTCTGTCGTCGCGCCGATCACCGCGGGCGCGCATATGCTCAAGATCTCGGCGCCCGGGGTCTCCTACCAGGAAGGCCTGAAGCTCGACCCGGCGAACCTGATGCGCTGGCATGGCCGCGCCTACTGGTGCGTGAACCTGCTGGAGAGCCAACTGGAGCCCTATTCCCGCTCCGATTGCCGGGAAGACGTGACCGACGCCGGTTGAGGCGCGGAAATCACCCTTCCGCCAGGACCTGTTTCGCCGTCTCGAACACGGCGGCGAACATAGCGGGCGTCAGCCGCCCCGTGTTCGTATTCAGCCGCGAGCAGTGATAGCTGTTGATCAGGACATAGCCGGCGGCGTCGCTCCGCGCCCCGTGGCCCGCGGTTCCCGCCGAAGCCTTCAGCCCCAGCGCGCGCAGCACATTGCGCCGCGCCACGTCGCCCAGGGTCACGATCACCGCCAGCCGGGGCAGCGCGGCGATGCGGGCGGCGAGGAACGGGCGACAGCGCGCCTCCTCCGCCGTTTCCGGCTTGTTGCCGGGCGGCGCGCAGCGCACGGCGTTGGTGATCATGCAGTCGACCAGCTCCAGGCCGTCGTCGGCCTGCGCCGCGTAGCTGCCGCGCGCGAAGCCGGTCTCGAGAAGGGTCTGATAGAGCAGCACGCCGGCGAAATCGCCGGTGAAGGGACGGCCGGTGCGGTTGGCCCCCTGCCGTCCCGGCGCAAGCCCCACCACCAGCAGGCGGGCTCGCGGATCGCCGAACGACGGGGCCGGGCCGTTGAACCAGTCGGGATGCGCCGCGCGGTTCTCGCCGCGGTAGGCGACGAGCCGGGGACAGAGGGGACAGTCGCGAGGCGGCTCGGCCGGATCAGTCTTCCGCATCCGCCGCCTGTTCGCGGCTGGCGTTGTGGGCGGCGCGGGCTTCCTGGATGAAGCGCGGCAGGCGCGCCGGCCGGCCGATGATGTCGGAAAGGTCCGAAAGGTCCACGAAGGCGTCCGCCTGCCGGCGCAGGTCGTCCGAGGCCATGGGCGGCTGGGACTTCACCGTGGAGACCACGGTCACCCGCACGCCCTTGCGCTGCACGGCCTCGACGAGGCGGCGGAAGTCGCCGTCGCCGGAGAACAGCACGATGTGGTCGACCTTCTCGGCGATCTCCAGCATGTCCACCGCGATCTCGATGTCCATGTCGCCGCGCCAACGCTTGCGGCCTTGTGCGTCGGTGTATTCCCGCGCGGTCTTGGTCACCAGGGTGAAGCCGTTGTAGTCCAACCAGTCCACCAGGGGCCGGATCGGCGAATAGTCCTGATCTTCCACCAGGGCGGTGTAGTAGTAGGCGCGCACCAGCACGCCGCGCTTGCGGAACTCTTCCAGAAGCCGCTTGTAGTCGATGTCGAAGCCCAGGCCCTTGGCCGACGAATAGAGGTTGGCGCCGTCGATGAAGAGGGCCAGTCGGTCGGTCGGGTAGAAGGTCATTGAAGGCAATCCCTCAGGGAATGGAGCGGTCCGCGGCGCCTAAGTCGCCCTTCGACGAGGCCGTGGTGGTTGCGATCGGGGGCAATCTGGCCGGCCAATTCGCCGACCTTCCCGCCCTGTTCGAGGCGGCCCTCCTCGAGCTGCCCAAAGCAGGCCTCCACATCCTAAGTCGGTCGAGCTGGTGGCGCTCCGCCGCCTGGCCCGACCCCAGACAGCCTGACTATCTCAATGGTGTCGTGCTTGTCGAGACAGCCCTTTCGCCGCGCGAGACGCTGGAGGCGCTGCTGCGCATCGAACGAGCGTTCGGGCGTCGCCGCGATGCGCCGAACGCGCCGCGCACGCTGGACCTCGATCTGATCGCCCACGGGCGGACGGTGGGCGATGAGCCTGGTCTCACCGTGCCGCACCCGAGGGCGCACGAGCGGCGCTTCGTCATGGGCCCGCTGGCTGAGATCGCGCCGGAATGGACGCATCCCGTGCTGGGTGCGACGGCGGCCGCACTTGCGGCGAATGCGACGGTGGGGCGCGATGCGGTGATCGACTTCATTCCTCCTCCCTTGTCATCCCGGACGTAGCGGCGCAGCCGCGGAGATCTGGGATCTGCCTGCCGGAGGTCCCGGACAAGCGCTGGCGCGCTTTCCGGGATGACACTTTTGGGGGTTCGGCTTACGCCGCCTCAGCCGGCCGCCTGGCCCCGCGCAGCGCGCGCAGGCGCTCGAAGAAGCGGCGTTTCGCGGGCGTCGGCAGGGGCGCCAGATTGCGGCGGAACTCCTCGGCGCATGCACGCCAGGAGAACTGCTCGGCAAAAACGCGGCAGCCAGCCCGGTCCGCGCCGAGAGCCTCGAGGCAGGCGGCGCGCAGATCGCCGTTCACCGCGCCGATGCCGGCGCCGGGGATCAGGTCGTGAGGCCCGGGGGCATCGAAGCCGGCGACCGGCGTCCCCGCGGCCAGGGCCTCCACCATCACCCCGCCCCAGGTCTCGGTCAGGCTGGGGAAGACGAACACGTCGGCGTCGGCATAGCACCGGGCCAGGTCCTCGCCGGTCCTGTAGCCGGTGAACACGGCCTCGGGATGGCGCGCCTGCAGCGCCTCGCGCGCCGGACCGTCGCCGACCACCACCTTGGTCCCTGGCAGATCGAGGTCCAGGAAGGCTTCGAGGTTCTTTTCAACCGCGACACGGCCGACGTTCAGCCAGACCGGGCCAGGGAGGTGGGCGAAGACGCCGCCATCGATCCCACGCTTCGACGGATGGAACAGTTCGGTGTCCACACCGCGCCGCCAGTCGGCCAGATTGCCGATGCGGTGCGCCTCCAGCAGCGCCCGGATGGTCGGCAGGGAGACCATCACCCGCCCGCTGCGGCGGTGGAAGGCGCGCAGCACGCCATAGCCCGCCGCCAGCGGGATGAAGGGGAAGCGGGCGGTGACGTATTCCGGATACTGGGTGTGCCAGCAAGTGGTGAACGGGAAGCGGTGCTTCAGGCACACCGACCGCGCGTTCCAGCCGAGCGGACCCTCGGTGGCGATGTGCACGGCGTCCGGCGCGAAGGCGGTGAACCGCTCCTCGATGTCGCCACGGGCGCCCACGGCCAGGCGGATCTCGCCGTAGGTGATCAACGGGATGGTGCGGTAGCCGTCGGCGGGACAGACCACCTCCACGTCGCAGCCCATGCCGCGCAGCTCCTGCACCAGGCGCTGCAGCGTGCGCACCACGCCGTTCACCTGCGGCGGCCAGGCGTCGGTCACCAGCATGATGCGCCGGGCGAGACCGTCGTCAGGGAGATGCTCGGGCGGGACGTTCATCGCCTGGATTGTCCCACGCCCCGCGGGCCAGGGTCCACTAAACTCGCAGATAGGTGGTCGGCGGCCACAGGGGAGAACGCATCTCCAGGCGCTGGAAGCCGCGCTCTCCCCGCAGGCTGAAGCGATACTCGATCTCCGGGTCGGCGCGGTCGTAGAAGCAGTCCGCCGCGGCGGGCGCCAGACTCGGCCCGCCGCGTTCGGCGAACGCCAGACCGCCGTCCAGCACCTCGAGACGCCGGACCGGAATCTCGTCCGCCTTGAAGTCGCCGGCGCACGCCGCCAAGTCGGTCGGCCCCAAATCAACTGGCGCCCGCACGATCTCGCCGACGCCGAGCCCGGCCTGCACCAGGCCGCGGGTCACCTGGTCGAAGCCGAACATGTAGAGGTTGCTGAGCACGATAGTGGTCAGGTTCTCGTCGCGCAGATGCAGCATCTGGCAGCCGTAGCCGCTGATGCCGCCGGTGTGGTGGAAGATCCGCCGGCCCTCATACTCGGCCAGGCCCCAGCCGAAGCCGTAGGGAAACGCCGAACCGTCGTTCAGCGTCGTGGGCTCCAGCATGACCTCCATGGTCGCGGCGGAGATCAGGCGGTGCGAGCGCAGAGCCCGGTCCCACAGCCGAAGGTCGTCCAGGGTCGACCCCAGCGCGCCTGCCGCGTGCGACCAGTTCATGGCGTCGAGCCGGGCGTTGTGGAACCGCTCGCGGCCCCGCACGTACCCTCGCGCCCGCCGAGGCGTGACCGACTCGTGTCGCAGGATGCCGGTGCGACCCATGCCGAGCGGCTCGAAGATCTCCTCGCGCAGGAAGTCCTCGTAACTTCGCCCGCTCGCCGCCGCGATGACGGCGCCGAGCAGCAGATAACCGGAGTTGTTGTAGGCGTAGCGGTCGCCGGGCTCGAACTCCAACGGTTTGGCGTAGATCAGCTGTAGCACCTCGGCGACGGGTGGATTGGGCCGCAGCGTCCGCTCGATCATCTCGCTGTCGTGGCGCCAGACGCCGGAGGTGTGGTTGAGCAGCCGGCGCAGGCTGATGGCGCCCCCGTGGTCCGGCCAGTCGGTGAGATGCCGCTCGACGGGATCGTCGATGTCGAGCAGGCCGCGCTCGGCCAGCATCATGACCGCCACGGCGGTGAACTGCTTGGTGAGCGAGGCGATGCGGAAGACGCTGTCCGGCGTAAGCGGGACGCTGTGCTCCAGGTCCGCCAGGCCGTAGGCCTTGCGGCAGACGAACGCGCCACCGCGGATCACCGCGACGGCGGCGCCGGGGCCGCCCGGCTCGACGAAGCGCGCCATCAGGGCGTCGATGCGGGTTTCCATCTGCTGCATCAGAACCTCCACCACATACGATAGCGCTCCAGCAGGGCGTAGTGGCGCATGGCCTCGGCCCAGTAGCGGGCGAGCGCCGCGCCGGTCCGGCGGCTGGGTGCGAGATGGCGAAGGACGGCGAGCGCGCGCGGCGGCAAAGGCTGCGGCCGCGAACGCCGGTCGGCGAGCGTGGTGTTCATGAGAGCCCCGAATGTGTCGGAAGGGGCGCGGAAACTATACAGCTTTCGCCGCGCTGGGCAGACTTGATGTTAACTAGTTTCGCCCCATCTCAAGTACAGAAGGGGAGGCTCCCCGCGATCGTTCGGTGCGCGGACCGGATTTTGCGGCGTTGCACAATGGCCGCGACGCCCCTATCTTAAGCGGTTCCATCCCCTCGCGAGAGACTCCATGGCGCGCGTCACCGTCGAAGATTGCATCGAGAAGATCCCCAACCGCTTCGGCCTGGTGCTGATGGCCTCGCATCGCGCGCGGGAGATTTCCGCCGGCGGACCGCTGCTGGTGGACCGCGACAACGACAAGAACCCGGTCGTGGCCCTGCGTGAGATCGCCGATGACGTGGTCGACACAGAAGGCCTCAGGGAATCGGTGATCGGCACCCTGCAGCGCGTCGACGAGCATTCGGAAGCGGAGGAAGAGGCCGAAACTCTCGCCCTGCTGGCCGATCCGACGCACATGCAGATGAGCGAGCAGGAATTGGTGCGGGCCCTGCAGAGCGACCGCGACGGCGGCCAGGAGGAGCGCTACTGAG
>JBIOEG010000097.1:0-9672 GCA_044445825.1 Caulobacterales bacterium
ATCGCCGCGGCCGACGCCTCGCGCGAGGCGGAAAAGCGTCCGCACGATGAGGCAGCGGCCGCCGTGCAAGAGAAGTACGCGCCGCTCATTGGCGACACCAAAAAGCTGCGCGGCAAGGCGGTGCTGGCGCGCGAGGCGCTCGCCAGGCTCCTAACGGTGTGGAGAACCAAGCAGCTGGCGGAGCAGCAAGCCGCGGCGAGCGAGGCCCGAGCGTTAGCGCAAGAGACCGCCAGGCACGCGGCCGAGGCCGTGCGGCAAGCTCGCGTCGACCTGGCCGCGAGCTCTGCGGCGCAGGACCTCATGCGCAGCGCCGAGGACGCCCTCAAACTTGCCAAGCGCATCGAGGCCGACAAGCCCAAGGGCCTTCGCACGGTCTGGGTGACCAGCATGGCCGATCCCGTCGCCGCCGCGCGCTGGGCCTGGACGCGTCATCGCGAGGCCTGCGAGGCGTTCTTCCTCGATCTCGCCCGGCGGGACGTTGGTGAAGGCAAGCGCACCATCGAGGGTTTTGAGGTCACTGAGACTAAGGTCGCCACCTGATGGCCAAACGGCGCTCCGCGCGCGGCGCAGGCGCGAGGCGTCAAAGGCGTCGTTGGCGCCTGAGAAGGCGTGCTCCAGCGATCGGACGGTTCATCGCCCAGGCGATCCGGGATGCGTTCCTGACCGAGCAACTCTTAGTCCGCATAGAGGCCACGAGGTCGCAGATCTTGCAAAGGGCGATCCGCGAGGTTTGGGACATGTTCGGCAAGGAGGGTGGCCCTTCGCATCCCAAGGCGCACGCCGCCGCCCTGCTCAAAGTCGGCGCTCAGCTGCGAGCCCTGGCCGGGTTCGAGCGCAGGGTGCGTTCGCGCCGCAGGAACGCGCTTCAGGCCGTCTACGAGCTGACACTCAACCGGCTCGGGCAGTTTGACGGCGTTCTGAGTGCATCGGCTCGCCCGATGACCGGCCTGGGATCCGCTTCAGGTCGGGACCCGCCGAGCCCGCCCTGCCGATCGCGACCTATGACTCATCTCGCGCAGAAGCTCTTGCGACTGGTGAATGAGTTCGCGCAATGCCTGCCGGTCCGCAAGCTCACCGGCCGTGAACTCCCCGTGCTTCAGCGCATTCTCGTTGCCGTTCGGCGCGCCGCTCTCCTTCGCGCCGCCGTGCATGGGTAAAGATGGTCATCAGCTTGGCGCCATTCATGAGGTTACAGTCCCGGCCGGCAGTCGACTGATCCGGGATCATTGAACGTCGAAGGCACTCCACTATAGCGGAGTGCGCGGCGACCATCTGGACGCCCAACATGCCTTCATGAATTTCAGCGCCGCGGCCTTGTCCCGGTCCTTGCTGGCGAAGGATTCCAACACCTCGCCCTCATGATCCACCGCCGCCAGATGCCGGCCCCGCAATAGGCGCGCCGCTTCTCGCCTTGGCGCCGCACTCCGCCGTCGGCGTCCGACAATCCAGGCGACTCGAGCAGTCTGACGAAATTCCGCCCTGCGGGTCGCCGACTCTGATATGCACGCAGAGCGCCTTGGAAGCGGCCGGCCGGGCATCGAATTCATCGCAACCCCCGACGTCGCGCCAAGCTTACGCCCATGGGCGTCTTTCAACGAAGTCTGGATCGAACGATGAGTGACCTGCCGAGCCCGTTGTCGCCGTCCGAACGAGCTGAACTCCCGGCGCGCCAGACGCCTTCGCCGATCGTCCCGATTGACATCCGCGCTCTGCTTGGACCGGCCCCGATCACGACCTTCGAAAGTGAAGATGCCTACGAGCGCGTCCTCGCCCAGCTGGCCCTCGCCGTTTCACCGGGGGACTTCGTGGAGTGGATCTGGGTGAAGGATATCGTCGACTTGGAGTGGGACGCCGCCCGAGCCCGCCGGGCCAAAGGAGTACGCCTCGCGCTCGCTCGCCGGGCGGCGATCGAAAACATCCTGCGTGCGGATTGGCCCGGAACGCCCGTTACCTTGATCGTTGAGGACGATGCGATCTCCTCAAAGGCGGACGACATCTATCGTGGCGGCAAAGCCGAGTTCAAATACCTCGGCCAGGTGCTCGAGCGGTTGGGCCTGACGCAAGCGTCCGTCGCCGACGCCGCCTACCATGTGGCGCTCGATGATATGGAGCGACTGCAGCAGCTCGTCGACAACGCCAACGCCCGCCGTGACGCCGTCCTGCGTGAGATCGATCGGCGCCGGCAGAGCTTCAGCAAGCGCGCTCGGCCGGCCATCGAGAATATCGACCAGGTCATCGATGCGGAATTCGCATGACCACGAGCGCGCGGGCGATCGCCAACCGCGCCAACGCCGATCGCAGCACCGGGCCGCGGACGCCGCATTGCAAGGCCCGTTCCTCCAAGAACGCCCTGCGGCATGGTCTCAATGTCCCGAGGCCCGCCGGTGAAAGCCTCAGCGGCGAGATCGAAGACTTGGCCCACCGGCTTTCCGAGGGCTCCGTCGCGGGGTCCCCAGCAGCCCTGCGCGCCGCTGAAACGCAGGTCCAGTTAGTCCGTATACGGAATATAAAGCTGCAGATCGTGCGGTTCGCGATCGAGCGGCTTTGCAATGTGGCGCTCGCTGAACGCCAATTCGCCAGCTACGAGATCATGACCAACGCGCTCATCGAGAGCGAGCCTGAGCTGCTGCGGCTAGATGGCTATGAACGCAAGGCCCGCTCGCGACGCAAGAAGGCGCTGCGAGCTCTCTGGGAGTGATTTTGGCGGAACGAAGCCAATGTTGCGACAGGTGACAGCCAGGAAGCTTAAGCTCCGCGCTAGTCGGTGAGATAGCAGAGCGCAGCTTCCCGACGCGCCGGGAGCGTGAGCAGGCCTTGCTCGAAGGTCCTTCGCCGCCCCCGCGTCCAACAGCGATTCGGCCAGAAATAACCTCAGCCGTTGTCGCTCTATTTCGCCGCGACGAACGCCCTGGACGGGGCGAGGGTTTTGTTCAACAAGGCGGACTCTGTAGGGACCGTGCTGGAGGCGATCGAGGCGGTCCGCAATTTTGACAACCTCTCACCGTTCCTGGCGCCCACGGCCACCCGCCGCCGCGCCGATCCACCTCGGCCCAGGCCCAACTCACGGAGACCCCAGCTTGCGAACTCTAATCATCGTCACCACGGCCGCCCTGGTCATGGCCGGCGCCGCTAGTGCTCAGCCGATAGACGCCGGCGCCCCGGCGCCTTCGCCCGAGCCCCCCAAGT
The DNA here is from genome assembly GCA_044445825.1 of Caulobacterales bacterium. Taxonomy (GTDB): domain Bacteria; phylum Pseudomonadota; class Alphaproteobacteria; order Caulobacterales; family Caulobacteraceae; genus Acaudatibacter. The sequence goes on from JBIOEG010000097.1 coordinate 3,187, forward strand.
ACCTGCGCGACGCCGGATACACCCAGCGCGACATAACCCCCGGGCTCTGCAGGGCGGTGAGTTCGAAGCGCAGCGACTGCGTCATTCCCGGGATGACCGCGGGCATCTATCAGATCGAGGCCTCGGAAACCGCGACCGCGACCGGCGATGGTGCGGTCCTGGCGTTCGGCATCCTCATCGGCGGCGCGCGCTGCATTGCCGGCCAGACCAAGAACGCCGACGGCGCCACGCCGTGGACGAGCGGGCCCAAGACGCTGCAGCTTGGATGCATCGCGCAGATCGTCGCGGACAACGACCTGATCGTCAGTGCGGAATCGGACGTCCAGAAGGCGACGCTGGATCCCAAGGGGCCGCTGCTCTCGTTCCGGGCCCTGCCGTGGAGTCCCATCGTGTCGGAGCAGCCTTTCGTCCCGCAAGCAGCGCCGGCGCCGGCGCCGGCGCGCGCGCGGGCGCCGGCCGGCGCGAGGTAGCCCGCCGGCGACGCCTAAGGCTCAGGAGGAGGCACATGCGCGAACTGTCGCACTTCATCGGAGGGGTCCCGGCCAGTGGCGGCGGCCGCTTCGGCGACATCCTGGATCCCAACACCGGCGAGGTTCAGGGGCGCGTGCCCCTGGCCGATGCAACGGTGGTCGACGCCGCGGCCAGGGCCGCGGCGGAGGCGCAGCTGGCCTGGGCGGCGCTGAACCCGCAGCGACGGGCGCGGGTGATGTTCGAGTTCAAGCGCCTGGTCGAGGCGCGGATGGACGAACTGGCGGCCCTGCTCTCGTCGGAGCACGGCAAGGTCATCGCCGACTCCAGGGGCGACATCCAGCGCGGGCTGGAGGTGATCGAGTTCGCCTGCGGCATCCCTCACGCCCTGAAGGGCGAATACACCGAGGGCGCGGGCCCGGGCATCGACGTGTATTCCATGCGCCAGCCGCTGGGCGTCGTGGCCGGGATCACGCCGTTCAACTTTCCAGCCATGATCCCGATGTGGATGTTCGGCGTGGCCATCGCCTGCGGCAACGCCTTCATCCTCAAGCCCTCCGAGAAGGACCCTTCGGTCCCCGTGCGCCTGGCGGAGCTGTTCCTGGAAGCCGGCGGGCCGGCGGGCATCCTCAATGTGGTGCACGGCGACAAGGCGGCGGTGGACGCGATCCTGGCCCATCCCCTGATCAAGGCGGTGAGCTTCGTCGGCTCGTCGGACATCGCTCAATACGTCTATGCGACGGGCGCGGCCAACGCGAAGCGCGTCCAGGCCATGGGCGGGGCCAAGAACCACGGCATCGTCCTGCCCGACGCCGACATGGACCAGGCGGTGAAGGACATCGTCGGCGCGGCCTACGGATCCGCCGGCGAGCGCTGCATGGCCCTGCCCGTGGTCGTCCCGGTGGGCAAGGCCACGGCCGGGGCGCTGCGTGAGCGCCTGCTGGCCGAGATCGACACGCTGAAGGTGGGCCTCTCCACCGACGTCGGCGTTCAGTACGGTCCGGTGGTCTCCGGCGCCCACAAGAAGCGCATCGAGGACTACATCCAGCTTGGCGTCGACGAGGGAGCGGAGCTGGTGCTCGACGGCCGGGGCTTCGCCCTGCAGGGCCACGAGAAGGGCTTCTTCATCGGCCCCTCCCTGTTCGACCAGGTGACGCCCGACATGAAGAGCTACCAGGACGAGATCTTCGGCCCGGTCCTGCAGATCGTCCGCGCCGAGAGCTTCGAGGAGGCGCTGGCCCTGCCCTCACGCCACGCCTACGGCAACGGCGTCGCCATCTTCACGCGCAACGGCCGGGCGGCGCGGGAGTTCGCCTCGCGGGTGGAGGTCGGCATGGTGGGGATCAATGTGCCGATTCCGGTGCCGGTGGCCTACCACACCTTCGGCGGCTGGAAGCGCAGCGCGTTCGGCGACACCAATCAGCACGGCATGGAGGGCGTGAAGTTCTGGACCAAGGTCAAGACGGTCACCGCGCGCTGGCCCGAAGGCGAGGTCCACGCCGATTCGAGCTTCGTCATCCCGACCATGCGCTAAGCCCCGGCGATGGACTTCGCGCTCACCGAGGACCAGCGGGCCATCGAGGACGCGGCCAGGGCCTTCGCGGAGGCGGAGCTCGCGCCGCACTCCGCCCGGTGGGACGAGGAGAAGCACTTCCCGGTGGACGTGCTGAAGAAGCTGGCCGCCCTGGGCTTCGCCGGCCTCTATGTGAAGGAGGACGTCGGCGGCTCGGCCCTGACCCGCCTGGACGCCGCCATCGTGTTCGAGGCGCTGAGCGCCGGCGATGTCTCCACGGCGGCCTTCCTCTCCATCCACAACATGGCCTCCTGGATGATCGACCGGTTCGCCTCGGACGACCTGCGCCAACGCTACCTTCCCCGGCTCACCGCCATGCAGCTGATCGCCTCCTATTGCCTGACCGAGCCCGGCGCGGGGTCCGACGCGGCGAGCCTCTCCACCAGCGCCGAACGCGACGGTGAGACCTATATGCTCAACGGAACCAAGGCCTTCATCTCCGGCGCGGGGACTTCGGACGTCTATGTGGTGATGGCGCGCAGCGGCGGCGCGGGCGCCGGCGGGGTCTCCACCTTCGTGGTGGAGAAGGACGCCACGGGGCTGAGCTTCGGGTCCCAGGAGCGCAAGATGGGCTGGAACAGCCAGCCCACGGCCATGGTTCACTTCGACAATGTGCGCATCCCCGCGGCCAACCGGGTGGGCGACGAGGGGCAGGGCTTCCGCATCGCCATGATGGGCCTCGACGGCGGGCGGCTGAACATCGCGTCCTGTTCCCTGGGCGGCGCCGGCTTCGCCCTGGCCACCGCCAAGGCCTACCTGGAGAGCCGCAAGCAGTTCGGCCGCCCACTGAAGGACTTCCAGGCCCTGCAGTTCAAGCTGGCGGACATGGCCACCGAGCTGGAAGCCGCGCGGCTGATGGTGCGGCGGGCCGCCTCGGCCCTGGACGCCGGCGATCCTCAGGCGACACAACTCTGCGCCATGGCCAAGCGCTTCGCCACCGACGCCGGTTTCGACATCGCCAACCAGGCGCTGCAGCTGCACGGCGGCTATGGCTACCTTCGCGACTACCCGCTGGAACGCATCGTCCGCGACCTGCGCGTCCACCAGATCCTGGAAGGGACCAACGAGATCATGCGCGTGATCATCGCCCGGGAGATATTCCGGTGAGCGACGATGCCGAAACCATCGTCGCGCGCGAGGGCCGCATAGGCCGGCTGACCCTGAACCGCCCGCAGGCCATCGGCGCGCTCACCACCGGCATGTGCCGAACCATGACCGCGGCCCTGCTCGAATGGCTGGGCGATCCGGCCGTCGAGGCGGTGATCATCGACCACGCCGGCGATCGAGGATTCTGCGCGGGCGGCGATGTGCGCACCCTGGCGGACAGCGCCGCGGGCGATGGTGTGGCGGCGCGCGAGTTCTTCTACGTCGAGTACCAGCTCGACCATCTGATCAGCGTCTATCCCAAGCCGATCATCACGGTGATGGACGGCCTGGTGATGGGCGGCGGCGTGGGCATCAGCCTGCCGGCCGCCTACCGGATCGCCACCGAGCGGACCACCTTCGCCATGCCCGAGACCGGCATCGGCCTCTTCCCGGACGTCGGGGCCGGGTGGCACCTGCCCAGGCTGCACGGCAGGACCGGTGTGTGGCTGGCGCTCACCGGCGCGCGGATCAGGGCGGCGGACTGCGAGCTGCTGGGCATCGCCACGGACATCGTGCCGGCGGCCACCCTGCCCACCCTGAAGGCCGACATCGCCGCGGATCCGGCCGGCGTCGAACGTTGGCTCACCGAGGTGGAAGCCGACGCCGGCCGCGCGCCGATCAGCGAGCACCATGACGACATCGATCGTCTGTTCGCCGGGGAGACCGTGGAAACCATCGTCGCGCAGCTGCGGGCCGACGGTTCGGACTGGGCGCGAGAGCAACTGGCGATCATCGCCGGCAAGTCACCCCTCAGCGTGAAGGTCGCCCTGCGGCTGATGCAGCGAGGGGCGAAGGCGCGGTCTCTCGCAGAGGATCTCGCCGTGGAATACCGCATCGCCTCGCGCGTGGCGCTGAGCGCGGAGTTCCGCGAGGGGGTGCGCGCGGTGATCGTCGACAAGGACAATGCGCCGCGCTGGCGGCCTGGCCGGCTGGAGGAGGTCACCGACGCCATGGTGGACGACATCTTCGCGCCGCTGTCCGCCCACGAGGAATGGAAGCCGCTGCCCGAGGCGGCGGCCCTGGGAGAGACCTGATGGCCTACGACTGCCTGATCGTGGAGCGGCCCGAGCCGGCGATCACCCTGATCCGCCTCAACCGGCCGGAGGCGCTGAACGCGCTGAACGGCAAGATGATGGATGAGCTCACTGCCGTGCTCGACGCGGGCGAGGCCGATCCGCACGTGCGGGTGTTCGTCATCACCGGCTCGGAGCGGGCCTTCGCGGCCGGCGCCGACATCAAGGAGATGGCGCCGAAGTCCTACGCCGACGTGTTCACCGAGGACTTCATCACCCGCAACTGGGAACGGGTCACCCGCTGCCGCAAGCCGGTGATCGCGGCGGTGGCCGGCTTCGCCCTGGGCGGCGGCTGCGAACTGGCCATGATGTGCGACTTCATCATCGCCGCGGACAACGCCAGGTTCGGCCAGCCGGAGATCAATCTCGGCGTCTCGCCGGGCGCCGGCGGCACCCAGCGGCTGACCCGGTTCATCGGCAAGTCCAAGGCCATGGAGATGGTGCTCACCGCGCGGATGATGGACGCCGCCGAGGCCGAGCGCTGCGCCCTGGTGAGCCGGGTGGTCCCGCTGGCCGAGCTGGTCCCGGCCGCGCTGGAGGCGGCGCGCAAGATCGCCGGGCTTTCGCCCTTGGCCGTGATGATGACCAAGGAGATGGTCAACGCCGCCTACGAGACGCCGCTCAGCGAGGGCGTGAAGCTGGAGCGGCGGCTGTTCCACTCCCTGTTCGCCTTCGAGGACCAGAAGGAAGGCATGGCCGCCTTCACCGAGAAGCGCAAAGCGGAGTTCAAGGGGCGGTAGCTCCCTCCCCATGAAGGGGAGGGACAGCCGAAGCGAAGCTTCGGCAGGGCGGGGGCGCCAGCCGCGCCAACGAGCTTGCACCCGTCCCGCACACAGCTAGGGTTGGACAAAACGCGGGAGGACTTCATGACGAGAGCCCTGGTTCTGGGCGGCGGCGGGCCGGTGGGCATCGCCTGGGAAGCGGGACTGCTGGCCGGCCTTGCGGAGGGCGGGGTGCACCTGGCCCATGCCGACCACATCGTCGGCACCTCGGCCGGATCCTTCGTGGGCTCGCAGATCGCCATGGGCAAATCGCCCTCGGACATGGCCCAGGCGATCATCGCCGAAGCGAACCGGCCGCGCCCCGCGCCGCCGCCGGTGGACGGCCGCCCGGCGGAGGCCGCCGCCGCGCCCAACCTCTCGGTGCTCTTCCAGAAGATGCAGGAAGCCGCCGCCGGAACCCGCGACCCGCAGGAAGTCCGCCGGGAGATCGGCGCCTTCGCCCTGGCCGCCCAGACGGTGGACGAGGAGACCTTCATCCGCGGGTTCGGCCGCTCGCTCAGCCAGGACCAGGCCGACGCCTGGCCCGAACGCGGCTTCGCCTGCACCGCCGTGGACGCCGAGACCGGCGAGTTCGTGGTCTGGGACGCGGGCAAGCGTGTCGGCCTCGCCCGGGCCGTGGCCTCCAGCTGCAGCGTGCCCGGCGTCTTCCCGCCCATCACCCTGGGCGGACGCCGCTACCTCGACGGCGGCATGCGCAGTCCCACCAACGCCGACCTGGTCAAGGGCCACGAGCGCGTGGTGGTGGTCGCCGTGCGCATCGGCGGCGGCGACCCGGAGATGGCCGCCCGCATGCGCGCGCCGCTCGAGCGGGAGATCAAGGCGCTCACCGAGTCCGGCTCGCGGGTCGAACTCGTCACCCCCGACGACGCCAGCGCCACGGCGTTCGGCGTCAACCTGATGGACGCCCGCGTGCGCCCGGCCGCGTGCAGGGCCGGGCTGGACCAGGGGCGCGGACTGGCCGGCGCCCTGGCCGGGTTCTGGAACTAGGGGCCGCCTGTTCCACCTGTTCCGACCTGTTATTCACCTGTTCCACCTGTTATTTCACGGTTTTTTCCACCTGTTACGGTCCGGAAACCCAAGCCGTTCAATGGCTTGCGACCACCTGATATCCGCCAGGAACAGGTGATAACAGGTGATAACAGGCGCCAAACAGGCCTGTTATCGATGCATAACAGGTGCGCAACAGGTGGCCGGCGGACGCTTGTCCGCCTCACCCCCACTTACCCCAATCCGAAATTCCCGCGAAAGCGGGGACCCAGGCGTTTTTGTTTGTTCCTTCCTTCCGTCCACACCCGCGCAGACCCAACCGATGGCAAAAAAGCCTGGGTCCCCGCTTTCGCGGGGAATTTCGGATGTGGGGATCGGGAACCTGGCTGTGCGGGCGAGCGCCCGCCGCTCACCGGCCGCGCGCAACATTCGTTTCACGATGTCAAAGACCACGGCC
>JBIOEG010000098.1:0-9639 GCA_044445825.1 Caulobacterales bacterium
GCGCGGCACATGCCAGAATCGTCTTCGCCAATTACCCCCGAAATGGTCGAATCGCACGGCCTGTCGCCCGAGGAATACGAGCACGTCCTCTCCGCCCTCGGCCGCGAGCCGAACCTCGTGGAGCTGGGCATCTTCTCGGTGATGTGGTCGGAGCATTGCTCCTACAAGTCGAGCAAGCTGCACCTCTCCAAGCTGCCCACAACAGCGCCCTGGGTGATCTGCGGGCCGGGCGAGAACGCGGGCGTGATAGACATCGGTAACGGGCAGGCGGCGATCTTCAAGATGGAGAGCCACAACCACCCCAGCTACATCGAGCCGTACCAGGGCGCGGCCACCGGCGTCGGCGGCATCATGCGCGACGTATTCACCATGGGCGCGCGGCCCATCGCCCTGCTGAACGCCCTTCGCTTCGGCGATCCCAGCCATCCGAAGACCCGCCGGCTGGTCTCGGGCGTGGTGGCCGGCATCGGCGGCTACGGCAACTGCGTCGGCGTGCCGACCCTGGGCGGCGAGACCAATTTTCACCGCGGCTACGACGGCAACATCCTGGTCAACGCCATGTGCGTAGGCCTGGCCGACAGCGACAAGATCTTCTACTCCGCCGCCCCCGCCGCCGGCCTGCCGGTGGTGTATTTCGGGTCCAAGACCGGGCGCGACGGCATCCATGGCGCGACCATGGCGTCCGCCGAATTCGGCGAGGACTCCGACGAGAAGCGGCCCACGGTGCAGGTGGGCGATCCCTTCGCCGAGAAGCTGCTGATCGAGGCGACGCTGGAGCTGATGGCCTCGGGCGCCGTGGCGGCGATCCAGGACATGGGCGCGGCGGGGCTCACCTCCTCATCGGTGGAGATGGCCGGCAAGGGGAACGTCGGCATCGAGCTCGACCTCGACCTCGTGCCGCAGCGCGAAGAGGGCATGAGCGCCTATGAGATGATGCTGTCGGAGAGCCAGGAGCGGATGCTGGCCATCCTCAAGCCCGGCCGCGAGGACGACGGGCGGCGTATCTTCGAAAAGTGGGGTCTGGACGCGGCCGTGATCGGCCGCACCACCGACAGCGGCCACATCGTGCTGCGCCACCACGGGGCGGTGGTCTGCGACCTGCCGCTAGGCCCGCTCTCCGACGACGCGCCGCTCTACGACCGGCCATGGGTCGAGCCGCGAGCCGAGCCGCATCTCGACCCCGCGCACGTCCCTGCCCCGAAAGACTGGGAGGCGGCGGTGCTGACCCTGATCGCCGCGCCAGACGTCGCCTCCAAGCGCTGGATCTGGGAGCAGTACGAGCGGCACGTGATGGCCGACACCATCGAGGAGCCGGACACCGGCGCCGACGCCGGCATCGTGCGGGTGCACGGCTCGCGCAAGGGCCTGGCGCTGACCTCCGACTGCACGCCGCGCTATGTGCTGGCGAACCCCTTCGAGGGCGGCAAGCAGGCGGTGGCCGAGGCCTGGCGCAATCTCACCGCGGTGGGCGCCGACCCCATCGCCATCACCGACAACCTCAACTTCGGCAATCCCGAGCGGCCGGAGATCATGGGCCAGCTGGTGCGCGCCATCGACGGCATGGCCGAGGCCTGCCGCATCCTCGACTTCCCGGTCGTGAGCGGCAACGTCTCGCTCTACAACGAGACCAACGGCGCGGCGATCCCGCCGACGCCGACCGTGGGCGCCGTGGGCCTGCTGCCGGACTACGCCGTGCGCGCGGACTTCGCCTCCATGCGCCCCGGAGACGCCCTGCTGGTCATCGGGGTGAGCCACGGGGAGCTGGGCTCGAGCCTGTATCTGCGCGAGCTGCTCGGCCGCGAGGACGGCGCCCCGCCGCCGGTGGACCTGGACGCCGAACGCCGCAACGGCGACTTCGTGCGCGGACTGATCCGCTCAGGGCGCGTCTCGGCGGTGCACGACCTGTCGGACGGCGGCCTGGTCATCGGCGCGGCGGAAATGGCTCTGGCCTCGCAGGTGGGCGTCGAGCTGTCGCCGACCAGCCACGCCCACGCCCACGCCTTCATGTTCGGCGAGGACCAGGCCCGCTACCTGGTGGCGACCAGCGACCCGGACCCCATCCTGATGTCCGCCCTGCAAGCCGGCATCAACGTCGCCCTCGCCGGACAGGCCGGCGGCGACGCCCTGGGCTCGCACGGCCTCTTCCACATCCCACTCACCCGCCTGCGCGAGGCGCACGAGGGCTGGATGCCGCGGTATATGGACGGGGTGTAGGGCGAATGGGGTTCGCTTCGAATGTCGGGGCGCGGACGCGTTCCCAGAGCGCCGAGGGTCGCCCGCACTCGTCGGCGTGAACTCGGCGCGACCTTCAACAGGGCCTGAAAAGGTAGACGAAAAAAGCCTGGGTCCCCGCTTTCGCGGGGAATCTCGGGAGAGGGGAAAGACGGGGCGGGTCGGTTCCCCAGGTCTGCGTTCCTACCCGCCGAGATTCCCCGCGAAAGCGGGGACCCAGGTTTTTTCTGTTGGAACGTCACCAGAAACACCTCGATCGCCCGCGAGCGGATTGGGCCTATCGATACCCGTCGCGCACCCAGTGGGCGGGTTGGATCTCGGGACCCTGCGCCAGCGTGGCGCTGGCGGCGTTGCGCAGGGCCGCGACGTCGTCGGTGGTGCAGTCGTGGTCTATGGCGTGCAGCCCAGGGTAGAGCGGCGGCGCATCTGGAGCGGCGGCCGTGGTCCTTGGCCCGCAAGCCACCGGCCAGCCGCGCAGCGCGATGATGCGGCCCTGGCGGTCGGTCGCGGCGACGGTCACGCCGAAGTAGGCGTAGGAGGCCGGCTCTGACGGCTTGCCGCTCGAGTGCGGCGGCTCGCGCCTGCCCAGCTGCAGGATCATCGGATCGCCCGCGGCGAGGATCCACGGCGTGTGGTTGAGGTCCGGATCGGCCTTGCCGCCGGCGATGGTGACGATTTCCGAGCCACGCACCCCCAAGCTTACCGCGCAGGTCGGCCAGAGGGTCGCGGGCATGCGCTCGTCGACGCGGCAGTCGGGATTGTCCATGCGCCACAGGCCGGGACGCAGCGTGAGCGCGGCCTGGTCGGCGGCGGTGAACATGGGCTTCTGCGAAATCACCTGGTTGCAGCCGGTGAGCAGGACCGCGGCCAGCAGGAGCAGGGCGAGACGCATGACAGGCAGCCCTTTCGCGCGGGCCGGCTCGGTTCTAGGGCGCCCCTGCGGCGATCCAGGCGACCTTGGTCAGGGCCGGCGCTTCGTGCAGGCTCTCGGCGGCGGCCTTGCGGACGTCGTCGAGGGGCTGGGTGTCGCAGCCGTTCTGGTTCGGCTTCACGCTGAGCACGCCGCCGGCCGCCTGCGGGCAGGCGACGGCGACGCCGGTGGCGGAGATCATCTGCCCCTGGTCGTCCTGCGCCATGGAGGTCAGCGCCAGGAACAGGCGGCCATCCTTCTCCGAGCCGACCTCGGCTATGACCGGGTCGCCCGGGTCGATGCGGTAGTCGGCGGAATAGCTGGCGTCGGACGGCTTTCCGGGGGCGCCGGCGGTGTGCAGCACGAGGGCGCGGCCGCGGCTGATCCAGAACGGCGAGGCGCAGGCCGGCCAGGCGCGCAGATTGGCGTCATGCGGCTGGGGACAGCCCGGATCCAGGATGGCCCAAAGGCCGTCCGCCGGCCTCGGCGGCGGCTTGGGCGGGGGGACGACGGCCGCCACGGCCACCGGTTTGGCATGGTGATGGTGCGAAAACAGAGCGAGCCTGCCGCCCGTGGACGCGCACGCGCTCAGACCGGCGACGCCCAGAAACACGATCGTGGTGGTAGTCAGGATTCGACGCATCGTGCGGCGGCCCCTCCAGCAGTCACTACATATCGCGCTTCGGTGGCTTTGGCAGCCCCAAATGAAACTCAACAAAACCTTAAATAGGGGTGAACGCCGCCCTAAAGTTGCGTCGCATCGCCACACCGGGCGGGCGCATGCGCGCCTTCGCGGAATCCGTGCTTCTCCAGGGCTTGTTAATCGTTTTCGTTCATCCATCGTTTGCAGGGAGCTGCCCGGATGCCCATGGCCGCGGACGACCTCGAGGCCGAGCTTCGACAAGCCTTTCCGGACGCGCAGATCGTCATCGAGGATCTCGCGGGCGACGGCGACCACTACCGTGCGCGGATCGTCTCCGCCGCGTTCGCCGGCCTGAACCGGGTGCGGCAGCACCAGCTCGTCTATGCGGCGCTCAAGGGCAAGGTCGGGGGCGAACTGCACGCCCTGGCGCTGGAGACCGCCCTTCCTGCGGGGCGCTGACCCATGCGCTATCGCCCCTTCTCGCATTCCGGGATGGCGATATCAGCCCTGTCGCTGACCCTCACTGACCCGGAGGGCCGCCAGGAGCCAGGCTATTGGCGAAGCCTGGTGCATGCGGCGTTCGAGGCCGGCATCAACGCCTTCGACCTGCAGGCGCCGACGCCTTCCCTGGTGGCGGGCTTCGCGGAGGGCATCTCCGTGGTGGAGCGGCGCCTGCTGTTCATCGGGCTGCAGCTGCGCGGCAACCGCAGTCCCAAGGCGTTCGGCGAGCTGGCGCACCGCATCGTCGCCGCCGGGCGGCTCACCGAGCTCGACCTGCTGACCGTGGAGGGCACCGACGGCGTCGCTCCGGACCTGGTGGACGAACTCTCCGCGCTCAAGGCCCAGGGCCTCGCCCGGCGCATCGGCGTCGCGGGCGAATGCGATGTGGTGGAGGACCATGTCCTGTCCGGCCGCTTCGATGCGCTGGTCTGCCCCTATTCGATCCTGTCCGGCTGGCGCGACCGGCGGATGATTCGCGAAGCGGTAGACCAGCAGATGGCCGTGATGGGCTCCGACCCGTTCCCCGAGCGCGTGCGCGCCGTGATCCAGGCGCCCAAGCCGAAACCCAAGGTCGGCTGGTTCTCCAAGCCCAAGTACGATCCCCTCGACGGCGTCGGCACCTATGCCTTCCTCACCGAGACCGCCAATTGGACGCCCGAGCAGATCTGCATCGGCTACGCCCTTACCGAACCGTCCCTGGCCTCGGTCCAGGTCATCGTCGACGATCCCGTGCACCTGGCGGAAGTGGCGGAGGCCACCGAGCGCGTCCTGCCCACGGCGGCCGGCGCCCAGATCGAGATGGCCCGCTTCTCCGCCGACGAGCAGGCCGCCGAGGAGCGCCGCAGAGCTTGACCCGCGCCATGACGCTCCCTAGCTCTTGGTCGACAAATCTCCCCGCATTTCCGAGCAAAGGCCCTTTGCCGTGAGCGACACCGCCGAAGCCCCCGTCATCCACGAGTTCATCGCCAAGACCATCGCCGACCACCCGGTGGTGGTGTTCATGAAGGGCGTGCCGGACGAGCCGCGCTGCGGCTTTTCCTCGATGGTGGTGCAGATCCTCGACCACCTGGGCGTCGACTTCGTCGGCGTGGACGTTCTGCAGAGCGACGACCTGCGCCAGGGGATCAAGAGCTTCTCCGACTGGCCGACCATCCCGCAGCTCTATGTGCAGGGCGAGTTCGTGGGCGGCTGCGACATCATCCGCGAGATGTTCCAGGCCGGCGAGCTGAAGCCGCTGCTGGTGGACAAGGGCGTGCTGGCGGCCTGAAGCGCAATCCGCGTCACCCCGGCCGGAGCGCGTGAGCGCGGAGAGCCGGGGCCGGACGCGCCGGCGTCAAGACGACATCCAGCTGCGTCACCCCGGCCGGAGCGCGTGAGCGCGGAGAGCCGGGGCCGGACGCGCCGGCGTCAAGACGACATCCAGCTGTGAACCGGCGGGTCCGGCCCCGGGTCTTCGCCGCTTCGCGGCTCGCCCGGGGTGACGCGGTGGGGAATGCGGGTCCTACGACGCGTAGAACTCCACCACCAGGTTCGGTTCCATCTTCACCGGATAGGGCACCTCGGCCAGTTCCGGCATGCGGATGTACTTGGCGGTCATCGCCTTGGGGTCGACCTCGATGTAGTCGGGCACATCGCGCTCGGCGAGCTGCAGGGCCTCGAGCACCAGGGCCATGCTGCGCGAGCGTTCGCGCACCTGCACCACGTCGCCGGGCTTCACGCGGTAGGACGGGATGTTCACCCGCTTGGCGTTGACCATCACATGGCCGTGGTTGACGAACTGCCGCGCCGCGAAGGGCGTCGGCACGAACTTGGCGCGGTAGACGATGGCGTCGAGCCGGCTCTCCAGCAGGCCGATCAGCTTCTCCGCCGTGTTGCCGCGGCGGCGCGCGGCTTCGTCGTAGGTGCGGCTGAACTGCTTTTCGGTGAGGTTGCCGTAGTAGCCCTTCAGCTTCTGCTTGGCGCGCAGCTGCAGGCCGAAATCGGAAACCTTGCTCTTGCGGCGCTGGCCGTGCTGGCCGGGCCCGTAGGACCGCTGGTTGATGGGCGACTTCGGGCGGCCCCAGAGGTTTTCGCCCATACGCCGGTCGATCTTGTACTTCGCCGAATGGCGCTTCGACATGCTTCAGCTCTTTTCAACTCGACGCGGGTCCGGTTCCCTCGTGATCGGGGGAACGATTGCAACGGCGGCGCACCACGTCACCCGTCATGGATGATCGCGCCGCGAGGGCTGGCCCCAGCGGCGGAAGGGGCGGCTTATCGGTAAGAAGCACCGAAAAGTCAAGGACGGCGGGCCTGCGCCGGCGGCGCGACGGGGTGGCGGCGGGGCCGCCGGAAACGGGCCGCAACGGCGGCGCGAGGAAAGTTCAACCACGGAGGACACGGAGGAGCACGAAGATCACGGAGACTATGACCTTCACGCGAGGGCGGCGCGTGGGACAGCCGGACAAGCCGCTGGCGCGGTTTTTCGAGGTGGCGGCACTCCGTGAACTCCGTGGTTCTCCGTGACCTCCGTGGTAAGTCTTTGAGACCCCTCATCCGCAAGAGCGCCCGGCCGGAGACTTCCCCACCCGATCGATGCCTGGCATCGATCTTCCCTCGCCGTGAAGGGGAGGGAGTTCCCCGATATTCCTTGAGCGGTCCGGCGCCCGGCGCGAGAAACGGGCGTCATGTCGTTCTTCCAGCTTGCCGCGCTGTTCGTGACGCTGGTCGCCCTGGGCGGCTGGCTGAACGTGCGCACGCTGAAGCTGCCGCACGGAGTGGCCATGCTGTTCGTGGGCATCGCCGGCGCCCTCATTCTGTTCGCCTTGCAGCGGGTGGGGCTGGGCGGCGCGGCGGCGCTCACCGCGGCGATCGGGCGGTTCGACTTCTCGCGCACGGTGCTGGGCTACCTGCTGGGCTTCCTGCTGTTCGCCGGGGCGATGCAGGTGGACCTCAGCGAGCTGCGGCGCCGCCGGCTCGCGGTCTGGACCCTGGCGACCCTTGGGGTGGTCGCCTCCACCGGCATCGTGGGGCTCGGCGTGTGGCTGGCCGCCGGCTGGCTCGGACTGGCGCTGCCCCTGCCCTGGGCCTTGGTGTTCGGCGCCCTGATCAGCCCCACAGACCCGGTGGCCGTGCTCGCGACGGTGCGGCGCGGCCAGCTCTCCAAGACCCTGCGCGTGGTGCTGCAGGGCGAGGCCCTGTTCAACGACGGCGTGGGCATCGTGCTGTTCACCGCCCTGCTGGCCTTCGCCACGGGCGCCGCGCCCAGCCCCAGCCAGGCCCTGTTCCAGGTGGTGCTGCAGGCCGCCGGCGGCCTGGCGCTCGGGCTGATCGCCGCCGTGATCGTCATCCGGGCCATGCGGGTCATCGACGACTATGTGGTGGAGGTGAGCCTGTCGCTGGCGCTGGCCATGGGCTGCTACGCCGCCGCCCAGGGGCTGCACCTCAGCGGCCCGATCGCCGTGGTGGGCGCCGGCCTGCTGATGGGGGCCAGCCGCAACGACGGTGTGATGAGCGAGACCACCCGCCAGCATCTGAGCCACTTCTGGACCTTGATCGACGAGCTGCTCAACGCCGTGCTGTTCTTCCTGCTCGGCCTGGAGCTGCTGGTGATCCCGCTGCAGCCGCGGGAGGCGGGGCTGGCGATCGCCGCCATCGCGCTGGTGGTGGCGGCGCGCGCCGTCGTGGTGCTGCCCTGGGGCGCCTACTTCCACCTGCGCGAGGAGGAGCGCGGCGCGGGCACCATACTGGTGTGGGGCGGCCTGCACGGCGCACTGTCGCTGGCGCTGGCGCTGAGCATTCCGGCGAGCCCGAACCGCCCGGTGGTGCTGGCGATCACCTACGCCGTTGCGGCCTTCTCCGTGGCCGTGCAGGGCGTCACCTTCGGGTCGGTGGCGCGGCTCGCGGCGCTCCGGCGGCGGCCGCGCCGGGCGGCCGCGCCCAAGCCCGACGCGGACGACGCCTCGAAAGACGCCGGCCAAGCCGGCGCCCGGGCCGCTAAGCCGCCTGTTTGAAGCCGCCGAAGCCGAGCCGCCGGGCGATGTAGATCTCCCGGCCGCGGTCGGAGATGTGATGCTCCAGTTCGTAGCGCAGCGGGGTCAGCAGCGCACTGACCCGCTCGCCGCCCATGCCGGTGGGCTCCAGCGCGGTCTGCACGATCAGCACGCCGCCTTCGCGCAGGCAGCTGCCGCCCTGCAGCAGCTCGCCCAGCTCCTGCACGCCGCAGCTGTGCGGCACCAGCAGCACGTCCGCCGGCTCCATGGCCGCGACGTGGCTGGCGTGGACGTAGGTCGCCCGCTCGAAGCCGCTGCGGCTGAGCCAGATGGTGGCGGTGGGGCCGGCGGGGCCGGTGACCCGGACCGCCGCGTCCTTGGCGACGCCGGCCTGCTGCAGGACGCGGGTCAGGGCGGCGCTGTCGCCCCCGAGGGGCTGGGCGGGTTGCATGTGGAAGGTAGCCATCGAAACACGACGGGGATGCGCCGGTGACCCCGCCGCCCGATATGGGCGCCGGCCGCCGGCAATCCGGATGGGAAATGCCGCAAACGGGCGTAAAGCTTCAATGTTGATCGGAGCCTTCGGCGTAAGCGAAAGGTAAAGTCCCTGCCGCGGGCCGCCCGCCGCCGAGACGTTCTCGGGCCCTTTGCGTCCTTATGCTTCGTTGATGCAGGTCATTGCACTGGCGGATTGATCGTTTATCTGGAGCCAGCGTAGGAAGGCGCCCGTCGTCATGCGCCTGGACGTTCGGGCCTTGACTGTGAACGGAGGTTTCGGCCTTGGCCGCTGTCGTGATCGAGTTCGTTCTGCTGGTCGCCGCCATCTGGCTGGCGGGCATGCTGTTCATCAAGGCCGCCGACTACATCGACCTCCGCCGCGCCACCGCCGTCTCCGACCGTCGCCGCTCGGTGCGCACGCGGAGTTGATCCCAGATAAGCGCTTCGCGCTTTCCGGGATGACGGGGTTGGGGAGCGGCAATGCCCCTGAAGATGCTCCCTACCGCGTCACCCCGGGCGAAGACCCGGGGCCGGACGGGCGGCTGGCTAGCTGGATGCCGTCTATGAACCGGCCTGTCCGGCCCCGGATAAGGCCTGCGGCCTTTCCGGGGTGACGAAGGGTTAGGGGAACCACGAAAAACACGAACCACACGAACGGGTCGGAGGGCCGCTCGACTGCCGCCGACACAACGGGCGCGTTCGTGTTTTTCGTGTGGTTCGTGGTTCCGCTTTTTTGCCGCGCCCTCGCCAAATCAGCGCGCGAATGGTGACGTGACGCGCCGGCCTCAGCGGTCGGCGGCGGTCTTTGACATCGTGAAACAAACACAGCGCCGGCGCACCAGCGGCGGCCTTGCGCCCCCTCGCGCACCCCCAACCCCCACCAC
>JBIOEG010000099.1:0-9528 GCA_044445825.1 Caulobacterales bacterium
ACCGGCGCCCGGCGACCCGGGGGGGCTGGGGGGGCTGTTCAGGATCCAGGACCAGCAGGGCTCTCGATCAGCCGACGCTGCATATTTGGTGGCGCAAACAGGCGCGGTCACGTCGGAAATAAGGTCATTTCGCGGCGCCGCATGAACCTTCGGACATGAATGGGCGGGTCCGCCCCCGTCGCCCATCGCCCGGGCAGGCCCGAACCGGCGATCGGACCTCGCAGAGCCCCCGCAACATCTCCGGCGGCCGCCGCGGCCTGAAGCTCCACCCAGGAAAACCCGCGAAATACTTGACCCCCATCAAAGCGCGGGCCGGGCGCACGCGCCTACTCGGGGCTCCATGCGGAGGAACGGCCATGACCGCGCCGAAAGCGAGCTATGACGCCATCGTCGTCGGCGGCGGAATAAACGGCCTCGCCTGTGCGGCGTATCTGCAGAAGTCCGGACTGCAGACCGCGGTCTTCGAGCGGCGGGACGAGTCGGGGACCTTCTGCTCGACGGAGGAGGTGCTCTATCCCGGCGTTAAGGTGAACATGCACGCCTCCCTGCTGCTCACCCACTACGGCCCCGCCTACGTGGACCTCGAACTCGAGCGGTTCGGCCTCGAACTCCTCAGGCCGCCCGGATCCAAGTACGCCTATTTCTACCCGTTCCTCGACGGCAACGCCCTGCTGTTCTCCGGCCGCGACGCTCGCGAGACCTACGAAGCCTGGCAGCGCATTTCGCCAAAGGACGCCGAGACGTTTCGCAAGATCGTCAACTTTTTCGGGCGGATGACGCCCTTCATGGGGCGGGGCGGACCAGGCGGCCGGCAGACCGACGAGAGCTTCCTGGCGTTCCTGGAGGCCAGCGAATCCGTCCCCATACTGCCGAAGGACTGGATCTGGATGACCGGCGTCGAATTCGCCGACTGCCTGTTCGAGAACGAGCAGGTCAAGCTGGGCATCCTCAGCTACGCCGCGACCGGGGGGCTGGACGGGATCAGCAGCCGTATCGCCGGCCCGCTGGCGGTCCTCAGCTTCCTGACCACTTTCACGGCGGAAGGGGGCTACACCGCGCGAGGCGGCAGCCACGATCTCACCCACTCGCTGGTGCGCTGCTTCGTGCACTACGGCGGCAAGATCTTCTACAATTGCCCGGTCGAAAAGGCGGTGATCGAGAACAACGAGGTCACCGGCGTCGTCCTTTCGAAGTCGGCCACCTATCCGGAGGCGGAGTTCAAAGCCTCGAAGGCGGTGATCAGCGACCTGAGCGCCAAGCCCACCTTCCTCGGCCTGATCGGCGAGGAGCATCTCCCCGTCTCGGCCAGGGCCGCCCTCAAGCGCTTCGACTATCGCGGCTCCAGCCTGTTCACGAACTACTACGTGATGGGCGAACGGCCGAATTTCGCGGCCTCGGCGAAGTTCCCGGAGGTGAACAACATCTTCGTCTACAACTTCGGCGCCGAAACCCTGGACGACGCTTCGAGGCTGATCGACGGCTGCATGGTCAGGGACGTCCCGCCCGACCCGCCGGTCGTCTGGGGCGCCGCCTTCAACTACTGCATCGCCGACCCGACCCAGGCGCCGCCGGGCCAGTACACCATACTCACCTGGGCGATGGTCCCCTACGACATCCGCCCGCTGGGCGGCCCGGAGAAATGGGACGACATCCGCGAATCCTACGCAGACAAGGTCGAGGAGGTGCTGGTCCAGTACCTGCCCAACCTGAAGACCTCGAAGCTGGCCCGCTACGTCAACACGCCGCACGACTACGTGCGCCGCAACCCGCATTGCGGCGGCAACATGCACCCCAGCGGCTCGGTGAACGAGGCGCAGATGTGGAGCTGGAAGCCCTTCTCCGGGTGCGGCGCGCCGAACACCCCGATCGACCGCTTCTACATCTGCCAGTCCATGGGGGTGGCCAACTACACCAACCTCGCCGCCGGCTACGCGGCGGCCGGCCAGGTCGTCGACGACCTGAACATTCCACGTCCCGAGTGGTGGAACGCCAAGGCCTTCGACGGCGCGGCCGAGTTGCTGCGCCGCCAGGGCGTCACCCAGCGGTTCACTGTCGATTGAGCAGGCCGGGACTCATCCGAAGACCGCCCAGCGGGGAGACAACAGGATGGCCGAAACCAAGCAGTGCGATGTCGTCGTCGTCGGCGCCGGTCATAACGGCCTGACGGCGGCGGCCTATCTGGCCAAGGCCGGCGCGAAGGTCCTGGTCGTCGAGCGAAGGCACGAAACCGGCGGCGCCCTGGTGACTGAGGAGTTCTCCGGCTACCGCTTCAACCTTCACGCCAACTACATGCTCATGCTGGATGTCGCCCCGCCCTACCGGGACCTGGAGCTCGAGGCCGACGGCTGCGTCTACATCCGGCCGGAAGCCGAAGCGTCCCTGCTGAAGACCGACGGCGATGCGATCACGCTCTATTCCGACCTCGAACGGTCGGTGCAGTCCATCGCCCGGCATTCGCCGAAGGACGCGGCGCGCTTCCGCGAGGTCTATCTCGACTACAAGCAGATCGCCGACGAGTACCTGATTCCCGCCACCTACGGCCGCCCCGTCGGATCGGCCCAGCTGGCGGCCGCCTACATGAAGAGCGATCTGGGCCAGCGGATACTGAAGGTGTCGGAGATGACGCCGCAGGAGATCTGCGAAAGCTGGGGCTTCGAGACGGCGGGACTGAGCGCGCTGCTGCTCTACCTCATCTGCATGTGGGGGATCGATCCGCAGGAGTCGAACTCCAGCTACCTGGTGCCGCTCTATTTCAACCGCATGCTCAATGCGACCTTGGTCCGCGGCGGCTCCCACCGGCTGTCCTCCACCCTGCAGAAGGCCGGCATCGTGGCCGGGATGGATGTGATCGAGAACCACGAGGTGAAGCGGTTCATCGTCGAGGGCGGCGTCGCGAAGGCGGTGGAGATCGCCCCCACCGGGACGGACGGACCGATCACTCGCATCGAGGCCCGCGCGATCGTCACCTCCACCGATCCGGTGACCACATTCGGCGAATTCATCCCCGAGGCGGAGGTGCTGGGACGCTCCAGGCTGTGCCTGAACACGGCGCGGAATTGGGAGTGGGAGGCGACCTCGCTCTTCCTTCGCCACCTCGCGCTCAGGCGCAAGCCGCACTTCCGGGCCGAGAGCCTGGACCCTGGAGTGGCGACGGCTTTCATCAGGGTGTTCGGCGTCGAGACGCCCCAGGACGTGGTCACGCACCTGAAGGAAGTGATGGAAGGGCGTTTGCTCCACGACATCGGCCACGTCACCTTCACCACCGACCTCGACCCGGCCCAGGCGCCCCGCGAGATCGATCCCGAGGGCGCGGTCTGCCGCATCGAGGCGTGCGTTCCCTATGCGCCGGCGGCGGGCGACTGGGCTGAGCTATCCACAGTGTACGGCGACCGGCTGCTGGCCAAGCTCGCCGGCTACATGACCGACTTCGACCCGGCGACCATCGTTCGACAGTACGACTACACGCCCGTCAGTATCGAGATGAAGATCCCTCAGATGAAGCGCGGCTCGTTCAAGCACGGCGCCTACATCATGACGCAGATGGGCTATTCGCGCCCGAATGTTCATTGCTCGTCCTACAAGACGCCCATCGACAATCTCTACCTGTGCGGCGCCAGCACGTTCCCTGGCGGCATGATCACCTTCGGCGGCGGCTACAACGCGGCGAAGGTCGTGGCCGAACAGCTCGGCCTGGATGTCTGGTGGACGGAGCCGGACTCCGTGTCGGCGGCGCGCGAGAAGGGGTTGGTGCTATGATCGTCTGGTCCCGGGGACTTGGAAAACAACGCCTCCCGCTCGACTTGGCGGCCGCCACGCTCACCGCCAGTCCAGATCATCTGGCGCTGAAGGGCGTGATCGAACCGGTGTGCTGGGACTACGCCATCATGCTTTCCGCGGGCGACCTGAGGGACTTCCTCAAGCTGCTGGCCAAGCCCGAGACCGCGCGCTTCCTGTCGGAACGCGGCGGGTTGCTGATCCCATTCGTCCTGGGTCTGACCGCCGCGGCGCCGGGGCTGATGCTGAAGTTCATGGCCAAGCGAGCCGGCGCATTGTTCGGCATGGGAAAAAAGCATGCGCTTCTGGTCTGAGGGGCTGGGCGACCAGGAACTGGTGATGGGGCTCGACCGGGCGCGGCTCGAGCGCAAGGCAGACTTCATGTCCCTCACGGGCGTCGTCGATTCGCCCGCTCCCTGGGAATACGAAGTGAGGATGCAGTTCGACGACTGGTCGGCGATCCTGAAGACCGCCACCAGCAAGGCCGCGTGCGACTTCCTCGCCACCAATGTCAGCGTTCGCGACCTGGTCCGCATCGTCCTGTCGATCGGCAAGTTCGTCGTGCTGCTCGGCTGGTTCAGGGCCACGCGGTTGATGGGTCTGGCGCAGAAGTCCCACACGATCGAGCAGTCCGTCGGGGACGCCGCATCGAACTAGCCAGGCGACGGGTCTCAGCCGTGAACGCCCACGCAAAAGCAAGACGCGGCCGCCGGGCCGAAGGGAGCATTCGAGGGTGGTTCACGTCACATTCGTCCAGTCCACGGGTGAGCGTCGGACGGTCGACCTGCCGCGCGGCGCCTCCGTCATGGAGGGCGCCCAGCAGCACGCAATCCCCGAGGTCGAAACCGACTGCGGGGGCGTGTGCACCTGCGCCGCGTGCCACCTCTATGTCGACGCGGCCTGGGCAGGCAGGCTCGCGCCCAAATCCAAGCAGGAAAACCTCATGCTGGCCCTCGTCGCCGATCGCCGGGAGACGTCCCGCCTCTCGTGCCAGATCAAGCTTTCCGACGAACTCGATGGCCTGGTTGTCTGGACGATAAAGCCGGAGGTTTAGGGCAAAGCAGGCCGAGGTTGGCGCGGTTGGCGAGCAGGAGGACCAAGATGGCGAACAACGAACAGGTCATTCGGGACTTCATCGCCGCGTGGTCGCGGTTGGATGTCGAGGAATTGGTTCAGTATTTTTGCGAGGACGGGACCTACCACAACATGCCATCGCAGGCGGTGACGGGGCATGACGCCCTTCGCCCTTTCATCTCGGGCTTTCTGCAGAGTTGGACCTCGACCGAGTGGGACGTGCTCAACCTCATGTCCAAGGACGATGTCGTATTCGCCGAGCGCCTCGACCGGACCCTTGTGGGAACCAAGCCCGTCAATCTCCCCTGCTGCGGCGTGTTCGAGATGCAAAACGGTCGCATCAAGGTCTGGCGGGACTACTTCGATCTTGCGACCTACGTGTCGGCGCTACGGGACTGATGGGGTCGCCCGTGTCGCGACGGCGTCGGCGATCGTGTTTCGCTTCACGTCGGTCAGTCGCTGTTCCTGGCCCACGCGCCGGCTGTCGTAGTTAGCGGCGCCCTCACGCCTCGGCGCACGCCTTCCAGTGGAAGCGGCTCAGCGCGGCGGTGAGGTCGCACTGGCGCCGGCCGTCGCGCAGCCGGGCCTCGCCGTTGGCGAGCGCCACCACGCGATAGACCGGCAAGCCGCCGGCGTCGGCGCTCACCAGGTCGCCGACCCGGATGCTGTCCGGCGTTCCCGGATCCAAGGCCACCCAATTCAAGCGCATCGTCCCTGTCCGCATCCATGGCGCCGCCCGCTCGGCGGCTCTGGCGGCGAACATGCGCCACGGCGGCTGAGAGGAACCTGAGCGGCCCATTCAGCGACGGTTCATCGAGACTTTCCTTGGGGCGCTCGAGTTCGGTCAGCCGGATCCGTGAATTCGGTGAATGTCCGGTCATGACGACGCCACGCTGATAGGTTGAGGCAAAGCCTCCGACTCGTCACCGAACGCACAGTATGGAATAACCGCCTTGCTGGGGGAGCGTGAGGTGGCTGACGTTTTCATCTCATACAAGCGGGAGGATCGCGAGACTGCGCAACTGCTGTCGTCGGTCTTGTCCGATCTAGGTTTCGAAGTCTGGTGGGACCTCGACCTACTTTCGGGCGATCCGTTCCGGAAGGCGATCAAGGCGGTCATCGACGAGTGTCGCGTCGCCGTGGTGCTGTGGTCGGCCCTTTCGGTGCAGAGCGACTTCGTCGTCGACGAAGCGAGCTACGCGAAGACCCAGGGCAAGCTGTGCCCCGCTTCCATCGACGGTGCGCATCCTCCGTTCGGCTTCGGAGAGCTGCACACCGAGGACCTCAGCACCTGGACCGGCGAGATTTTCCACCCCGAGTTCCAGAAGCTGGTGCGGGCCCTGGAGTCGCGCGTCGGCCGCAAGGTGCGGTTCCGCGATCCTGAGAGGACCGTGGAGTCCCAGGCGTCGGCGGCGGAACTGGAAGAGTTCAAGATCGCCCAGGTGGCCGGAAACGTGGCCGCGCTGCAGGCCTATCTAGGCGCCTTCCCGCACGGACGGTTCGCCTCCTTTGTGCGCAACCAGATCGAGGGCATGAAAGCCGACGCGCCGGCGCGCGTGCGCAGACAGCGGCCGCCGGCGAAGGCCGCCAGGCCGGCCGCGGCCGAACGACCCGCCGCGACGCGGAGGACCGCGCCAAGACGCAAGTCGGGGGCTGAGCGCGGAAAGACGCCGACGGAAAGCCTGCGCGCCTCTCCGCCTCCTGGCCCCGCGGCGATCACAGCGCCGGCGAACGCTTGGCCGGCGGCGGCGCCCGTTCCGACCGCCACACCTGCGCCGCCGAGGCGGAAGCCGGTCGCCTGGCCATGGCGCCGCGCCGCGCGCGTCGCCGCCGGCGCTACGCTGTTCATCGTCCCGCCCCTGTTGCTGCTGGCCTATCCCTACATTCGCGACGCCGTTCGACACGCGCCCGCTCCACCGCCGCCCGCGCCGCCAGCCTTCGCGACAGCAAGCAGCGATCCGCCGGAGGCGACCAACGCCGCAAAGCCAAACGAGCAGCCGGCGACCAGCCCACCCGGCGCCCTCTACGCCTGCACGCTCGACCCGAGCCGTTCGTTCGCGCCGCTGGCGGGTTCGGAAAGCTTCAAGTTCTGGCTGCACCAGGTCCGCCAGTGCCTGAACAACAACCGCTACGTCCAGTACAGCAGCGGGAAGATCACCACGGTGCTGCTGGTGGACAAGGACCAGCGGGTGTCGTGGCTCGACCTCTCGGCCGACAAGCGGACGCTGGTCCGAGGCGACTTCCAGTTGACGCCGAGCGCCTACGCGGCCGCTCGCCAGGCCGGCGGCGTCCTCGTCGATTCCAAGTGCAGCGCCCCTGCGGGAGCTGGCCCCGATCCGACCCAGCTGTCGCAAGCCCAGGCGGCGGTGGGCGGGCTGCTGGCGGGCGAACCAACCCGGCGCATGGTGTGGACGTGCGCGCCGGCCGACTCCATCGTCGCGCAAGCCGCGTCAGGACCGTAGCGAACACCTTTCGGCCTCTGCGGGACATGATCCTCACCCGACGCTACGTCGCCCTACGGCGTCGGAAAGCCCCCGCCGTTGGCGCGGACGTAGACCGTGGTGGCGTCGTTCGAACTGGCGACGAACTGGTTCGCATTCAGGAAGCGGATGCTGTTAGTCGTCACCACGCCCATGGGCGCCGGCGCCGGCGCGGGCGTGCAGAAGCCTCCGACGCAGGTCTGTTTCGGGGCGTAGTCCTGCCACTGATACTGCAGGATTCCCTGTCCCGGATCGAACCGGTACACGCCCGAGAGGAAGAAACTCTGACCCATGTGGTTCTGGGTGGTCGACTGCAGGCGGCCGTCCGCGGTGAAGCTCGACGTGATCATGATCCCCGACGGCAAGTTCCAGTTCACGGTCGCCGACCAGGTCCCGACGAGCGACTGCGCCTGGGCGCTCGGCGCGGCGCAAGCCAGGATGATTGCGCCGATGAGCGCGAGCAGCATGCGGACCATTTGGTTTTCCCCCGTGGGCCGCGGACAGTGACACGCGCGGGCCAGGACCGCATTCAGGGAATTGCCCCGGCGAGGGGAACGGCGCCGTCCGCGCCGCGTCCGGCGTGCGTCAGGGCAACGAATTCGGATGAACAATGAGTAAAGCTCACTCGTCACCCCGGCCAAGCGAAGCGCGAGCCGGGGCCGGACGGGCCGTCGCCGAGCTGGATTTCGTCTGGGATCCGGCGCGTTCGGCCCCGGATCGGCCTTGCAGGCCGTCCGGGGTGACGGCGTCGAGGGCAATTTAGCCACCTGATAACCCGAGTTCGTTGCCCTGCGGCGTGGGCCTCCTCGATTGCCAACCCGGCCGCCCGCCCCCTAGATCGTCGCGGGACGCAGGGAGACGCCGATGAACCGATACTGGACCTTGTCCGGCAAGCCGCTCGGCGCCTGGCCCGAGAAGGATACCTTCGAGCTTCGCGACGGGCCGATGCCCGAGCCCGGCCCGGGTCAGGCGCTGACGCGGACGATCTACATATCCCTGGACCCGTACCAGTGGGGCTACAAGAAACGCGGCGTCGATGCGCCCGGCGCGCCCTGCCACGCGCGCACCGTGGCGCAGGTGGTGGAGAGCCGGATGGACGGCTTCGCGGCGGGCGACCTGGTGTTCAACACCAACGGCTGGGCGGAATACGGCCTGATGGGCGAGGGCGTCGCGCGGCCGTCCTACATGATCCCGCGCAAGCTCGACCCGGCGCAGGGGCGCATCTCCCAGGCGGTGGGGGTGCTCGGGATGCTGGGGCTGACCGCCTATGCCGGCATGGTGCTGATGGGCGATCCGAAGGCCGGGGAGACGGCGGTGGTGTCGGCCGCCTCCGGCGGGGTCGGGCAGATCGCCGGCCAGCTGGCCCGCCTGCGCGGCGCGCGCGTGGTGGGCATCGCCGGGCGCGATGAGAAATGCCGCTTCGTCACCGGCGAGCTGCGCTTCGACGCCTGCGTCTCGCACCTCAGCCCGACCTTCCCGGAGGATCTGCGCGCGGCCTGCCCGTCGGGGGTCGACGTCTATTTCGAGAATGTCGGCGGGGCGGTGTTCGACGCTGTGCTGCCGCTGTTCAATCCCGGCGCGCGGATGACCATCTGCGGCCTTATCGCCCACTACGGCGACGCGGCCGGAACCGACGCCCGGGCGGCCCTGATGGCGCGCGGCGCGCCCGTGTTCAAAGCGCGCGGGGTCACGGTGCGCGACCTGTTCGTCGGCGACTTCGTCGAGAGCCACCACGACGCCTTCCTGCGCGAGGTGGCGCCCCGGGTGGCGGCGGGCGACATCAGGTACCGCGAAGACATCCGCCAGGGCATCGAGACCGTCCCCGCCTGCTTCGCCGAGATGCTGCGCGGCGGCAACTTCGGCAAAATGCTGGTGCAGGTGGGCGTCGATCCGACGCTATAACGGCCCCTCCGCCCGGGGCGGATTTGGCATCCGGGCAAACACGCGCTAGCTTTGCTTTTGCATGGCTTTTGACACACAGCACCACCACCCGGCGCACGCCACCCCGATCACCTTCTTCGAGCGCCGGGAACTGGACGCCCTCCTTCGCCTCTATGGCCGCATGGTCTCCGCCGGGGTCTGGCGCGACTACGCCATCGACGGCCTGAAGGACGCCGCGGTCTTTTCGGTGTTCCAGCGCGCCTCCGAGCAGCCCCTCTACCGAATCGAAAAGCGGCCGGAGCTGGCGCGGCGCCAGCTC
>JBIOEG010000100.1:0-9329 GCA_044445825.1 Caulobacterales bacterium
ACAGGTGATAACAGGCGCCAAACAGGCCTGTTATCGATGCATAACAGGTGCGGAGCAGGTGAGCCGGCGGACGCCAGCGCACCACCACCTCAATTACCCCAAATCCGAAATTCCCCGCGCAAGCGGGGACCCAGGCGTTTTTGCAATCGGTGGGGGCGGCGCGTTGTGGACGGAAGGAACAAACAAAAAAGCCAGGGTCCCCGCTTGCGCGGGGAATTTCGGGTGTGGGGGATCGGGAACCTAGGTGCACACGGGGCCCCGGCCGCCGCTCCGGCGCCGGCCCTGTGTTTCTTCACGATGTCAAAGACCGTCGCCGGCCGCGAGGGCCCGGCGCCTCACGTCACCATTCGCGCGCTGATTTGGCGAGCCCACAGTTCCCCAACCTTCGTCACCCCGGAAAGGCCGCAGGCCTTATCCGGGGCCGGACGGGCCGGTTCATAGACGCCTTCCAGCCAGCCGGCGGCCCGTCCGGCCCCGGGTCTACGCCCGGGGTGACGAGGCGGGGGAGCTGCGTCCGGGACGAGCCCCACCCCCCAACGCAACGTTGGGAGGGCTTCGCACGGAGCGGCAAGCGGCCGTCTGGAACGCACCCGGTCGGCGCGAACTCAGCGCCGCGCCCGCGCGCCCCCGCCCCACGGCGTGGTCGCCGCCTCGCCGCATCCGCGCGCCATCGCCGCGCAGGCCTCGTCGATCGCCGCTCGGCCCTCCGGCGGCGTCGGCGCTTCGCCGGCCGTGAGCCCGACGCGGCGCGCCCAGTGCTCCCAGGTCTCGATCTGTTTGACGTGAGCCCCGCGCTCGGTGTGAACCTCGTCGCCGAACACCAGCAATCTGGCCTCCAGGGCCTTCGCGTCCCGCGCCACGTCCCGCCGCGGCCGCGCCCCGCCCAGCCGGTCCACCCGTGCGCAGCCGGCGCCCCGGACCTCGCCCAGCAAGTCCAGGGCGCTCCCGGCAAGCCCCTCCGTCTGCCACGCTCCCCCCGCCGACCCCACGGCCAGCAGCGCCGGCCACAGCGCACGGTGCACGAACGTCGTCTTGCCGCGCACCAGCTTCAGCATGGCCACGCCCGGTTCGTCCTGCAGCCTTTGGCTGACCATGTAGATCTCATGGCAGAGCGGATGCGCCCACCACGATCCCGCCACCGGCGCGCCGACGACCGTGGTCACCAGACTGGGCAGCACCTTGTCGGAGAGCAGCAGCAGGCGATGCCGGCGCAGCGCGTCGCCGGTCCTCCGCAGGGCTTCATCGAGATCGATGGCGTAGTGTCGCATGGGCCGGCGCTCTCAATGCATACTTAAGCGTGTTTCGAAGGACCTTGGCAAAGCTTGAGTGGTAGGCCGCTCCCGTGCAGTTGGTCGGAGCGTTGCAGCGTGCCAGTCATCAAGTCCCTCGCGGGGGTGAACAGCCTGAAAGGTATCGCCGCGACGGCGTCCTCGGCGCGGCTTCTGGACCTGCACCGCCTCACCGTCGAGAAGCCGGACGATCCCGAGTATGCGGAGCGCCCGCTGTTCGTTCACCCGGTGCTCAACCGCTCGATCATCGTCAAGCATAACGTGCGCTCCGGAGAGGATGACCGGCACGCGCCGCGTCGCTTCAACGCCACCAAGCTCATATTCCCCTTCGACGCGATCGACCTCGGCCTGGGCGGCCACTTCCTGTTCGTCGGCCAGCCGGACTTCGTCCCGGCGCTCACCCGCCAGCTGAACTACGCCGAACTGCCGCTGGACCGCGACGTGGCGGTGTTGCAGACGCTGGACCGGCTGCCGACGCTCGATCCCTTCCTGGTCAACCAGATGCTGAACCGGCAGCAGATCGAGGTCGCCCGCTGCTACTTTCGGGTCAGCGAGGCCGATCAGGCCGAAATGCTCGGCTTCGTCTCGGGCGAGATCGAGGCGCTGATCCGCGTGTGCTTCGACGACGTCCAGGCGGACGACACGCGCACGCGCCGGCTGGCGGAGCTGCTGCTGGCCAACCAGGACAGTCCAGAACTCGAGCCGCTGCGGGTGGGCTTCAGGCTGGACGCAGCGGAGTTCGGCGAAGCGATGTTCTCCTGGAAGGCCTTCCTCTACTACCGCTGGCGCAGCCGCAAGCTGTCGGTGATGCTGAAGTCCACGCTGAGTTCGATCGCCGCGATCCAGGCGAGAAATTGCGGGCGCGATGAACTGAGGCTGCTCGACGGCCGCAAGCGCCTGCTGCAGTCGGCGGTGACCTCCACCTGGCGCGAGGTCGGCGGGCGGCTGCGGCTGTACGACCAGGCATTCTCGTCATTGACCGAGCGCGAGACCGCGGCCGACTTCCGCGACTTCCTGCTGAGCGACTCCAGCCAGTCCATCGAGCTGGGCGACAAGATCGGCCGGGTGGAACAGGTGGTCAGCTTCTGGCGCTACCGATTCGGGGCCGAGCAGATCAGGGACATGGGGGCGGAAGCCGTCCTCGACGGCCTGCGCGACCTGCTGCAGGCGCTCGGCCTGACCGCCTCGGCGGCCCCGACCCCGGTGAGCGCCGCCGCGACTGCGTGAGCGGCGGCGCCATTTCCATCGTCGTCATCCCGGCAGGCGGCTGCTCTCCGCCACACCGCGCGATACAAGCCCGTCTCAGCTCCGCGTTGGCGGCGTCGTTCGATGGATCGCATGGTCACTTCCCGCGCCACGCCGACCCTCGACCGACGTAGCCACCAAGCGCATTTCCGACTGTGTTTGAGCTCGACGCGATTCGCTGTGACTATCATCAACGTAGCGGCGCAATCACGGCGCACTGCCAGTCTGGGATGCACACCGGCTCATGTCCGAAACCCTCGACAGGATAACGAGATTTGTCAGCTACGTGGCCACCTTGAACGGCGACGAGAAGGGTGAGGCACAGGTATTCTGCGACCGCCTCTTTCGAGCCTTCGGCCACGATGGCTACAAAGAGGCTGGTGCAACGCTCGAGGAAAGGATCAAGCAGCCCACAGGCAGGGGCACAAGCTTCGCCGACCTCATGTGGAAGCCCCGCGTGCTCATAGAGATGAAGAAGCGTGGGGAGAAGCTACAAAGGCACTATGATCAGGCGTTCACTTACTGGATGAACGCGGTTCCGAATCGGCCGCGCTATGTCGTCTTGTGTAATTTCGACGAATTTTGGATATACGACTTCGACAAACAGCTGATTGATCCAATCGACATAGTCCCGACTCTCGACCTTGCAGATCGATAGCCTAGCCGTCTCCATCGCCTGCTACGCCGCATACGCTGGAGGCTACCATGATGACGACTTCGCGAGAGGAGAGGGGGCTACCTGGCCGAGTCCGGGCGTTTGGTTGGTGCTGCTAGGGCTGAAGATCGGTGAGGTCAAAATCGTCGCTCGCCGGGGACTTCGCTTTACCCCGGGCTTGACACCATGAGAACAAAACGGGTACTAGAACAAAGCGAGTACAAACCGGAGGCTGTCCCCATGTTTCGTCTTGCCCGTGAGACCCTGGCTCTTGCGTCGGTGGCGTCGTTCGTCTGGATGGTGTGCACGTTCGCCCAGGCGGTCGGGTGAGTCGCGCGCGGGCGTAAGCGCGCCCAGTCGGCGCGGGTTGGCGGGCCGCGGGGTAGGGGAGGTCGATGGCTGGGGTCGGCGACAGCTTTGTCCACCTGCGGGTGCGTTCGGCCTATTCGCTGCTCGAGGGCGCGATCAAGTCCGACGCCCTGGGGCGGCTGGCGGCCGAGGCGGGCATGCCGGCGGTGGCGCTCACCGACCGGGCCAATCTGTTCGGCGCCCTGGAGTTTTCCGCCTACACCAAGGATGCCGGCGTGCAGCCCATCGTCGGCTGCGCCCTGCCGGTCACCGGCGTCGGCGAGGGCCCGCCCGAGCGTTGGGCGCGCACGCCCACCGTGGTGCTGCTGGCCCAGGACGAGACCGGCTACCGCAACCTCACCGAGCTTTCCACCGCCGCCTTCCTGGAATCGGACGGCATGGCCGAACCCAGCGTGCCCTGGTCCAAGGTGGCCGCCCACGCCGACGGCCTGATCCTGCTCTCCGGCGGGACCGACGGGCCAGTGGATCCGCTGTTCGCCGCCGGGCGCGCCCACGACGGCCAGGCGGCGCTGGCCGAGATGCGCCGGGTCTTCGAGGGCCGCTTCTATGTGGAGCTGCAGCGGCATGGGCTGGCGCGCCAGGCGGCCGCGGAGCCGGGCCTGGTGGCCTGGGCCTATGAGCACGACGCGCCGCTCGTCGCCACCAACGACGTCTACTACGCCGAGGCCAAGACCTACCGCGCCCACGACGCCCTGCTGTGCATCGCCGACGGCGCCTACATCGGCCAGGAGGAGCGCCGGCGGGTGACGCCCGAGCACTGGTTCAAGAGCGCGGCCGACATGCGCCGGCTGTTCGCCGACCTGCCCGAGGCCTGCGACAACACCCTGGATATCGCCCGGCGCTGCGCCTTCATGGTGCACAAGCGCGATCCCATCCTGCCGCGCTTCCCCACCTCCGGCGGGCGCACCGAGGAGGAGGAGCTGGCGGTGCAGGCGCGCGAGGGCCTGCGCGCGCGGCTGGCCAGCCACCCTCTGTTCGCCCCCGAGCAGGACTACTGGGACCGGCTGGAGCGCGAGATCGCCGTCATCCAGGGCATGGGCTTTTCCGGCTACCTGCTGATCGTGTCGGACTTCATGAAGTTCGCCGCGGCGGAGCACATCCCCGTCGGTCCGGGGCGCGGCTCGGCGGTGGGCTCGCTGGTGGCCTGGTCGCTGCTGATCACCGGCCTCGATCCGATGCGCTTCAACCTGCTGTTCGAGCGCTTCCTCGACCCGGCGCGGGTGTCCATGCCCGACATCGACACCGACTTCTGCCAGGAGCGGCGCGAGGAGGTGATCGCCTACGTCCAGAACAAGTACGGCCGCGACCGCGTCGCCCAGATCATCACCTTCGGCACCCTGCAGGCCCGGGCCGTGCTGCGCGACGTCGGCCGGGTGATGCAGTTGCCCCTGGGCCTCGTCGACCGCCTGGCCAAGATGGTTCCCAACAACCCGGCCAGTCCGGTGACCCTGGCCAAGGCCATCGAGATCGAGCCGCGCCTGCAGCAGGCGCGCAAGGACGAGGAGAGCGTCGCCGAGCTGCTCGACGTCGCCCTGCAGCTGGAGGGCCTCTTCCGCAACGCCTCGACCCACGCCGCCGGCATAGTCATCGGCGACCGCCCGCTCACCGAACTGACCCCGCTCTACCGCGACCCGCGCTCGGACATCCCGGCTACCCAGTTCAACATGAAATGGGTGGAGAGCGCCGGGCCGGTGAAGTTCGACTTTCTCGGCCTGAAGACCCTCACGGTCATCGACCGGGCGGTGAAGCACCTGGCCCGGCGCGGGGCGGCGGCGGACATGTCCACCCTGCCGCTGGACGACCAGCAGGTCTACGACCTGATGTCTGCCGGCCAGACCGTGGGCGTGTTCCAGCTGGAAGGGCAGGGGATGCGCGACACCCTGCGCAAGCTGCGCCCCACCAGCATCGAGGACGTGACCGCCCTGGGCGCCCTCTACCGCCCGGGGCCGATGGACAACATCGACGCCTTCTGCGACGGCAAGTCGGGGCGCAAGGTCATCGCCTGGCCGCATCCGCTGCTCGAGCCGGTGCTGCGCGAGACCTACGGCATCATCGTCTACCAGGAGCAGGTGATGAAGATCGCCCAGGTCCTGGCCGGCTACACCCTGGGCGAGGCCGACCTGCTGCGCCGGGCCATGGGCAAGAAGAAGAAGGACGAGATGGACCGCCAGCGCGCGCGGTTCGTCGCCGGAGCGGAGGAGCGCGGCATCTCGCCGGGGCAGGCGCGCGACATCTTCGACCTAGTGAACAAGTTCGCCGGCTACGGCTTCAACAAGAGCCACGCGGCCGCCTACGCCTACATCACCTACCAGACCGCCTGGCTGAAGACCCATGCGCCGGTGGAGTTCTACGCGGCCTCCATGAGCCTCGACATCTCCAACACCGACCGCCTGGCGGTGTTCTATCAGGACGCCCGGCGCTTCAAGGTGCCCATCCTGCCGCCGGACGTGAACCGCTCGGCCGCCGACTTCGAGGTGGAAGACGGCCAGGTGCTCTACGCCCTGGGGGCCGTGCGCAATGTCGGCGAGGGGGCCATGCAGCACCTCGTGGCGGTGCGCGAGGCGGGCGGCCGGTTCGCCGACCTGTTCGACTTCCTAGAGCGCATCGATCCGCGCCAGGTGAACAAGCGGGCCATCGAGAACCTGGCCCGAGCGGGCGCCTTCGACAGCCTGCACCCCAACCGCGCGCAGATCGCCGCGGCGGCGGACACGCTGGTCGCCTACGCCCAGTCGGTGGCCGCCGACCGCGATTCCGCCCAGGAGAGCCTGTTCGGCGCCGAACATGCCGACGCGGCGCGCCCGCGCCTGCCCAAGGTCGCGCCGTGGGCGCCGGCCCAGCAGCTGGACGAGGAGCTGGCCGCCGTGGGCTTCTACCTCAGCGGCCATCCGCTCGACGACGTGGTGGAGGTGCTGCGCCGGCGGCGCACCACGCTCTACATCGACGCCCTCGCGCTGGCGCAGGGCGGTTCCGAGGCCTTCCGCATGGCCGGCGTGGTGCGCCGCCGCCAGGAGCGATCCAGCTCCTCCAGCGGCGACAAGTTCGCCTTCGTCAGCCTCTCCGACCCCACCGGCGAGTACGAAGTGCTGTTTCCGCCGGAGGTCCTGCGCCGCCGGCGCGACCTGCTGGAGCCGGGCGCCGCCATCCTCATGAAGGTCCGCGCCAAGGCCGGCGACGGCGACGTGCGCTTCTTCGGCGACGACGCCGAGCCCCTCGACCGCGCCCTGGAGAGCATGCCGGCGTCCCTGCGCGTGCATGTCTCCCCAGCCTCCGCCGAGGTCGCCGCCCTGCGCCAGCGCCTGAAGCCCTCCGCCAACGGCGGCGGCGACATCATCCTGGTGGCCGGCTTCCCTGGGGGACGCGAGGTGGAGATGAGGCTTCCCGGCCACTGGGTGCTCGACGGCCCCGCCCGCGGCGCCCTGAAGACCGCGCCGGGGGTGACGTTCCTGGAGGACGTGTAGGAGCGTCCGAACGCGCCAATCCCCAGCGTTGTCATCCCGGAAAGCGCGTCAGCGCTTGTCCGGGACCTCCGGCCGGAAGGTCCCGGATCTTCGCGGCTGCGCCGCTACGTCCGGGATGACATCGCTGGTGGGAAGCCGACACCCCGCCCCAACCTTGCTTTTCCGCCGCGTTGCGCCTATCTGGCCGGCCATCACGCACGCGGAGCGTTCGGCTAGGCGCGGGTCACTCCCCGCGCTTTTCCGTTCCGGTCCTCCCGAAAGGGGGGTTTGCCCCGCGGAGGCTCGAACCGGAAGAAGGACATAGGTTCATGGCTCTACCCGAATTCTCCATGCGACAGCTGCTGGAAGCTGGCGCCCACTTCGGCCACCAGACCCATCGCTGGAACCCGAAGATGGAGCGCTACATCTTCGGCAGCCGCTCGAATATCCACATCATCGACCTGTCTCAGACCATGCCGCTGCTTCACCAGGCCCTGGTGAAGGTGCGCGACGTGGCGGCCTCGGGCGGCCGCGTGCTGTTCGTCGGCACCAAGCGCCAGGCCTCCGAGCCGGTGGCCCAGGCGGCCAAGCGCAGCGCCCAGTACTATGTGAACCACCGCTGGCTGGGCGGCACCCTGACCAACTGGCGCACCATCTCCCAGTCCATCGCGCGCCTGCGCGAACTGGAAGGCATGCTCGACGGCGGCGACACCGGCGGGCGCCTGAAGAAGGAACTGCTGAAGCTCACCCGCGAGCGCGACAAGCTGGAACTGTCCCTGGGCGGCATCAAGGACATGGGCGGCATCCCCGACCTGATGTTCGTGATCGACACCAACAAGGAAGCCATCGCCATCCAGGAAGCGCGCAAGCTCAACATCCCGGTGGTGGCGATCCTCGACACCAACTGCGACCCGCAGGGCATCACCTTCCCGATCCCGGGCAACGACGACGCCGCGCGCGCCCTGCAGCTCTACTGCGACCTGGTGGCCGACGCGGTGCTCGACGGCCTGACCGAAGGCCAGGCGGCCATGGGCGTGGACATCGGCGCCCAGGTGGCCCCGGTGGAGCCGTCCCTGCGCCGCAAGGATGCAGCCGAGCCGGTTGCCGGGCCGGAACCGGCGGTCGAACCGGAACCGGAGCTCGAGGCCGCCTTCACCGGCCAGGCCGAACCCGCCGAGCCGGAAGCCGCCGAGCCGGAAGCCGCCGCGCCGCAACCCGTCGCGGAGGCCGAGAGCGAGACCACCGCCGCGGCGCCGGACGAAGCGGAAGCGCAAGCCGAGCCCGCGGCCGAAGGCTGAAATTCTTCGGGCCCGCCCTTCGCGGGGCGGGGCCGCACTTGAACTCATCGGAGGTAGGACCATGGCCGAAATCACGGCTTCCATGGTGAAGGAACTGCGCGAGACGTCCGGCGCGGGGATGATGGACTGCAAGAAGGCGCTGCAGGAAACCGAGGGCGACAAGGAAGCCGCCATCGACTGGCTGCGCACCAAGGGCCTCGCCAAGGCCGCCAAGAAGGCCGACCGCGTCGCCGCCGAAGGCGTCGTGGCGCTCGCCCTGCGCGACGACGGCGCGGGGATGACCGGCGCCCTGGTGGAGCTGAACGCGGAAACCGACTTCGTGGCCCGCAACGAGCTGTTCCAGAACGGCGCGCGCAAGGCCGCCGTGGCGGCGCTGGACGTCGCCGGCGATATCGAGGCGCTGCGCGCGGCGAAGGTCGGCGGCGAGACGGTGGGCGAGGCCATAACCGGCCTGGTGGCCACCATCGGCGAGAACATGCTGCTGCGCCGCTTCGCCCGGTTCCAGGTGAGCCAGGGCGCGGTGGGAGGGTACATCCACAGCGCCGTCGCCGGCGCGCCCGACCTGGGGCGCATCGGCGTGCTGGTGGCCGTGGAAGGCGCCGGCGATAAGGCCGCGCTGAAGGACCTGGCGCGCAACATCGCCCTGCACGTCGCCGCCACATCGCCCCTGTCCCTGGCCGCCGAAGACCTCGACGCGGCGCATGTGGAGCGCGAGCGGGCCATCTTCGCCGAGCAGGCCGCGGCCTCGGGCAAACCGGCCAATGTCGTGGAGAAAATGGTCGAAGGGCGCATCCGCAAGTTCTTCGAGGAGGTCGTGCTCCTGAAGCAGGCCTATGTGCGCAACCCCGACCAGACCATCGAACAGCTGGTGGCCGAAGTGGCCAAGGCCTCGGGCGCCCCGGCGAAGGTCGTGGGCTTCAGGCGCCTGGCCCTGGGCGAGGGCGTCGAAAAGAAATCCGACGACTTCGCCGCCGAAGTCGCCGCCCTCAGCGCCCAGCCGTAGCATCCTCCCTCCCCTTCACGGGGAGGGTGGCTC
>JBIOEG010000101.1:0-8847 GCA_044445825.1 Caulobacterales bacterium
GCCACGGACGTTCAGGCCTATGTCGACATCGCTGCCCGGCTTGCCGCCGATCCGGCCCGCCTGGCCGAGATCCGGCGCACCCTGCGTCCACGCATGGCGGCCTCGCCGCTCACCGACGCCCCGGCCTTCGCCCGCAAGCTCGAGCGCGCCTACCGCCAGATGTGGACGCTATGGTGCGAGAGCCGCGCGCCGTAGATCGCGGATGACCCCTGCCAATGCGGATGGTCCAACTGGGCGTCGACGTTAAGGCGGTCCTGGCGAAGCAGACTGACGGACGCCTAGTCACATTGGCGGAGTTCGGACCGTCTCCGGGCTCGACCCAATGTCCGAATTCCCCCCGCATCGGTCCCTCAGGGTGCCCGCTTCATGGCAATAACCGGAGGGTTCGGCGGCGGCCTGTTCGCGCCGCGCGAAAATCATCTTTTGGCTAGGCCGAAAGCATTGACCCGCGCGTTTGCGTGGTCACGTTCAAGACCCGTTGCGACTTCCTATGCCGACCGGAATCCGTGATGCTGATCATCTCCGCCGTCGCGCGCAGAACGACAGAGGGCGTTTCGCTCGGCGAAAATGCATTGATATCGGGATAGCGCGTGATGAGGTTGGTCCGAGGCAGTGACACAGCGTCCCCGGAAAAAAGTGTATTCGTCCACAGGTTGCGCACAGTTATCTCGACAAGGCCGCTTGCTGCTCCAGGTAGTGGTGCCCACGGTCAAGTTTCGCCCGGCCACCACACCCCCACTTTAGGCGCCGGCGAGAAGGAAGGCCCCGGGGCCATCTCCCTGGGGCCTTCGCTTTGCCCGCACGGCCTTTGTCGCCGCCGATAGCGCGGCGCAGGGCGATCTACCGCCTGCCCGGGTCTCCCGGGAGCGGTGCGGAGGCGACGCCCGGAAGGGCCGATCGCAGGCGTAGACTGGGCCTTGCTCGTCAGCGCTCGCTCACGCCGGGTTCGCCTGGCGCGGAGCCAAATCGAGACCTAACCATTCGAGGTTCATTCCCGTCAGCCGATCAGGGACTGAAGGGCGTTGCTCTCATCCTCGACGACCTGCGCCCAGTCGCCAATCTCGCGTTCAGATAGGGGCCGTAGCTCAGTTGATCGAGCGCCTCGGTCGCAAAGTGTGGAATCAGAGTAGAAGTGCGACATGTCGCGGAATAGTCGCGACTGAACCGCGCGCACACGCCGATAGCGAGACTCGGCCTCGGCCCCGGCGATGTGTCCTGCCTGATGGTGCCTAGTGGCGTCCGCGAACAGCTTTTCAACCGTCGGTGACGCCGCACCCATCTGTGCCTGCTTGCTGCGCCGAAATGCGCTGGCGCCGTTTCAGGCGGCCGCGCCACGCTCGCACCATAGCGTCCACATCCGGCGGTAGGCGCGCTCGAGCTTGCGGGCGAAGGCCGGGGCGTCGGTGAGCGGCGAGGCCGCCATGCGTGGACGCAGGGTGCGCCGGATCTCGGCCAGGCGGGCCGGATCGGCGGCAAGCCGGGCAGCGATGTCGACATAGTCCTCGGCGTCCCTGGCGATCAGCTCCTCCAGGCCCACCTGGGTGAGCAGGCTGGCGCTGACCCTCGCGGCGTGACGATCACCCAGCAGGGCGACGACGGGAACGCCCATCCACAGGGCTTCGCAGGTGGTGGTCGTGCCGTTGTAGGGGAACGGATCGAGGCCGATGTCGATGTCGGCGTAGAGGGCCAGGTGGTCGGCCGTGTGGGCCGCATAGCCTTTCAGCAGAACCCGCTCGGGCGCGACGCCGCGCTTTTCGAACCGCGCGTGGAACCACTGTCGCGCGCCGTCGTCGCTGAACGCGCCGCCCTTGAGCAGCAGCCGCGCGGCCGGCAGGCGCTCCAGCAACTTCGCCCAGGCGTCCAGCGTCGCATCGCCGAGCTTCGAGGGATTGTTGAAGGATCCGAAGGTGACGACGCCGCTCGCCCGGCTGGGTGGCGGCGCGGGCTCGGGCGCATCCGGCGGCGGGCCGTAGCACAGGAAGCCATCTTCCAGGCGCACCAGGCTCTCCGTGGCGAAGGCGTCGGCTTCGCCGGGAGGGTCGGTGACGGCGTCCACCAGCCGGTAGTCCATCGCCGCCAGGCCCGTGGTGTTGGGATAGCCGAGCCAGGTCGCCTGCACTGGCGCCGGCTTCAGGGCGAACATCGTCAGGCGGTTGTGGGCGGTGTGGCCGGCGAGGTCCACCAGGATGTCGATGCGCTCGGCTTCGATGCGCGCGGCCAGGGACTCGTCCGACATGCCGACGGTGGTCAGCCAGTGGTCCGCCTGACCCTTCAGCCGTTCGGTCACCGCGTCAGGCTTGGCCACCTGCGCATAGCAGAACACCTCCACGGCGGCGTGATCGTGGGAAGACAGCAACGGGTTCAGAAACCAAGCCGTCGAATGATCCTTGAAATCAGGGGACACGTAGCCGACCCGCAGCCGCCGTCTCCGATCCCGGTCGTTCTGATGGACCGGTGGCGAGATCGGCAGGGCGCGCGCCAGCGATTCCCTGAACTGACGGTGCGCGACAGCTTGAAACCTCGCAGGGTCCGCTCCCGGGCGCGACGATGCCACCTACCGAAGTACCGCTCCCGCCGGACAGGAAGGATCAGTCGGTGGGTGTCTCGATCCAGACCGCTCAATTGAGGGAGGTCTGCGCTGTCCTCATGGACTGCGCAGAGCGGTCCGCGCGCCTTGACACCTCGCGGGTCCGACTCTTATCTGCCGCCTCCGTTAGGGGCCGTAGCTCAGTTGGTAGAGCGCCTCGTTCGCAATGAGGAGGTCAGCGGTTCGATTCCGCTCGGCTCCACCAGGTTTCTGGACCGTTCCTCGGTGCCTGAGCGCGGGCGGCGATTGCGTCCTCACCGCGTCATTCGCCGCCTCGCGCCTCGGGCGCCCAGTGCGCAGGCGTCCCCCGCCGGCAGTTCCGCTTAACATTCGGCCGTTAGAAAGGCACGCTTACACGGTACGTGAGGGTCGGATTCGATGAACCGCGATCAGCGTCGCCTGGCGAAGAAAAAGGGCGCAGTGCAGCCGGCGTCCTCGGCCGTATCGGGGCTGTTCGCCGATGCGCAGCGCCACCATCAGGCCGGCCGACTGCCGGAGGCCGAGGCGCGATACCGGCGCATCCTCGCGATGGAGCCGCAGCATGCCGACAGTCTGCACTGGCTGGGCGTGATCGCCTACCAGGTCGGACGACACGACCTGGCGATCGACCTCATCGGCCAGGCGATCGCGCTCGACCCGTCGGTCGGCGTCTACCACTCGAATCTCGGGGCGGCTTTGCGCGCGCAGGGGAGGCTGGACGCCGCCGTATCGGCCTACGCGCGCGCCCTCGCCCTGAAGCCGAACGACACAGTCGCGCGCAACAACCTGGGCAACGCCCTCACGGCTCAGGGCAAATTCGCCGAGGCCGTCGCGTGTTTCGAACGGGTGCTCGCGCTCAAACCGGACGACGCCGAGGTGCACAACAACCTGGGGAATGCACTCAAGGCGCAGGGCAAGTTCGACAAGTCCGCGGACGAATATGAACGGGCGATCATATTGAGGCCCGGCTATGCGGAAGCCCACTACAATCTCGCCAATGTGCTGCAGGAACAGAAGCGTCTGGACGAAGCGATCGCGCGCTACGGAATGGCGCTGGAGCTGAAGCCAAACTATCTCGCCGCGCACAACAATCTCGGCAACGCCCTGATGGCGAAGACGATGCCCCAACGCGCTCTGGCGAGCTATGAGGCCGCTCTCGCCCTCAGTCCCGACGACGCCGAAACCAACAACAATGTGGCGAACGCGCTGCTGGCGCTGCGAGGGTCGGACGAAGCGGCGGCGCGCTACGAGCGGGCGCTGGCGCTCAATTCGGACTACGCGGAAGCCCACAACGGTCTCGGCGTCATTCTGCGCGAGAAGTACGACGTCACGGAGTCGATCGTCCGCTTCGAGCGCGCTCTGGAGCTCAAACCGGACTTCGCCGAGGCGCGGTACAACCTCGCTCTCGCCTTCGACGCCGCGGGCCGCCTGGAAGAGGCGATCGCCGGCCATAAGCTGGCGCTGGAATTGAAGCCCGACTACGCCGAGCCGCACAACGCGCTCGGCGGGACCTACATGTCGCGCGGCGATTTGGACCAGGCGGTCGCGCACTACCGCGAGGCGCTGACGCTGAAGCCTGATTTCGACACTGCGAGAAGCAACTATCTCCTGTGCCTGAACTATACGGACGAGACGCCCGCGGCGATCTTCGAGGAGCACCTGCGATGGGACGAAATCCATGCGCTCGCCGCGCCGTCGCCAGACTTCGCACACGGCAATGACCGCAGTCCGGCGCGGCGTCTGAGGGTCGGGTACGTTTCAGGCGACTTCAAGCACCACTCGGTGGCCTGGTTCCTGGCGCCGCTCTTGTCCGCCCACGATCGCGCGGTGGTGGAGATCTATTGCTACGCCGAGGTCGCCAAGCAGGACCGCGACCGCATGACGGCGCGGTTCGAAGCGCTGCCCGATCACTGGCTGTTTACGGTTGGGATGTCCGACGAGGCGCTGGCGGCGCGGGTCAAGGCAGACGCCATCGACGTCCTGGTGGACGTCGCCGGCCACACCGCGTGCAACCGGTTGGCCATGTTCGCGCTCAAGCCGGCGCCGGTTCAGGTGACCTGGCTCGGCTATCCGAACACCACGGGACTGTCCGCGATGGACTACCGGATGGTCGACGCGGTCACCGATCCTCCGGGTGTGGCCGACGCCTTCGCCAGCGAGACCCTGGTGCGCCTGGACGGGGGCTTCCTTTGCTATGAGCCGTTGCCCGACGCGCCGGAGCCTGCGCCGCCGCCGAGCCTGGCCAAGGGCTTCGTCACCTTCGGCTCATTCAACAACCCCGCGAAGCTGGGCGCGTCGACGCTCGATGCCTGGGCGTTGCTCCTGGCCAGGGCGCCGCAAACTCAGCTGCTGCTGAAGGGCGGCTCCTTCAAGGACGAACGCACGCGCAGCCAGTTTCACGCCTGGTTCGCCGATCGCGGCGTGGCGCCCGACCGTGTCCGACTGCTGGGACCGACGGCCAGCCCAGTCGACCATCTGGCCCTCTACGGCGAGATCGACATCGCCCTCGACCCGTTCCCGTACAACGGCACCACCACGACCTGCGAGGCGTTCTGGATGGGCGTCCCGGTCGTCGCCCTGCTCGGCGACCGCCACGCGGGCCGGGTCAGCGCCAGCCTGCTCACCCGAGTCGGCCTGGAGGATCTGATCGCCAAAGACCTCGATGACTATCTGGACATCGCGATGCGCCTTGCCGCCGACCGCCAGCGCCTGGTCGACATCCGCCGGAGCTTGCGCCCGCGCATGGCCGCGTCACCGCTGGGGGACGCCGCGGCGTTCGCCGCGAAGGTCGAGCGCGCCTACAGACAGATGTGGGTGAGCTGGTGCGGTGCGCCCGACGCGCGGCAAGCCCAGGACGCCTGACCGGCGCTACGCCGTGCGGGTCGCCGCGGGCGCGTTGCGCAGCACCTGTTGCTCGATCCAGGCGTAGGTGCGTTCGAGCCCCGCGCGCAGGCTCTGGCTCGGCGCCCATCCCAGCTTCTGGCGGATCAGGCGGTTGTCGGAGTTGCGGCCGCGCACGCCGAGCGGACCTGGGATGTGGTTGATGCGGATGGTCTTGCCGGCGATGTCGGCCACCGTACCCAGAAGCTGGTCGATCGTGACCATTTCCTCCGAGCCGATGTTCACCGGGCCTTCCCAATCCGAGCGCAGCAGACGGATCGTGCCTTCCAGGCACTCGTCGACGTAGAGAAATGACCGGGTCTGCAGGCCGTCGCCCCACACCTCGACCGCGTCGCCCGATCGCGCCATTGCGACCTTGCGGCACATGGCGGCGGGGGCCTTCTCCTTGCCGCCTTCCCAGGTTCCTTCTGGGCCGAAGATGTTGTGGTACCGGGCCACCCGGTTCTGCATGCCGTGGTTGCGGTTGTAGGCCAGGAACAGGCGCTCGGAGAACAGCTTCTCCCAACCGTATTCGCTGTCCGGCGCCGCGGGATAGGCGGAATCCTCGGCGCAGTTCGGGTTGTCCGGATCTTCCTGATTGTAGGCGGGATACATGCAGGCGGAAGACGAATAGAAGACCCGGGCAATGTTTCGTCTGTGCGCGGCGTCCGCCACATTGAGGTTTATGGTCGCCGAGTTGTGCATGATGTCGGCGTCGTGTTCGCCGGTGAAGATGTAGCCGGCGCCGCCCATGTCGGCCGCCAGCTGGTACACTTCGTCGAAGCGCCGGTCGATCACCGAACGGGTGAGCTGCTGCTCGCGCAGGTCGCCGATCACGAAGTCGTCGGCTTCGGTTTCGGCGTACTCGTTGAATTTCAGGTCGACGCCGCGCACCCAGAAGCCTTCGCGCTTCAGGCGTTTCACGAGATGTCCGCCGATGAAGCCCCCTGCGCCCAGGACCAACGCCGTCTTTGTCACGACAGTTCTCCGCTGCCTGCGCGCTTCGCGATTGGTTGGCTGCAATTGCCGAGCCAGGCAAAAGATCCGGCCACTACAGCGACCCCGCGGCGAGCAGAGCGGCGAATCGCCGTTCCAGGTCGGGAATGTCGCCGGATATCGGGACGCCGCGCCAGGCGCTTCGGCCGCATGAATAGCTCTGCATCATGTCGCCGTTCGACTTGGCCACGATATCTCGCCAGGCCGACCCGACGCCCAGGGCGTGGATGGTCTTGCGATCCTCGTCGTAGACAAGACCGCCCAGCGACTGCTCCCTGCGCAGGGCGCAATCGATCACGAAGTGGAACATGGCCACCCTGTAGGGCATCGGAATGCCGGGGGTGACCTGGTCCTTCGCATAGATCGTGGTGATCCAGGCGGCGCGAAATTGCTTCGACACGACCAGGCTGTCCCGGTCGATGAAGCTGACTTTCTCCCGGTCTCCTTCCAGCACGTAGAATGTCCCGGCCTGGCAGCTCGGGGCCGCCAGGGCCCAGGCCGCCGCGGCGAGCGCGCCGGCCATGAGCGTGCGCCTAGCCGCGGATCTCAAAGCCATTCCGGTTTCCTGCATGGACCACACTCATGAGCCAATTGAACCTGACCGCCGAACCGACCTGATCCGCATCAGGGCGCCCAACGGCCGGACGGTGACAAGCAAAGTCCGTGCCTCGCCCATGCGCGGCCTACGGCGTCTTCCGCGGCGCGGCGGGAGGCGCGCCGGAGGAGGTGGGCGTCGGCGCCGGTTCGCTGGCCTTCTTCAGGGCGGCGTCGATATCGGACTGCAGTCGTGGATTGCCGCGAACATTGGCGTTCGCCCGGTTGAGGAAGGGCATGGCCGCGTCGCGGCGGCCCAGGTTGGTCTCCGCCACGCCGACCACATAGTTGGCGTAGGGGTCGGCCGCGTTGACCACCAGCGCCTTGCGCGCTTCGGCGCCCACTTTCTCCCAGTCGAGCGGCTGACCGACCGACCAGAGGCCCGCCGCGCGCATGTACAGGTCCACGGCTCGCGACGGCGCGGCCGCGGCGCCCGCATCGAGGCTGGCGGTCGCCTGGGCCCGATCGCCCGACCGCATCGCGCCGTTGGCCTGCTGGATGTAATAGGCCGCCAGCACCGCATCGAGGCGGTCGCTCGTGGGATTGCGCTTTTGGAAGTCGCGCGCGAGCGCGAGGCCCTGGTCGGCCTGCCCGCCCAGGATGAGGGAGGTGACCAGGCTCGCGTCGATGGCGTTCACCGTGGCCGGGTCCGGCTTCGCGGCCGAGGCGGCCATCGCCTTGGCCTTCTGCAGGTCGGCGATCGCCGCCGGATAGTTCGGCACATTGCCGAACGCCGTGCCCTGCAGATAGAGGGTGTCCACGCTTTCCTCGAACGCCAGCGCCATGGTGGAAAGCTCGACCTCCTTGACCACGCTGTGGGTCTTGAAGGCCTCGACGGTGGCGTCGGAATAGGCCTTCGCCGCGGCTGGCCTGAACGCCGCCGGGATGTTCCCCGCCGCGTCGAACGCCGCCATGGCGCCGTTGAAGTCGCCGCTATAGGCGTCGGCGACCCCAAGCACCGCCTGGGCGTCCTTGTCATTCGGGTTCTTGGCCAGGTGCGCGGTCATCAGCTGCTTGGCCTCCGCGAACTTGTTGGCGCGGATCAGCCCGTTGGCCTGGATGACCTCGGGGTCGTGGCTTCCGGTGTCATTGGGGGACGCATCCGGCGCGGCCGCGGGCGGATTGGCGGGCGACGCGGGGGCCGGCTGCGCATCGCCCGCCGGAGCGGCCCGGGCCGCGGGACTGGCGAGGAGCAGGGCCGCGGCGAACGCCGCGCCGGGCGCATACTGAAACTTCACTGACGCTTCTCCGTGAATGCTGTCGAGACCCCAAGTTACACCAACCCGCGCCGGGGCGTCGCCGGTTTTGCCTCATCA
Organism: Caulobacterales bacterium; assembly: GCA_044445825.1. Taxonomy (GTDB): domain Bacteria; phylum Pseudomonadota; class Alphaproteobacteria; order Caulobacterales; family Caulobacteraceae; genus Acaudatibacter. The sequence continues at coordinate 8,353 of JBIOEG010000101.1, forward strand.
GGCCCAACGGGCGGTGCGCCGGGGCTGACAGCGGGGCTCGTCGCGGCGCCGAGCGATTCGCGAACGAGCACTCCTCCTCCAATCAGTGTAGCGGCGTTCGAGGAATGACCTTGTGTCGTTCATAAGCAATTATCGTTAATAATTCATGAGCTGAAGGAACAGCGTTGGTTTAAGGCCGCCGCCTAAGCCAGGATATTCCGAGTTTACTCGAAATTAATACTAATATTCAGTGAATTAAAAAGTGAGGTTATTTAAATACAAGCAAACCACCCATTAACATAGACTCGTGGATACTTGGCACGTCCAGGCTTTGGAGGGGCTGAGAATGTCCAAGCGATTGCTGTTCGGCGTTTCGATTTGCGCTGTCCTGATTGGGGCGCAGGCCGTAGCCGCTCCCGTGTCGGCCACCTATAGGGGCAACCACGGCTACCATCCGCCGAGCACGGGAGGTTCGACTCCGCCCTCCACGCCGCCCAAGTCGCCGCCACCTCCGCC
>JBIOEG010000102.1:0-8318 GCA_044445825.1 Caulobacterales bacterium
CCCCCGCCCCTTTCCCTACCCCCCTCTTCCTATTGCCCCCGCTAACGCGGGCACCCCGGCTTTTTTCCACGGGGGGGGGTTCGCGGGGGTGTGCACGTATGCAACAAAAAAAAAACGCCTGGGTCCCCGCTTTCGCGGGGAATCTCGGATGTGGGTGGTGGGAAAGCTTGGGGTGGGAACCGGTTCCCCCGTCACCTGCTCCGCACCTGTTATGCATCGATAACAGGCCTGTTTGGCGCCTGTTATCACCTGTTATCACCTGTTCCTGGCGGATATCAGGTGGCCGCAACCCACTGAAAAAACACGGCTTCCAGACCGTAACAGGTGGCAAAAACCGTGAAATAACAGGTGGAACAGGTGAATAACAGGTCGGAACAGGTGGAACAGGCGCCTACGCCCGGGTCAGCTCCAGCCCCTTGAGGGAGCCCTCGGCGCGCCATTCCTCCAGCAGCTTGACGAAGGCGATCGAGCCCGCCCCGTAGAAGCCGTTGCGCGCGGCCAGCGTCGAGGGCTTGCCCTCGTTGTTGTAGTAACCGGGGGTGCACTCCTCGAGGTACGCTTGGCGCATCAGCGCCAGCGAAATGATGGTCTGCACCCACTCGGCCTCCGCCTCGGCCGAAGCCTCCATCGTGCGCACCTGGCGATCGATGCAGTGGCTGATCAGATAGGCGAGGTGCTTGCTCTGTTCGTTGAGCATGTGCGGGAAGTTGGCGGTGAAGCCGGACTGGATGTTGCTGATGATCAGGCAGTTGGGGAAGTCGCGGCTGTGGAAGCCGTGCAGGGTGGACACCCCGTCCTTCCACTTCTCGCTGAGCGACAGGCCGCCACGGCCGTAGACCTCGTAGCCGGCGCGGCGCGTGTAGCTGGTGCCCACCTCGAAGCCGGTGGCGTAGATCAGGCAGTCCAGCTCGTATTCCACGCCGCCCGCCACCACGCCCTTCTCGGTGATCCGCTCGACGCCCTGACCCTGGGTGTCCACGAGGTGGACGTTCGGGCGGTTGAAGGTGAGCAGATATTCGTCGTGGAAGCAGGGGCGCTTGCAGAACTGGTTGTAGTAGGGCTTCAGCGCCTCGGCCGTGGCCTTGTCGCCGACCACGGAATCCACCCGCGCGCGGATCTGCTCCATCTTCTTGAAGTCGGCCAGCTGCAGCAGATCCATCGGGTTCTGTTGCGCCGTTTCGGCCGCCGCCTGCTTCCTGGCCAGCACCAGCAGGTTGCCGATTATGTCGGTCCAGCCGTCGTTCACCAGGTCCTCGTCCTGGACGACGCCGGACACCAGGCCGTTGAAATTGTCCATGCGGTGCTGCTGCCAGCCCGGTTGCAGGCTCCGCGCCCACTCGGGGTCGGTGGGACGGTTGTCGCGCACATCGATGGATGAGGGCGTGCGCTGGAAGACGAACAGCTCGCCGGCGCCCGCGCCCAGGTGCGGCACGCACTGCACCGCGGTGGCGCCGGTGCCGATGACGCCGACCCGCTTGCCGGCCAGGCCGGTCAGCCCACCCTCGGAGTCGCCGCCGGTGTACTCATAGTCCCAGCGGCTGGTGTGGAAGGAATGGCCCTTGTAGGTCTCGACGCCCGGAATGCCGGGCAGCTTCGGCCGGTGCAGCGGGCCGTTGGCCATGCACACGAAACGAGCCCTGATGGCGTCGCCGCGGTTGGTGTGCACGATCCAGCGCGAGGCTTCGTCGTCCCAGCGCAGCTCGGTCACCTCGGTCTGGAAGCAGACGTCGCGGTAGAGGTCGAAGTGCTCGCCGATGGCCCGGCTGTGGGCGAGAATTTCCGCGGCGCGGGAGTACTTCTCCACCGGCACGTAGCCGATCTCCTCCAGCAGCGGCAGGTAGATGTAGGACTCGATGTCGCAGGCCGCGCCGGGATAGCGGTTCCAGTACCAGGTGCCGCCGAAGTCGCCGCCCTTCTCGATCATGCGGATGCCTTCGACGCCGGCCTCGCGCAGCCGCGCGCCGGCCAGCAGGCCGCCGAAGCCGCCGCCGATGACCACCACCTCGACCTCGTCGGTCAGCGGGGCCCGCTTGAAGCCCGGCGCCACGTAGGGGTCGTCCAGATAGTGGGCGAACTGGCCCTTGATCTCCTGGTACTGCTCGTTGCCGTCGGCGCGCAGGCGCTTGTCGCGCTCGGCGCGGTATTTCGCCTTCAGCGCGGCGGGATCGAAGCCCAGGTCGTCGTTGGTGTCTTGCGGCTCTGCGACCAGGGTCTGGTCCGAATCATCCGCCATGGGTCTGCTCCTTGGGGCGCACTACTGCGTCGGGCGAAGGCGACGGCCTGCCCGCTGAACGGTCAATATGCGCGAGGGCGGCGCTCAGATCGAGAGCAAATTCAGCACGCGTTCCAATTATCGAGTTTTTGCCGGTTCCGTGAACCGCGGCTGAACGCCACGCTCCCCCCTGGTTCAGGACCGAGCGGCTAGGCTTGCACCATCAGCCGTCGATTCGGCGTCGCCTTGAGCAAGGGAGGCGAACTTGAGAGCGCATTTCTGTGACGTCCACGGCGTCTGCCTGGACCGGTCGTACGGCCAGGAGCTGGACATCGGGGACATCGTCTCGGTGGAGTCCGACGCGCCGCCCACGTGGCGAGTGGTCGCCCTGGCCGACGGCCGGGCCTGGCTGCAGGACGTGGCGAGCGGGGGCGACCGAATCCTGCCGCTCAACCACACGCGCTCCAAGGCCGCGCTGCGCCTGACCAGCTAGCGGGCGTCAGGCACGGCGGCTAGAGCCTGATGGGTTCAGATCGACGCGATCCGAACCCTGAATCAGGCTCTACACTTTTGAATCTAGAGCACGATTCAGCGGTCAGGTGATTCCCCCTGACCCCATCGTGCTCTAGGCTGCTCGCCCGCCGCCGGAGCCTGTGCATGAGTCCGCAAATCCTGGTCCGCACCGAGGCCCGCGACGGCGGCCTCGTCGGCTTCGTCACCATCGACAACCAGCGGCGGCTCAACTGCCTGGGCTCGCCCCTGCTGGAGGCCTTCGCGGGCGCGGTCCGCAAGCTGGCGGACGAAGCCGGCCTGCGGGTGATCGTGGTCACCGGAGCCGGCGAGCGCGCCTTCGCCGGCGGCGCCGACATCGACGAACTGGCCGCGTTATCGGGACCTGAGGCGGCGCGCGCTTTCATCACTCGCGTGCACCTGGCCTGCGCGGCGGTGCGCGACGCGCCCGTGCCAGTGATCGCCCGGATCAACGGCTACGCGCTCGGGGCGGGCCTGGAGCTGGCCGCGGCCTGCGACATGCGCATCGCCGCCGACACCGCGGTTTTCGGAATGCCGGAAGTGAAACTCGGCATTCCTTCGGTGGTCGAGGCGGCCCTGTTGCCCGGCCTTGTCGGCTGGGGCCGAACCCGCGAGATACTGCTCACCGGCGAGACCTTCGGCGCCGCCGAGGCGCTGGACTGGCGTCTGGTGGAGAAGGTGGTTCCCGCCAGAGAGCTGGACGCTGGCGTCGAGGGCTGGATCGCCGCCATTCTGTCCGCCAAGCCGCGCGCCCTGGCCCTGCAGAAGGCGTTGATCCGGCAGTGGGAGGAGGCGCCCATGTCCGAGGCGATCGTGGCGGGTGTCAACAGCCTCGCCGCGGCGTTCGAGACCGACGAGCCGGCGCGGGCGATGGCGCAGTTCAAGGCGGACCAGGCGCGCCGCGGCCGGTAGGACGACCCTTACGGTAAACCGGCGCAAACCACCTTCCTTCGCGGAAGCTTAAGCCTGCCACGGCAAAATGGGCGCATGAGCCCCGCCTCAGCCATAGCCCTCTCCGGCATGACGGCCGCGGTCGCGCGGCTGAACGGCGCCGCTTCGAACCTGGTCAACGCTGGCGACGAGAGCCCAGTGGGCGGCGCCGGCTTTCAGCCGGTGAGAGTCACCACCCAGCCCACGCCGGGCGGGGGCGTCGCCGCGGTCGCCACCACCGTCAAGCCGGCCTCGACGCCGGCGTTCGATCCCGCCTCGCCTGTGGCCAACGCCCAGGGCGTGGTGGCGTTTCCCAACGTCGACGCGATCTCGCAGATCACCGAGGCGGTGAGCGCCCAGCTGGCCTTCGCCTTCTCGCTCAAGGCCTTCGAAGTGGCCGACGCCTCGCAGAAGGCGCTGCTGGACATCGTCACCTAAGCCACTTCAGAACGGCACATCGCTCTTGGAGGCGTCGGGGCCGCCCGGGGCGGCTTCGTCGGCGGCGGGCTTGGCCGGGGCCTGCGGCTTCTCCGTCTTGGATTGCAGGATCTGGTCAATGTCGCCGCCCTGGCTGGCGGACTTGGCCTGCACCTGGCGCGCGGCCGCGGCCTGTGCGTCGATGGCGTTGGTGTCGGCGTTGTCAGCTTCCTGGGCGCTGTTGGTGTCGGGCTTTGCCGCGGCGGCCTGCTGTGGCGCCGGGAGTTCGACGATGGGTTTGGCGATCATCGGCTGGTCCGGCCCGCCGGCCTGCTCGGTCCCGACGCTGGGCGCGCCCGGCTCGCGCAAGCTTGCGCGAAAGCCCAGGCCGACCCCGAGGATGGCGAGGACCACCAAGGCCGCGCCGGCGCCGTAGGCGAGGGGCTTGGGCGGCAGTGAAATCGGGCCGTGTTCGGTCCAGGCCATGACGGATCCTCTCACTCGCCGCAACAACGTGTTGGGCGGGGACAGTCTAGCCGAAATTCGGCGATCCGGGGCCAGGTATTCCGACGCCTCAGTACCGGTAACGTGGCGGCTCATCCGCTGGCGGTCGCGAGGCGTCCTCGTCGCCGGTCCGAGGCGGCGGACCCAGGTCTTCGTCGACGCCGCCGGTGCGGAGCGGCTGGGCCGTGTCGTCGCTGCGTCGCCGGCGCGGGCGAACTTCGCGGTCGCCGGCGGCAGGGCGGCGATCGTCCGGGCCGGCTTGGGGAGGTCCCGCGCCGGGCTGATCTGGCGGCGGCGCATCGGCGTCCACCCCCTCCGCCGGCGGCGTATCCATGTCGGCGCCGTCCTGAGGCGTCATCGCCCCGGCGTCGCCCAGGGCATTGTCATCCGCCTGGGCCACCAGCGGCGGCTCGGCGACCAACCAGGGGAAGTCGCGCGGCGGCAGGCCCTTTTCGGCCTGGGTCATGAACCTGCGCCAGATCTCAGCCGGCAGCTCGCCGCCGGTGACCCCCGCCATGGGACGTCCGTCGTCGTTGCCGACCCAAACGGCGCACAGCACGTCGGGGGTGAAGCCCACGAACCAGGCGTCGCGGTAGCTCTGGCTGGTGCCGGTCTTGCCCGCCGCCGGCCGGCCGATGTTGGCCCGCGTTCCGGTGCCGGCGGTGATCACCGTCTTCAGCATGCCGACCATGCGGGTGGCGTACAGCGGATCGTAGACCGGGGCGGGGGTGCTGGCGCCGTGGCTGTAGAGCACGTCGCCACGGGTGGAGCGCACTTCCTGGACGAGGTAGGGCGCGGTTCGCCCGCCGCCGGTCTGGAACACCTGGTAGCCGGCGGCCATCTCCAGCGGACTGACCTCATAGGCGCCCAAGGCGATGGACGGGCCTGGGTTGGGCGGAATGTCGGACAGGCCCAGCCGCCTGGCGAACGCGGCGACCGTGTCCGGCCCGATCTCCAGCGTCAGCCGGACCGACACGGTGTTCAGCGATCGCGCCAGCGCCTGCTGCAGGGTGACGCGGCCCGCGTAGCCGTGACCGTAGTTCTCCGGCGACCAGTCCCCCATGGCGATCGGCGCGTCCTGCCGGTAGTCGGCCGGCGTGATGCCGTGCTCCATGGCCGCGCCGTAGACGAACGCCTTGAACGACGAGCCCGGCTGCCGCCGCGCCTGGACCACGCGGTTGAAGGCGCTGCGGTCGTGGTCGAGGCCGCCGACCATGGCGAGGATCGCGCCGTCGGGGGCGAGGGACACCAAGGCCCCCTGGGAGACGTTGCGTGCATGTCCCTCGCCCTCCACGACCGACTTCACCGCCGCGACGCCGGCGGCCTGCAGGATGGGGTCGATGGTGGTGCGCACCACCAGGTCCGGAGCCGTCCCGCCGGACAGCTGGGCCGCTTCGGCCGCGGCCTGGTCGAGGATGTAGCTGTAGTCGCCCTCGCCGTTCCGCGCCGGCGCCAGCTGCGGCGGGCTGGCCAGGGCGGCCTGCTGGTCCGCGGCGCTGATCCAGCCCTCCTGGCGCATGGCGGCCAGGATCTTCTGGGCGCGGGCGAGGGCGCCGGGCATGTTGTTGGTGAGCGACAGTCGGCTGGGTGCATTGGGCAGGCCGGCGAGGATCGCCGCCTCGGCGAGGTCCAGTTGGCGGGCCGGTTTGCCGAAATAGGTCTGGGCGGCCGCGTCCAGGCCATAGGCGCCGGCGCCGAAGTAGGTGCGGTTGAGGTACAGTTCCAGGATCTCGTTCTTGGACATGGCCTGCTCGAGCTTCCACGCCAGATAGGCTTCCTGCACCTTGCGGCGCAGGGAACGGTCGCGCTTGAGGAACAGCTCTCGGGCCAGCTGCTGGGTGAGGGTCGAAGCCCCCTCGGCGGAGCGGTTGGCTTCCACGTCCCGCCGCAGGGCCCGCAATATGGCGCGGAAGTCCAGCGGCCCGTGCTGATAGAACCGTCGGTCCTCGGCGGCGAGGAAGGCCCTGGGCACATAGGGCGGCAAGGTGGAAAGGCTCACCGGCTGGCCGTACTTGGCGCCGCGCGTGGCGATCACCTGGCCGTCGCGGGCCAGGAAGGTCATGCCGGGCGAGCGTCGCAGCGCCCACAGCGCCTCGCGAGACGGGATCTGAGGCGTGTCGGCCAGGTACCGTCGCGCGACGAAGGCCGCGGTCAGCCCCAGCCCCGCGACCACGACGACGAGCAGGGCGGCGGCGATGGCCATCGCACGGCCGAGGCGACGCGGCTTCCTGGCCGGCGGCGGCCTTTGCCTGCGGGCGAACTGTGAATCGTCCGGCGGGGAGGACACGGGGCGCATTGTCCAGGGGGCTGCGTTTCGGAAACGATAAAGCCCGGACGGCCCGCCGGTTCAACGCTTGCGTGGGTCACGCGCCGCCCGGCGGCTCGCCAAATGCCGCCACGAGGTCGGCAGGCGCGGCGCCGTCGATCTCGATCTGCTTGACCCGCCCGGCGTCACCCGCCGCCACCCGCACTGACGAGCGCGGACGCCTCAACGCCTTGGCCAGCAGGACGACCAGGGCCGCATTGGCGGCGCCATCCACCGGCGGTGCGGCCACGCGGACCCGGAGGAATGGCCGGCCCGCCTGATCCAGCGCCCAGCCCTGGACGGCGTCGCGCCCGCCGCGGGGCGTCAGCCGCACGGTCAGGCGCGCCACCGTCACATACCGTCAGCCCGCGGAGAGCAGCGAAACCAAGGCGCGCTCCGCGGCGGGCAGCAGATAGATGAGGATGCCCTGCAGCACGATGATCACGATCACCGGCGAGATGTCGATGCCGCCCAGGGCGGGGATGAAGCGGCGCACGGGCCGCAATACCGGTGCGGTGACCGCGTCGAGGAAACGATAGACCTGATAGACGAAGCGGTTGCGCGGATTGACCACCTCGAAGGCGATCAGCCAGCTGAAGATGGCGTTGGCGATCAGGGCGAAGATGATCAGCTCCACCAGCGAGCCGATCACGAAGAAAATGAAGTCGACGATCCCGACCATGCGGCCCTCCGCGGGCCGTGCCCGCCGTCCGCGTCTCTAAAGCGCGCCGACGGCGCCGACAAGGCGACGTCCAGGCCGCCGCCGAACCCAACAAACGGTCAAGCGGACTCGGAGATGACTCCATAACGCCGGATTGCGGACACGTTTAGTGCGGACTCTCCCACTGATTCGGTCTGCGAATCATTCGTTAATTCTGTTCACGCAGCCTGAAATCGCGAATCACAGCGGGGGTCAGCTCGCATGAGCAAGAGTCTGCTGCTGAGCGCTTCCGCGCTCAGCCTCGTCCTCGCCGGCGCCATTCCCGCGCCAGCCGCGGCGGAGAGCTACGGCTCGTCTCACTTTGTTTCTCCTGGCGACGGAGCAGCAACCGCTCAGGCCGATTCCAGGCTGACCGCCGTTCTGGGGCTGCGGCCGCTGACCACTACGTCGCCGCCGGCGCGCCGACGCGCGGCGGACACCACGACCCTGGTGTCGGCGGCCGGCTCGGCTGCTCCAGTGACCCAGGTCTTGCAGCTGACATCTGCCCCCGTCGTCGCGACCTATAGGGGCAACAGCGGTTGGCGTACGCCCAGCAATGGTCGGCCGGCTCCGCCTCCCCGTTGTCACGACCGTCAGCAAGGTGCAGGCGGAGGACAACAACCGCACCGCCCTGGAAGCATTCATCGACGAATGCTGCGACCGGAAGCCCGACGCCCAGGAAATCCTCTTCAAGGATTTCTACGCCCGTTTCTATGAAG
>JBIOEG010000103.1:0-8146 GCA_044445825.1 Caulobacterales bacterium
GGGCGGCGGGGCAGGGGGCGGCCGGCTTGATCGCTGGGCCGAGGCGTGGGAGATGCTCGCGGCCCTGCCCAGCGAGGTCGAGGGCCTCAACCTCGACCGGGCCGACGCCTTCTTCACCGCCCTCGGCCGCCTTCGGACCCTGGCGTAGGGCTCGCCCGAGCGAATGCTGATCGACAGCCACGTCAATCTGCACGCCCCGCAGTTCGCGGACGACCGCGAGGCGGTGATCGCGCGGGCGCGGGCCGCCGGCGTGGGGCTGATGGTCACCATCTGCGACAAGGTCTCGGCGTTCGAGGCGGTGAGCGCCATCGCGGACACCCATCCGGACATCTGGTGCACCGTGGGCACGCACCCGCATGAGGCCAAGGAGGACCCGGGTCTGGCCGCGGACACCCTGGTGCGTCTCGCGGCCCACCCTCGCGTGGTGGGCATTGGCGAGACCGGACTCGACTTCCACTATGACCTCAGCCCGCGAGACGTGCAGCAGATGGTGTTCCGCGCCCACATCGAGGCGGCGCGGCGCACCGGCCTGCCGCTGGTGGTGCACGCCCGCGAGGCCGACGCGGTGACGGGCGAGATCCTGGAGGAGGAGCACGCGCGCGGCGCGTTCAAGCTGTTGATGCACTGCTACACGTCAGGCCCCGAGCTGGCGGCGCGCGTGGCGGCGCTGGGGGCGTGGTTCTCGGTCTCGGGCATCGCCACCTTCAAGGCGGCGGAGGAGGTGCGCACGGTGATCCGCCAGATGCCGGCGGAGCGCATCATCGTCGAGACCGACTGCCCCTATCTGGCGCCCGTCCCGCACCGGGGCCGGCGCAACGAGCCGGCCTATGTGCGCGAGGTGCTGGCCAAGCTGGCGCAAATCCGCGGCTGGACCTACGAAGAGGCGGAGGCGCGCACCGAGGCCGCCTTCTTTCGCCTGTTCGACCGGATCGCCCACCCATGAACCCCGCCCTGGAAGTCACCATCCTCGGCTGCGGGTCCTCCGCCGGCGTGCCGCGGGCCGACGGCAGCTGGGGCGCGTGCGACCCGTCCGAGCCGAAGAACCGGCGCAACCGCTGCTCGCTGATGGTGCGGCGGCTGCCCGGGCAGGGACCCGGCTACCAGGCCCAGCCGGAGCACCAGACCACCATAATCATCGACGCCGCCCCGGAGTTCCGCACCCAGACCGCCGCGGCCGGCGCCAGGCGGCTGGACGCCCTGCTGTTCACCCACGACCACGCCGACCAGGCGCACGGCGTCGACGACATCAGGGTGTTCGCCCTGATGCAGCGCATGCGCATACCCGTGCACGCGGACGAAGCGACCGAAACCACCCTGCTGCGGCGCTTCGGGTACATCTTCCACGGGGAGAAGGGCTATCCGGCCATCGCCGACCTGCACCGGCTTCCCGAGCACGGCACGCCCTGGCATGTCGACGGTCCCTCCGGGGCGATCCCGCTGGTGACCTTCGACCAGGACCACGGCATGGTCAGGTCTGTGGGCTATCGCATTGGCGGCATGGCCTATTCCAGCGACGTGGTGGACCTCGATGAGCCGGCGTTCGCGGCGTTGGAGGGGCTCGATCTGTGGATCGTCGACGCCCTGCGCTACACGCCGCATCCCACCCACGCCCACGTGGACCGGACGCTGGAGTGGATCGCGCGGGTGAGGCCGAAGCGGGCCGTGCTCACCAACATGCACATCGACATCGACTACCACGAGCTGGCGCGGCGGCTGCCCGAGGGCGTGGAGCCGGCCTATGACGGCATGCGCTTCGCACTTGACATCGAAGACCAGCATCGAGGCTCAAGCTGATGCTTAACCTCGGCTTTCTGGCCTCGAACAACGGTAGCAGCATGCGGGTCATCGTGCGGGCTATCGAGGCCAGGACGCTGGACGCCCAGGCGCGCCTCGTGGTGAGCAACAGGCGCGACTCACCGGCCCTGACCTTCGCCCGGGAACACGGCGTGGCGACGCTCTGCATTCCCACGGTCAGCGATCCGGAGCGCGCCGACGAAGCCCTGGCGAAGGCGCTTGCCGAGGCCGGCGTGGAACTCGTCGTGCTGTCCGGCTATCTGCGCAAGCTCGGGCCGCGCACGCTGGAGGCCTACCGAAACCGGATTCTCAATATCCACCCGGCGCTTCTGCCTGACTTCGGAGGGCAGGGCATGTACGGCCGGCGCGTGCACGAGGCCGTCGCGGCGTCGGGGATCAAGTCGACAGGCGCCACCGTGCATATCGTCGACGGCGACTACGACCACGGCCCCGTGGTGGCGCGCCTGGATATCCCGCTGGCGGAGACCGACGACGCGGAGGCCATCGAACGCAAGGTGACCGCCGCCGAGCCGGCGTTCTTCGTGGATGTGCTGAAGCGCATCGCTGGCGGTGAATTGACGCTGCCGTAAGCCTCACCCAATTTGGACAGCTACATCTATCCAGTCAGGGATTTGCCGATGCGAGTTTTGCCGACCGACGCGAACGAGGCGGCGCCAGACAGGGCGGCGCGGCGCAAGCTGATGGAGTCGATAAGTCTCGCGGGCGCTGCGAAGGCCGTCAGAGGCGCATCGGCCGCGGCGAGCCAGGACTTCCTCTACGATGAGAATGGCCTGCCAAGCGTTCCAGCACCTGGAATAATTTCTGATAATCTTCCTTAGGCGCGAAATAGACGTCAGACTGGGAACGTCCGTCGAGACGCCCCTCGCGGCCCTCACCCGATTGCCAGGATCTCCGCCGACGCCCGGCCGGCGTCGATGGTGAGCACCGCGGCGGTGCGGGTCTTGGCCAGTGATGGGCTGCCCGGATTGACGAAGAGCACGCCGCCCACCTCGCCGACGTGCGCCTCGTGCGTGCCACCGTAGACGCAGACCGCGACCGGCGCCTCGAACAGCCGCGCCGCCCCGTCCGGAGTCATGGCGGCATCGTCCAGCGCGAAGGTCAGCCCCACCGGAACGCCGCCGAGGTTCAGCACGCGCGGGCCGTCCATGAGCGCCGGCGGCGCGGCGGGCGGATCGCCCTCGCTGCGGGTGGCGTAGACCGGCGCGACCTCGCCCAGGCTGGAGAGCACCGCCTGCGAGGTCATGTCGCCGCAATGCAGGATCGCGTCCACCTCGCCCCAGGCGGCCGTCAGGGCCGACTTCACCTTCGGCCAATCGGTCAGCACGTCGTGGGTGTCGGCGGTAAGACCGAACCGGCGGCCGGAAACGGACGTCACTGCCATAGTCGCCCTTCCCAATTGATTAGCTATACTAAGTATATTAGCCTAGCGCCGTGTTGTCCAATGCGCAGACGCCGGCCGAAGACCCCTCCGATGCGGAGCAGATCTACCTGTTCGTCCAGCACCTGGGCCGGCGCCTGCGTGATATCGACGCCCGGTCAGGCCTGACCCCCTCGCGGTACTCGGCCCTGGCGAGCCTGAGGTTCCACGGATCGCGCAACATCGGCGACCTCGCCGCGGACGAGCGTATCAGGGCGCCCTCGATGACCAGGCTGGCGCGTGACATGGAGCGCGACGGCCTGATCCGCCGCAGCCGCGACCCTGAGGATGGCCGGGGCGTGCTGATCGAGCTGACGCCCCGCGCCGTGGGCCTGTTCGACGCCGCCCGTAAGGCGAAGATCGCTCTTGTCGCCGACCATTTGCAGACTCTCCCGCCCGGGACGAGCGCGGCGATCAAGGTCGCCTTCGCCGCCCTCGAGGAGCTGGCCGAACCTGCGGGGGTCGACGCCGCCACATGAGCCCGCCCCGCACGCTGCCGAGGACACTGGCCGTCATCGACGCCGGCCTGCGCTCCAACCTGCATGTCGGCGTGCAGCTCTTCGTCGCGCACCATGGTCAGACCATCGCGGACATCGGTATCGGCCTGGCGGCGGTGGGACGGCCGATGACGCCCGACTCGATGATGACCTGGCTGTCGACCTCGAAGATCGCCACCTCGATCCTGTTCGCCCGGCTGTGGGAGGAAGGCCTGGTCGGGCTGGGCGATCCCATCGCCGCCCACATCCCGGAGTTTGGCGTGCGCGGCAAGGCGCAGGTCACGGTCCGCCACGTCTGGACGCACACCTGCGCCATGCTGCACGTGGAGGACAAGCTGTTCCCGGTGCGCTACCGGCAGTCCAACGCCGAGAACATCGCCCTGATCTGCGGCTCGGGCCTCGACCGCGGCCGCACGCCGGGCGAGAGCGCGGGCTATCAGACCAGCGTGGTCGCGCTGCTGCTGGCCGAGATCGTGGCGCGAAAGCGCGGGCGCGACTTCCGCGAACTGGCGCGCAAGGAGCTGTTCCTGCCGCTCGGCATGACCGATTGCTGGCTGGGCATTCCGGCCGAGGCCCTCGCACTCTACGCCGGGCGCCTCGGCAAGACCTTCGACACCAGCGGGCCCGAACCGCGCCCCGACGGCTCCTTCGCGCCGGACGCGCCCGAGCAGCTGATGCATGTCATGCCAGGCGGCAACGGGCGCGGACCCATGAACCAGCTCGCGCGCCTGTTGGAGTTGCTGCGGCGAGGCGGCGAGCTGGGCGGCGTGCGCCTGCTCTCGGCTCAGACGGTCGAGGCCATGACCGCCCGCCACCGCTGCGGCCTGCCCGACGCCAGCTGGGAGCAGGAAAAGCTGGACTGGGGCCTCGGCCTCACCCTCGACTCCCGCATTCACCACGGCGGCGCCACGCACCTCTACGGCTATGGTCCGCACGCGAGCCCCCGCGCCTATGGACATTCGGGCTTTCGCACCACCCTCGCCGCCTGCGACCCGGAGCATGACCTCGTAATCGCCTGTTCCTGGAACGGCATGGTCGCTGACGACCACATCCATTCGGACCGCCAGAACGCCCTGTGCGGGGCGATCTACGAGGATCTGGGGCTGGCATAGAGCGTAGCTGGCCGAGGTTGGTTCGGCGGAGAGACCCCTCACCTCACTCCCCCCACCCTTCGGGCGGGGCGAGGGCTACTGAGAGGACGGCGTGTCGTCGAGATCGTTGAGTTGACGCCGGACTGCTCCCGGCTTTCCTCCCGGAAAGGCGCGTAGCGGCTTATCCGGGATCGCTCGCGCGAGCTTCCAGCCGGGATGACGGCCCATGGCTTAGTTGAGAATTTGACCCTTCAGCCGAGTGGCCCTCTGAGCGCCACCCTGCCCCGTTCTCACCCCCGCGTCAGCACCGTCATCGCCATTTTCCGGCGCAGGGAGAAGCCCAGGGACTGGTAGAGCCCGATCGCGCCGGTGTTGCTGGCGTAGGCGTGCAGGAAGGGCGTCTCGCCGCGCGCCAGGATGCGGGCGGTCACCACGCGCAACAGGGCGCCCGCATAGCCCCTGCCGCGGTGTTCCGGGTGGGTGCAGACGCCGCTCACCTCGGTGAAGCCCGTGGGCTTCATGCGCTCGCCCGCCATGGCGATCAGCCGGCCCTCCTGCTTGACGCCGACGAAGTCGCCCAGCTGGTGGGTGCGCGCGAAGAAGGGCCCAGGTTCGGTCAGCCTCGCCAGGGCCAGCATCCGCGGCGCGTCGGCGTCCGTCAGCGGCGTGATCTCGAAGTCCGGCGGGCTGGCAGCGGTGAGGTGGTCGGCGACCATCTGCCAGAGCGAGCGCGGCTCGGCGGCGGCGGCCCCGGGGATCGGCGGCGGCGGCGCCGTCTCGACCAGCGCCAGCCCGCCGCGGTCCGGTACAAGCGCGGCGAGCGCGGCCAGGGCGCCGGGCGAGCCGTCCACCGCCGCGGCGAACAGGCCATATTCCGGGTCGAGCCGCACCGCCTGCCCGTCGCCCCGCCCCAGCCCCGCCTGGCGCGTGGTCAGCGCGTTCCACACCGGCCTGTCGAGCGGATGACCTGGCTGCATTGTTTCACCCTATCCGTTCCAACCCTGCGCGTTGCGCAGGCGGATGCCGCTGGCGTGGAAGGAGTGGTCCCAGACGTCCTTCAGGGGGACCAGGCTGTGCATCAGGCGCAGTTCGGCGCCCTGGGCAGCCAGGGCCGCGGGCAGGTCGGTGATCGCATCCATGCCCAGTGGCTCGACCGCCTCGCGCGCCACCCACATGCCGGCGTCCCCGAGGTTTTCGAACGGCGCCACCGGCAGGTGGTAGCGGTAGGCCGTGGCGGCGCGCAGGCGTTCGAACCAGGCCCACTCCATGTGGGCGATCCAGCGGCTGGCGCGGTCCCCCCACCAGTGATCGCGGTCGGCGTCCGTCGTGGCGGCCGTCTGGCGCAGCAGGATGCGCGGGCAGTCGCGCGGGAATAGGTACATGGCCTGCCAGTCCTCCTCGATCGCCCAGACCAGAGGCCCGTTCAGCCACTCCCGGCCGGGCGGACGCTCCGCGGGCGTACGGACCGGACGGGGCGTGAACACCTCGATCGTCGGGTCGTCGCTGAAGTGAAACAGGCGCATCGGGCAGGTCTTGTCAGTATGGCTTACAGATGATCGCGGCGCTGTGGCCCAGCCGCGCCAATCGGCAAGAATTCAGGCCCTCTCCGGCCTTGCCGGCCTGGACCGGGGCCTTCGCGCGGGCCATCCTGTGCTGGCGAGGACGGACTGGCCGAATAGCGGAGTCTCTTTGAGCATGAAAGCAATCCTTTTGGCGGGCGTCATGGTCCTGGCCTCGGCGGGAGTCGTGGCGGCGGCGCCTATCGGAACCGTGTCCGAGATCAATGTGCACATCGGCGCGCCGCTGCAGGCCAAGGCCCAGAAGTATGGCGACCGCGAGCTGGAATACCTCTCCGACGATCTGGAAACCCAGGTCCAGCGCGCCCTGACCAACGCCGGCGAGGCCGGCCCCGGCGGCGCCAGGCTCGACCTGACCATCGTGGACGCCACGCCCAACCGGCCCACGTTCCAGCAGATGGCCGCCAATATCGACCTCTGCTACTGCAGCCACGGCATCGGCGGCGCCGACATCAAGGGGTCCCTCACCTACCCCGACGGCCGCACCGTGCCGCTGAGCTTCCGCTGGTACGAGACCGACATACGCAGCGAAGAGGCGACGGCCACCTGGAGCGACGCCCAATGGACCTTCGAGCGCTTCGCCTACGACCTGGCGCGCGGCCGGGTCTGAGGCGACCGCGGGCGGTATCCAGACGCGTCCCAGAGGCTTTAGGATCGGTCCGCCGCCCAGCGGCGCCTGCCGATTCCCTCAAGCCACGCCGATGGTCCCATGCCCGACGCGCCCACCGCCGCCCAGCACCCGATCTTCCGCCTGATCGAGATCATGGCGCGCCTGCGCGATCCGGTCGGCGGCTGTCCGTGGGACCTGGAGCAGACCTACGCCACCATCGCCCCCTATACGGTCGAGGAAGCCTATGAGGTGGCCGACGCCATCGAGCGGGGCGACCTGAAGGACCTGCGCGACGAGCTGGGCGACCTGCTGCTGCAGGTGGTGTTCCATTCGCGCATGGCCGAGGAGGACGGGGCGTTCGACTTCGCGGCCGTGGCCGAGGCGATCAACGACAAGATGATCCGACGCCATCCGCATGTGTTCGCGGACGCCAGCCACCGCGACACGGCCGAGCAGACCCGGGCCTGGGAGGAGATCAAGGCGGTCGAGCGCGCGGCGAAGGCGCAAGGAGCGCAGGAGAGCCTGCTGGACGACGTGCCGGTCGCCCTCCCCGCCCTCACCCGCGCCGTCAAGCTGTCGAGGCGCGCCGCGCGGGTCGGCTTCGTCTGGCCCTCCGCCAGGGAGGTGATGGCCAAGCTGCACGAGGAGGTAGCCGAGCTGGAAGCCGAACTGGACGCGGGCGACGTGGACAAGGCGCGAGAGGAACTGGGCGACGTGCTCTTCGTCTGCGCCAACCTGGCGCGCGAACTGGACGTGGACCCCGAGGCGGCGCTGCGCGGCGCCAACGCCAAGTTCGTGCGGCGGTTCAGGTTCATCGAGACCGAACTCAAGGCCCGAGGCTCGTCGCCGGCGCAGTCGGACCTGGCGGAGATGGACGGCCTATGGGATGCCGCCAAGGCGGCGGAGCGGGCCTGAACCTCCCTCCCCCTCGTGGGGAGGGAAGATCGCGCCAGCGATCGGGTGGGGAAGTCCGAAGTGTCAACGATAGTCAGCAGGATCTGCGAACCACCACGAACCCCCACCCGGACCGCTCCGCGGTCGTCCCACCCCACGAGGGGGGGGGGGGGTCAGGCCCGCGCCGCCGCCGTGGCGGCCTCCCAAAGGCCGTCCAGCACCGCCCGGTCCGCCGGCGCCGGCGA
>JBIOEG010000104.1:0-7819 GCA_044445825.1 Caulobacterales bacterium
CAACAACCGCCTGACGATGTTCGCCCTGAAGCCGGCGCCAGTGCAGGCGACCTGGCTCGGCTATCCCAACACCACGGGCCTGGCGGCGATGGACTACCGGCTGGTGGACGCCGTCACCGACCCCCCCGGCGAAGCCGACGCCTTCGCCACGGAGACGCTGGTGCGCCTGGAAGATGGCTTCCTGTGCTACGGCCCGCCGCCGGATGCGCCCGAGCCCGCGCCGCCGCCCAGCCGGGCGAGCGGCGTCGTCACCTTCGGGTCCTTCAACAATCCCTCGAAGCTCGGCGATGCGACGCTGGACGCCTGGGCGAAGCTGCTGGAGCGCCTGCCGGCCGCGCGGCTGCTGCTCAAGGGCGGCGCGTTCAGCGACGAAGGCGCGCGACAGTGGTTCCACGCGCGGTTCGAACAACGCGGCGTCGCGCCCGAGCGGGTTCAGCTGAAAGGCTATGCGGCCCACACGGCCGACCACCTGGCCCTCTACGCCGACATCGACATCGGCCTCGATCCGTTCCCCTACAACGGCACGACCACCACCTGCGAAGCGCTGTGGATGGGCGTTCCCGTCGTCGCCCTGCTGGGAGATCGTCACGCCGCGAGGGTCAGCGCCAGCCTGCTGACGCGGGTTGGCCTGGAGGAGCTGATCGCCACGGACGCCCCGGCCTATGTCGACATCGCCGCGCGGCTCGCCGGCGATCCGGCCCGCCTGGCCGAGATCCGGCGCACCTTGCGTCCACGCATGGCGGCCTCGCCGCTCACCGACGCCCCCGCCTTCGCCCGCAAGCTCGAGCGCGCCTACCGCCAGATGTGGACGCGATGGTGCGACCGCACCGCGGCCGCCTGAAACGGCGCCAGCGCATTTCGCTGCGGCGCCCGCCAGCAAGTCGAAACAGCGTCAAATCGGGATGCAGCTTTTCCGGGGCCGCTGTGTCACTGCCTCGGACCAACCTCATCACGGCAGTTCAGCACCCGTTCGCGTTGCCTGCGCGCTCTGCCCTATTGGGTGTGCGTCTCTAAATTCAGCTAACAAAGCGATAGCCCGCGAGGTTGAATTCCGGGAGCCCCCTTGAAGATCGATGTGCGTCAGCCGGACTACGTCGGCTGTACAGCGTTGCTCCTTAGAAAATCGGAGCGCCCGATGAACGCGTGGACTAGACCAGAGGAAATACGATGGGTCGTCGGACGGCGGGCAGCGGGGCGTGGCGCGGGCTCGGACGGTTGGAGCCGCAACACCAAAGCCCAATCACCATCATGCCGCATCGGCGCAGGCGCGGCTTCAGCTGGTTGTGGTTTCTCTTGGCCGCCTTCGCCTTCATCGCTGCCACGTTGGCCGTTCTGGTCCGCTAAGCGCCGGGGCGCCGCTGTGGCCAGCGGTGGCCGGGAGGCGGCACCTGAGGGGCAGGGTCGCGTGCTGTCCAGGTGAACAGCTTCGAGGCGACGTCGGCTTAACCCGTGTGTCCCATGATGAAGTCACCCGTTCGCTCCGACAGCGCGCCGGCTTTGTCGCCGTCGATGTGCAGGTAGCGCTCGGTCGACCGGGTGCTTGCGTGCCCGAGCACACGGCTGATGGCGTAGATGCTCTCGTTGTTGGTGAGGGCGAAGGTCGCGAAACTGTGACGAAGGTCATGCATGTGGACCTCATCGAGGCCCGCGCGGTCTCGGATGTCGCTCCAAGCCTTCTGCAATCCGGTGGTGAATTTCGACACGCCCGCCCTGGCCGCCGGGAAAACATAGTCACCGAGGCGCTCTTGGCGCGCGATAACCGCCAGGGCGTGGCTGGAGAGCGGGATGCGCCGCCCGCCGGAGTGTGCGCCGCTCTTGGTACGCTCGGCGGGCAAGACCAGCTGGCGAGCCTTCAGATCGACCTCACCCCAGCGCAGCGCCTGGATCTCCATCTTCCGAGCGCCGGTTAGCAGAAGCAGCCGTACGATGTCGCCGAACCGCGGACTGAGTTCGCCGGCGCCCTCCATGTCGCTGAGCGTCTCAAAGAGGCGCTTTGCCTCCTCGTGGCTGAGGTGACGGTCGCGCATGTTGGCCCGGGGCAGGCGGATGCCCCTCGCCGGGTGCACGGCGATGATCTCCTGCTCGATAGCCCAGGTGAACATACCCTGCGTCGAGCACAGGGACCGCCGGGCCGCCTCCAGGCCGCCGCGGACGTTGGCGATGCCTTGGCGCCTGGTCTTGACGGTCTGCGCCGTCTCGCCGTCCCAGATGGCTTTGACCATGCGGCTCACGTTGGAGCGTCGCACGTCGCCGACCGCGAGGGCGCCGATCAGCGGCCTGATGTGGCGGGTGAAGCAGGAGCGGTCGATCTTCCAGCTGTGCTCGCGCTTGCCGAGGCGCGATGCGGGGCCGTCGCGCAGGTAGAGGTCGATGAGCTTCGAGACGGTGAACGCCTTGCGCCGCTTCCGTTGCTTTTCGGCGTGCGGGTCCTCGCCGCGCTCCACCGCCGCCAGGATGCGGGAAGCCTCGTTGCGAGCCGCCTCGGCGCTCCAGGGTTCTCCTTGCGCGCCGATCACATACCAGCGCGATTTCGCGCCGCGGCGGTAGTGAAGGCACCAGGTCCGCCGGCCGCTCGGCTGCACCCAGACGTTGAACCCCTTGAGCGCCAGGTCCCAGACCCGGTAGCGCACGCCCGCGATCGGCTGCAGCCGCCCGACGAAGGCGTCGCTAAGGAGCGTCGGCCGGAAGGTCCTGCGGTCCAGAGGCCGAGCCGTGATGGGAAACGCATGGACGCTCATGCGCCGTCTCCGCTTCGGTCTCTAGCCGCCGCGCGGGCCCGGCGGTGTTCCCAGAGCCGCTCCAGCAGCACCACCACCAGCTCGCGGCCGACCGCGGTCACGAAGAGGATGTCCGCGCCGCCGTCCTGAGGCGAGGCGCTGATCAGGCCGAGACTCTCGAGGTCGCGCGACATCACCCCATCGCCGTCGGGTCTGGCCACGCCCTGCGGGCTGCGAACGATGTCGACGAGAAGTTCAAAGTGGGCCGGCTTGAGGCGCTGCATGGATGGGCTCCGGCGAGCCGACAACCTCGGCCCGTACCGGCGCGAGCCCGGCATCGCCGGGCTCTGCGGCGCCCCGCCTGGTTCTCCCCGATCGCAGCGCCCTGGCCGCCAACTCCTCCAGCGCGCGGCCCGGCACCGTCACCGTGCCGCCGGAGCGAAAGATCACCCGCGCCAGGGCGAGGGCTTCAGAGGCATCGACAGGCGGCGCGGCGACCGCCAGCTGCAGCGCCGGCGCCACCACGGTGGCGATCTCGATGCACAGCGCCTTGTGCAGGGCCTGCGGTTTGGTGTCGAGAAGGCGTGGCGTCTGGTCCTTGGGCATGACCGGACCAGTGCTCGATTAGCTCGCCTCAGCAAGTCGAAAGAGCGCCAAAAAAGGGCGTGCGACGAGCTTGCGCGAGACGGAAAACAGGGGCGTTTGGACCAAGTTTCGGGCGCGAATCTCCGGCCTGATCCGCCCCTGTTAGCACCTGTTATTTTCCCTGATAACCACCTGATCAGGGGCTGTTAATTCCCTGTTCGAAAATGCGCCTTTTGCGCAGGATTTTGCGCTAGTCTTTTGTTATTCCTGGAATTTGCGGGATCTTGCCGCCGAAACCGTGGAACGAAATTGCGAATCTGGCCTGTTATTTCGCTGTTCGCAGGGAATTAGGGGCTGAACGTGGCGAACCTTGCCCGCCCGCCGCCGCCGACAAAACCCAGGCGGAAAAAATATAGTATTCTTTACCTATCACTACTGTAATTCTAAGTTTTCCTCGAAAGTCCCGACTAGTCTGTAATATATATGATTTCTCATAGCGCTATTGTCGCGACAATTCCGAGACATGCTGGCACGATATACTTCCACTATACTGTTGCGAACGAGGCGCTCTACCAACTGAGCTACGGCCCCTAAGGGAGGCGGCAGATAAGGGGCCGACCCGCGAGGTGTCAAGGCGAGCGGACCCGGGCCGGCGCCGCCTGAAGCCGCAACCCGGCGAGGCCCTGACGCAGCTGGCTTTCGCCGCACCCGAGCGCCCCCGCGACCGCGACGGCCAGCGCCACAGCCCGCGGGCCGCAGCGCAGGTCATCGTCCCGGGCGGAATTGGCGAGCGCGATGATCAAGGGCTCGCCGGCGCCGGCCGCGACGACCACGCGCCCGCCGTCGGCCGTCTCCTCCACCCATACAGCCGCGCCGCCCTTCGCGCGGTGTTCGAGCACCGGCCCGAGACCCGGTTCGGCTGCGAAGAGGATCAGCTGCCGGTCCTGCGCCTGTGGCGCAAGCCCCATGCACCCAAAGTCCTGTGCATTGATGACGACCCGGCCCAGAGTCATCGGCAGCAGAGCCTGCGCCAATGTCTGGAAGGAGCCGCCGCCGCCAGTATTCTCCAGGTCGGAGCCGGCGAGCGCGACCACGGCGCAGCGGTCGAACGGCATGCCGGTGGTCGCGGACCTCAAGTCGTGAACGGCGACGATCGCAGCCTCCACGGCTGGGTCGCCGATCAGCAGGCGCGCGCCGGCGAAGGTATCGGCCGGGCCGGGCAGCACGCTGTCTCGGCCTATCCACACGCCGTCGCGGGTCGCCAGACCGACCCGTGGGCCGGCCGCGCCGACGATCCGGGCGAGCAATTCGCACGCCTTCGATCCGTCGGGGGCGCCCACGACCATTGCAATGGGAATTCGGCCGTCGCCCTGAATCAGGAGGTCGAGGACCTCGCCGTAGAGATGTCCGCTCACGGCCGTCCCGAAGGTCGGCTGGCCGTTCACCTCGCAGATTCCGGCGCCCGTCTCTCGCCAGGATTGGCCGATGTCCGGGATCAACAGATCCACGCCGGCGAGATCGAGGCGAAGCGCGCGGGCGGCGCGCTCGACGAGCATCTTGTTGTCGGGGTGAACCTTGTCGAGCACGGGGAACGGCTCGCCGCCGCTGTTGATGTTCGCCGCGCCACGCAAGCGGATGCGCTCGCCTTGCGCCGGGATGGAGTCTGCGTCCATGCCTCGTTCGGCCAGCAGCGCGACCGCCTCGGCGTCGAAGATCATCGGCTTCATCGAGGTTGCTTCGCGGCCAGTGCGTCGCGGCTCAAGGTTCACGGCCTCGAGCAGCTGTCGGACGGAGCGTTCGCCATCGCCCGTCACCCCGCCGGGCACGCGTTCAATCGCCCAGATCAGCTTCTCGCGAAAGACATAGAGACGATAGTCGCGGCCTTCGACGAGCTTTTCCACCAGCACGCGCTCGGAATGTCTTCGTGCGTCCGAATATGCGCCCCGAACAGCCTCGGGAGTCTTGAGGCCGACATGCACGCCGAAACCTCCGTCGACGTCGAGCGGTTTGACGACCACCGGATAGCCCAGCTCCTGCGCCGCGGTCACGGCCATCTCCTCGTCCCGCACGGCCAGGTGCGGCGGCACAGGCAGCCCGATCTGGCGCAGCACGGAAGCCGCGGCCGCCTTGTTGCGCGCGATCCGCGCGCCAAGCACGGAGGTCGCGTCGGTGAACGTGCTTTCGAGCCAGTGGGCGCGGGCGCCATGGCCGATCTGGAACACCCCGGAGCCGCCCACGCGACACCACGGCATGCGCCGCTCATGGGCGGCCCGCAGGAAATGGTTCATATCGGCGCCGCCCGAGTTCAGCCGGCGCCGCCGCGTCTCCATCAGCTGGTCGATCTCGGTTTGGACCGCGGCAAGCAACGCCGGCGGCGTCCGCTTGCCTTCAACGCCGCTGCCGATGATGCCGGTGACCGCCGTGAGCGCAGGCGCCGCGATGGTCGCGTCAATGGTGGGCAGCGCGACCACGGTGAGCTCGGCGCCGTCGCCGATTTGCCAGAGAATCCTGCCGGCTTCGAACACGGCGTCGGTGGCGCTGCGCTGAAACTCCGCGGTCCAGTGCAGGATGCGTTGCAGCGCTCCTGCAACGGGCGCCGTGCTCAGCGCCAGACCAGGGGGGTCGGCGTCTGCGATCGCGGTCGCGAGCGCTTCATCGACCGGCGCCCAATCCACCGCGGCCGGCAGCGCGAAACGCAGGTGGGCCTGCAGGAAGGGTTGCGCGAGGCCATGGAGATAGCCGCCAACGGCGTGGTCGATAGCCAGAACCGCAACCGGTTCGCCCGCGGCCCTCGGTGTCTCGCCCGCCATGGCGACGTCAACGCGCGCAGCTGGCCGCAGGGCTTGAATCGGCCGTGGGCCGTGCGCTGAGATCTGACACTGGACGGATCCTCCGGCTTCAACACCAGTATGATCCAAGCTAACAGACTGCGTTGCGACCCGTAAGCGCGCGCCAAGCCGCCGTCAGAGGTCGCGGTCTAGAAACCCCAGTTCAGGCCCAGGCGGAAGGCGACGTCCTTTCGGCCGGCCTGGTTGTCCGCGTCGTCGCGCAGGCTTACCAGGCCGCGCCAGCTGATCTGGTCGCGCGCCGGCGAGGCGTAGCCGAGCGTAAGGTCCGTCTCATTGCCCGAGGGAGCGAGGCTCACCGGCGTGAAACTCATCACCGGGTTGCCTTCGGCGTCCACCGACGTCACCGCGATCCTGGCGTCTCCCGAGACGACCCGAAGAGGCTTGCGCACGGAGATCGACAGGGAATCCCCGGACATCAGCGCGTCGCCCTGGATGAAACTCAGCCCAAAAGCGCGGGCCTGAAGCGGGCTGACGTCGCGCACCAGCCCGGAAGTCATGCTGGCCCCGCTCACGTCCACCACCGTGGCTTCCGCCAGGATCGACCGGCGGCCGCCGACGTCGAAGACCGAGCTGATTCCGGCCTGGCTGCTGTCGTGCCGGGCGCCGAGACTCACCAGTCCGTCGCCGACATAGGTGGTGCCCAGGAGGGCGTTGTCCTCTTTCAGGCTGCTGAGCGTCGCGCCCAGCGACCAGCGAGGCGTGATCCTGGCGGTGAGCGCCACGGCGATGGCGGTGGCGTCGGAACGGGACCGGTCGGCGGCGAAGGCCGAGCCGATGGGCGGCGCGCTGGACGTCCAGGTCATGGCCACGCGCAGGCGCCCGAAGCCCGCGGCGCCCGCGGCGGCGGAGTAGCCTCCCTGGGCCAGATCCACCAGCGCGCTGTTCACGCCCAAGCCGCTGGCCTGCTCGGCCGCCAGGCTGTTCGCGCCCCACGCTGCTTGGGCGAAGGACAGCGTGGAGGAAACCCCGTGGCCCACGGCGAGGTAGTCTCCGTTGGTCCCGGCGAACTCCAGCAGGCTGACGCTTCGGTCACGATGACCCAGCATGCGGTCGTTGAAGTCATAGCTTGCGTCGCCGCCAAACGCGTCCTGCTCGAGCCAGGGCGTGTCCGATCCCACCACGGTGAACTGGCCGCCGCGAACAGCGTTCGTCGTGGTTCTGGTCGGCGCGGCGACAAACGGCTGGCTGTTTGACGAGGTCGACGCGGCGGTGACCATGCCGGAGAGGTTCGAGGTGAAGTTGCGCCGATAGGCGTCGAAAGTCGTGTAGCTGGACAGAACCGATCTTACGCCCGGCAGCGCCCCGAGCGCTCCGCTGGCGACCACGCTTCCCGGCTGCGATGCGACGGGGCTGGGCTGACCGTTGACCCCGATGACGCTCAACGTTCCGACGGGTTGGAAGGCTTTGGCGATGTTGAGCAGTCCGTTGCCGAATGTGGAGTCGACGCCTTTGGCGCCGAGGTCGGTGGCGCTGGCGAAGAGGATGGCGGGTGCGCCGCCGTTGGTCTTGAGGATGGGCCAGGCTGCTTCGAGGAGGGCGACGGCGCCGGCGACTTCCGGCGTCGACATGGAGGTGCCCGACCAGTAGGCGTAGGCGCTGGCGCCCCAGGCGACTTCCGGGGCGATGATGCTCTCGCCGGGGGCCATCAGCCACAGGGAGGCGTAGCTG
>JBIOEG010000105.1:0-7469 GCA_044445825.1 Caulobacterales bacterium
CCCCCGCTTCTGTTACACCCCGCGCCCATGACCCTGGTTCGGACGGCTCAGCGAATTAACCGCCCGGCGTGACGCCGCCGGACGAGACTCCAGCGCGCGCCGGGCAATTCAATCCGTCATCCCGGCCGACTGCAACGCCGCCAGGCGCGGAGGCCGAGCCGGGACCCTCCGAACCAACGCTGGAGCCGTCATGTCCGACGACGTCCTGAAGACCGCTCATCCCGGCGCAGGCCGGGACTACCGCGAGACCGTCTTCCTTCCCGACACGCCCTTCCCCATGCGCGCGGGGCTGCCGCAGCTCGAGCCGCGCATCCTGGAGAGCCTGGGCGACCTCTATGGCGAGGTGCGCCGGGCGCGCCAGGCCGCCGGGGCGCCGCTGTTCGTGCTGCACGACGGGCCGCCCTACGCCAACGGGGCCATCCACATCGGCCATGCGCTGAACAAGCTGCTGAAGGACTTCATCGTCCGCTCGCGCTTCGCCCTGGGCTACGACGTGGACTACATCCCCGGCTGGGACTGCCACGGCCTGCCCATCGAGTGGAAGATCGAGGAGGAGTTCCGAGCGGGGGGCCGGCGCAAGGAGGAGGTCTCCAAGGCAGAGTTCCGCGCCCGCTGCCGCGAATACGCCGCCGAGTGGATCGAGGCGCAAGGCGCCGAGTTCCGCCGCCTGGGCGTGCTGGGCGACTGGGCGCGGCGCTATTCCACCATGGACTTCGAGAGCGAGGCGGCCATCGTCGCCGAGTTCCACAAGTTCATCGCCTCGGGCCAGCTCTACCGCGGCTCCAAGCCGGTGATGTGGAGCCCGGTGGAGCGCACCGCCCTGGCCGACGCCGAGGTGGAGTACCACGACCACACCAGCCCGACCGTCTGGGTGAAGTTCGAGGTGACCGAGGGCTCGGACGCCGCCGTCGGCGGCTCGGTGGTGATCTGGACCACCACGCCCTGGACCATCCCGGCCAACCGCGCCGTCGCCTACAATCCGGACATCGCCTACGCGGTCTACCTAGTGGAGGCGCCGGAACAGGACCTGCCCTTCGAGCCGTGGGCCAGGCCGGGCGAGCGGCTGATCGTCGCCGAGAAGCTGGCGCAGGAGGTGTTCGCCGCCGCCAAGATCGCCCGGGTGCGCAAGCTGGAGGCGGTCGACCCGCAGGGCATGGTCGCCCGCCATCCGCTGGCGGGGCTGGACGACGGCTACGGCTTTTCCGTGCCGCTGCTGGCCGGCGACCATGTGACCGACGACGTTGGCACGGGCTTCGTGCACACCGCGCCGGGCCACGGGGCCGACGACTACACGGTGTGGCTGGCGCACGGCCATCGCGAGATCCCGGAGACCGTCGACGAGGACGGCGCCTACTACGACCACGTGCCGCTGTTCGGCGGCCTGAAGGTGCTGGAGACCGAGGGCAGGAAGGCCGGGAAGTTCGGTCCGGCCAACAATGCGGTGATCGACCGGCTGATCGAGGCCGGCGCGCTGCTGGCGCGCGGCCGGATGGAGCACAGCTATCCGCACAGCTGGCGCTCCAGGGCCCCGGTGATCTTCCGCAACACGCCGCAGTGGTTCATCCGCATGGACGAGCCGCTGAACGATCCCGTGCACGGCGGCAAGACCCTGCGCGAGACGGCGCTGGCAGCCATCGACGCCACCGCCTTCTATCCGCCCGTGGCCCGCAACCGCATCCGCGCCATGGTGGAGACCCGGCCGGACTGGCTGGTCAGCCGCCAGCGCGCCTGGGGCTCGCCTCTGGCCATGTTCGTGGACAAGGTCACCGGCCAGCCGCTGCACGACGACCAGGTGAACGCGCGGATCGTCAACCAGATCGCCGCCGAGGGGGCCGACGCCTGGTTCACCCGTCCGCCCCGGGACTTCCTCGGCAACCACGACCCCGAGCGCTATGAGAAGGTGGAGGACATCCTCGACGTCTGGTTCGATAGCGGCTCGACCCACGCCTTCGTGCTGGAGGCCCGCGAGGACACGCGCTGGCCGGCGGACGTCTATCTGGAAGGCTCCGACCAGCACCGCGGATGGTTCCAGTCCTCGCTGCTGGAAAGCTGCGCCACCCGCGGCCGGGCGCCCTATGGCGCGGTGATCACCCACGGCATGACGCTGACCGAAGCCGGGGAGAAGATGTCCAAGTCCCTGGGCAACGCCGTCGAGCCGCAGGACGTCACCAAGGAGAGCGGGGCGGAGATCCTGCGCCTGTGGACCGCCCTGGTGGACTACACCGAGGACCAGCGGATCGGCCGGACCATCCTGCAGACCACGATCGACGCCTATCGCAAGATCCGCAACACCATCCGCTATCTGCTGGGCGCCCTGGCCGGCTTCGACGACGCCGAGCGGGTGGAGGCGGGCGCCATGCCGCCCCTGGAGCGGTTCATCCTGCACCGCCTGCGCGAGCTCGATCAGCAGGTGCGCCGGGCCTATGAGGCCTATGCCTTCGTGGACGTGATCCGGCCCCTGGCCGACTTCTGCTCCAACGACCTGTCGGCCCTGTTCTTCGACATCCGCCGCGACGCCCTCTATTGCGACCGGCCGGATTCGCCTCGCCGGCGCGCCGCGCGCACGGTGATGCACCTGACCTTCGAGCGCCTGACCATCTGGCTGGCCCCGCTGCTGGCCTTCACCGCCGAGGAGGCCTGGCGCACCCGCTTTCCGGACGCCGGGGCCAACGCCCTGCGCGTGTTCCCCGACACGCCCGAGTCGTGGAGCGACCCCGGCGAGGCCGAGCGCTGGGCCAGGGTGGAGAGGCTGACCCGGGTGGTCACCGGGGCGCTGGAGATCGAGCGGCGCGACAAGCGCCTGGGCGCGGCGCTGGAGGCGGCGCCCGTCGTGCGCATCGCCGACGAGGACCTGCGCGCCGCCCTGGAGGGCCTGGATCCCGCCGACGTGTTCCGCACCAGCGCCGCGCGCATCGGCGACGGTGAGGCCCCGCCGGACGCCTTCCGCCTGGACGAGGTCCCCGGCGTGGCGGTGATCGCGGCCGCGGCCGACGGCTGCAAGTGCGCCCGCTGCTGGCGGGTGCTGCCGGAGGTGAAGCCGCCGGTGATGCTGTGCGAGCGCTGCCAGGACGCCGTGGCGGTCTGGGACGCGGCGCGGGCATGAGGCCGGTGAGCCGCCTCGGCCTGACGGCCCACGCCCTGGCGGCGGGGGTGATCGTGCTGGACCAGGCGGTGAAGTACTGGGTGCTGGCGGTGTTCCGCCTGCCCGAGCGGCAGAGCGCGCCGGTGTGGGGCCCCTTGCGCCTGACCATGGTGCAGAACCGGGGGATCAGCTTCGGTTTCCTGCAGGCCCAGGCCGACTGGGCGCGCTGGCTGCTGGTGGTCTTCTCCGTGGGCGTCGCGGTTGGACTGGCCTGGTGGGTGCGGCGCGCCGATCGGCCCATCCCGGCTCTGGCGGTGGGCTTCATCATCGGCGGCGCGGTGGGCAACGCCATCGACCGCATCCGCCTGGGCTGGGTGGCCGACTTCCTGGACTTCAGCCAGCTGCACTTCCCCTGGGTGTTCAACGTGGCGGACAGCGCCATCAACGTCGGCGTCGCCCTGATCCTGCTGGACGCGGTCCTGGCGCCGCCGAAGCGCGCACCCGCCTGATGGACATTGGCGCCGGCGCCTGGAATGGGTTATCCAACGCGGCCGGGCCAGGGGAGGCCTTCGCGAGGAGCAGCGTTTCGATGAAATTCACCCGCGTGCTGACGGCCAGCCTTCTTATCGGCGCCGCGGGCCTCGTCGGTTGCCAGTCGGCGTCCAAGGCGCTGGGCATGTCCAAGGTCACGCCCGACGAGTTCCGCGTGGTCACCAAGGCGCCGCTGACCCTGCCGCCGGACTATTCCCTGCGCCCGCCCGCCCCGGGCGAGCCGCGTCCGCAGGAGCTGCAGCCGGAAAGCGCGGCGCGCCAGGCCCTGCTGGGCGAGCGCGAGGCCGAGGTGCGCTCCGACGGCGAGAAGCTGCTGGTCGCGCGGGCCGGCGCCGACCACGCCGATCCCATGATCCGCTATGTGGTGGACGATGAGTTCGGCAATGTGGCGCACAAGGAAAAGAGCTTCGCCGACTGGGTGATGTTCTGGAAGCGCGGCAGCCCCGCCGCCGCGCCAGGCGCCCTGCCCGCCGGCTCCGACGTCCCCGCCCCGGTCGACGCCTCCACCGAGGAGGCCCGCATCCACAAGCTCACCGGCGACAAGCCCGTGGTCATCTCCCGGGAACACGGCACGCACATCAAGCTGCCGGGGCTGTAGGACGGCCGGTAGTTGTCATCCCGGCTGGAAGCTCGCCTTAGCGAGCTGGAAGGCCGGGATCTCGTGGTGGTCAATCCGGATGGAGGTCCCGGACAAGGCGCTTGCGCGCCTTTCCGGGATGACAAGTAAGTAATTGAAAACCCAAGTACCCGGCGTCCCTACCGCCCCCGCTTGAACGGCGCGGTCAGCCCCGGGGCGACCTGGACCTCGAAGGCGTTCAGGGTCATGGACACCAGGGTGTAGTAGCCGATCACCGCCATCAGCTCGGCCACGCCGCGTTCGCCGAGGCCCGCGACCGCGCGCTCGTAGAGGTCGCGGGGCAGGGCGTGGGTCTCGTGCATGGTCTGGCACAGGTCGTAGACCAGCTCGTCCTGCGCACGCCCCGTCGGGCGGCGGCCGGCCATGACGTCGTCCAGCACCGAGGCCGCGACGCCGTATTCGATGGCCCGGGGCGCGTGCGCCGCCCACTCCACATTGGCCTCCCAGAAGCGCCCGGTGATGCAGATGGCCAGCTCCACCAGGCCCCGGTCCAGGCTGGTCCGCGCCCAGAGCATGCCGCCGAGGCCGGTGAGCCGATGGAACAGCTCCGGGTTGGTCATCCACGGATCGAACGGCCCGCCGAGGGCGCCGTCCGCCCGCGGCTTGCGGGTCTGGATGAAGCGGTCGTATTCGGCGCGCTGCTCGGCGGAGAAGGCGGCGACGTCGGGGGCGGATTGTCGGGTCATGGGCGTGTCCTGTGGCGAGGGCGGCCACTATAGTCGGACGAGCGCCGCGGCGAGGAGGGACGATTGGACACCAAGACCTATGAGAGCCTGGGCCTGCACATCTCCATGAGCGACGTGGACCCGACGCGGGTGGTCAACGGCCGCGCCAACCGGGAGATCCAGGACGCCCTGGCGACGGCGGCCGACCGTCAATACAACCCCTGCCCCGAGGCCTTCGTGGCCGAGGACGTCCCGCGCGGCCGGGTGACCTCGTTCCGCGACTGGGCGGGCAGCCGCGTCTACCCCGACACCCAGCGCGACCTGTGGATCTACACCCCGCCGGGCTTCGAGCCGGGCGGCGAGGCGCCGGCGCTGATGGTGTTCAACGACGGCGGCGGCTACCTGGACCGCAACGGGCCGGTGCGCGCGGCGGCGGTGTTCGACACCCTGCTGCACGCCGGCGAGATGCGCCCGACCATCGGCGTCTTCGTCATGCCCGGCCGCTCGCCCGACACGCCGCAGCAGCGCAGCATCGAATACGACAGCGTGACGGACAGCTATGTGCGCTTCCTGCTGGAGGACCTGCTGCCCTTCGTGGAGGCCGAGATCGGCTGCGCCCTGACCGGCGAGCCCGCGCACCGCACCATCTGCGGCATCTCGAGCGGCGGCATCTGCGCCTTCACCGCCGCCTGGTACCGCCCGGACGCCTTCGGCCGGGTGCTCAGCCACTGCGGCTCGTTCACCGCCATCCGCGGCGGCCACAACTATCCGTATCTGATCCGCAGCACGCCGCGAAAGCCCATCCGCGTATGGATGCAGAGCGGCGAGAACGACGCCGACATCATCCTGGGCAGCTGGCCGCTGGCCAACAAGGAGGTGGCCGCGGCGCTGCGGTTCGCCGGCTATGAGGTGAAGTTCGTGTTCGGCGAAGGCGGCCACAACCTGCGCCACGGCGGCGCGGTGTTCGCCGACTCCCTGCGCTGGCTGTGGGCGGCGCAGGCCTGACTTCTAGTCCGCCGGCGTTCGCACGTCGTAGCCCTGGGCCTTCAGCCGCGCGAGCACGCCGTCCTGCGCCAGCAGGCTGCGCAGCGGGATCGCCGCGACGCTGACGCCGGGGGTCTGCAGGTCGTGGGCGATGGCGGCGGTCTCGTCCGCCATGGTCTGGCGCACCTGGGCGGTGAACTCGGGGAAGCTGGCCAGGCACCGCTCGAAACCGCGTTCGGCGGTGAGCGCGGTGCGCACGTCGCCGCGCGTCCAGCCGCCCGCGGCGGCGCGCACCCGCCCGGACCCGGCCTCGATCTCCTGCAGCGAGTCCGCAAGGCAGGCGAGGTTGACCTGCGGCGTCAGGTCGCCGGTCAGGGTGCGCAGGAACGGCAGGGCGCGGTAGGACGCCGCCGGGACCACCCGCACGCCCCTGCGGCCGGCGGCGCCGCGGATGGCCGCGAGGGGCTGGCGGTCGTCGATGCCGGCGCGCTTGCGGAAGTCGCCCAGCATGATCAGGCCGGAGACCGCCGGCTTCCAGCTGTCGTAGTGGCGCGGCGGCTGGCCCAGGGCGGCGCTGGCGGTAAGGTAGCGTGCGCGCAGGTCGGCCGGCAGGGCGGCCTCGATCGGCCCCGGCGCCCGCAGCCGCCGTCCCAGCGCCACCGCGCCGAAGATGTCGCCGAGACCGGTGGTGAAGGCCGGCGGGACGATCAGTCGCCGGGCGCCCGCGAGCCGGCTGGCCAGGCCCGACTGGTCCCAGCGGGTTCCGCGCGGCAGGCCGCTGGGCACGCCGAGCACCCAGACCACCGAGCCGCCCCGGGACACCCGCCACCAGGGCGGTCCCCCGGTGCGCGCCTGCACCACCAGCTCGGCCACGACCGCGCCCTCGGGATCGGCGGCCGGCGGCGCGGCGGCGGCGCCCGCGGCCAGCGTCAGGGACAGGGCGATCGCGGCGAGGAGGCGGCGCATGCGGATTCCCGGCGATGGCTTGGGCGGAATCGACCTATATTGGCCCCATCGTCCCGATCATGACCATCCGCCGCCTTCCCCCAGAGCTGATCAACCGCATCGCCGCCGGCGAGGTGGTGGAGCGTCCCGCGAGCGCCGTGAAGGAACTGGTGGAAAACGCCGTGGACGCAGGGGCCGCGCGGATCGAGGTGCAGGCGGACGGCGGGGGCCTGAGCCGCATCCTGGTGGCCGACGACGGCCAGGGCCTTGGCGCGGCGGACCTGCCCCTGGCCGTCGAGCGGCACGCCACGTCGAAGCTGTCGGCCGGCGAGGACGGCGCCTTCGACCTGCTGCGCGTCGCCACCCTGGGCTTTCGCGGCGAGGCCCTGCCCTCCATCGCCTCCGTCTCGCGCCTGACCATCGCCGCGCGCACGTCCGGCGCGGCCGGGGCCCACGCCCTGCAGGTAGAAGGCGGGCTGGTTGGACCGGTGACGCCCTCGGCCTTCGCCGGCCCGCACGGCGCGCGGGTGGAGGTGCGCGACCTGTTCTACGCCACGCCGGCGCGGTTGAAGTTCATGAAGTCCGAACGCGCCGAGGCCATGGC
>JBIOEG010000106.1:0-7261 GCA_044445825.1 Caulobacterales bacterium
GCCCCAGCCGCCGCCGGCCCCGAAGCCCACGTCGGTCTTCTTGGCCGCGCCTTCGGCGATGTAGAGCTGCTCGGTGGTGCGGGCGTCCACCAGGGTGATCTCGGTGGAGGCTTCCTTGCTCTGGATGCTGATGTTGCCGGCGATGGCGCCGAATGCGCCCGGCAGGAACCGTCCGGCGAAGGCGCCGACGTTGCCGCCGCTGGCGTTGTTGTTGGCGTGCGAGATGTCCGGGATCAGGAAGTAGTCCGCCGACAGCACCTGTCCGCGGCCGACATTCTGGCCGCGCTGCAGGTCGCCCTCCGAATTCAGGGCCTGCTCGCCCTGGTGCATGGCGAGGCCAGCGCCGCGGTCCACCATCCGCAGGCACCCAGAATGGAGGGCGAAGAGCTTCAGCACCGCCTCGGGATTGGAGAGGCCCAGCGGGCTCCACCAGTCGCGGTCGGGATCCTTCACCGCCGCGGTCCCGATCGGGCGGTCGCAATGCGGCAGGTCCGGCGCTGTCTGGCTGCCCGAGTGCCGGTCCATGCCGTAGGGCTGCGGATCGGCCGACGCGGCGGCGAACGACATCGCCGCGAGCCCGAGTCCGAGGGCGAAAGCTAGCAATCTGCGCATGGGTTCTGACCCCTTAATGTGAGTTCGAACCATAGGCCCAGCCCGGGGGCGGCTTCAACGACGCTGAAGCAGTTTGACCGTCGCCGCCTGTGCGCAAACTCCGCCGCCGTCGCCCCCTCAGCGCATGTCCTGGAATCGCTTGCCTTCCGAGACCAGTTTCTCCAGCAGGGGCGAGGGCTTGAACACGTCGCCCATCTGCACCTGGAAGTCCTTCATCCTGGCCAGCACCTTGTCGAGCCCGACCTGGTCGCCGTACCACATCGGCCCGCCGCGATAGACCGGCCAGCCATAGCCGTTTTCCCAGACCACATCGATGTCCGAGGGACGGATCGCCTTGCCTTCCTCGAGCAGCTTCGCCCCCTCGTTGATCATCGGAAAGATGGTCCGCTCCAGGATCTCTTCATCCGAAATAGCCCGGGTGTTGGCCCCGGACTTGGCGGCGAAGTCCTGGATGATCTTTTCCGTCACCGGCGATGGCTTCGCGCTGCGGTTCTCGTCGTAGTCATAGTAGCCGGCGCCGGTCTTCTGCCCGCGGCGGTCCATCTCGCAGAGCACGTCGCGGATGGTTTCGCCCCTCGACTTCTCCTTCACCCAGCCGATGTCCAGGCCGGCAAGGTCGCTCATGGCGAACGGTCCCATCGGGAAGCCGAAGTCGTAGAGCACGCGGTCCACGTCCCAGGGCATGGCGCCTTCGAAGATCAGCTTCTGGGCCTCGCGCTGGCGCTGTCCGAGGATGCGGTTGCCGACGAACCCGGGGGTGACGCCGACCAACACGGCGATCTTGCCGATCTTTTTGGCCAGCTTCATCGAGGTGGCGATCACCTCCTTGGAGGTGTGGTCCGCGCGCACGATCTCCAGCAGCTTCATCACATTGGCCGGTGAGAAGAAGTGCAGGCCGATCACCGCCTCCGGGCGCTTGGTGACCGAGGCGATCTCGTCGATGTTCAGCCCCGAAGTGTTGGTGGCCAGGATCGCGCCGGGTTTGCAGATCGTGTCGAGCTTGCTGAAGATGTCCTTCTTGATGTCCATGCGCTCGAACACCGCCTCGATGACGAGGTCAACCCCGGCGAGGTCGTTCATGTCCAACGAGCCCTTGATCAGGCCCATGCGCTCTTCCACCTGGGCGGCGGTGATGCCGCCGCGGGAGGCCGTGCGTTCATAGTTGCCGCGCACCACCTTCAGGCCACGGTCCAGCGCTTCCTGCTTCACCTCGACGATGGTCACCGGGATGCCGACATTGGCGAAGTTCATGGCGATGCCGCCGCCCATGGTGCCCGCGCCGATGACGCCTACGCTGTTCACCGGGATGGTCGCGGTGTCGTCCGGCACATCCGGGATCTTGGCCGCCTGGCGTTCGGCGAAGAAGGCGTAGCGCTGGGCGGCGCTCTGCGAGCCGGCGATCAGCTCGCCGAACAACTTGCGCTCGGTTTTCAGGCCTTCTTCGAAGGGTTGGTTCACCGCCGCCTCGACGGTCTTGATGATATGTTCGGGCGCCAGGAAGCCCCGGAACTTGCGGGCGTTGGCCTTGCGGAAGTTCTCGAAGATCTCGGGGTGGCCGCGCGCGGCTTCCACCTTGGCGTTCAGCTCACGCACCTTTTTCAACGGCCGGCCCTCGGCGGCCACCTTGTGGGCGAAGGCCACGCCGCCCGCGCGAAGCTTGCCCTCCTCGACGATCTCGTCGACCAGGCCCATGTCCAGGCACTGCTTGGCCGGAACATGCTGGCCGGAGGTCATCATCTCCAGGGCCTTTTCGACGCCGACGATGCGCGGCAGGCGCTGGGTGCCGCCGGCGCCGGGCAGCAGGCCGAGGTTCACTTCCGGCAAGCCGCAACGGGCAGACGGTACGGCGACGCGGTAGTGGCAGGCCAGCGCCACCTCAAGGCCGCCGCCCAGGGCCGTGCCGTGGATGGCGGCGATCACCGGCTTCTTCGAATTCTCGATGGCGTCTTGCACGTCGAACAGGCTGGCGCCTTTCTGGGCCCCGCCGAACTCTGTGATGTCGGCCCCGGCGATGAAGGTGCGGCCCTCGCATATGATGACGATGGACTTGGCGCCGGCGTCGGCGGAGGCCGCGGCCATGCCGCCGGCCAGGCCGTCGCGGACATTGGCGCTCAGCGCGTTCACCGGCGGCGAATTGAGCGTGATGACGCCGACGTCGCCCTCAAGCGTGTAGTCGGTCACGGCGTTGATGACGGTCATGGCGTGCTTCCTCGAAGGTCTGTTCTGTCCGGTCGCGTACCCCCGCGGCCCCGCCCGGAATTCAAACGCTTGTATAGGCGCAGGCGGGCCGCCGGCGTCAATGGCGCGGCCGACGAAATGGTCGCGGTGGAAGGTCGCGCCGCGGGTTCCTCAGAAGTAGCGGCGCAGTTGCAGGTAGACCTGGGCCGGGGGGGCCAGCAACACCGAGCCCCCCGAGGAGATCGGCAGGCCGCCGAACTCGGTGCGCGCCGCCCCGACGGGCGCCTGGACGCCGGCCACCAAGCTGAGGTTGTCGCTCAGGGAATAGGTTCCGGCGACGATGGCGTAGAGGCTGCCGTCGTCGAGGTCGACGATCATCGTCGGGCTGACGTTCAGCAGCGGGTTCACCTCGAGGGTCAATCCGCCGGCCAGGTAGTCGCGCCGGAAGTTGAACAGCTGGCCGCGCGCGAGCCGGCCGGTGAGGTCCGGCGGCAGGGTCGAGAGGCTGACCGCGCCGACCACGCCGAAGCCGTTGTGGAAATACTCCGCGAACACAGTGGCGTTGCGGCCCGCCAGACTGACGGCGTCGCTGATGTTGACGAGGGCGGAGACGCGCGTCCCGCCCTGCCTCAGCACGGTGGGGACCAGCTCCAGGTTCCAGGTCGCCCCGCCCAGGGCGCCGTTCACGCCCAGAGCGCCCACCCAGTCGCCGTGGTCGCGGGCCAGCAGCCAGGTGGTCTGATGGCCGAACAGGGTGGTGTGTAGGTGAAGCGCCGCCGAACTGGCGTTCGCCGACACCGGCGCGCCGTAGCGCGGCGGTCGGGGCGCCAGGATGAACTGCAGGTCCGAGCCGTCGGCGAACAGGCGCTGCACGTAGAGCATGTCGGCGCCGGGTTTGTATTCCGTGTCGGTGGCCGTGGGTGAGAAGGGGTCGAACAGGTCCATCGGGCGAAACACCAGGCCACTGCCCCAGGTCAGCGCCTGGCGCCCGACGCGAACCACCAGGTCCGGCGTGGTATAGGTGACCGACAGCCGGTCGACGCCCTGGCTGGCGACCACCTGTCCGCGGTTGACGAAGGTGTTGGTGAGGTTCAGCCAGGTGGGCGGCGTGGTCGGCAGGATGCCGGTCTCGGCGCGGGCGAGCGCCACGTCGGGACCCTCCTGGGCGCTCAGCACATAGTGCGCCGCCAGGCTCCAGCGGCCCCAGCTCGGTTCCCAGGTGATGCGCAGATTGCCGAGGGCGTCGTTCGCGTCGCGGGCGCCCAGAGCGGCCTCGACGCTGTCGCCGCGTGAGAACTGGCCGGCGTCCTGCAGTTCCAGCCGGCCGTGGATCGCGTCGTTGGACTGCGCGTGCGCCACGCCGCCCGCCAGCGCGAGGACCAGGCCGAGCCAGGCCGAGGACCTAGGCGGCAATCTCGGCGCCCTGCCGCTCATCCGCCGTGATCTTCCCGTCGGTCATCTCGATCCTGCGCCGCGAGTGGGCGATCACCCGGGAATCGTGGGTGGCGATCAGGAAGGTGACGCCCGACGCGGCGTTGAGGCTCGCCATCAGGGCGATGAGTTCCTCGGCGTTCTTGGAGTCGAGGTTCGCGGTGGGCTCGTCGGCCAGCACGATCGCTGGTTTCGGCGCCAAGGCCCGAGCCACAGCCACCCGCTGCTGCTGACCGCCCGACAAGCGCGATGGCCGCCGGGATTCGAGCCCCTCCAGCCCCACCTGCCGCAGCACCTCCCGCGCGCGCGCCGTGCGCTGGTCCCGCGGCTCATCGAGTAGGCGCAGGATGAATTCGACGTTCTCCATGGCGCTGAGCACCGGGACGAGGCTGTAGGTCTGGAACACGAAACCGATCTTGTGCAGGCGCAGGTCTGCGAGGCGATTCTTGTCCATCTTCGAGATCTGCTCGCCGCCGACGGAGATCTCGCCCGCCGTCGGGCGGTCCAGGCCGCCGATCAGGCTGAGCAGGGTGGTCTTGCCCGAGCCGGATGGGCCGGAGAGGGTGGCGAAGTCTCCGGCCTCGATGTCGAGGTCGACGCCGCGCAACGCGGGCACGTCCACCGACCCCTGGCGATAGATCTTCTCCACGCCGCGACACTGGATGATCGCGCTCATGCTGTATTGCCCCTCAAAGTGACGCCATCGCGACGACGGGATCGGCTTTCGCCGCCGTGCGGGCCGGCCAGAGCGTGGTGATGACGCCCAGCACCCAGACGATCAGGCTGAAGCGGAGAGTGTCGGCCGGATCCATCCGCGGATAGAGGATACTGCCTCCGCCGGCCATCTCCGACCCGGCGGCGAGGAACCCCAGGCTGAGCCCGTTCATGAACGGCAGCAGGGTGACGACCATCAGCACGATGCCCGCCAGCACGCCGATGCCGATCAGCAGGGCGGATTCCATGGTCACCTGCAAGACGATCAGGCCCGGCCGCATGCCGAGCGCCTGCAGCAGGCCGAATTCCCGCGTGCGTTCGAACACGGCCATCAGCTGGGTGTTGACGATGCCGATGGCCATCAGCACGAACATGACCATCAGCCAGATGGCGATGTAGGACTGCGAGAAGGTCTCCACCGTGTAGGCGATCGGCGACAGCGTCATCCAGGACGTGACGTCGACTTGGGGGGCGGCGTGGTGCAGCGCCGCGACCACGTCGTCCAGCCTGGTGGTCCTGGCGTTGTCGAAGCTGATCTCGGAAAGGGCGCTGCCCAGACCGAGGGTCGATTGCGCGGTCGCGAGGCCGGTGAACACGAACTCGTCCTGCGCCGGCTTGGTGTTGCCGAACAGGCCGACGATGGTGAAGCTGGTCTCGGCGAGATGGCCGTCCGAGGCCTGCGCCAGGACGATCAGGCGCTTGCCCAGCCGGGTCTTCAGCTTGTCCGCCAAGTCGGCGCCGATGACGATGCCGGCGTCGGCGTCGCCGCTGAGATAGCGCCCAGACTCGATCTGCGCGGGCAGGTCGGAGACCTTGCGTTCGGCGGCGGGTGAGACCCCCAGAAAGGTGACCGCGCGTGTGCGGTATTCGCTCTGGATGATCGCCGGCACGCGCACGCGCGGCGCCCAGGCGCTCACCTGCGGCCCGTTCAGCGCGGCGAGCAGAGCCCCGCCGGGAGGCGCCATGCTGTGGGAGATGCTCGGATCGTCGAGGTAGGCGGCAGCGTGGATCTGGCCGTCGCCGGTGAGCAGTCGCAGACTCTCCTCGCGGCTCGAGTCCGACCAGGCCTTGAGCATGACGTCGAAGCAGAGGATCGACCAGACGCCGATCGCCACCACCGCCAGGGTGATCAGGGTGCGGCGCGGATTGCGCCACAGGTTGCGCCAGGCGATGGGCGCCAGCAGCGAGAGTCGCCCGATCATCCTCCTTCGCTCCTGGCGGAGCTTCGGAGGATAAATCCCCAGCGGGTGCGCCCTGCGAAGCCTTGGCGAAGCAGGGTCATGCGGCCCTCATGGCCAGGGCCGGCGTGAGCCGGGCCACGCGCAGATAGGGCACAACTCCGCCCACGGTGATTGCGAGAAGCAGCGCGCCGGGACCGATCAACGCGCTGAGCGGCGTGAGCGTCGGGTAGAGCCGCGGCGGCAGGCCGAATTGCGCGAGAAGCTTGGTCATGCCGGGAATCGCGATCCCCTCGTGCTGGAACCAGAGGGTGATCCCGCCTCCGATCGCCAGGCCGATGGCGCAGCCGAACAGGGCGAGGCCGAGCAGCTCGATCCACACCATGGCGCCGATCTGGCCGGGCCGCATGCCGAGCGCCAGCAGCATGCCGAACTCGCGGGTCCGCTCGAGAACCGACATCAGCAGGGTGTTGAGGATGATGAAGGCCACCACCGTGACCAGGGTCAGGTAGAACATCATCGACGTGGCGTACTTCAGGTCGATGGCGTCGCGCATGGCCGGCTCCAGCGCCGCCCAGTCCTGCACGGAGACGCCGGTCCTGCGCCCCAGCGCCTTCAGGGTGGGCAGCGCCCGGTTCACGTCGCCCAGCGAAGGCCCGCCCAGGGCGATGGTGTTGGCCGCGTCGGTCATGCCGAAGGTGTCCTGGGCGCGCGACAGGGGCATCTCCAGGATCGAGCGGTCGAGTTCGGGGATGCCGCTGTGATAGATGCCCGCCACGCGCAGCACGTCGGCCGCCACCGACCCGTCGCGCGCCGAGCCGAGCACCGTCACCTTGCCGCCCACCGAGAGTCCCAGGTTCCGCGCCAGGACATCGCCCAGGATCGCGGAATCGCTGTCGCTCGGCTTGAGGTAGCGCCCATCCTGGATGGTCGAGGCGATCGACGAGATCTTCGCCTCGCCCGCCGGGTCGACGCCCACCACCGCCGCGCCATAGCTGCGCTCGCCATTGGCCAGGATCGCGAAGCCGTTGACCCGCGGCGAGGCGGTGGTCACGCCGTCGACGCCTTCCGCCGCCCGCGCGATCCGCTCGGGATGGTCGATGATGCGGTCCAGGGTCGGATCGGCGGCGTAGCCCTGCGGCTGCAGC
>JBIOEG010000107.1:0-5000 GCA_044445825.1 Caulobacterales bacterium
ACGCCCACATCGGCCAGCCCTTCCTCGGCTTCATCGGCCAGCCGCACGTGAACGTGCTGGAAACCAACATCGCTCTCGACGCCGCCGTTCCAGGGAGTAAGCCTGGACACGCATGAGCCTAGACGAGCCGCGCCGGCCGGACCCTGACGCCCTTCTCGCGGAAGAGGCCAAGGCCGGGCGTGGCCGCCTGAAGGTGTTCCTGGGCATGGCGCCCGGGGTCGGCAAGACCTTCGAGATGCTGTCCCAGGGCGCCCGCCGCAAGGCCGAGGGCCGCGACGTAGTGGTGGGCGTCGTCGAGACCCACGGGCGCAAGGACACCGAGGCGCTGCTCGACGGCCTGGAGGTGCTGCCCCGCCAGCCCATGGATCACCGCGGGCGCACCCTGCTGGAATTCGACATCGACGGGTCGCTGAAGCGTCGCCCGCAGCTGCTGCTGGTGGACGAGTTCGCCCACTCCAACGCCCCCGGCTCGCGCCACCCCAAGCGCTGGCAGGATGTCGAGGAGCTGCTCGCCGCCGGCATCAACGTCTGGACCACGCTGAACGTCCAGCACCTGGAGAGCCTGGTGGACGTGGTCTGGAAGATCACCGGCGTGCGCCAGCGCGAGACCGTGCCCGACGTGGTGATCTCCCGCGCCGACGAGATCGAGATCGTCGACATCACCCCCGCCGAGCTGCGCCAGCGCCTTGCCGAGGGCAAGGTCTACGTGCCGGAGACCGCCCGCCTCGCCTCGGACCACTTCTTCAAGCCGGAGAACCTCACCGCGCTGCGCGAACTGGCCCTGCGCCGCGCCGCCCAGGCGGTGGACGACGAGCTGATGGGGGCCATGCGCCGGGCCGGCGTGTCCGGGCCCTGGGCGGCGGGCGTGCGGATCCTGGTGCTGGTGGGCGGCGATCCCATGGCCGACCAGCTGGTGCGCACCGGGCGGCGGCTCTCGGAGATGATGGACGCGCCCTGGACCGTCGCCCACGTCGAAAGGCCGGGCCAGTCCACGCCCGGCGTCATGGCCCAGACCCGGATCAGCGAGGCCATGAAGCTGGGCGAACAGCTGGGCGCCGTGACCCTGGTGCTCAACGGCGACGACATCGTGGCCAGCGTGGTGGAGTACTGCCGCCAGAACAACGTGACCCAGATCGTCATCGGCAAGAGCCGCGACAGCCGCTGGCGCGAGGCGCTCGGCCGCTCCTTCGCCACCGCCCTGATGCGCCAGGCGCATGGCGTGGCCCTGCACGTGGTCACCGACACGGCCCCCGCCCCGCCGGCCGGAGAGTCCCTGAAGCGCTTGCTCGCCGTCGAGCCCGGCGCCTGGAGACGCTACCTTCCCGGCCTCGGCTATGTGGGCGCCGCGACCGCCGTGGCCTGGTACGTGGACCGCACCTTCCGTTCCGTCGACCTCGGCATGATCTACCTGGCCGCCGTGCTGGCCGCCGGCGTGCTGCAGGGCCTGAGGCCGGCGCTGCTGGCCGCGGGCCTGGCGTTCCTGATCTACAACTTCTTCTTCCTGGAGCCTCGCTACAGCTTCGTCATCGGCTCGCCCACCGATGTGCTGACCCTGCTGGTCTTCCTGGCCGCCGCCCTGGTCACCGGCGGCCTGGCCGGGCGGGTGCGCGACCAGCAGCGCGCGACGGCTCAGCGCGCGGCGGCGATCTCCAGCCTGCTCAACGCCAGCCGCCGGCTGTCGGCTTCGGCGAAAAAGGAAGACGCGGCCACCGCCCTGGCCGAGCAGCTGTCCGCCGCGACCGGCGGCAAGGCGGTGATCATGCTGCCGATCGACGGCGAGATCGCGCCCGCCGCCGCGGCGCCTCAGATGGAGGTGCTGTCCACCCAGGACATGGCGGCCGCCCGCTGGGCCTGGCAGCACGGCGAGCCCGCCGGCGCCGGTACCGGCACCCTGCCCAATGCTTCGTGGACCTTCCGACCGCTGCAGGGGCTGAAGGCGCGGGCTGGTGTCGCCGCCACCGAGCCCACCCGCGCCGCCGCGGGCGAGGACTCCGAGCGCTTCGTCGTTGCGCTTCTGGACCAGGGCGCCATCGCCCTGGAGCGCGCGGAACTGGCCGCGGAAGCCTCGGAGGCCGACGCCCTGCGCCGTTCGGAGCGGCTGCGCACGGCCCTGTTGAACTCCATCAGCCACGACCTGCGCACGCCGCTGGCCGGCGTGCTGGGCTCGGCCACCACCCTGATCGACTACCGCAAGTCGCTGGACGACGCCGTGCAGGCCGACCTGCTGGAGAGCATCCGCGACGAGGCCGAGCGACTCAACCGCTATGTCGGCGATCTGCTGGACATGACCAGGCTGGAGGGCGGCGCCATCTCGCCCCGCGCCGAGTCCACGGACCTGCGCGACGTCGTGTCCGCGGCCACCGACCGGGTCGTCCGGCGCCTCGGCAAGCGCAATCTGCAACGGGACTTCCCCGAGACGCTCAGCGTGGTGCCCGCCGACCCCGCCCTGCTCGAGCAGGCCCTGACCAACATCCTCGACAACGCCATCGCCTACAGCCCGGACGCCTCGCGCATCGAGGCGGCGGTCTATGAGGACCAGAGCAATGTGGTGATCTCCATCGAGGACGAGGGGCGGGGCATTCCCACGGCCCAGCTGCAGCAGGTGTTCGAGCGGTTCCGCCGGCTCGACGAGGCCAGCGACCGGGGCAAGGGCACGGGCCTCGGGCTCGCCATCGCCAAGGGTTTCGTCGAGGCCATGGGCGGGCGAATCGCGGCGGCCAGCCCGATCCACGACGGCCGCGGCACGCGTATCCTGATCAGCCTTCCGAAGGAGCGGCGCACGCCGCATTGGTTGCTATGAGCGCTTACGAGCCGCGTATCCTGGTCATCGACGACGAGTCGCAGATGCACAGGTTCCTCAAACCGGCGCTCACCGCCGCCGGCTTCGAGGTGCTGCGCGCGGACACCGGCGCGGAGGGGCTCAAAGCCATCGCCTCGAGCGCGCCGGACGCCGTGGTGCTGGACCTCGGCCTGCCGGACATCGACGGCAAGGACCTGCTGCGCGCCGCGCGGGCTTTCTACGACGGCCCGGTGCTGGTGTTGTCGGCGCGCGAACGCGAGGCGGAGAAGATCTCCACCCTGGACCTCGGCGCCGACGACTACATCCAGAAGCCTTTCGGCGTCGGCGAGCTGCTGGCGCGGCTGCGCGTGGCGCTGCGCCACAAGATGGAGCGCATCGGCGCCGCGCCCCTGGTGACCACCGGGGATCTGGAGATCGACCTGGTGCGCCGGCTGGTTAGCCGAGGCGGCGAGCCGGTGCGGCTGTCGCCCAAGGAATATGAACTGCTCGCGCGGCTGGTGGAGGGCGACGGCAAGGTGCTGACCCATCGCCAGCTGCTCACCGCCATCTGGGGCCCGGCGCACA
Source organism: Caulobacterales bacterium (assembly GCA_044445825.1). Lineage (GTDB taxonomy): Bacteria > Pseudomonadota > Alphaproteobacteria > Caulobacterales > Caulobacteraceae > Acaudatibacter. The sequence goes on from JBIOEG010000107.1 coordinate 3,365, forward strand.
CGGACGACCTGCCGTACCTGCGCGTGCTGGTCGGCCAGCTGCGCCACAAGATCGAGGTGGAGCCGGCCCAGCCGAAGCGCATCGTGACCGAACCCAGCGTGGGCTATCGGTTCATAAGGTGACGAGGCGGCCGCGCCCGACCCTGCGCTCCCCTCGTTCGACCGACGCGCCGCGGACGCGCGTGGTCGTCGTCGGCGCCGGCTTTGGCGGTCTCGAAGCGGCGCGCGCCCTGGCCCGAGCGCCCGTCGAGGTGCTGGTGATCGACGCCAGGAACCACCACACCTTCCAGCCGCTGCTCTATCAGGTGGCGACCGCCGCCCTGTCGCCCGCCGAGATCGCCTGGCCTATCCGCCATCTGCTGAAGACCCAGGCCAACGCCCGCGTGCTGATGAGCCGGGCGACGGGCGTCGATGTGGCGCGCCGCGAGGTCCTGACCGAAGACGGGCCGGTCGCCTACGACCACCTGGTGGTCGCCGCCGGCGCCGCCCATTCCTATTTCGGCCACGACGCCTGGGAAGCCTTCGCGCCGGGCTTGAAGAGCATCGAGGATGCCTTGGCCATTCGCCGCCGCATCCTGTCGGCGTTCGAGCGTGCCGAGCTTGTCGGCCACGATGCCGCGCCGGCCCTTACCACGTTCGTCATCGTGGGCGGCGGGCCGACCGGCGTCGAAATGGCGGGGGCCATCGCCGAGATCGCCCGCGACGCACTCAGATCGGAGTTCCGCCACATCGACCCGGCCGCCGCGCGCATCGTGCTGGTCGAAGCCGGACCGCGCATCCTGCCGACGTTTCCCGAGGAGCTGGCGCGAAACGCCGCGCAACGTCTGGCCGGCTATGAGGTTGAGGTCATGACGGGGGCGATGGTGGTGGACATCGACGCGACCGGCGTCACGCTCGAGGGGAGCCGTATCGAGGCGTCGACGGTGGTGTGGGCCGCGGGCGTACGCGCCGCCGCCTTGAACCTCGCCCTTCCCGGCGATCACGACCGAGCCGGACGCGCCAGGGTGGCCGCCGACCTCTCATTGCCCGGCCATCCCGAGATCTTCGTCATCGGCGACGGCGCGGCGGTGGCGTCAGAGGGCGGGCAGGCCGTGCCCGGCATCGCCCCGGCCGCCAAGCAGATGGGCGCCTATGTGGGACGGGTGATCGCGCGGCGCCTCGCCGGCAAGTCCGCGCCGCCGCCGTTCCGCTACCGCCACGCGGGCGATCTGGCCACCATCGGCCGCGGCGCGGCGGTGGTGAGGCTTGGTCCCCTGCGCCTGACCGGCCTCGCCGGCTGGTTGTTCTGGGGCTTCATCCACATCTACTTCCTGATTGGGCTCAGGGCCCGTTTCTTCGTGGCCCTGGACTGGCTGTGGAGCTACGTCACCTACCACCGCGGGGCCCGGCTGATCACCGGGGCGTAAGTCGCGCGGGCGGCGACGCTGCCTCACCTCCGGACGATCGCGAAGAAAACTCGGACGAAGAGGCATAGATCGTATTTCGCCTTTCGCCTATCTCGATGGTATCGCGGCCGCCGTTGCCGTGACGCTGAGAAGTAAAGGAGACGTGCGATGCGTGTATTCGTGACCGGCGCTACGGGATTCATTGGCTCCGCCATTGTCCAGGAGCTCATCGGCGCGGGCCATCAGGTGGCC
>JBIOEG010000108.1:0-7001 GCA_044445825.1 Caulobacterales bacterium
GGCTGTGCGGGCGAGCGCCCGCCGCTCACCGGGCGCGCGCAACATTCGTTTCACGATGTCAAAGACCACGGCCGGCCCGCGGTCCAGCCCGCTCCACGTCACCATGCGCCCGCTGATTTGGCGAGGCCGCCGGGAAGGATAGGGGAACCACGAAAAACACGAAAAGCACGAACGGGTCGGCGCGACTCTCAGCCGCCGCCGAAACAACGCCCGCGTTCGTGTGGTTCGTGTTTTTCGTGGTTCCCCTTACCTTCGTCACCCCGGAAGGGCCGCAGGCCCTATCCGGGGCCGGACCCGCCGGTTCATAGACAACATCCAGCTAGCCAGCGGCCCGTCCGGCCCCGGGTCTACGCCCGGGGTGACGAGGTAGGGGAGCTTCGCCGGGGACAATTCCCCTCACCCCAACCCCGGCATCCCGGGCAGGAAACTGGCGAACGCGCTCAGCGGCGAGCGCTTCATGGTCCGTATCCCCTCCCGCTACTGCAGGTCCCCCGGGTAGACCACCGGCAGCACCAGGGCTGTGGGGTGGTCGCGGTCGAGGTAGATGCTATTGGTGGCCACCCGCGGCGGCAGGGAGTGTCCTCCGGGCGCCTCGCCGGTGTTGGGGTTGACTTCGAACCGAGGGGCGTTGGACGAGGTGATCACCAGCTCGATGCGGTGGCCCTTTTCGAAGGTGATCGCGGTGTTCCACAGGTCGATGGTGAGCGCCTCAGGCGCGCCCGGCGTCATCATCCGCACCTGGTCGGGCATCCGTCCCAAGCGGTAGCGGGCGCGGATCGGCGCATCGAGCACGATGGCCTCGTAACCGTCGGGATAGACATCCACGAGTTTGGCCATGAAGTCCGTATCCGGCCCGTCGGTCGCCGCCCAGACCTCGGCGGACACGTGGCCGGCGATGGCGACATCCTTGGCGAGCACCGGCGTCTCGAAGCGCAGATAATCTTGCCGCGTGGGGATCGCGCGCTGATCCATCGGGCCCCGCGCGAAGGTGAGATTGGCGCCGCCCACGGTGGGCACGGGATTGGCTGGATCGAAGCGGTAGGTGATCGGCGCCGGCATGTCCTGCGGCGCGGTGGTGGTCAGCACGCGGTCGGGGGTGACGTAGTAGCGGACTTCACGGCTCGCCGGCGGCCAGTTGGCGGCCTCGATGAAGCGGTTCTTCACGGAGTAGGCGCCCTTGCGCGCCGAAGCCATCATCAGATAGCGGACCGGCGGCTCGTCCAAGATTCCGTTGTCGATCCCCTTGAGCCAGTAGTCGAACCACCGCAGTTCCTGGTCGCCGTTGTCGCGCATGTCGTCCGCTCCCGGATAGGCGAGATCGCCCGACAGTGGACCGTGACCGAACGGGCCCATGTACAGCTTCTGGTTTCCCCGCGCGCCCTTCGCGCCCCGGTTCTGCAGCCAGGTGAAGTTGTAGATGTTGCCGCTGTTGAAGATGTCATACCAGCCTCCGACGTTGTAGATCGGTATGCGGATGAACTGCATGCCTTGACCCATGTCGTTGCGAACGGCCTCGTCAGTGAGCACTACACGGGCGCGGCCGGCGTCGATGACACTCTCGGCCACGTGTTGCCCCCGTTCCCAGTCGATCGTGTCCTTTTCCTTCATGACGCCGCCCATGTAGCTGTTCTCGTAGCGATTGTTCGGCGCGACGATCACATAGGCCGCCACCAGATGCGGCGGCGCGGCGATGGCGGCGAGGTTGGCGGTGATCCCCATGGCGGAGGCGCCCGTGACGCCGACCTTGCCGTTCGACCAGGGCTGCGTGGCCGCCCACTCCACGGTGTCGTAGCCATCCGCGATGTCGTTGCCGAATGCCGCGTAGAAGCCCTCGCTGTGACCCTTGCCGCGAACGTCCTGCAGCACATAGGCGAAGTCGTGGCTGGTATAGCGCCGCACCCCGCCGGCGCTGGCCATCCAGCCGTCCTTCAAATAGGGCGTGCGCATCAGCACCACCGGCCATGGTCCCTTGCCGTCGGGCAGGAATACGCTCGCCGCGAGCTTGGTCCCGTCGCGCATGGTGGCGAACTCTTCGGTGTGCGCGGGAAGCGGTTCGGCGGGCGGCTTGGCGGGGGCTGCGGCGTTGGTGGGTGGCTGGGCGGCCGGCGCGGGCTGCGCCCGGGCCACCGATGCGCAAAGCAACGCCATGGCGGCGAGCGAAATCGTTCTGATCATGATCTGGCCCCGAAAATACGACTTGGCTGAAACCGGCGTGCGCGGTGTCTCAGGCCATTCTACGCAGAGCCGCCACTTCCCCAAGCCTGTCATCCCGGAAGGCGCGAAGCGGCTCTCCTGGCCTGTGGCAGGCTTTGCCGTCCTCGGCGATCCCAGATCCGCGCGCTGCGCGCTCCGTCCGGTATGACAAGCAGAGTCGCGATTTCCCGGTCGTTCAGGCCGCTCGCCCGGGCGGCGGTGTACTAGGCGCCAAACAGGTACATTTCGCGCGAATAACAGGTGCGGAACAGGTGGCCGGCGGACGCCAGCGCACCTCTGCCCCAATTAACCCAATCCGAAATTCCCCGCGCAAGCGGGGACCCAGGCGTTTTTTGTTTGTTCCTTCCGTCCACACCCGCGCGGCCCCAACCGATTGCAAAAAAGCCTGGGTCCCCGCTTCCGCGGGGAATTTCGGGTGTGGGGGTTGGGAGCCTGGCTGTGCGGGCGAGCGCCTGCCGGTCACCGGCCGCGCGCAATTCGTTTCACGATGTCAAAGACCGCCGCCGGCCGCGAGGGCCAAGCGCTCCACGTCACCATTCGCGCGCTGATTTGGCGAGGGCGCGGCCCGGCGAGGCCGAAAGGGAAGAAGGCAACCACGAACCACACGAACCACACGAACGCGCCCGTTGTGTTGGTGGCGGTTCAGTTGCTCGCCGACCCGTTCGTGCTTTTCGTGTGGTTCGTGGTTCCCCTTCTTCATCACCCACCCAGCGCTGTCATCCCGGATAGGCCGCCTACGCGGCTTTCCGGGATGACAGCGTGGATCGCCCCCTAGATCGCGATTTCTCGGTCGTTCAGGCCGCTCGCCCGGGCGGCAGTGTACTTGGCCTCCATCTCCGCGAACTCCTTGCGCTTGGGGCCGAGGTAGCCGAACAGGAAGGCGGCCACCTTGCGCATCTGCACCTCTTCCGAGCCCTCGGTGATGCGGTAGCGGCGGTGGTGGCGGTAGATGTGCTCGAAGGGCTTGTGGCGTGAGTAGCCCATGCCGCCGTGCACCTGCATGGCCCGGTCGGACGCCTCGCACACCAGGCGGTTCGACCAGTAGTTGCACATGCTGACCTTGTCGGAGATCTGACGCTCCACCTCCTTGTGGGGCATGTTGTCGATCTCCCAGGCGGTCTTGCGGATCAGCAGGCGCAGCATCTCGCACTGGGTGGCCAGCTCCACCAGCGGCCACTGGATCGCCTGGTTGTCGGACAGCGGCTTGCCGAACGGCTTGCGCAGGCGGGCGTACTTGACGCTCTCATTGATGCAGAACACCGCCGCGCCCAGGGAGGAGGCCGCCTGGCGGATGCGGTTCTGGTGCACGAAGCTCTGGCCGAGGCCAAGCCCGCGCCCCTCGATGCCCCAGATCGCCTCCTCCGGCACCCACACCTCGGTCAGGCTCACTCGCGGGTGGTCGGTGGGCATGTTGAAGGTCCATAGGTACTCCTCGATCTTCACGCCCGGGGAGTCCGCCGGCACCAGGAACACGGTGATGCCGGTGGCGTCGCCGTCGTTCCCGCTCGTGCGGGCGAAAGTCATGATGTAGTTGGCCACGTGCATGCCGGTGGTCCACATCTTCTGGCCGTTGATGCGCCAGCCGGCCTGCCCGTCCTTCTCCTCGCGCACCGCCCGGGTCTCCATGAAGGTGGCGTCGGAGCCGTGGTTCGGCTCGGTGAGGCCGAAACCGGTGCGGATCTGGCCCTTGAGCAGCATGTCGCTGTAGCGCTCGTACTGGGCGTTGGTGGCGAACTCCTTGAACATGATGATGAAGGGGTTGTTGCCGACGATGGAGTGCTCGGTCTGCAGGTCGTTGTGCAGGCCCAGCCCCTTGGCGGCCAGGTGCTCGCGGATAATCGCCATGGAGAGGTTGGAGCCGCCCTTGCCGCCCCATTCCACCGGCCAGGCGTAGCGCAGGTGACCGGCCGCGTCGGCGCGTCGGCGCGCCTCGCCCAGCAGCAGCTCCCACTCGTGCCGCGGCAGGCCGTTGTTGTCCCAGTCGGTGCGGGCATGTTCGCGCCGGTGGTCGAAGAAGCGGATGTTGTCGTCCTGCTGCTCGAGCGGCTTGATCTCCCGCTCGATGAAGGCGTCGAGCTCGTCGAGATAGTCCTGGATGTCCTGGGGAACGGCGAAGTCCATTCACGCCTCCTTTGACGTCTTGTCGGCCGAACGTTCGGCCAGGGCGGCGCGATAGCCGCCATAGGTGGGTTGATCGACCGCCAGCTTGGCCAGGGTCGTGGCCCAGAGGTGATCCTTCAGGCCGGGGGTGGACAGGTCCATCTCGCCGGCCTCGATGCGCCGGGCGAGTTCGACGTTGAGGTCGAAAAGGGTTCCGTCGGCGTTCAGCAGCGCTTTCAGCCTGGCGAGTTCGGCGGCGTCCTCCGCCGGCGCGGTGTCGAGCTCGCGGCGCATCATCTCCAGGGCGTTGGCCGCCACCCGCGCCTGGAATGAGGTGGCGCCGGTGGTCTGGGCCGCCACGGTGGTCTTCAGGAACAGGGCGACCGCGCCGATGATTTCGGAAGGGGTGGGGCGGTCTTGCATGTCAGGCGGCCAAGAGCCTGAGCAGGTCGATCTCGTTTTCCGAGGTCCGCCGGGCGATCACCGCGCGCTCGACGGAGGGGTCGGCGCTGCGGAACGAGGCGGTCATGCCGGCGCACATCACGCCCCAGCGCATGGAGCCATAGACCTCCCACCACAGCGCATGGTCGCGCTGCACCGGCTCGCCGCCGGCGGCCTCGTAGCCGGCCCAGAGGTCCTCGCGCTCGCCGAAGCCGCCCACCGGCTTGTCCACCTGGCCGAAACGCCAGGCGTTGGTGCAGATCCAGCCAAGGTCCTCCATGGGGTCGCCCACGTGGGCGATCTCCCAGTCCAGCACGGCGCGCACGCCGTCCGGGCCGATGATCAGATTGCCGTTGCGAAAGTCGCCATGCACCAGCTTCATGGCCTTGGGCGGTGGCGGGAAGCGCTCGCCAAGCCAGCGGAAGGCCAGGTCCAGCACCGGCCTCGGCCAGGCGCTGGCCTTGTAAACCGCCTTGTACTGGTCGATCAGCTCGCGCGGCGTCTGGCGGCGCAGGCGAGGGAAGGCCGCCGGATCCATGGTGTGGATGCGGGCCAGCACCTCGCCGCACTGGCGCGCCAGGAACGTGCGGGTCTGGGCGAACGCCTCGGACTTGACGATCCGGCCGCCCAGGGTCTCGCCGTCCACGAAGCACATGAGGAAGCCGTGGCCGAGGCCGTCGTCCGGCTGCAGGACGTGGCGCACGCCGGGCACGGGCACGCCCACCTGAGCGGCGGCCTCCAACAGCTGGGCCTCGGTCTCCAGGCCGATGGCGGTCTCCGAGACCCGCGTGCCGCCGGGCGCCCGGCGCAGGATCAGCGGCGTCTCGCGCTCGCCCTCCACCAGCTCGAAGCGCCAGACCTCCTGAGTGGCCCCGGCCGTCAGCCTGCGCAGGTCGCGGATGCCGTCCGCGCCCAGCCGCGCCCGCGCCACGGCGTCGAGGCCGGCGGCGAGATCCTGCATGGGGTCGGAAGTCACATCGCTCACGGGCGGGTCACGCCGCTTGCCGGCGCCATGGCTTCCTCCACTGGCCATTCTTGTTGTGGATGAACCCTAGCGCCGCGAAGCGCCACGTCCAACGATCACGTGGCGGCAACCTGACCAGCCGGGAGGGCCTATCCTTCCCCGCCGGGGGGAAGGTGGCCCGCGAAGCGGGTCGGATGAGGGGCCGCGGAGGCGGTGCGAGGAAGTTCAACCACGGAGGTCACGGAGGAGCACGGAGATCACGGAGACCATGGCCTTCACTCCGTGACCTCCGTGGTTCTCCGTGACCTCCATGGTGAGTCTTTGCACCCCCTCATCCGCCCCGCTTCGCGGGCCACCTTCTCACTAGCGGAGACGGGCCTTTGCGGTCGCCGGCGACAGCGCGGGGTCAGGCGCTCCGCAGGCCCAGGCCGTCGATCCGCGCCATCAGCGCCGGGTCCAGCGGGCCGGCGGTCTCGGCGTCGAGGCACTGGCGCAGTTCCGCGCGGTTCTTCACGCCGAGGATCACGGTGTCCACGCCGGGCATCGACAGGGCGTAGCGGTGGGCGATCACGGCGGGGTCCTCGCCCAACTCGCGGCACAGGGCGCGGAACGGCGCGGCCCTGGCGTAGTCGCGCATCTCGGCATGCTCGGCGGGCAGCTCGCGGTCGATGGCGGCGGTCAGGGCGCCGGCCTGCACCGCGCGGATACCCATCACGCCGACGCCGTTCGCCTTGGCCCTGGAGATGATCGCCCGAGCGTCCTCCGGCTCGGCGTAGTTCTTCATGCCCCCGGCGCTGTCCAGCAGGTTGGCGATGGCCTGCACGGCGGCGGGCCGAGGCGCGTGGTCCAGCGCCCGGTGGATCATGGCAGGAATGCCGACGCCGGTGATCCCCCACTGGCCGACCTTGCCGGACGCCTTCAGCGCCTCCATGGCCGGGACGTACTCCTCGGTGTAGCAGGTCCAGGTGGTGGAAAAGACGTCCTGCCGGTCGGGCCGCGCGGCGTAGTTGTAGTCGTCGGCGCGGATGTTGGTGTGCAGGAAGAAGAGGTCGATGCGCTCCAGGCGCATGGCCGCGAGGCTGCCGTCCACCGACCGCTCCAGCCGCGCCGCGGTCTCGCCGCGCGGCGGCGTGCCCAGCCGGCACTTGCTGGTGAAGCGCAGGTGCGCGGGGGCCCTTCCCTCGAACGCCTCGCCGATCACCCGCTCGCAGTTCAGGTACATGGGCGCCGTGTCGATCAGGGTGATGCCGCCGTCCACCGCGTCATGCACGGTGGCGACCAC
>JBIOEG010000109.1:0-6101 GCA_044445825.1 Caulobacterales bacterium
GTTTTTTCCACCTGTTCCGGTCTGGAAACCGTGATTGTTCAATGGCTTGCAGCCACCTGATATCGCTCAGGAACAGGTGATAACAGGTGATAACAGGCGCCAAACAGGCCTGTTATCGATGCATAACAGGTGCGGAGCAGGCGCAGGCCGCCTCTGGCCCGCCCAGTGCATTTCATTTCACGATGTCAAAGACCCGGGCCGGCCCGCGGGCCAGCCCGCTCCACGTCACCATGCGCCCGCTGATTTGGCGAGGGCGCCGGGAAGGAAAGGGGAACCACGAAAAACACGAAAAGCACGAACGGTCGGCGTCCGACCGAACTGCCGCCGCCACAACGCCCGCGTTCGTGTGGTTCGTGTTTTTCGTGGTTCCCCCTAACGCTCGTCACCCCGGAAAGGCCGCAGGCCTTATCCGGGGCCGGACGGGCCGGTTCGAAGACGATATCCAGCTAACCAACGGCCCGTCCGGCCCCGGGTCTTCGCCTGGGGTGACGAGGCAGGAGAGCTTCGTCAGGGGCAATTGCCGATCCTCCCGATCCGCCCAACGCTGTCGGCCCGCCCCGCCGCACCATCGCCTCGCCAGGAAACCCCTCAGCCACAGCCGCTGCATCGCCGTCGCCCGCCGTCGCCGCCTCCAACGCCTCCCGGTCAATTGACACCCCGCCCCCCCGGCTTAAAAGAGCGGCGCATCTAGGGGAGCCTGGCCCATGGCCGAAGCCTCACGCGGGCCGCGCCCGCGCCCGTTGTCGCCGCATGTGCAGATCTGGCGCTGGCACGTCACCATGGCCAGCTCGATCCTGCATCGGGCGACGGGCGTGGCGCTCTACGTCGGCGCGCTCATCCTGGCGGGGTGGGCGGTGGCGCTGGCCTCCGGCGAGGCGGCCTATGAGTCGTACAAGGCGCTGCTGGGCTCGCTGCCGGGCAAGGTCGTCCTGTTCGGCCTGGCCGTGTCGGTCTTCTACCACCTGGCCAATGGCGTGCGGCACCTGGTCTGGGACGCCGGCTACGGGTTCACCCTGAAGGTCGCCGACCGGTCGGCCTGGGCGGCGATCGGCTTCGGCGTGGTCGCGGCGATCGCCCTCTTCGTGGTCGCCGGCATGACGGGAGCGCTCTGAGATGGCGGTCTATCGCACCCCCCTCGGCCGCGCGCGCGGCATGGGCTCGGCCAAGGACGGAGTCGGCCATTTCATCGTCCAGCGGGTCACCGCGGCGGCCCTGGTGCTGCTGGTGCTGTGGGGCGCCTGGTCGGCGCTGATGCTGGCCCGGGGCGGCTATGACGACGCGGCCGGCTGGCTGCGCTCGCCGCTCAACGCCGGCCTGGCCGTGCTGCTGGCCGTCGCCGGCTTCTGGCACATGCAGCTGGGCATGCGGGTGGTCATCGAGGACTATATCCAGAGGGCCGGGACCAAGGCGGCCTTGCTGGTGCTCAACGTCTTCGTCGCCTGGGCGGGTTGCGCCCTCACGGTGATCTCGCTGCTGAAGGTGGCGTTCGGCGGCAGCAGCGGAACGGGATTGGTCTGATCGCATGGCGGCCTATGAACTGATCGACCACAGCTTCGACGTGGTGGTGCTGGGCGCCGGGGGCTCGGGCCTGCGGGCTGCGCTTGGCTGCGCGGAGGCGGGCTTGAAGACCGCCTGCGTCACCAAGGTCTTCCCCACGCGCTCGCACACCGTGGCGGCGCAGGGCGGCATCGCCGCCGCCCTCGGCAACATGGGCCAGGACGACTGGCGCTGGCACATGTACGACACGGTCAAGGGCTCGGACTGGCTGGGCGACCAGGACGCCATCGAATACCTGGTCAGGAACGCCCCGGCCGCGGTCTATGAGCTGGAGCACTGGGGCCTGCCGTTCTCGCGCACGGAGGATGGGCGCATCTACCAGCGCGCCTTCGGCGGCATGACCCGCAACTATGGCGAGGCGCCGATCCAGCGCACCGCGGCCGCCGCGGACCGCACCGGCCACGCCATGCTGCACGCCATGTACGGCCAGTCGCTGTCGAAGAACGTGGAGTTCTTCGTCGAATATTTCGCCCTCGACCTGCTGATGGACGACGGCGTCTGCCGCGGCCTGACCGCCTGGAAGCTCGACGACGGGACCCTGCACCGATTCAGGGCCCAGACGACGGTGGTGGCGACGGGCGGCTATGGCCGGGCCTTCCTGAACTGCACCGGCGCCCACACCCAGACCGGCGACGGCTGCGGCATGGTGCTGCGCGCCGGCCTGCCGCTGCAGGACATGGAGTTCGTGCAGTTCCACCCCACGGGGATCTACGGGGCCGGCTGCCTGATCACCGAGGGCGCGCGCGGCGAGGGCGGCTATCTGACCAATTCCGAGGGCGAGCGGTTCATGGAGCGCTATGCGCCCAGCGTGAAGGACCTGGCCCCGCGCGACATGGTCAGCCGGGCGATGACCGTGGAAATTCGCGAGGGGCGCGGCGTCGGGCCGAAGAAGGACCACATCTTCCTGCACCTCGACCACCTGGACCCGAAGCTGCTGCACGAGCGGCTGCCGGGCATCTCGGAGACGTCGAGGATCTTCGCCGGGGTGGACGTGACCAAGGAGCCGATCCCGGTGCTGCCCACGGTGCACTACAACATGGGCGGGGTTCAGACGAACTATCACGGCGAGGTGGTGATCCCCGTCGGCGACAATCCGGACACGGTGGTGCCGGGGCTGATGGCGGTGGGCGAGGCGGCCTGCGTCTCGGTGCATGGGGCCAACCGGCTGGGCTCGAATTCGCTGATCGACATCGTGGTGTTCGGCCGGGCGGTGGGGCTGCGCTGCGCGGAGTTGCTGAAGATCGGCGCCACCCAGCCTGAGCCCAAGGACGCCTGGAGCGATCCGCACCTGGCCCGCTTCGATCGCCTGCGCAACGCCGACGGGGGCACGTCCACGGCGGCCCTGCGCCTGGAAATGCAGACCGCCATGCAGGAGGACGCCGCGGTGTTCCGCACCGGCGAGACGCTGAAGAGCGGGGTCGATCGCATCGCCAAGGTCTGCGAGAAGCGCGGCGACCTGAAGGTCACCGACCGCACCCAGATCTGGAACTCGGACCTGATGGAGACCCTCGAGTTCGAGAACCTGGTCGCCGAGGCGGCGGTGATCGTCAACGCGGCCCTCAACCGCACCGAGAGCCGCGGCGCCCACGCCCGCGAGGACTACCCCGAGCGTGACGACAAGAACTGGATGAAGCACACCCTGACCTGGTTCGACGACGCCTCCGGAAAGGTGACCATCGACTACCGGCCGGTGCACGACTTCACCATGACCAACGAGGTCTCCGCCTTCCCACCCAAGGCGCGGGTGTACTGAGGCGCAGGATTCCTTCTCCCCTTGCGGGAGAAGGTGGCGGGCGGAGGCCCGCCGGATGAGGGGTCGCACCAGCGGCCGGAATGAGGGAAGTCCCGCGAGATGGTCGAGCTTCTGCTTCCGAAGAACTCCAGGATCGGCAAGGGCCGCCGGCATGCGGCGCCGGCGGGCGCCAAGAAGGTGAAGACCTTCCGGATCTACCGCTACGACCCGGAGACCTCGGACAATCCGCGCTGGGACACCTACGACGTGGACGTGGACGCCTGCGGGCCGATGGTCCTGGACGTGCTGATCCACATCAAGAACACCATGGACCCCACGCTCACCTTCAGGCGGTCCTGCCGCGAGGGCGTGTGCGGCTCCTGCGCCATGAACGTCGGTGGGCGCAACACCCTGGCCTGCACCCACGGCTGGGAGGAGGTTCCCGGCGCCGAGATCCAGATCGCGCCGCTGCCCAGCCAGCCGGTGGTCAAGGACCTGGTCCCCGATCTCAGCCTGTTCTACGCCCAGTACGCCTCGGTGGAGCCCTGGCTGCACACCACCACCCCCGAGCCGCAGAAGGAATGGCCCCAGGCCCCGGAGGACCGCGCCAAGCTGGACGGGCTCTATGAATGCATCCTCTGCGCCTGCTGCTCGACGGCATGCCCCAGCTACTGGTGGAACGAGGAGCGGTTCCTGGGTCCGGCGGCGCTGCTGCACGCCTACCGCTGGCTGATCGACAGCCGCGACGAGGCCTCGGGCGATCGGCTCGACGCCCTGGAGGACCCCTTCAAGCTCTACCGCTGCCACACCATCCTCAACTGCACCCAGGTCTGCCCCAAGGGTCTCAACCCCGCGGCGGCGATCGCCGAGGTGAAGAAGATGATGGTCGAGCGCGTGGTCTGAGGCGGGGCGCCGAATTCTGGCGAGACGGTAAGTTGACGCGGCCGTCATTGTTCTGCATCGGACTGGCATGACCGACACGGGCGCAGGCGTGGTGATCATCGGCGGCGGCCACGCGGGCGGCTCGGCGGCGGCGTTCCTGCGCCAGTTCGGCTATGCCGACCCGATCACCGTGGTGGGCGAGGAGCCCATCGCCCCCTACCAGCGCCCCCCGTTGTCCAAGGCCTGGCTGAAGGGCGAGGCGGACGCCGAGAGCCTGATGCTGCGCCCGCAGAGCTTCTACGACGAATACGCCATCACCCTGAGGCTGGGCGTCACCGCCACGGCGCTCAACCGCGCGGCCAGGACCGTCGCCCTGTCGGACGGAGCGAGCCTGGCCTACGACACCCTGATCATCGCCACCGGCGCGCGAGCCCGGCGGCTGACCATCCCCGGCCACAATCTGGACGGCGTGCAGGTGCTGCGCAGCGCCGCGGACGCCGAGACGCTGAAAAGCGCCCTGGGTCCCGGCAAGCGCCTGGTGGTGGTGGGGGGCGGCTACATCGGCCTGGAGGCGGCCGCCTCGGCGCGGGCGCTGGGGGCCGACGCCGTGGTCGTCGAGGTCATGCCGCGCATCCTCGCCCGCGGGGCCTGCGAGACCCTGTCCGACTTCTTCACCAGCTACCATCGCGCCAAGGGCGTCACCTTCGAATTGAACGCCAGGATCGAGAACTTCGAGGGCAAGGACGGCAAGGTCACCGGCGTGCGCCTGGCTGGCGGACGGGTGATCGCCTGCGACGTCGCCGTGGTCGGCGTCGGCATCCATCCGAACGAGGAACTGGCCCGGGACGCGGGGCTGGAATGCCACAACGGCGTCGTGGTGGACGAGCAGGCGCACACCTCGGACCCGGCCATCTACGCCATCGGCGATGTGACCCAGCGGCCCATGCCGCTCTACGAGCGCAGCCACCGCCTGGAGAGCGTCGCCAACGCCCTGGAACAGGCCAGGCAGGCCGCCTCGGCCATCGCCGGCCGCCCGGCCCCGCCGCATGAGGTCACCTGGAACTGGTCGGACCAGTACGACCTGAAGCTCCAGCTGGGCGGCATCAATTTCGAGGGCGACACCACCATCGTGCGCGGCGATCCGGCGCAGGCGAAGTTCGCCGTCTTCCACCTGAAGGACGGTGTCATCCAGGCGGTCGAGGCGGTAAACGCCCCGGCGGAGTTCATGGCCGGGCGCCAGCTGATCGGCCAGCGTAAGCGTGTCGACGTCGCGAGACTTGCGGACCCGGCGGTTTCCATGAAAGAGGTCGCCGCCGGCTAAGCGCGCTCAGCAAAAGTAGCCACTGCTTTTGCGTCCGAGCGCGCGTTGTGTTTTTTGATCTACGCGATTTCGGGCAGCCGAAGTCGCGGGCGCGGGGAGAGAATGGCCAAGATCACCTACATCGAGTTCAACGGCAAAGAGCACGTTGTCGACGTCAAGACCGGGCTTTCCGTCATGGAAGGCGCGATCAAGAACAACATCCCGGGCATCGACGCCGACTGCGGCGGCGCCTGCGCCTGCGCCACCTGCCACGTCTATGTGGACGAGGCCTGGAAGGACAAGACCGGCTCCCAGTCGGCCATGGAGGAGTCGATGCTGGACTTCGCCGAGAACGTGGAGCCCAACTCCCGCCTCTCCTGCCAGATCAAGGTCAGCGACGCGCTTGAAGGCCTGATCGTGCGGATGCCCGAAAGCCAGCACTAGGGTCTTTATCGATCGTGGCCGCCTTGCGCCCCCTCCACCACATCGCCTTCGGCGCTGCGGTCCCCCTCCCCCGCGCCCTCGGGCCCGTGGGGGGGGGAATAAGGTGGGACGGCCTTCAGCGACGCACCCGCGAAGCGGGGGGGGGGGGACGCAGCGCCCAAGGCGCGGGGGTGGGGGGGGGAATAA
>JBIOEG010000110.1:0-5996 GCA_044445825.1 Caulobacterales bacterium
GTCTTAGCACGCGCTTCCCGGCGCTTCCTAGACCGGCGCGGCTGTGGCGGCTGGCGCGGGACGAGGCGGAGGCTCAGCTCGCCCGGCTGTTCCTCTGGATTCCCGTCGCTTTCGGCGCCGGCGCGGCCCTTTATCTCGGCCTGAAGAGCGAGCCGGCGCTCTGGCCCGCGGCGACGCTGGCCGTGGCGCTGGGGTCGGCGGGGCTGGCCGCGGCGCGTCTTGGCGCCGGCCGGGCCTGGGTGGCGCTGCTGGTGCTGCTGACGGCCGCCGCCGCGGGCTTTTCCATCGCCAAGCTGCGCAGCGACCACGTGGCCGCGCCGATCGTCCGCGCGGGCATCGGCGTCGTGGAGGTGCGCGGCTATGTGGTGGACGTCGAGACGCCCAGCGAGCGCGGTCCGCGGCTGCTGATCGCGCCGGTGAGCATCGCCCGCACGCCGCAGGGCCAGACGCCGCTGCGCGTACGCATCGTCATGCCGCCAGGCGCGGCGTGGACCCCCGGCGCGGCGATCCAGGTGAAGACCTTGCTGGATCCGCCGCCGTCGCCAGCGGCCCCCGGGGCCTACGACTTCGCCCGGGACGCCTGGTTCCAAGGCGAGGGCGGCGTCGGACTGGCGCGGGAGGCCCCGCAAGCCATTGCGCTGCCGGCGGCGCCCCCGCGGCTGCGCGCGGAGATGGCGCTGAACGCCTTCCGCTGGCGCGTGGCGCAGCGCCTGGCCGCGCACCTGGACCTGGTGATGGGCGGCAAGGCCGGGGACGCCGCGGGTCTCGCCATCGCGGTCACCACCAGCCACCAGGACTGGCTGAGCGCCGATGCGCGCAACGATCTGAGGCGTTCCGGACTGGCGCATATGCTGGCCATCGCCGGGCTGCACACCGCGGCGGTGTCCGGCTTCGTGTTCTTCGGCCTGCGCGCCCTGATCGCCGCCTGGCCGTGGCTGGCGCTGAGGGTGAACGGCAAGAAGCTGGCGGCGGCCGGAGCGCTGGCGGCGGTGATCGCCTATCTGCTGCTCTCCGGCGCCCACCCGCCGGCCCGGCGCGCGGCGATCACCGCCTCGGTGGCGTTCATCGCCATCCTGCTGGATCGACGGGCGATCAGCTTGAGATCCCTGGCCCTGGCGGCGCTGCTGATCCTGCTCCTGGAGCCGGAGGTGGTGGTCCAGCCCGGCTTCGAGATGTCCTTCTGCGCCACGGCTTCCCTGGTGGCGATGGCGGAAATCTGGCCGAGGCGCGTGCAGCCGGCGGGCCTGCCATGGCCCATAGCGTGGCTGCAGCGGGCGCGCGACTGGGTGTTCGCCCTGTTCATGGTCAGTCTGGTGGCGGGCGCGGCCACCGGTCCGTTCGCCATCCAGCACTTCAACCGCATCGCCAACTTCGGGGTGTTCGCCAACCTCACCGCCGACTTCGTGGCCAGCGTGCTGATGATGCCGGCTCTGGCGATCTCCTTGCTGCTCGAAGCCGTCGCGCCGGTGCTGGCGCGGCCGTCGCTCTATGTCGCCGGCTGGGCCGCGAGGACGATCCTCTGGCTGGCCCACCTGTTTGCCACCGCCCCCGGCGCCTCGGTGACGCCGACGGCCGCCCCGGAGAGCGCCCTGGCTCTGTCCTATCTGGGCATATTGTTCGTGTGCCTCTGGAAGGGCCGTTTGCGGTGGGTCGCATTGCCGCTGGCGGCCGCGGTGGCGCTCTGGCCGCGCGGCCAGCCGCCGGTGGCGTGGGTGGCCGGCGACGGCGCGGATGCGGCGATCATCGCGGGCGGCGAGGAGGTGGCTCTTCGCCCGGGCGTGCGCGGCTACGCCACCGATCTTTGGGCCCAGCGGCGAGGACTGCGGGTCCCGACAGACGGGCAAACCGCCAGGGGCGCCAGGTTCGACTGCGACTTCTGGTCTTGCAGTCCGCGAGCGGGCGTCCAACCGGCCCTGGCCATCTGGTGGACGCGCCGGAAGCCGTCGTCCGAGCGCTTGTCGGAGCTATGCGCTGTCTCGGACATTCTGGTGCTGCGCGCCCAGGTCGCGACGCCCAGCGCCTGCCGTGACGTCTGGGTGCTGCGCCCGGACGATTTCGCCCAGGGCGGCGCGGCGGAGATCTATGGGACGCGGCGAGCCTGGAAGGTGCTCTGGTCGGCGCCTATCCGCGGCGATCGGCCGTGGACGCGAGGCGCCGAGCCTCCCGCCAGCGGGGAGGGAACCTCAGTGATATCGACGGATTAGGCCGACAAGCTTGCCCTGCACCTGAACCTGGTCGGGACCGAAGATGCGGGTCTCGTAGGCTGGGTTCGCGGCTTCCAGGGCGATGGAGGCGCCCTTGCGGCGCAGCCGCTTGAGGGTGGCTTCCTCGTTCATCACCAGGGCGACGACGATCTCGCCGGAATTGGCGGTGTTGGTCTTGCGGATCACCACGAAGTCGCCGTCCAGGATGCCCGCCTGGATCATGGAGTCGCCCTGCACTTCCAAAACGTAGTGTTCGCCTGCGCCCAGGATGCTTTCGGGCACCTGCATCCGGTCGCGCTCGTGCTGGATCGCCTCGATAGGCGTCCCCGCCGCGATCTTGCCGAGCACGGGCAGTTCACGGGTGTCATTGGCGGCTACGGGCGCTGCGACCCCGAGACGGTCGTTCTCCACCAGCTGCGGCCGGAACGCGCCGCGACCCTTCGGCGGCGCCGCCGCTGTGGCCTGCTCGGGCAGCTTCACCACTTCCAGGGCCCGCGCGCGGTGCGGCAGCCGGCGCAGGAAGCCGCGTTCCTCGAGCGCCGTGATCAGGCGATGGATGCCAGACTTGGACGCGAGATCCAGCGCCTCCTTCATCTCATCGAAGGATGGGGAGACCCCTGATTCCTTGATCCGTTCATGGATGAACATGAGCAGTTCGTGCTGTTTGCGCGTGAGCATCGGCGGCCTCGCGGGTCGATTCCGTTGGCGGAACAAATCAAAAACGTATGGATGTTCTCTAGGTGTTCCGCATTAATGTCAAGTAAACGGGAAAGACGAGAGAATCCAGTGTGTTGCCGACGCGTTACGGCGTCGCGCCGACGCCGTGGCAACCAGATTTGGGAATCAGAGACTCAAATAAAGAAATGAACGACTTCCTTTAATCGGTTCGGAAAACATCACGCCACGACGGTCGAGAACGAGCGGTCGCGCGGCTGAACCCGTCCTGGCGCGTGCGCGAAGGCGTGCACTGCCGACAAGCAAGCTTGCGGAGCGCCGACGCCCGAGATTGAAAGGCGCCGTGCCCCTGACGCCTGCCTCCGACCAAGGCCCGCCGCCCACCCCGCCGCCTGTGGTGTCCGAGGCCGTGGTGACGGCGCCGACGCCGCTGACCGTCGTCGCCGCCACCCCGATCGCCGGGGCCAGCGACATCGCCGCCCACATCGGCCCGGCGGCCCTGATGGACGCACTGGGTGGCCTGGCCCCGATCAGCCTCACGGACGGCGCCGGCAATCCCTATCAGCCGCAGGTCGGTCATCGCGGCTTCGAGGCCTCGCCTCTGCAGGGCTCGAACCAGGGGCTGGCTGCCTACCTGGACGGTGCGCGCTTCAACCAGCCCTTCGGCGACACCGGACCTCGACCTCGTGCCCGACGGCGCGGTGGAGCGGGTGGAGCTCGAGGACGCCGACCCGAGCTTTGGCCTGAACGCCCTCGGCGGTGCGCTGTCCATCCGCCTGAAGACGGGTTTCGACGATCCTGGCGGACGCGCGCAGGGGGCCGTCAGCGACTTCGGCTGGCGTTCCGGGGATCTGAGCTACGGCGCGTCATCAGGCGGCCGGGCGGTGTATCTGGCGCTGTCGGACGACCACGACGGCGGCTGGCGGCGCTTCTCGCCATCGGATCTGCGGCGGGCCTATGGCGCGCTGGGCTGGCGAGGCGACGGCATGCATGCCGGCGTGTCCGTCCTGGCGGCCGACAACAGCCTGAGCGGCCTGGGCGTCACGCCAGTGCAGCTGCTCGATGTCGACCGGCGGGCGGTGTTCACCCGGCCGGACGCGACCCACAACGCCTTCCTACGCGGCCAGGCGTCGCTCGCGGCGAGCCGCGCGGGCGTCGACATCAAGGCGACGGCCTATCTCAGCCGGCTTCGGCAGAGCACCCGCAACGGCGACGCCTCCGCCGCCCAGCCCTGCGACGACCAGCCCGCGCTGTTGTGCCTCTCGCCCGCCGAACGGCTGACGGGCGCCGGCGGCGCGCCCATCGCCTCGCCGCCGGCGGGCGTGACCGCCGCTCAGCTGAACCGGACCTGGGCCGACACGCTCGCGTTCGGCGCCGCCATGGAGGCGCGCGGTTCGTTGTCCATCGGGCTTCGCCACCGGTGGCTGCTCGGCGCGGCGTTGGACGGCGGCCGCACCGGGTTCCAGGCGCGGACGATGCAAGGCGTCTTCACGTCGGACCGCGCGTTCCAAGGCCCCGGCGTCGTCATCGACCAGGCCAGCGGCGAGATCGCGCCTGTCGATGTGCGCGCGGACGACCTCTCGGGCGGAGTCTACGGCGCGGACGTGATCGCGATCACGCGCCGGGTCGATCTGAGCCTTTCGGCGCGCTTCAATCTCGCGCACGTACGGCTCGACGACCGCCTGGGTACTGCGCTGAACGCCAGCCACGACTTCGCCCGTCTGAACCCCGGCGTGCGCCTGGAGGCTAGGCCGGCGCGCGGCCTCGTCGTGCATCTGGCCTATTCGGAGGCCAACCGCGCGCCCACCCCCGCCGAACTCTCCTGCGCCGCCGCATCGTCGCCGTGCAGCCTGGCCAACTTCTTCGTCTCGGACCCGCCGTTGCGCCAGGTGGTGGCTCGAACCGTGGAGGCCGGCGCCGGCGGCGACGCGGAGCTGGCCGCCGGGCGCCTGGAGTGGCGCGTCTCGGCCTGGCGAACGGACACCCGCGACGAA
Organism: Caulobacterales bacterium; assembly: GCA_044445825.1. GTDB lineage: Bacteria > Pseudomonadota > Alphaproteobacteria > Caulobacterales > Caulobacteraceae > Acaudatibacter. The sequence continues at coordinate 4,874 of JBIOEG010000110.1, forward strand.
ATCATGTTCGTGGCCAGCCCGATCGTCGGCCGCGACTTCTTCGAGAACGTGGGCGCGGTGCGTCGGCAGGGACTCGAGGTTGCGGCCGACTATGCGCGGGGTCCGGTGAGTGTGAACCTGTCGTATGCCCTGGTGGACGCGACGTTCCGCTCGGCGCTGGTGCTCGATAGTCCGGACAACCCCTTCGCCGACGCCGACGGGCGGATCTTCGTGCCGCCGGGTTCGCGCCTGCCCAACACACCGCGAGACCGCTTCGATGCGGATGTTTCATGGCAGGCTTCGTCGTCGCTGAGCTTCGGCGCGCACGTCGCGGCGCGCGGCGGCGTGGTTCTGCAGGGCGACGAGGCGGCGCAGACGCCTCCCACCGCGGCCTTCGCCCTGCTCGATCTGCGGGCCAACTGGAAGCCGACGCGGCGGATCGAGGCGAGGGCGCAGGTGAGCAACGTCTTCAACGTCGCCTACACCACCTTCGGCGCCTTCTCGCCGACCGCGAACGTCCCCATAGCTGAAGCCCCGGGCGCGACCAATCCCCGGAGCCTGGCCCCCGGCGCGCCCCGCCGCGCCAGCGTGGGCCTCGCCTATCTGTTCTGACAGCTCAGGCCAGCAGCCCTCAGGCCAGCAGCGCTCGGGCGGCCGCCGCGACGTCCGGCTGGCGCATCAGGCTCTCGCCCACCAGCATGGCGTGGGCGCCGGCGGCTTCCAGTCTGGCCGCGTCGGCGGGTGTCGCGATGCCGCTCTCGGTGACCAGCAGGGCGCCGGCGGGGGCCAACGGGGCCAGGCGCGCGGTGGTCGCGAGGTCGGTCACGAAGGTGCGAAGGTCGCGGTTGTTCACCCCGATCAGGTTCGCGCCCAGGGCCGCGGCGCGTGCCATCTCCGCCTCGTCGTGCGCTTCGACCAGCACATCCAGGCCGAAGCGAGCGGCCTCGGCGATCAGATCGGCGGCCAGGGCGTCGTCCACCATGGCGAGGATCACCAGGATCGCGTCGGCGCCCAGGGCGCGGGACTCCGCCACCTGCCAGGGGTCCACGAGGAACTCCTTGCGCAGGGCGGGCAGGGGGGTGGCTTCGCGCGCGGCGGTCAGATAGGCGTCGGCGCCCTGGAAGCTGGGCGCGTCGGTGAGCAC
>JBIOEG010000111.1:0-5979 GCA_044445825.1 Caulobacterales bacterium
CGTCGCCGACTCCTGCGGCGCCGCGCAGCTGCAGAGCCTCGTCGGCAAGCCGCGGACCGAAATTCCGATCCCGCTGGAACCCAGCCTGCGTCGCGTGGCCTGCACCACCTGCCCGATCACGCAGGACTACAGCCCCTCGCGCCAGACCATCCTGTTCGACGCGGAGACCGGCCTCGTCACCTCGGTGAAGTGCGGGTGAGGGCGCCCGCGGCCGCCTCATAGGTCTCCGCCGCCGCCATCCATTTCGCCTCGGCCTCGGCGAGCCGCTCGGCGATTCTCGCCCGTCGCGCGGTGAGTTCATCGGCTTTCGCGGGCGTCTGTGAGTAAACCGCCGGGTCGCCCAGCGCCGCGTCGAGTTCGGCGAGAAGCGCGGTCTCGCGCGCCATGACGGCTTCGGCGGCTTCGAGGCGTCGCTTCAGGGGTTCCGGCGCCGCCACGGCGGAGCGAACTGGCTCCGGCCCGGCGGCTTGCGCGGCCGGCGAGGGCGTCCTGGACTGGGCGCGAGCCCGGTCGAGGACGAACTTCGCATAGTCCTCCATGTCGCCGTCGAAGGGCTTCACGCAGCCGTCGGCGGTGAGCCACAGCCGGTCGGCGACCATTTCCATCAGCGAGCGGTCGTGGGTGATCAGCACCACGGCGCCTTCGTAGTCGTTCAGCGCGTCCAGCAGGGCGTGGCGGCTGTCGATGTCCAGGTGGTTGGTGGGCTCGTCGAGGATCAGTATGTGCGGGGCGTCGAGCGCGATCAGGTTCAGCAGCAGCCGCGCCCGCTCGCCGCCGCTGAGCGCGGCGACCTTGGTCTCCACCTTGTCCACCGTCATGCCGAAGCCTGCCAGGCGCGCCCGCCGCTGGGATTCCGTGAGGCCGGGCAGGGCGCGCCCGATGATCATCAGCGGCGTGTCGGCGCCGTCCATGACCTCGATCTGGTGCTGGTGGAACCAGCCGACCTTCATGCGCCGGTCGCGATGCACCTTGCCGGCCATCGGCTTCAGCGCGCCGGCCAGCAGCTTGGCGAAGGTGGACTTGCCCGCGCCGTTCACCCCCAGCAGGCCGATGCGGTCGTCGAGATCCAGGCGCAGGTCGAGGCGGCTGAGCACCGCATGGCCGTCATAGCCCACCGCCACGCCCTCCATGCGGACCAGGGGCGGCGCCAGGGGCCTTTCCGGCGAGCGCAGGAAGAACGGCGCGGTATGCTCCTCCACCACCGGCGGCACGGCGCCGAGCCGCTGGATCATCTTCAGGCGAGACTGGGCCTGCCGCGCCTTGGTGCCGGCCCGGAAACGATCCACGAAGGACTGCAGGTGCGCCCGCCGCGCCTCGATCTTCTCGCGGGTCGACGCCTGCAGCTGCAGCCGCTCGGCGCGCTGGCGCTCGAAGGCCGCGAAGCCGCCGATGTAGAGGTCGAGCTTGCCCTCGTTCAGGTGCAGGATTGCGTCCATGGAGTTGTCCAGCAGGTCGCGGTCGTGGCTGATCACCAGGGCGGTGTGGGGGTACTTCTTCAGCCGGGCCTCGAGCCAGATCGTCCCTTCCAGGTCGAGGAAGTTGGTGGGCTCGTCGAGCAGCAGCAGGTCGGGCTCGGAAAACAGGGCCGCGGCCAGCGCCGCGCGCATCCGCCAGCCGCCGGAGAACTCGGCCATTGGACGCGTCAGGTCCGCTTGCGAGAATCCCAGGCCCACCAGGATCTCCGCGGCGCGGGCCGGCGCGCGGTCGGCGCCGATGGTGTTCAGCCGAGCGTAGATCTCGGCCAGGTGTTCGGGGTCGGCGGTCTCCAGCTCGGCGGTAAGCCGCGCGCGCTCTTCGTCGGCGGCCAGCACCGTCTCGAGGAGGGGGACCGGCGTGGCGGCCTGTTCCTGCTCCACCGTGCCGATGCGCGCGGCGCGCGGCATCTCGATCTCCCCGGTGCCTTGCGACAGCTCGCCGAGGATCAGGCGGAACAGGGTCGTCTTGCCCGCGCCATTGCGGCCCACCAGGCCCACCTTGGCCCCGGGCGGCAGGGCGACACTGGCGTGGTCGAAGAAGCGACGGCCGTAGGCGTCGAAGACGAGGTCGGTGATGCGAAGCATGGGAAAGCGATCTGATCAGGGGTCCTTGGGAGTCGCGAAGTCTCGTCGCCGTCACCCGCTGGGGCGCGGCGGTGCAGGGCGCCATGCGCCCGGCTCAGCAGCTAGGTCGGGCTCCGGCCGCGCTTCGCATCGCCTGATCGATTTCCTTCCCTTTGGCCGCCTTGGCGGCGGCGGCGGGCGTCGTTATAAGCCCGGACCCCTCGATTTCCAATCAGCCGAGCGCGCCAGACACCATGACCGAACGCACCTTCTCGATCATCAAGCCCGACGCCACCAAGCGCAACCTCACCGGCAAGATCAACGCGGTCATCGAGGACGCCGGCCTGCGCATCGTCGCCCAGCGCCGGCTGAAGATGAGCAGGGCCCAGGCCGAGAAGTTCTACGAGGTGCACAAGGCGCGGCCGTTCTACGGCGAGCTGGTGGAATTCATGACGTCGGGGCCAATCGTGGTGCAGGTGCTGGAGGGCGACAACGCGGTCGTTCGCTATCGCGAAGTCATGGGCGCGACCAATCCGGCCCAGGCGGCGGAGGGCACCATCCGCAAGCTCTACGCCCTGTCGATCCAGGACAATTCGGTGCACGGCTCCGACAGTCCCGAGAACGCCAGGATCGAGATCGCACAGTTCTTCTCCGACGCCGACATCGTCGGCTGAAGCACCGCGGCCTGCGCCATGGACGCCCGCGGCGATCCTGCCTACCGTGGCCCGACCGGCCCGTCGGCCGGCGGGGCGGAGCGCTCGAGCCTTGAAGCTGGAAATCCCTGACGCGGCGCAGAACGCGGCCACCTTCTGGGCCGTGTTCCTGGGGGCGTTCCTTGCCGCCGCCGCCGGCCTCGCAGCCAGTCAGGTGGAAGCCTTCTTCCAGCGGCGCGAGCGCGAGCGGGCCGCGGCGCTGCTGTTCGGTGAGATCTTCTCGACCCTGCAGGTGCTGCTGAAGCTGTCCGACGAAGTGCGCGCTGTGGGCGACCCCTACGGGCCGATCACCATGCGCATGCTGCGCGCCGCCCGCCGCGAGCTGGACGTCTATGACCGCAACCGCGAGACCCTCTACGACCTGCGCGACGCGCCGCTTCGCGTGCGCATCCACAATCTGGTGCTGCGCATCACCATGCCCCTCGACGGATTGATCGACTCCTCCGCGGACGTCGCCGCCGCCCGGGCCATGGCGGAGGACGTCGATCTCAAGCCGGCGCAGCGCGAGGAGGCCGCGCGCGCCCTGGCCCAGCTGCAAGAGCGCCGGGACCAGGGCTTCGAGTTCACCATGAGCATGGAGGCCGCGATCGGCCCGCTGGTGGAGGGCCTCGGCCGGATCGCCAGGCACGATTTCGTGGCCTCCGCAGACGCCGCCCGCGCCTCGGCCCCGACCGCCCCGCGGCGCTCGGCGGTGAAGGGCTAGGGTTTCGCCGCGAGCTGTCCGCAAACGAACGCGGTCTCGCCGGCGTCGATCAGCGCGGTGAGCACCGCTTCGGCATCGCGCGGCGAGACCACCAGCACCATCCCGACGCCGCAGTTGAAGGTGCGGCGCATCTCGTGCTCGGCCACCCCGCCAACCTCGCGCAGCCAGGCGAACACGGGCGGCGGGTCCCAGGCGGCCCAGTCGAAGCGCGGCGCCAGGCGCTCGGCGATGGCGCGGGGCGGGTTCTCGATCAGCCCGCCGCCGGTGATGTGCGCCGCGCCCTGGATCAGGCCGGCCTTGGCCAGGGGCAGGACGCTCCGCACATAGATCCGGGTCGGCGCCATCAGCGCCTCGGCTAGGGTTTGACCGGCCGCGAACGGCGCGGCGGCGTCCCAGGCGAGGCCGCTGACCTCGACGATGCGCCGGATCAGCGAATAGCCGTTGGAGTGGGGCCCGGAAGAGGCGAGGCCGATCAGCAGGTCGCCGCCGCGCTGATCGTCCAGCCGCGGCAGCACCCCCGCCCGGTCCACGGCGCCCACGCAGAAGCCGGCGAGGTCATAGTCGCCGGCGCCGTACATGCCCGGCATCTCCGCCGTCTCGCCGCCCACCAGCGCCGCGCCCGCCAGCTTGCACCCCTCGGCGATGCCCGCGACGACCCGGGTCGCCGCCGCCACGTCCAGCTTGCCCGTGGCGAAATAGTCCAGGAAAAGCAGGGGCTCGGCGCCCTGGGCCAGCAGGTCGTTGACACACATGGCCACCAGGTCGACGCCCACGCTGTCGTGCATCCCCGTCTCGATGGCCAGGCGCAGCTTGGTGCCCACCCCGTCGGTGGTGGAAACCAGCAGGGGATCGGCATAGCCGGCGGCCTTCAGGTCGAACAGCGCCCCGAACCCGCCCAGGGCGGCGTCGGCGCCCGGCCGCCGGGTGGCCCGGGCCAGGGGCTTGATCGCCTCCACCAGCGCGTTCCCCGCGTCGATGTCGACGCCCGCTCCGGCGTAGGTCAGGCCGTTGCGGCGGTCGGTCATGGGCGCCAGGGCTCCGAAGCGGCGATCGAAATGGCGCGGGACCCATCCTGGGGCTTGCAGAGTCGACCCCGCGCGGGGCTATAGCTAGCCGATGACGCCGATCACCTCCACCGCCGAACTGGCGGCATTTTGCGCGCGGTTGACCGGCCAGGAATTCGTCGCCGTGGACACCGAGTTCATGCGCGAAACCACCTACTGGCCGAAGCTCTGCCTGATCCAGGCCTGCGGCGCCGACGGGACCGAGGCGGTGATCGACCCCCTGGCCGAGGGCATGGACTTGGCGCCCTTCCTCGTCCTGATGCGCGACCAGTCGATCCTCAAGGTGTTCCACGCCGCCCGCCAGGACGTGGAAATCTTCAACAACCTGGAGGCCATGCCGAACCCGTTGTTCGACACCCAGATCGCCGGCATGGCGGCGGGCTTCGGGGAGCAGATCGCCTACGACGCCCTGGTGCGCCAGATGCTGAAGGTGGAGCTCGACAAGAGCCACAGATTCACCGACTGGGCGCGGCGCCCGCTCAGCGAGGCCCAGCTCACCTACGCCCTTGCCGACGTGACCCACCTGGCCCAGCTCTATCCCATGCTCCACGCGCGGCTGGAGAAGGCCGGCCGCATCCCCTGGGTCACCGAGGAGATGGCCGCCATGCGCGACCCGGACCTCTACGACGTGAACCCGGAGATCGCCTGGCGCCGCCTGAAGCCGCGCCGCCACACCGCCAAGTACCTCGCCGTGTTCCGCGCCGTCGCGGCCTGGCGCGAGCGCACGGCCCAGTCCCGCGACCAGCCTCGTGGACGCATCCTGAAGGACGAGGCCATCGACGAACTGGCCACCCAGGCCCCCATCGACGCCGAAGGGCTCGACCGCCTGCGCGGCGTGCCCAGGGGCTTCTCCGGCTCGAAGTTCGGACCGGACCTGCTGGAGGCGATCCGCGAGGCCCTGAAGGACCCGGAAGCCTATGCGCCGAAGATCGAGCGCAACGGCGCGCCGACCTCGCCGGCGGCCGGAGCCGTGGTGGAGCTGCTCAAGGTGCTGCTGAAGGCGCGCTCCGAGGACGCCGGCGTCGCCTCCAAGCTCATCGCCACGGTCTCGGACCTGGAAAAGATCGCCAATGACGACCGCGCCGACACCCCGGCCCTGCACGGCTGGCGACGCGAGGCTTTCGGCGAGGACGCCCTGAAGCTCAAGCGCGGCGAGCTGGCGCTGGTGCTGGACGGCACGCGGGTGAGGGTGGTGCCCGTGCGCCGCGCCGCGAAGTCCGGCGGCTAGGCGCAGGCCGCCTGTTCCACCTGTTCCGACCTGTTATTCACCTGTTCCACCTGTTATTTCACGGTTTTTTCCACCTGTTACGGTCTGGAAGCCATGATTGTTCAATGGCTTGCGGCCACCTGATATCGCTCAGGAACAGGTGATAACAGGTCATAACAGGCGCCAAACAGGCCTGTTATCGATGCATAACAGGTGCGGAGCAGGTGGCCGGCGGACGCCAGCGCACCACACC
>JBIOEG010000112.1:0-5834 GCA_044445825.1 Caulobacterales bacterium
GAGCTCTTGGGTGCGAGCTTCAAGAAGCGGCCCACATCGTCGACGCACCGCCCGGCCTGGCCATCCATGCCAGCCATGAAAGAAGCATCCTCGCCCCAGCCGATGTTCAGATCGGTCGAAGCCGCTTTTTCGGCGGCTTGGGTCGCCTCGTGAAGGCGGCCGGTCTCAGAGAGCTGAGTGGCCAGGAAGCCATTGGCGAATGGCCAGGCTGGATCGGCCGCCACCCCGGCGCGCATCAGCCGCTCGCGATCGGCCCAGCGGTCAGGGGGCAGAAGGAAGGCCTGCGCCACATAGGCGTCGGCGGATTTCGGGTCGAGTGACAGGGCGCGAGCGGCCTCCGTCGCCGCTTCGCGGCGCAGGGGGTCGGCCTGGTCAGGCGGGAAGGTGGGGGCGAGGGCGGCGCCGAACATCGCCAGGTCGGAATGCGCCAGCGCGAAATCCGGAGCGCCGACGGTGACGGCGCGCAACGACGACAACAGTTCAAGATTGTTGTGCGGCTCGACGGCGAAGTCGCCGTTGGCGATGATGTCGCAGGCGTGAAGGTAGCGGGTGAGCAGGGCCGGGTCCGTCAAGCCGTGCGCCGGCGCCAGGGCCCGGTTGGAACAGGTCAGGATGCCGACAATGGTGTTCGCCAACTCGGCTTGAAGCTGAGCCCCTTGGTTCGCGGGTCCCTCCGCGTCGCCGGACCACAGGGTCACATGCTTGCTCGGGTCGTCGAGATGCACGCTCGCTTTGATGGTCTTGCCATCGGGCCCGGGAAGCCGGGCGAACAGCCGTAGCCCGGGTTGAAGGCAGGGGTTCGATCTGGCCGCCCTGCGCGGGCGGGTGGTGGTGATCAACGTCTGGGCGACCTGGTGCGGTCCCTGCCGGACGGAGATGCCGGCGCTGGACGCCGTCTACCGACGGCTGCACGGCCAGGGTCTCGAGCTGATCGGTCTCAGCGCCGACAAGCCGCGCGACCAGGCGAAGGTTCGCCAGGTGATGGCCGCGTTCAGCTATCCGGCGGCGACGATGACCCAGACCCACGGCGCGGGACTGAATACGCCGCCCTTGCTGCCGACCACCTATGTCGTGGACAGGACCGGCCACATTCGGGCGATCCTCAGCGGCGGCGCGCCGCTGACCGAGGCCGCCGCGGAAAAGCTCGTGACGCCGCTGCTGGCCAGGCCCTAGACGTGCTCCGAGCGCGTGGGCTGCGGTGTGGGGCTCGCATCGCCGCCGCCTCGTCCGAGCGAAGCCTTTGACGGACCTAGCGGCAGGGCGCCCTATTCGGCCGGCTGGCTGACCGGCCGAGAGGAGAGACGCAGATGCGTGCGATGGTGCTGGACGGCGGAACGGGCCTCGATCACCTGAAGCTGGCGGACGTTCCGGCGCCCAAGGCGGGGCCGGGCGAGGTGGTGGTGCGGCTGCGCAAGGCCTCGATCAACTACCGCGACCTGGCCACGGTGACGGCGCCGATGCTGCCGCGCCTGCCGATGATCCCTCTGTCCGACGGCGCGGGGATCGTGGAGGAGGTGGGCGAGGGGGTCTCGCGCGTCGTGGCCGGCGATCTGGTCATGCCGAGCTTTTTCCCGGGCTGGATCTCGGGTCCGCCGGAGGGCCGCGCGATGGCCGGGGCGCTGGGCGGCGGAGTCGACGGCGTGGCCCAGGAAGCCATCAGGCTGTCCGCCGAGGGCGTCACGCGGGCGCCAAGGCACTTCGACGCGGCCGAGGCGGCGACCTTGCCCTGCGCGGCGCTGACCGCCTGGCGCGCGCTGATCGTCGAGGGACATCTGAAGCCCGGCCAGACGGTGCTGGTGCAGGGCACCGGCGGCGTCTCGATCTTCGCCCTGCAGTTCGCCAAGATCGCCGGCGCCCGGGTGATCGTCACCTCGTCGTCCGACGAGAAGCTGGAGCGCGCCAAGGGGCTCGGCGCGGACGAGCTGATCAACTACCGCGCCACGCCCGACTGGGCGAAGGCGGCGCGCGAGCTGACCGGCGGGCGCGGCGTCGATCATGTGGTGGAGGTCGGCGGCGCGGAAACCTTCCGCCAGTCCATCGCCGCGGCGGCGCTGGGCGGCCACGTGGCGGTGATCGGGGTGCTGTCGGGGGCGGTGAAGGACCTGTCCGTCGTGGAGATCTTCGCGCGCAACCTCACCATCGGCGGCATAACCGTGGGAAGCCGCGTGCAGTGCGAGGACATGGTGCGGGCCATCGAGGTCGCCGGCCTGAGGCCGGTGATCGACCGGTCGTTTCCGCTGGAAGCGCTGCCGGAGGCGCTGTCGCTGATGAGGTCCGGCGGGCACTTCGGCAAGGTGGTGATCGATATTGGGTGAGGGCGGCTGCGCCGTCCGCCGCTCCCGTACCCCCAAACCCGTCACCCCGGAGGGCCTGCAAGGCCGATCCGGGGCCGGACGCGCCGGTTCATCGATGACATCCAGCTTGGAAGCGGCCCGTCCGGCCCCGGCTCTACGCCCCCGGTCCGGGGGCTCCGGCCGGGGTGACGAGGGGTGGGATGCTGCTCAGCTCCCGCTTACGGCCGCCCGGCCGCCGCGTAGATCGCTTCGATGGCGGTCATGTTGGCGATGGCGTCCGCGCCGCCGGTGAGCAGCGTTGTCTCGCCGCGCAGCGCCTTTCCCAGGTGGATCAGCTGGGCGGCGTAGGTGGAGGGGCCGTCCACGGGTTGGCGCGTCTCGACGCCGTCGATGGTGGTGGTGAAGCGGCAGCCCATCTGCGGGGCCAGGTAGTTGACGATCTCCAGCTTGCCGCGCTCACCCTCCAGCCGCAGCCAGGCCGAGAAGCTCGGATGCACCATGCTGCAGGCGATGCTGCCCGACAGGCCGCCGGGAAACGCCAGCTCCGCCGACAGGTCGGTGTCCACGCGGTCCTCGAACACGCCGGTCGCGCCGGTGACGGTGGGTTCGGCGCCGATCAGGGTGCGCAGGGCGTGCAGGGGATAGCAGCCGAGGTCCATCAGTCCGCCGCCGCCCTGGTCGGCCTGCCAGCGCAGCTCGGTGGGCGTGCGGGCGATGGTTCCCTTGAACTCCGCCGCCGCGCTTGTCAGCCGCCCGAACGCGCCCTCGCGGACCATCGCCTCCGCCTTCAGCATGACGTTGTGATAGCGGTAGTGGAACGCCTCCATCAGCGGCCGGCCGGTGCGGTCGGCGGCCGCCACCATCTGCTTGGCCTCGCCGGCGGTCTTGCAGAACGGCTTTTCGCACAGCACCGCCTTGCCGGCTTCCAGCGCGGCGATGCTCCATTCCGGATGCGCGGCGGGGGGCAGGGCGTTGTAGACGACGTCCACATCGTCGCGCGCGATCAGCTCGGCGTAGCCCGCGGCGACGCTCGGAATGCCGTGCTCGGCGGCGTAGGCCCGGGCGCGGGCCGGGTCGCGGGCGCCCACCGCCACCACTTCGAAGTCCGGATTGTCCCGGGCGGGGTTGATCACCGCGGGCGGCGCGATGCGCGATGCGCCCAGAAGGCCGATGCGGAACATGGCGGCTATCCCAGATTGCGGCGGTAGAGGGCGAACAGCCGCTCCCAGTGGCGCTCGGCGGCGGTCTTGTCGTAGGCCGCGCGCTGCGGGAAGGCGAAGCCGTGTTCCACCTTGGGATAGAGCTCCACCTCGGCGTTGATCTTGCCGTCCTTCATGGCCTTGGCCAGGGCGTCCACCGTTTCCAGCGGCGCCCAGCGATCCACCTCGGCGCAACCGAAGTAGATCTCGCCCTTGGCCTTGGCGGCCATCAGGTGCGGGCTGTTCGGCTTGTCGGTGACCAGGAAGGTCCCGTACATCGACGCCGCCGCGGCGACACGGTCCGGGAACCGGCCGGCGGCGTTGATCGAGAACTGGCCGCTCATGCAGTAGCCGACGCAGCCGATCTTACCCTTGGACGCCGCGGCCTGCGTGTCGACGTAAGCGAGCAGGTCCTCGGTGTCGCGCATCACCATGTCGATGGTGAGCCCGTTCATCAGGCCCATCATGCGCTCGCGCATGCCCGGCGCGTCGAGCGGGCCCAGCTCCATCACGCCGGCGCGGTAGTAGAGATTCGGCAGCACGACGTAGTAGCCGCCGGTGGCGAACCGGCGAGCCATGTCGCGCAGCTCCTCGCGGATCGCCGGGGCGTCCATGTAGAACATGATCACCGGGTGCGGGCCGCCCCGCTCCGGATGGACGATGAAGGTCGTGGTCGCCCCGTCGCGGGTCTTGATGTCGAGTTGCTGTTCGATCATTTCGCTCACTCCCCTGGCACTTCGCTCACTCCCCTGGCGTCGTCGATAAGGCGGAAGCCGCCGGGCCGGTCAAGCCCGGGCGCGCGGCTGTCGCCCGCCTCCTAGACAAGCGGCCCGAAGCGGCCAATGTGACGGCCGTGGCGCGCGGTCGTTTCATCACCTTGGAAGGCGGGGAGGGGGCCGGCAAGTCCACCCAGGTCCGCCGGCTGGCCGAGCGTCTGGCCGCGGCGGGCATAGACCCGATCGTCACCCGCGAGCCCGGCGGATCGCCCGGCGCCGAGGCCATCCGCGCCCTGCTGGTCACCGGCGAAGCCGACCGCTGGTCGCCGATCACCGAAACCCTGCTGATGTACGCCGCCCGCCGCGACCACATCGAGCGATGCGTCGAGCCGGCCCTCGGGCGGGGCGCCTGGGTGATCAGCGATCGTTTCGCGGACTCCACGCGCGCCTACCAGGGCGCCGGCGGCGGAGCCCCGCCCAGCCTGATCGAGGCGCTGGAACTGGGCGTGCTGGGCGTCGTGCGGCCGGACCTGACCCTGATCCTGGACCTGCCGGTGGAGGCCGGCCTCGCCCGCGCCGCCGGGCGCGGCGACGCGGAGAACCGTTTCGAGGCCAAGGGCGAGGCCTTTCATCGGCGCCTGCGCGAAGGCTTCCTGGCCATCGCCCGGGCCGAACCGGGCCGCTGCGCGGTGATCGACGCCACGGCGGGGCCGGAGGCGGTGAGCGAGGTGATCTGGGACGCCGTTCGCCGGCGGCTGCTCGCCGAATGACCGAGGCGCGCGACATTCCCCATGCGCGGGACGTCTACACCCTCGAGGGCCAGGCAGGGCCGGAGCGCGCCTTCCTGGACAGCCTGGAGCGCGGGCGGCTGCACCACGCCTGGCTGCTGGTAGGCCCGGAGGGCGTCGGCAAGGCGACTTTCGCCTACCGCGCCGCCCGCCGGCTGCTGGGCGCCGCGCCTGACGAAGCCTTCGGGCCGCTGGGATCGAACCCCGAGCATCCGGTCTCGCGCCAGGTGGCGGCGCGCTCGCATCCGGACCTGATGGTGCTGCAGCGGGAGGTCGAGGACGGCAAGGCGCGGCGCAACATACCGGTGGACGAGGCCCGGGCGCTGCCGGAGTTCTTCTCCAAGTCGCCGGCGCAGGCAGCCTATCGCGTGGCGATCATCGACTCCGCCGACGACCTTAACCCCAGCGCCGCCAACGCCGTGCTGAAGACCCTCGAGGAGCCGCCGGAGCGCGGCGTGCTGTTCCTGGTCTCCCACGCGCCGGGCGGGCTGCTGGCGACCATCCGCTCGCGCTGCCGGCGCCTGGCGTTCGCGCCGCCGCCTTTGGAGGAGGCCGTCGCCTGGGTGACCCGCGAGGCGGGCGTTTCCGAGCACGACGCGCAGGCCCTGCTGCACATCGCCCGGGGCGCGCCGGGACGGGCGCTGCGCCTCGCCGGCGCCGCGGCGCTGGAGGCTGACGCCGCCGCCCGGCGGCTCGTCGAACAGCTGCCCAAGGCCGACGATTCCGCCGCGCTCGCCCTGGCCGACAGCTTCCGGGGCGCGGCCGGCGCCGACCGCTTCGCGCTCACCATCGACCGCATCGCCGACGCCCTGCACGAGCGCGCCGCGGCGGCGGCGC
>JBIOEG010000113.1:0-5787 GCA_044445825.1 Caulobacterales bacterium
CCAATGCCCGATACCGACCCCAAGCCGAATCTCGGGAGGTCCGCACACAGCCGGCTCCGCAGCCGGGTGTTCATCGAACCGTCTCCTTCTCCCTTGGCGCCGATACGCGGCGCGTCCTGGTCTCGGCCTTGGGCTTGGGCAGCAGTCGGTAGGGCTGCGGTGACAGTGCAGTCAGTGGTGATGCTGGCGGCCAGCAGCCCATCGCCGCGCTGGACAAGTGCACTATCCACCGTAGTTCGGGCTCAGCGGTGTTCATACAGGATTTTGGAAATGCTATAGATGGAAGCCATGAGCGACGCTGTCGGCCCTGGCGATCTGGTTCTATGCGTCAATGTCGCCCCGAACCATGCCACGGGTAGGCCGGTGCCCCTGCGAGCCGGCGAGACCTACCGTGTCGTCACGGTCATGGAATTTGCCTGCCCATGCGGACGTTCCGATGCTCTGCTGGATGTAGGAGTTGACTACGGGTGGTGCCAGACGCGCTTCCGACTCCTGCCCAAGCCCAAGGCCGAGACCAAGACGCGCCGCGTATCGGCGCCCAAAGAGAAGGAGACGGTTCGATGAACACCCGGCTACCGATTCAGCCGTGTGCGGACCTCGCGAGATTAGGTTAGGGTCACCGCGCCACTTAGGTGAGCAGGGTGGCTGCGGCTCGGAAGTCCCGGGCCAATGACAGCTTAGGTCGTTCTTCCGCGTTGGCATCTGGCCGCGAAGCGGACGTCGCGAAGTTTAGTTCGGGGGGGAATGCGCACGTTGGGTCTACGGGGGTCTGAGCCCGTGGCGAGCTATCCCTTGCCCCTCGCTTCCTGAATTTCTAGGATTCGGCGGCGGCCCGGATGGGGTCGTCCGCATGTTCGAACGTCTTCATCTTCTATCTTCGTCGACGAGGCGGTTCTGCTGGCGGACCAGGACAAGTGGTCGCCCGCGCGCTACAAAAGGGTCTGGGCCCTTTCGTGGGCTGGGACATCTCGTTCGAAAGCGCGTCGCCGGATTGGACGGTCGTTCACAATCCGCGGGTAGCACGACGGGGAGGAATGCTGGATGGAACACGTTTTGAGCGACAGCCTGGCGCGCGATAGCTTGAGCACAAAGCGGGAGCTGCACCGCCGGCGCGCCTACGAGGCGCCGCTGGAGACCCTGAACCCCGCCTGGGCCTCGGCGTTCCGCGACGACGGGCACTGGGCCTACTTCGAGCGCCTGCGCGCCGAGGACCCTGTGCACTGGACGCCCGACAGCAACTACGGGGCGTTCTGGTCGATCACCAAGTACAACGACATCATGGCGGTCGACACCAATTACCACGTGTTCTCGTCGGCGAGGGGGATCGGTCTCAGCCCCAAGCCGGGAGTCTTGCCGCCGGACGCGTTCATCGAGCGCGAGACCAGCGACGACGCCAACAGCTTCATCAACATGGACCCGCCCGGGCACGACATCCAGCGGAAGACCGTCAGCCCGGGCGTCGCGCCGGCGCGACTGGCGCAGATGGCGCCACAAATTCGCGAGCGCGCCGGCGTGATCCTGGACTCGCTGCCGATCGGCGAACCGTTTGACTGGGTCGACCTAGTCTCCAAAGAACTGACCACGATGACGCTGGCGACGCTGTTCGACTTCCCGTTCGAGGAACGCCGCAAGCTGACGGTCTGGTCGGACACCATGACCACGGCGCCTGGCCACGGACCTTGGAACACCTATCAGGAGCGTCGCCAGCTGCTCTCGGACTGTCGGGCGTACTTCATCCGGCTGTGGAACGAGCGCGTGAACGCCGAGCCGGGCGGCGACCTGATCTCGATGCTCGCGCACGGCCCCGACACCCGCGACGCCTCGATGGATCAATACTTCTCCAACGTGACCTTGCTGATCATCGGCGGCAACGACACGACGCGGAACACAATCTCCGGCTCGATCTTCGCGCTCAACCGCAACCCGGACCAGTACGCCAAGCTGCGGGCTAACCCCGAGCTGGTCCCCTCCATGGTGTCCGAGACCATCCGCTGGCAGACGCCGCTGGCTCACATGGCGCGAGTCGCGACGCAGGACTTCGAGTTCCAGGGCAAGCACATACACAAGGGCGACCGAGTGGTGATGTGGTACGTCTCGGGCAACCGCGACGACGAGGTCATCGAGGACCCGTACGCCTACATCATCGATCGGCCGCACCCGCGCCAGCACCTTTCTTTCGGATTCGGCATCCACCGCTGCGTCGGCAACCGCCTGGCCGAGCTACAGCTCACCATCATCTGGGAGGAGATCCTCAAGCGCTTCCCCGAGATCCGCCTGCTGGATGAGCCGCGGCGAAGCTACTCGATCTTCATCAAGGGCTACGAGGAGATGACGGTTCTCATTCCCCGCCGCCATTGAATGCCCGAGAGCGGACGTTGGCAGGGGTGGAAAGCGGACGCTGGCGACGGTGTGCTATGAGCATGGCGGCCAGCCCAACTAACTGCCGCTAAGGCGGAGCGCTTCTCCGTCGCGACGCGACACAGGAGAACTTTCACCTTAGCATCGCCGCATGGCGCCCAACGCCCACCAGCGCCCATTCGCCTTCGGCGGCTGGCAGGTCGATCCCTCGCGTAGCCTCCTGACGGGCGACGACGGCGAAACCGTGCGGCTGGAGCCGCGGCTCATGGACCTGCTGTTGCTGTTCGCCGGCTCCGGCGGACGCGTGCTTGGGAAAGACGAGATCACTTCCGCCACCTGGGGCGACCGCGCCATCGGCGACAACACGCTGGCCGCCGCCGTCAGCCGGCTGCGCCGCGCCCTCGGTGCGACGCAAGAGCGGCGCTATATCGAGACCGTCCCGAAGCGCGGGTACCGCGCAGTCGTCGCGTCGCAGGCGTCGGTTTCGCGCGCCGCCTCCAATGAACCACCCGAGGCCGCGGCGCTTGTGGCGCAAGGGCGGCGGGCGTTGGCCTCGCCGCTGCCAGCCAGTCTGGCCCAGGCGCGGGTTTGCTTCGAGGCGGCGATGGCCACGGCCCCCGGCTGGTCGCCCGCCCACCAGGGGCTCGCGGACGTCCTCATCGCACGACACTTTGTGGAGCAGGGCGGCGATCCGGCGGCGGCGAAGGCCGCGGCGCGCGCCGCGGTCGGTCTGGACGAGACCTCGGCGAGCGCCTGGACGACTCTGGGCACGGCGCTGCTGCTCGCCGACCGCGATTTCGCCGCCGCCGAGACCGCCTTCCAGCGCGCCATCACCCTCGACCCCACCCTCGCGACCGCGCATCGCCGCCGGGGGATGGCGCTCAGCGCCGTCGGCGGCTGGCCGAAGCCGAGCGAGCCGTGCGCCGGGCCATGGCCCGTGAGCCGAGCGCGCTGGACGCTCGCTGCGAGCTGCTGGAAATTCTCCTCGCCGCCGGCCGCTACCGCCATGCCGCCGCCGAAGCCGCCGCCATCTTGAGCCTCGCCCCCGACCTGGGCGAGGCCTGGTACCAGCGCGGCTGGGCGCTGACGATGGCTGGCGACCAGGCGGAGGGGTTCGACTGCCTGCTGAAGGGGCTGGAGCTTCGAGGTGTCGCACCCGAGCGGCTGTGGCCGCTGAGGACCGCGTTCGAGGCGAAGGGTCTCGCGGGCGCCTGCGCCGCGGCGGCCGACCTCTTCGCCGAGCAACCGGTGGCCTTCCTTCGCCGGGGCATGCACATCGTCGTCCTGCGCGCCCTCGCCGGTCAGCCGGACGAGGCGTTCGCAATCCTGGACGCCGCCGCCGCGCGCGGCGATCCGGCGCTGATGTTCTTGCCCTGGCTGCCGTGCATCGACAGCTTGAGATCCGACCCCCGCTACGCGCCACTGGTGAGCCGTGTGCGGCTCGTCGCCTGACGCCGCAAGCTTTTCCCAAGCTTTCCGCAAGCGGGCCGCAAACACTTCTGAGCCTGCCGAGACGATACTGCTCTCGTGCATCGAGAAGGGAGCGTGCTCAGATGACTGACCGGCAAGCCGAGCTGATGAACATCGCCGCGGCGCCGTGGCGCATATGACCGAGGCGGCGTGGAAGCTGCCCACCGACGCGGCGATCATGGACAACCTCGTCAGGCGCATCGAGCGGCAACGCGACGGCGTTGGCATCGTCGTGGGCGTCATCGATCGGGCACCCGTTTTTTCTTCTACCGCAGCCTGGGGTACGGGCCGGTCGGCCTGAGCCCGCGCGCCAACGGCTTCGCCAAGACGGACATCCTGATGGCCAAGCGGGTCGCAGAATTGGAGCGAAGTCCCGATGGACGCTGACGAACGCCTCGACCAACGCCGGCGCGTCCACCACGCGCTCGCCACTCGCCTCGCGGGGATGAGCGACGCTGCCCTCGCTGCTCTCTTGACGGAGTCGGACCCCTCGCGCGCCAGCATGAACGGCAATGGATCCGAGGTGATCGAGGTCGACGGCGCGAAGGTGTTCGTGAAGAAGATCGCCCTCACCGACCTGGAGCGGTCGGCGGGTGCCGAAGGCGCCACCGCGAACCTCTTCAACCTGCCGCTGTTCTGCCGGTACGAGCTCGGATTCGGCGCATGGCGGGAGCTGAGCGCCTGCCTGCGGGCCAGCGCCTGGGCGCTCTCGGGCGAGTGCGTGCTCTTCCCGCTCGTCCACCATTGGCGAGTGCTGCCCCGCACGCCGACGCCGGGCACCGCCGAGCTTGAGGCGCGGCTGCAGCGCGCCCTCGACCATTGGGAGCGATCCGCGGCCATCGCCGCACGCGTGGAAGCCCTTTGGGCCGCATCGGCGAGCCTCGTTCTGTTCCTCGAATATGTGCCTAAGATGCTACTGGTGTGGCTCGCTGACCGGTCGGGCGCGGAGAGGCCCGACGCGGCGATGGAGGCGGCGATCCTGCGCATCCACGATGAGTGGCGCCGGGCCGCGGCCTTCATGAACGAGCGCGGCATGCTGCACTTCGACTTGCATCGGGCCAACCTGCTGACCGACGGCGCGCAGATCTACGTCGGCGACTACGGCCTCGCTCTCTGCGCCGACTTCGACCTCGCGCCGGCCGAGCGCGATTTCTTCGAGGCCCACCGGCTCTACGACCGCGGTTACGTCGACTGGGCTTTCGGTGAGTGGCTGCGCCGCACTGAGCCGCCGCTGGTGATGACGCCAGCGCTCGAGGCACGGCTGGAGAGCGTGGCCCCGGTCGCCGACGTGTTCGCGCGCTTCATCGACTCGCTCGTCAACGTCAGCAAGCCGACGCCGTTTCCCGCGGCGGAGATGGAGGCGGCGCTCGCCGCAACGGGCGCGGCGCGGTAGAGATAACGGTTAAATTACGGTATTCGGGCGATCCGAGGGACATGGCCCGCCGCTTCGGCGCGCCGTCGGCCAAGGTCGACTATGCGGTCGACATCGAAGCGCTCGACGCCGCGCTTGAGCGCCACTACGCCGAAAACTGGCCGGAGGTGGAGGCCGCGTTCCTCGCAAAGACCCTGACCCCCGAAGGGTAGACGCGCGGGCTCGGCCCGTGGGAGACCGACCCCGGCGGCTGGCCCGGTATGCCCGCTCTACTCCAAGCCCGCCCGCCAGCACTCCGCAAGTTTCTTCAAGTCTTCGAGGCGAGGGACGCTAGCGTCCGTCGAGGTCCGCTTAGGGTCGTTCTTCCCCCTTGGGGTCCGGCCGCAGAGCGGACGTCGTGAAGTTCGGTTGAGGGGGGTTAGCGGACTCTCACTCGTGCCGGCGGAGGCCCTCCTCACAGCGCGTCTGGCGCGTCGCGCGTGAGCCGCTCGCGGTAGCGCGGCGTCAGATACGCCATCTCGCGGTCGGCCCGCGCCTTCTCCCGTTCGGCGGACCAGCGTAGCGGCGTTTCGCGCAACGCCGCCTCA
>JBIOEG010000114.1:0-5371 GCA_044445825.1 Caulobacterales bacterium
GATAGATGAGGTCGTGCAAAGCTGTTCCCCTTTCATGGCGGGCTCGGTAGGCAGGCAGACGGAAGGAGGCGACGACCAGCAGCCCTCCGGCCAGAAAGGCCAGGGCGACTAGGGTCGTCTCCGACAGTTGCGCCGGGCGGAATTTCCCCGGGAGACCGAACGCTCCCGGCCGGGACTCGCCGCCTTGTTCCGAGCCGAAACAGTAGCGAGCCGGAATATCGGGCCGGGAGGGTGTGAATTCGATGCTGAAATGGGCCGGTCGGCGTAAGCCCGGCATAAAGACCGGAGGGGACGCCGGCGGCGCGTTCGCGGCCCCGAACGCCGAGGAGACCGTCCCACCCCATGGCGCGTCCCTCCTCCAGGAACCCCGCCAGTTAACCGCGCCCCGGTGACGCCACGTTGATCTGCGTCAACGGGTAGCGGCAGCGTTCTCCCCTTGCGGGAGAAGGTGGCGGCGAAGCCGACGGATGAGGGGTCCTGCGCCTCCGGATGGGAGGTGCAAGCAAATCACCAACGCCGGCGCGACCCCTCATCCGGCGGGCCTCCGCCCGCCACCTTCTCCCGCAAGGGGAGAAGGACCCGCTCTCGGGGGGGCGGGTACGTGCGGCTCCGCCTCAACCCCGCTTCACGCAAACCGCCCATCCCCCACCTGCCTCAGTATGAACGCGTACGTATCGGCCACCTCATTGTCCCGCTGCGTCCGCGTGGACCCCAGGCCGTGCCCGGCGTCGGTCTCCACGCGCAGGATCACCGGCTTCCCCGAAGCGGTCGCCGCCTGCAGCCTCGCGGCGAACTTGCCCGGTTCCCACGGGGCGACGCGGGGGTCGGTGACGCCGGTGGTCAGGAGCACGGCCGGGTAGCGGGTTGCGTTGCGGACGTGCTGGTAGGCGTCCATTTCCAGGAGGCCCTTGAAGCCCTCCGGGTCCTGGATGGTTCCGAACTCCGGCACATTGGCGGGGCCGGCTTCCATGTTCTCCATGCGCGTGGCGTTGCTGTCGCCGACGCGG
Organism: Caulobacterales bacterium; assembly: GCA_044445825.1. Taxonomy (GTDB): domain Bacteria; phylum Pseudomonadota; class Alphaproteobacteria; order Caulobacterales; family Caulobacteraceae; genus Acaudatibacter. The sequence goes on from JBIOEG010000114.1 coordinate 1,008, forward strand.
ACGATGGCCACGGCCAGCAGGCTGGGTTCCTCGGTGAGGAAGCGGCCGATCATGATGCCGCCGGCCGACGTGCCCTCCACGGCCAGCTTGCCGGGCGAGGTCCAGTGGTGGGCGATGAGATAGCGCGCGCAGTCGATGCAGTCATGCCAGGTGTTGGGCTTGGTCTGCTTCATGCCGGCCCTGTGCCAGCCTTCGCCCAGCTCGCCGCCGCCGCGCACGTGGGCCACGGCCATCACTCCGCCGAGGTCGAGCCAGGTGGGCAGGCGCGGATCGAACCCCGGGTCGATGTCGAGGCCATAGGCGCCGTAGGCCTGCAGGTAGAGCGGGGCGGAACCGTCGCGCTTCAGGTTCCTGGCGTAGATGATCGACAGGGGGACCCTGGTCCCGTCCCGCGCCGTGACCATCACCTCCCGGCTCTCGTAGTTGGAGACGTCGATGGGGGTGGGCGGGGCGAGGTCGGTGATGGTCACCGTCCCGTCCGGCGCGCCGAAGCAGACCACCGGGGGCTTGACCCAGCTGTCCAGCACGAACCAGCAGCCGTCCTGCAGCGGGTCGGCGGAGAGGGCGGCGACCGACCCCTCGAAGGGCAGCTTCAGCCGGCTCCGGGTTCCGTCGGGGGCCAGGCGGATGAGGCGGCCGAGACCGGCGTCCAGGGCCTGGACGTAGATGGCGTCCCGGGCGGAGGCGAGGCCCTTCAGCACCAGCTCGCTCTGCGCCATCACCTCCGTGGCGGCGGCCAGGCTGGGGGCGGTGGTGGTGGTCTTCAGCAGCTTGAAGCGCGGGGCGTCCTTGTGGGTGAGCAGGTAGAGGTCGGCGCCGCGCAGGGCCGCGCCCGTCACCGCGTCGGCCGGGGTGCAGACCCTGGTCCAGGCGGGCTTGCCGGCGGCGACGCCGGCCAGGGGCGCGGTGTAGAGCGCCACCTCGTTTTCCACGCCGCTGATCATCACGCCGATCGCCGCGTCCGAGCCGGCCTGGACGAACACCGACGGGGCGTCGATGTCCTGGGCGGCCACCGTGGCGTCGAGGCCCTTGCCCATCAGCTTCACGTCCGCGGACGGGTCGGACCCCAGGCGGTGCAGCCAGACGATGCTGTCGGCATAGTGGTCGGGATCGCCGTGCTTGGTTCCCTCCTTCAACCGGTTCTGCAGCAGGCCCGAGCCGTCCGGCAGCCAGCTGGGCGCGCCGAACTGCGCACGGTCGAGGGTGTCGGGCAGCAGCTTGCCGGTGGCCGTCTCCAGCACGTGCAGCACCGAGTTCTCCGACCCGGCGGGGGAGGAGCCGTAGGCGACGTACCTGCCGTCCGGCGATGCGACCCAGTAGTCGAGGGAATAGTGGGTCTCGGCGGTGGCCTGGGTGTCGGGGTCGAAGAGGGTGCGCGGCGCGCCGTGCAGGCCCTCGCGCACCACCAGCTTGTAGGTGTTGGCCCCGGCCGGGCGCACCTGGGCGAAGACGTAGGGCCCGGCGGCCTGGATGGCGGTGACGAAGGCCGTGGCGCCGCTGGCCGCGGCGATCTTCGCCTCCAGCGCCGCGCGCCCGGGGATCGCGCCCAGCACCTGCCGGGCGTAGGCGTTCTGGGCCATCAGATAGGGCGTCCAGTCCGGATCGGCGGGGTTCTCCATCCAGCGGTAGGGGTCGGTGAGGGTGACGCCGTGCAGGGTCTCGGTGACCGGCTGGAGCCTGGGGACGGGAGCCTTCAGCGCCTGGGCGGCGGCGGGATGGGGCAGGGCGGCGCCCGCACCGAGCGCCGCCGCCGAAGCCAGCAGCCGCCTGCGATCGATCATGCCTCGTCTCCGCGTTGAGGGGTCAAGGTGTCCACCATGTCCCCGAACACCCGTCGACCGGTCTGTACACCGACGGCTGGGGGGAGGTGAGGGGGCCAAGCCGGATAGGTGGGTGACAAATCAGCCCGGATAGATGGGTGACAGTTCGCCCGCTGGGGCCGCGAAGACTCACCACGGAGGTCACGGAGAGCCACGGAGTTCACGGAGTGGGCATCCCCATGTCTCGCGCGTGAAGGCCATAGTCTCCGTGATCTCCGTGCTCCTCCGTGACCTCCGTGGTTGAACTTCCTCGCACCGCCGGCGCGGCGCCCCTCATCCGACGGCTTCGCCGCCACCTTCTCCCGCAAGGGGAGAAGGGAAACATCGCCTGACGCGTGCTACCACCGCGCATGCCCCGGCTCATCGCCATCACCGATCCCGACGACCCGCGCATCGCCGGCTATCGCGACATTCGCGAGCGCGACCTCGTCGGGCGCGAGGGGCGGTTCGTGGCGGAGGGGGAGGTGGTGTTGCGGGCTCTGGCGCGCGGCGGGCTGCATCGGCCGAGCTCGGTGCTGATCGCGGAGAAGCGGCTGGCGAAGCTGGCGCCGGTGCTGGGGGCGTTCGCCGACGACCTGCCGGTCTATCTGGCGGCCCAGGCGGTGATGGACGCGGTGACCGGTTTTCCGCTGCACCGGGGGATCCTGGCGATGGGCGAGCGGGGGCCGGCGCTGGATGCGGACGCGCTGCTGGCGGGGGCGCCGGCGCGGTCGATCGTGGTCTGCCTGTTCGGCCTGGCCAATCACGACAACATCGGCGGGGTGTTCCGAGGCGCCGCGGCCTTCGGGGCGCGGGCCGTGCTGCTGGATCAGACCTGCGGCGATCCCCTGTACCGCAAGGCGATCCGCGTCTCGGTGGGCGCGGCGCTGACCCTGCCTTTCGCGCGGTTCGCGCCGGGCGCCGACCCGATCGACGCGCTCGCGGCGCGCGGATTCGAGCCCATCGCGCTGAGCCCCACCGGCGGCGAGCCGCTGCACGCGATGGCGCCGCCGGAGCGTGCGGCGCTGCTGCTGGGGACCGAGGGACCGGGCTTGCCGGCAGATCTGCTGGCCCGCGCCCGCCGGGTGTCGATCCCCATGGCCGGGGCGTGGGACTCGCTGAACGTCGCCAGCGCGGCGGCGGTGGCGCTGCACCATCTGAGGTTCGCGGTGGGCTGAACTCTCGCCGAGACGAAGAAGAGCAACCACGAAAAACACGAAAAGCACGAACGCGCGCATTGTGGCGACTGCCGTTCGATGGCCCGACGCCCACGTTCGTGTTTTTCGTGTTTTTCGTGGTTCCCTTCCTGCGCAGTTCCTCATTCTCGTCACCCCGGAAAGGCCAAAGGCCTTATCCGGGGCCGGACGGGCCGGTTCAAAGACGACATCCAGCTGGGTAGCGGCCTGTCCGGCCCCGGCTCTCCACCCCCGGACCTCGTCCGGGGGCTGCGGCCGGGGTGACGCGGTGAGGAAGAACGCGACGCGACATCCGGACCGCTGAAGCGGCTTTGCAGCGGCGGCGGGGGATCAGGTACAAGACGAGTCATGAGCCACAAGACCAAGTCGCGGGCCCGGGCGCGGGCCGCATCCGTTCCCGCCAGGGTCAGGTCCTCCTCCGGCGGCGCGCCGCTGATTAGGGCGCCCGAACTGACCTGCTATCCCATGTGGCCGGACCCGCCGGCGCTGGTCCCGGCGCGGCCGGACCGGCAGTGGATGGACGACACGCCCGAGCGCTACGCCTACCGCTGCATCCCGCTCAGCATCGCCAACGCCAGCGGCTGGGAGCTGTCGCTGCCCTTCGACTTCGAGGCCGCCTGGTACGGCGGGCCGGAGATGGAGCGCATGCAGTTCCGCTCGTCCGACGCGCGGATCAAGCACTTCGTCACCTCGCACTTCGGCAGCGGGATCATGACCTTCCACACCGGCTGGCTGTTCCGCACCTCGCCGGGCTGGGGGCTGTGGGCGCGCGGCTCGCCCAACACCGGCAAGGACGGCATCGTGGCGCTGGACGGGCTGATCGAGACCGACTGGCTGCCGTTTCCCTTCACCATGAACTGGCGGTTCCTGAAGCCGGGGGTGGTGCGCTTCGAGGCCGGCGAGCCGTTCTGCTTCATCACCCTGGCCCCGCACGGCCTGATGGACGCGGTGCAGCCGAAGCTGGGCCGGCTGGAGGCCGAGCCGGAGCTGAAGGCCGCCCTGGACAACTGGGCGGCCAGCCGGGCGGACTTCTCCAAGCGGCTGCAGGAGCGCGAGGAGAAGGCCGTGGCCGAGCGCTGGCAGCGCACCTATGTGCAGGGCCGCGGCGGCATCGAGGAAGGCGCGCCGGCCTATCACCTCTCCAAGCGGCGGCTGAAGCCTCCGGAGTGAGGGGCTGCCCAAATCGGCGCGTTTTCGCTAGGGTATCGGGTGTCGCGGGAGGCGCGTCCGGACGGGCGGGCCGGGCTTCTCAATCCACAACACGCCCTTCATCCCCAACACCCCCATCCGAAATTCCCCGCGAAAGCGGGGACCCAGGCTTTTTTACAATCGGGCGGGTTCGCGCGGGAGTGGACGGAAGGAACAAACA
>JBIOEG010000115.1:0-5284 GCA_044445825.1 Caulobacterales bacterium
CCCCCACGGCCGACCACCCGGCCCCCGCCAGCGCCGGCGGCTGCGCGGTGCAGATCGTGGAGTTGACGGACTCACGCCGCGCGCCTGAGACCCTGGGGAGCCTGGCGAACTTCCGGTCCATCCAGGCGCCGCCCGACCGCGAGGCCTGGCTGCGCTCGATCTTCGAGGTCGGGATGGCGGCGCGTGGCTTCAAGGTAAGTTTCGCGCCCGCCGGCGCCGAGGCGGCGCCGGGCGCCGTAACCGCACGCATCCGTCTGCAGGCGGTGTGGATATCCACCCCGGCGATGAACAAGGCCGGCAGCGCCGTGCTGCGCATGAACGCTGCGCCATCCGGCGCGCCGCTTGGGCCCGAGAGAGTCTACCGAGGCGACCAGACCGGGCTGAACTGGGCGGGCTCGACGAGCGAGTTCAACGGCCTTCTCGACCGCGTCTTCGCAGACGCTCTGGACGCCATGGCGGCTGACCTGCGTCCGCTCTGTCCGTCTGGAAGCTCCAGCGCTCCGCCGCCGCCGACCGCCACACCCTGAACCGGGGCCAAGGCGAGTTCAGCTCTCAAAAAAGCGACAGGCGCCGCCCTGCTAGGTGGGGTCATACTTGAAGCTGACGCTGAGCTTGGTTCGGAAGGCCTCGATTTCACCCTTCTTGCCCAGCGCGATATCGAGCTCGACGACTTCGGCGACCCGCAGTTCCCGCAGGCTGCCGGCGGCCGCCTTCAGCGCCTCGCGCGCGGCGTCCTCCCAGCTGGTCTTGCTCGTGCCGATGATCTCGGTGACGCGATACACGGACATGGCGCTCTCCCTTGTGGGCTGAGCGAGCGCAGCGGACTTCCAGCCCAACGGCGCAGACCCCGTGCGATCGCCCGCGCCATAGCCTAGCGCCCGGGGGTCGCGGACCGTCAACCACTTTGGCCGTCGCGGCTACGCGCCGACCGGCCTGACCCCGCGGCGAACGGCGCATCGGCCCGCACAAATGCAGGGCGCGCGAACCGACGGTTAAGCGTGATCGTGGCAGACTGGCGTCGGGCGTGCGTCAGGTGGGCAATGCAAGATCGTTCAGAGTCTCAGTCCGGCTGGCAGGAACTCGTGCCGGTCCTCGAAGGCGCGGCGCGCGGCCGCGAGACAAATCGCGGCGCCGGCGGGATGCTCGCGAAGTTGTTCCATACGCGCCCCGAGGACCGCCGGGCCTCGCCGCGGCGGCCCGTGCAGCTCAGCGCGCTGATCGTCACGAACGACTTCAAGGGCGCGATCCACTGCCGCGTCGAGGACGTCTCCAGGGGCGGCGCCGGCCTGCGCGTCGCCGAATGCTTCGTCTTGCCGTCGGCGTTCTGGCTGATCGTCGTCAGTGAAGGCCAGGCCTATGCGGCGAAAACCGCCTGGCGGCGCTATCCCAACGTCGGTGTCTCGCTGGGCGAGCCCATCGATCTCAAAGAGCCGACCACCGCCGCCGGCCACGGGCTGAGCAGCCTGTGGCGCAGCGTTGTGCAATAGGACGAGGCGCGCTCCGATGCATTCCAGCAACGAACTGCGATCCATCGATCGAAGACGCACGCCCAGGCGCAAGACCTACCTTGGCGGACGGATCATCCATTCGCCGGGCCGCACGCCGGTGGACTGCACCATTCGGAACATGTCGCAGTCGGGCGCGACGGTTCGGCTGGCCGGTGACCTCGATCTTTCCGAACCGGTCTATCTGCTCGATCTGACCCACGGCCTGGCCTTTGCGGCGCGCATCGTCTGGCAGAGCGACGATCTGACGGGGCTGGAGTTCAGGGGTTACTTCGAGCTTCCCGGCAACCTCGCCGATGGTCACGCCAATCCCGGACCGGCGCCCACGCTCTCAGGCCTTCGCAATCCGGGCGACGCGCCGGAGGCGTAGCGCCGCCGCGAGCGCCACCCCGATCGCAACTTTGGACTGATCGCGCGATTGGGATCTTCGCTGGACCTACGCTGGCAGTTTGCTCAACTCTTCCTCGCCGGGGCGCCGCTGGCCGTGCCGCGGCGATAGATAAACTGTCATTGCACTGGCCTAGTACCTGACTGCGCCTGCGCCGATCTCGTCAATCTCTTGGCGACCCGCTAGGTTGGACTTCCCGGCGGCGGTGGCGTCGGGTTCGCGGGAGCGTTGGCGCCATGACTCATCGGACGCTGGTGGTGACCGGATGCGACGCGGCTCACCACGGGCTGGCCGGCGAATTGCTGGAGTCCCTGCACGACCTGCCCAGCCGGTCCTTCGACATCGGCTTCGTGCAGCTAGGCCCGGCGCCGCTTCCCTACGACATCCGCGCCGGCGTCGACCTCGTGGCGTCCGTCGATGACACCGCTTTTCGCCAGGCCGGGGGCGGCGGCTACGCGCTGGCGTATCTGGCGGTGAAGCCGCGCCTGCCGGCGTATTTTCCCGGCTACGACACCTATGTCTGGATGGACGGCGACACCTGGGTCCAGGATGGGGCCGGCATCGAAGATTACGTCCGGGCCGCCGAGACCGCCGACATCGCCATCCACCCCGAGTGCGACCTGAACTACGTGGCCGAGCTTCGGCCCAGCAACCGGACCCTGTTCATCTACCGCCGCCAGTTCCCTGACGCGGATCTCAATGTGCTGGCCCGCTACCCCATGATCAACTCCGGCGTCTTCGCCGCCAAGGCGACCTCGCCGTTGTGGGCGAAGTGGCTGGACGTCCTCGAAGAGGTTCGCCGACGATCCGCTGGCAAGACCGACGCCTATTACTCCGACCAGATCCCCCTGCACTGGCTGATCTTCAAGCGCCGGATCACCATCGCCGTGCTGCCCGCGGTGGACAATTGGCAGCTCTACACCATGCCGCCGCGCATCGATCTCGTTCGCCGGCGGCTCGTCGCGGCGGTCCCGCCCTACGACGATATTCGCATCATGCACCTGTCGGGCGCGACCAAGCAGATCGCCTACCGCCACAAGGATTGGGGGCGCGACGTCTCCTTTCGCTATCGGGAAATAAAAGCGTTCTTCGCCGAGCTCGAACAGGTCGGAAGTACGCGCGGCCGACGCCTGGAGTGGTGAACGGCGGCGATCCGGCGCCTCAGAGCTTCACCCCCCGCAACCGCAGCGCATTGCTGATCACGCTCACCGACGAGGCCGCCATCGCGGCGGCGGCGATCGCCGGCGAGAGCAGCAGGTGGAACGCCGGATAGAGCACGCCGGCCGCGATCGGCACGCCGGCGACGTTGTAGGCGAAAGCGAACACCAGGTTCTGGCGGATGTTGCGCATCACGGCGCGGGACAGGCGCCGGGCGCGCACCAGACCCTGCAGGTCGCCCCGCAGCAGGGTGACGCCGGCGCTCTCGATGGCGACGTCGGACCCGGCGCCCATGGCGACGCCCACTTCGGCGGCCGCCAGCGCGGGCGCGTCGTTGACGCCGTCGCCCGCCATGGCCACCACGCGGCCCTCGGCGCGCAGCTTCTGCACCACCCTCGCCTTGTCCTCGGGCAGGACCTCGGCCTCCACCTCGTCGATGCCCAGGCGCTCGGCCACGGCCAGGGCGGTGGTCCGGTTGTCGCCGGTCATCATCACCAGGCGCACGCCGTCGGCCCGCAGCGCGCGGATGGCGTCGGGGGTAGTCGGCTTCACCGGATCGGCGATGCCGATGAGGCCCGCGAGGCCGCCGTCCACCGTGGCGAAGATCACCGTCGTTCCTTCGGCCCGCAGCGCCTCGGCGCGAGCCTCCAGCGCGCTCAGGTCGACGCCCTGCTCGGCCATGAGCCGCGCGCCGCCCAGGACGATTTTCCTGCCGTCCACCACGCCCAGCACGCCCTTGCCCACGGGCGAGTCGAACCCGGTGGCTTCGGAGAGGGTGAGGTTTCGGTCCTTGGCGGCGCGCAGGATGGCGTCGGCCAGCGGGTGCTCGCTGCCGCGCTCCAGGCTGGCCGCGAGGCGCACAAGCTCGGCTTCCTCGAACCCCGCCGCCGGCGCGATCGCGGTGACGGCGGGCCGGCCTTCGGTGAGGGTGCCGGTCTTGTCGACCACCAGGGTGTCGACCTTCTCGAACCGCTCCAGGGCTTCGGCGTTCTTGATCAGCACGCCGCCCTGGGCGCCGCGCCCCACGCCCACCATGATCGACATCGGCGTGGCCAGGCCCAGGGCGCAGGGGCAGGCGATGATCAGCACCGAGACCGCCGCGACCAGGGCGTAGGCGAAGCGCGGCTCCGGCCCGACGCTGGCCCACACGGCGGCGGCCACCACCGCGGCGGCGATCACCGCGGGCACGAACCAGGCCGAGACCCGGTCCGCCATGCGCTGGATCGGCGCGCGGCTGCGCTGCGCCTCGGCCACCATCTGAACGATGCGCGACAGCAGGGTGTCCGCGCCGACCTTCTGCGCGCGCATGACGAAGGAGCCAGTCTTGTTGAGCGATCCGGCGATCACCTTGGCGCCCACCTCCTTGGTGACAGGCATGGACTCGCCGGTGACCAGGGATTCGTCGATCGACACCCGGCCCTCGACCAGTTCCCCGTCCACCGGGACCTTCTCGCCGGGCCGCACGCGCAGCCGGTCGCCCACATGGATCAGATCGAGGGTCACCTCCTCGTCCGTCCCGTCGTCGCGCACGCGGCGCGCAGTCTTGGGGGCGAGGTCGAGCAGCGCCTTGATCGCGCCGGACGTGCGCTCGCGGGCGCGCAGCTCCAGCACCTGGCCCAGCAAAACCAGCACGGTGATCACCGCAGCCGCCTCGAAGTAGACCGGCACGGTCCCGCCCATGTCCCTGAAGGCCGGTGGAAAGGCGCCTGGCGCCAGGACGGCTACGACGCTGTACGTCCAGGCCACCCCGACGCCCATGGCGATCAGGGTGAACATGTTGAGATTGCGCGAGACGATGGACGCCCAGCCTCGCTGGAAGAACGGGAAGCCGGCCCAAAGGACGACAGGGGTCGCCAAGGCGAACTGGATCCAGTTCGAGATGGCATGGCCGAGCGGCAGCTTGAGCCCCGGGATGTGGCCCGCCATCTCGAGCACGAAGACCGGAACCGCCAGGGCCAGGCCGATCCAGAACCGCCGGCTCATGTCGGCCAGTTCCGGGTTGGGTCCGCTGTCGGCGGTGACCGTCTCCGGCTCCAGGGCCATGCCGCAGATCGGGCAAGACCCGGGCCCGACCTGGCGGACCTGCGGGTGCATGGGGCAGGTGTAGATCGTTCCGGCCGCGGCGGCCGGCGCGGCCGGCCGCGCACCCTCGTTGAGGGTCATGCGCCGGGCAGCCCAGGAAATAGCCCCGGGGCCCGCCCCGCCGAACTTGGACACCAGTGCGCCGGGGCCG
>JBIOEG010000116.1:0-5120 GCA_044445825.1 Caulobacterales bacterium
CCGCCGGACTGCACAGCCCACCCGCCGGGCCCGATGTCGCCCCAGTCATAGTCGCCGTAGTCGTCGTAGTCGTAGTAGCCGACCGCGGCGGACTCGAACTGTTCGTGGGACAGGTCCTCGCGCTCGACCGGCCGGTAGCTGGCGAGATAGTCACTGCGGCGCTCGTCATCGCCTCGCCAGTCATGGCCGCTGGCCCCTTCGTCGCTGTGGCGATGGTGTCGGCACGGGCAGGGCTGGTCGCGACGATCCCGTCCGCCGGCGTCCTCGCGCGGCGCCCGATCCTGGTCCCCATGCCAGCTGTCGCCGTCATGGTAGGACTGGCTATCGTAGTAACCGTGCCCGCCGGCCAGCGCCGGAGCGGCGCCCGCCAGCAGCAGCGCCGCGCCAAGCAGCGCCCGCACCGTAACACCCATCACCGCCTCCAGGACCACGCGTGGCTCAGCCTTTTGTTAACCTATCGCGCCGGAGTAGCCGGCTCCAGCGTGCGCCCGCGAGAGGCGAGCTCGGCGTCAGAAGTCCACGGCGATGCCCTTGCGCTCCCAGTCGCCGAAGCGCGTGGGCTCCGGTCCGGCCGGACCCCCCTCCTCGGGCGGCGCGGCGGCGGGCGGCCGGGCGGCGCGGCGCTCGGCCGCCTCCTTCAGGGCGCGGCGGGCTTCCGGGGTGAGCGTCTTGCCCGGGGCCGCGCCAGGCGGCGCCGGTTCTGCCGGAGGTGTTGGGGGAGGTGTTTGTTCGGACATATCAGCGGTCTAGGCGCTCACGCGGCGTGGCGCCAGACTTGCCATGGGCGCGATTGGCTGGTGTGCTGCGGTTCCCTCTCGGCTGGGGAGCCGAGTTGAACCTGGGGGAACACTAATGCCACGCATCTCGCTCGCCTTCTTCGGCGCGGCCGTGCTGTTCGCGTTGACCGGCATGGCCATGGGAATCTGGATGGGCACAACGGAGGACTTCACCTACGCCCCGGTCCACGCCCACATCAACCTGCTGGGCTGGGTCACGCTGGCCCTGATGGGGACCTTCTACGCCCTGGCCGGCGACGCCGCGCCGCGCCTCCTGGCCTGGGTCAACTTCTGGGTCTCGGTGGCCGGCAACCTGCTCACCCTGCCCATGTTGGTGATGTTCCTCGGCGGCAATCGCTCTGTGATCCCGCCCATGGCGGCGGGCGAGGTGGCCATCGTCGTCGGCATGCTGGTGTTCGGCTTTTCGGTGCTCACGGTGGCGCGCAGGCCCGCCGCCGCCTGACCGACGGGGCTTGCCGCCGGCGGCCCGGCGGGGCAGGGCTGGCAAGTGACTTCCCCGCCCGATCCCGCGCGCCGCGCCGCCCTGGACTTGCTCACGGCGGCGCTCGCCCAGCGGGCCGGCCTCGAACAGGCGCTGGACGCCAGGTCGATGGCCGCCCTCGAGCCCAAGGACCGCGCTTTCGCCAGGGCGCTGGTCATGGCGACGCTTCGCCGCCTGGGCCAGATCGACGCGGCCCTGCACCAGCGACTGCGCAGCCCGCCGCCCGAGCCGGTGCGCATGATCCTGCGCCTCGGCGTCGCCCAGCTGTTCTTCCTCGACACGCCGGCCTTCGCCGCGGTGAACACCAGCGTCGACCTAGCCGAGGCGTCGCCCGCAGCGCGGCCGTTCAAGGGTCTGGTCAACGCCGTCCTGCGCCGCCTGCAGCGCGAGGGCATGCCCGAGGCAGATCCGGAAGTCCTCGCGCCGCCCTGGCTGTTCGCCCGCTGGCGCGCGGCTTTCGGCGAGGACGCGGCGCGCGCGGTCGCCGCCCAGATCGCCGAGGAGCCTGCCACCGACCTGACGCCCCGTGATCCAACCGCCGCCGCGGGCCTCGCCAAGGAGCTCGAAGCCGAGCTCCTGTCGGGCGGCTCCATGCGGCGCGCAGCGCGTGGCCGCCTGGAGGACTGGCCGGGATTCGCGGAGGGCCGCTGGTGGGTGCAGGACGCCGCCGCGGCGATCCCCGTCCGCCTGCTGGACCCGCAGCCCGGCGAGACCGTGCTGGATCTTTGCGCCGCGCCCGGCGGCAAGGCGCTGCAGGTTGCCGCCGCCGGGGCGAAAGTGACGGCCGTCGACCGCTCGCCGGCTCGGCTGAAGCGCCTCGCCGCCGCCCTTGCGCGCACTGGGCTTGCCGCCGAGGTCATCGCCGCCGACGTCGGCGCCTGGCCGGATGAGCGAGCCTTCGACGCCGTCCTGCTGGACGCCCCCTGCTCCGCCACCGGCACCTTCCGGCGCAACCCGGACGTCTTGTGGGCCGCCCGGCCCGGCGACATCGCGAAACTCGCCGAGGTTCAGAGCCGACTGCTGGACGCCGCGGCCGAGCGTGTGAAGCCGGGGGGCCGCCTCGTCTATTGCGTCTGCTCACTTGAGCCCGAGGAGGGCGAAGAACAGGCGCGGGCGTTCTTGAAACGACGCCGCGACTTTTCGATCCTCGCGGTGTCGGCCGGCGAAGGCGGGGCGCCCGGCCACAGCACCGTTCCCGGAGGTTGGCTGCGCATCCTGCCGCACCAGATGGACGGCGGCCTGGATGGTTTCTTCATCGCCCGGTTCCGGCGACGCAGCGGCTAGGTCCGCCTCCTTGCCCGACGGCTGAGTCGAGCGCTAAGTCGGCGCATGGCCGCCCCACTTCCGATCATCGCCCCGTCGATCCTGGCCGCCGACTTTTCGCGCCTGGGCGAGGAGGCCCGGGCCGTGGAGGCGGCGGGGGCGGACTGGCTGCACGTGGACGTGATGGACGGCCATTTCGTGCCGAACATCACCATCGGCCCGGACGTGGTGAAGGCGCTGAGGCCGCACGTGACCATTCCGCTGGACGTGCACCTGATGATCGCGCCGGTGGACCCCTACCTCGAGGCGTTCCGCGCGGCCGGGGCGGACATCGTCAGCGTCCACCCCGAAGCCGGTCCCCATCTGAACCGCACGCTCAAGCGCATCCGGGAACTGGGGGCCAAGGCCGGGGTGGTGTTCAACCCTTCCACCTCGCCGTCGGTGATCGACTACATGATGGACGAGGTCGACCTGATTCTGGTGATGTCGATCAACCCCGGATTCGGCGGACAGAGCTTCATGCGCTCTCAGCTGGCCAAGATCACTCGCCTTCGGTCCATGATCGACGCCACCGGCCGTGACATCGCCCTGGAGGTGGACGGCGGGGTGACCCCTGAGACGGCCAGGCTCTGCGTCGAGGCGGGCGCAACGGCTCTAGTGGCCGGCACCGCAGTGTTCCGCGGCGGACCGTCAGCCTATACGGCCAACATCCGCGCTCTGAAGGGCGGCTGACGGGCGCCCGCGATGGCCCGCCCGCCCCGCCGCAACACGATCGGGACCTTGACCCTGTTGCCGCGCGCCGTGGCAGGCGCCGCCGAAGAGCGAATTCGGCGCGAGTGGCTGGCGACTCCGATGCACCGCTGGTCGCTCGGCGGACCCAAGCCGAAGGGCTTGGCCGCCCGTCCCCGCGACGCGAGGCCGCCGGACCGGAACGCCGGCGCGCGCCTGCTGGCCGGGACCTTCCAGTTCCACGGTGAGGCGCTGGCGCTTGGCGGCGGCGCCGATCCCTGGAGCGCCCTGACGCCCAGCCGCCGCTTCGCCGAGTCCCTGCACGCTTTCGGCTGGATGGGCGATCTCCTGTCCGTGGGCGAGGTCGGCGCGCGGGAAGCGCTGCGGCTGTGGCTGGCCTGGCGGCGCGCTTTCGGCCGACCGAACCTGTTCGGCTGGAGCGGGCGGGCGCTGGAGCGGCGACTGTTCAACCAGACCTGCGCCGTCGCGGCGCTTTCACCGTTGGGGTCGGAGGCGGAAGGCGCGCTGATGCTGGGCGATATCGCCCGCCAGGCGCGGCATCTTGCGGCGCAGGGGTCGGATGCATCGCGCGCGGCGGAACGATGGGCGGCGATCGCGCTGGCCGGCGCGGCCCTCGCCGGACCGGCGGGCGAGCGGCTGCTGGGGAAGGCGCTGGCGAAACTGGAGCGGACCCTGCCCGTGGCGGTGCTGCCGGACGGCGTCCACGCCGACCGCTCGCCGCAGCGGGGTCTGGAACTCCTGTTCGACCTCATCGCCCTGGACGACGCGCTCTCGCAACGCGGTCGGCCGGCGCCGGTGGAAGTGTCCCGAGCCATCGACCGGCTGACCGCCGCATCGCGGTTCTTCGCCCTGGGCGACGGGAGGCTCGCGGCCTTCCAGGGCGGTGAAGCGGGGCGGGCCGACTGGCTCGCCGCGGCCCTCGCCCTGGAGGACGCGCCTCCCGCCGTGCCGCGCTCCCTCTCCTACGGCGGCTATCACCGCCTGAAGGCCGGACGCATCGAGGTGATCGCCGACACCGGCGCGCCGGCGTCCGGCGTATTCAGCCAGGCCGCCTGCGCCCAGCCCGCCGCCATCGAGGTCGTGCTCGAGGGTCGGCGCCTGGTCCGCGGGTGCGCCTGGTCGACCGCCGCGCCCCCCGGCTCGGAACGGTTCCGCCTGGCGCGCGGCGCCAGCACCCTGACGCTGGACGACGGATCGCCCGGCGAACCGGTGGAGGGGTTTCTCGCCGAGTCCCTCGGCGCTCGCCTGGCCGGAGGGCCGTCGGAGATGGTCCTCGACCGCCGCGAGACCGACGACGCCCAGTGGCTGGACATCACACATGACGGCTGGGCGGCGGCCTTCGGCCTTTCCCACACGCGCCGCCTGTTCCTCGACGAGATCGCAGGAGAACTTCGGGGCGAGGACGTGGTTTCCCAGTTGCGCAAACGGGCGGGGCGGCGGCTCGTCGCGGTGGCGATTCACTTCCACCTGGCGCCGGACGTCCGCGCGTCGCCGGCCGTGGATGGCAAGAGCGTGCTGATCAGGGCGCCGGGTTCGCCTGGCTGGCGCCTGCGCAGCGACGCCGGCGAGACGGCGGTGGAGGCGTCGGTGCTGTTCGAGGACGGCGCGCCGGTGTCCACGCCGCAAGTCGTTCTGCGCAGCCACTTCCACCTGGCTTCGGGTGGGCGCATCCGCTGGAAGCTTGAGCCAGCGGCGCCCTGACGCGCTCGGTTGACAGCTCCGCGCCCGCGCCTATGGTCCGGCCCGTCCGCGTGACTGGCGATGAGGTGGGGAACCACCGGGGAGCGCGGGCGTCTGCAAGACCACTGCCGCACGCCTGGGCGCCCTCC
>JBIOEG010000117.1:0-4758 GCA_044445825.1 Caulobacterales bacterium
CCCGCCGCCGCGTCCAGACCCTCGCCGCCGCCGACGCCGCGGCGGGTGGGGGCGGGGGTTCGGTCTTCGGCTTTCAGGGCCAGTTCTAGGGCGAGCTTGCCGTCGCGGGCGTCGCCGGCCACGCCCTTGTCGGCCACCTGGCGGGCGGCGGCGGCGAGCTTGGTAAGGCGCAGCGGCGCGCCGGCTTCGTCCTCCACGGTGACCGGGGCCTTGAGGGCCTCCAGGATGGTGCGGTTGACCACCGCGCCGCGGCGCCTCGGGCGGCCGCTCGGGTTGCCCGACTGGCCGGCGGCGAACTTGCCGGTGGCCGGATCGCGGGGGGAGTCGCTTGACATTACCAGTTACGAATAGTAATTTACCTGCGCGATGTCAAGCGATTTGTCGAGCGCGAAAGGGGCGGCCGGCGGCCGTCCGATGGGGTCGCTGCCCTGCCGCGCGCCGCGGCCGGCCCGGGCGCGCCCGCACGCCTTGCGGGCGCCTGTTTGGTCCTGTTCCGCACCTGTTATGACCTGTTTGGCGCCTGTTCCAACCTGTTCCGCGCCTGTTATGGCGCGCGGGGCTCCGGCCGAAACACCTTGCAGATCAATCACATGCCGATATCGCCGGCGCGCGAAAAACCGCAAATAACAGGTGGAACAGGCGGAACAGGTGGAACAGGTGGAACAGGCGGGCGGTCAGAAGGGCGAGAAGCGCTGGAGCAGGCTGGTGCCCACGGGGGTCTTCTGCACGGCGCTGACGTCGCCGCGGCCGCCGTAGGAGATGCGGGCCTCGGCGATCTGGCTGTTGGTGATGGTGTTGGCGCTGGTGATGTCCTCGGGCCGGACGATACCGGCGATGCTGAGCTGGCGCTCCTCGCCGTTGGTCTTCACCTCCTGGGTGCCCTGGATCACCAGATTGCCGTTGGGCAGCACCTGGGTGACCACCGCGGCGATGGTCAGGTTGATCTGCTCGGAGCGGTTCACGCCGCCGGTTCCCGCGGTGGTGGAGGCGGAGTCGGCCTCGAGCATCTTGGACGGGTTGTAGGCGCCCGGCAGCAGCTTGCCGAGGCTGGTCTCCAGGCCGAAGAAGTGCGGGACGCCGGCGGTGGTGGTGGCGGTGCGGCCGGTGTTGGTGGCGTTCTGGGTCTTGGCGGAATCGGAGATGGAGATCAGCACGGTGAGGATGTCGCCCACCCGGCCGGCGCGCTGGTCGGCGAAGAAGGTGCGGGCGCCCACGCGCCACAGGGAGTTGGCGGAGGCCGGCTGGGGCAGGGGCTCGCGGGCCGAGGCCAGGGTCGCGACCTGCTGGTTCTGGCCGACGAGCACGGCGGGGTAGCCGATGTTGGAGAGCTTGGGGCCGAAGGCGGCGTCGTGGACGGCGCCGCAGGCGGCCAGCGGCAGCAGGGCGAAGGCGAGGAGGTGGGACAGACGCATCTGGGCGGTTCCTAACGCAGGGCGAGTTGTGACGGGTTGCGTTCGGCTTTCAGCCGTGCGGCCTCGGGACCCACCACGGCCTGGTCGGGTCCGATCGCCACGGCCTCGATGAGCTTCTTCGAGGCGGTGTTCTGGATGGTGACGCTGTCGCCGACGGCGGCGTTGACCATGGCCTTGGCCTGCAGGGTCAGGCTGATGCCGCCGTCCTGATAGGTGACGGAGACGGCGTCGCCGGCCTTGATCACCAGGGGGGTGGCAAGGTCGTGCATGCCCACCGCATCGCCCTCGCGCAGGGCGCGGCGGGCGGCCATGCCCACGGCGGCGTCCACGTCGCGGGGGGCGTCGATGGGGGCGCCGACGGCCTTGGCCCAGACCAGGTCCTGCGGCCGGACGATGTCCCCGGCCATCAGGCTGTGGGCCCAGGTGAGCACTTCGACGTTGTTCGAGGGCGATCCGAGGGACCCTGGCGCGGCGCGGACGATCACCCGGCGAAGGCCGGCGGGGTTGTCCCAGTCGAGGCCATAGCGGCGGGCGAAGGACTGCAGGGCGGAACTGTCCAGCACGACGCTGGGGCCGGTGCGCGTGGCGATCACCACGTCGCGGGCGGGGCCGGCGTCGTCGAAGATCTCGCCCAGCGTCACCTGGCCGGTGGCGTCGAAGATGGCCGGGCGCAGGGCCACGGCCTGGCCGGCGAAGGCGGGGGCGGCGGCGCAGAGGGCGGCGGCGATGGAAACGAGGAGGGTGCGGAAGGTCATGTCAGGTCTTCACGCTGGCGGCGGTGGACAGCATCTGGTCGGCGGCGGTGACCACCTTGGAGTTCATCTCGTAGGCGCGCTGGGCGGAGATCAGGGAGGTGATCTCGCTGACCGGGTCGACGTTGGAGGCCTCGGTGTAGCCCTGCATCAGGTCGCCCATGCCGGTGGCGCCGGGCAGGGCGGTGGTGGGCGGGCCGGAGGCGGCGCTCTCCATGTAGAGGTTGTTGCCGGTGGCCTCGAGCCCGCCCTCGTTGACGAAGGTGGACAGCTGCATCTGGCCGACCACGGTGGGGGTGCTGGAGCCCGGAATGGTCACCTGCACCTGGCCGGTCTTGGAGATGGTCACCGAGGTGGCGTTCTGCGGGATGGTGATGGTGGGCTGCACCAGGTAGCCGTCGGTGGTGACGATCTGGCCCTGGTCGTTGACCGAGAAGTTGCCGGCCCGGGTGTAGGCGTTTTCCCCAGTGGGCAGCAGCACCTGGAAATAGCCGCGGCCGTTGATCGCCAGGTCCAGCTGGTTGCTGGTCTGGGTGAGGTTGCCCTGGGTGGTGATGCGGTAGACCGAGCCGGCCTTCACGCCCGCGCCGATCTGCACCCCGGTCGGCACGATGGTGCCCGAGCTCGACGACTGCGAGCCGGGCTGCTCCATGGTCTGGTAGAGCAGGTCCTCGAATTCGGCCCGCTGGCGCTTGTAGCCAACGGTGTTCATGTTGGCGATGTTGTTGGAGATCACCTCGACGTTCAGCTGTTGGGCCGCCATGCCCGTCGCGGCGGTGCTCAAGGCTTGCATGGATCAATTCCTCATGGGGTCGGCGCGCCCAGCCGCTGGATGGTGCGAGTGGAGAGGTCGGCTGTGCTGTTCATCATGTTGCTGACCGCGTCGTAGGCGCGGCTGACGGCGACCAGCCTGGTCATCTGCAGCAGGGCGTTGACGTTGGAGCCCTCCAGCATCCCTTGCTTGATGAGCGCGTTGGAGGCGGTGTGGGCGGTGAGATTGGAGGTGTTCTCGAAAAGGTTGTTCCCGTCCTTCTGCAGGGCGGACAGGTCGTCGAAGGTGACCACGGAGAGCTGGCCGACCACTTGCGAGGTGGTCCCAATGCCCTGGCTGATCACGCCGGTGGCCGACACCGAAACCTGGCCCTTGTTGGGGTCCAGCACGATGTCGCCGCCCGAGCCCTGCACCGCATCGCCGTCCTGGGTGGTCAGCTTGCCCTGCGGGTCCAGCTTGAAGCGCCCGTCGCGTGTGTAGCGAGGGCCGGACGCGGTGGAGACGATGAAGAAGCCCTGGCCGTCGATGGCGAAGTCCAGCGGCTCGCCGGTCTGGCGCAGGGCGCCCTGCCGGAAGTCGCGGGAAACCCCGTCGGCGACCACGAAGGTCACAGGCCCGTTGACCCCCGTGGTCTTCGCCGGGGCGGCCGGGTCGGCGGCGGTGAGCAGGTCTTCGAGCTTGAACCCGGCCGTGTCGGTGTTGGCCACATTGTTGGCGGCGATGTCGAGTTCGCGCTGCAGGGTGATCTGCCGCGAGAGTCCGACATAGATGGCGTTGTCCATGGCGTTGCGTGATCCGGCGCTTGCCCAGCGGGTCGCTCCTGAGTGTGCAAGCTTCGGGCCAGCCCAAAACGCCAGTGATTTCAGCAATCAAGACGGTTAACGCGCGCCGCCCGGCGGAAAATTCCGGGCAAGGATTGCAGCCGTGGGGCGCGGCGCGAACCGCGCGGAGCCGCCGGCGATTCGCCATTCACACTTTTCCGCCGCCCGACTCGCCAAATTGTCGCGCCGGGCAGCGGTCGGCCCGCTGAAAACGCTGTGTTTTCAGAGGTCGACGTCCCGGCCGTCCCCGCGAAACGTGGTTAATGCGAACCGATCCTTAACCAACGCGGCGACATTGAGGAGCAGCTCCACACTCTGAGGAATCGCGCGCGTGGCGAAGGACAAGTCCAAGGGCAAGGACAAGGCCGACGAGGCCGAAGCCGAAGCCCCGGACGAAGCGGTCGAGGGCGAAGGCGAGGAGGGCGGCAAAAAGAAGCTGCCGCTGAACCTGATCATCATCGCCGCGGCGGCCGCCGTGCTGGTGCTGGGCGGCGGCGGGACGGGCGCGTTCTTCCTGCTGCAGCCGAAGCACGACGCCCATGCGACCAAGGCCAAGCCGAAGCCCAAGAAGGACGCCAAGGACGCCAAGGACGACAAGACAGTCCCTCAGCGCAAGGACGGGCCCGACGGCGTAGTGTTCTACACCCTGCCCGACATCGTCGTGAACATGCAGACCGCCGACGGCAAGCCGGCCTACCTGAAGCTGAAGCTCACTTTCGAGCTGCCCGACCAGGCGACCGCCGACGCCCTCGATCCGGAGATGCCGCGGCTGCAGGACATGTTCCAGACCTTCCTGCGCGAGCTGCGTCCGGAAGACCTGCAGGGCAGCCAAGGCAGCTTCCAGCTGCGCATGGAGATCCTGCGGCGCGTGAACCTCGTCGCCGCCCCGGCGCATGTGAACGCCGTGCTGATCGAGGAGATGTTGATCAACTAGCGCCCTCGCGCGCTGGCGATCGCCTTGATCATGGCCGAAGCAACCGAAGAAGCCCCCGCCCCGGAAG
>JBIOEG010000118.1:0-4505 GCA_044445825.1 Caulobacterales bacterium
CAACCTGGGCAACGCCCTCGCGGCGGAGGGCAGGCTGGATGATGCCGTGAAAGCGTACGAACTGGCGATCACGCTCAGTCCCCGATATGCCGAGGCGCACAACAATCTCGGCGGCGCGTTCACCGACCAGGGCAAGCTCGATAAGGCGGCGACCTGCTATGAGCGGGCGATCGTCCTCGGGCCCGACTACGCCGAGGCGCACTACAATCTCGGCAAGGTCCTGCAACTTCAATGCAGGTTCGATGAAGCGAAACGGCGCTACGAGCAGGCGCTGTCCCTGCAGCCCAACCACATCGAGGCTCGCAACAACCTGGGCAATGTCCTGCGCTTGCAGGGGCAGTTCGACGAGGCGGCGGCGTGCTTCAAGCGGGCCCTTGAGACCAGCCCCGACAACATCGACGTGCTCGCCAACCTCGGCGCGGTGCTCCTGGAGCAGGGCAGGTCCGACGAGGCCTGGACGGCCTATGAGCGCGTATTGGCGCTGGCGCCCGACAACGCCGATGCCATTCGCATGCTGGGCATGCGGCTGGCGCTACAGGCGCGGCTCGAGGAAGCCCTGGCTCACTTCGAGCGCGCGCTCGAGATTGATCCCGACAACAAATTGGCCCGCAGCGACTATCTGATGTGCCTGAACTATACCGATCGCACAGCCGCCGAGATCTTCAACGCGCACCGGCGGTTCGGGGAGGTTCACGAGCGGGACCTGCCGCCGCCCGCCCCCCACCTCAACGACCGGAACCCGAAACGGCGGCTGCGGGTCGGCTATGTGTCTGGGGACTTCTGCAACCACTCGGTGGCCTGGTTCCTCGCGCCGCTGCTGACGGCCCACGATCCGGCGGCGGTCGAGGTGTTCTGCTACGCCGAGGTGGTTCAGCCTGACGCGGTGACCGAGCGGCTGAAGGGTCAGGCGGACCACTGGGTGTCCACCGTTGGGATGTCGGACCAGGCGTTGGCCGAACGCATCAGGGCCGAGCGCATCGACATCTTGGTGGACCTCGCCGGCCACACCGCCCACAACCGCCTGACCATGTTCGCCCTGAAGCCGGCGCCAGTGCAGATCACCTGGCTCGGCTATCCCAACACCACGGGGCTCTCGGCGATGGACTGGCGGCTGGTGGACGCCGTCACCGACCCTCCCGGCGAAGCCGACGGCTTCGCCACCGAGAGCCTGGTGCGCCTGGAAGATGGCTTCCTATGCTACGGCCCGCCGCCGGATGCGCCCGAGCCCGCGCCGCCGCCCTGCCTGGCGGCCGGCGTCGTCACCTTCGGATCGTTCAACAATCCCTCGAAGCTCGGCGATGCGACGCTCGACGTCTGGGCGAAGCTGCTGGAGCGCCTGCCGGCCGCGCGGCTGCTGCTCAAGGGCGGCGCGTTCAGCGACGAAGCCGCGCGACAGCGGTTCCACGCGCGGTTCGAACAGCGCGGCGTCGCGCCCGAGCGGGTTGTGCTGAAAGGCTATGCGGCCCACACGGCCGACCACCTGGCCCTCTACGCCGACATCGACATCGGCCTCGATCCGTTCCCCTACAACGGCACGACCACCACCTGCGAAGCCCTGTGGATGGGCGTTCCGGTCGTCGCCCTGCTGGGAGGTCGTCACGCCGGGCGGGTCAGCGCCAGCCTGCTGACCCGGGTCGGCCTGGAGGAGCTGATCGCCAGGGATGCCCAGGCCTATGTCGACATCGCCGCCCGGCTCGCCGGCGATCCGGCCCGCCTGGCCGAGCTGCGAGCGACGCTGCGTCCACGCATGGCGGCCTCGCCGCTCACCGACGCGCCCGCCTTCGCCCGCAAGCTTGAGCGCGCCTACCGCCAGATGTGGACGCGATGGTGCGATGGCGGCGAGGTCGAGGGGCCATGAACCGCAATCAGCGCCGGTTGGCGAAAAGGCAGGCAGGACCCGCGACGCCTGCGCCGTCGCCGGCGCTTCGAAGCCTGTTCGAGGAAGCGGCGCGGCACCATCAGGCCGGCCGTCTGGGCGAGGCCGAGCAGGGGTATCGGCGCGTGCTGGCGCTGACGCCGCACGACGCCGTCGCGCACAACAACCTCGGCAATGTGCTCAAGGCCCAGGGCCAGTTCGACGCGGCGGTGGCCAGCTACGCCCGCGCCGTGGCGCTGAAGCCGGACATCGCCGAGCTGCACAACAATCTCGCCAACGCCCTGCTGGCCCAGGGCAAGCCGGAATCGGCCGCCGCGAGCTACCGGCAGGCCCTGGCGCTGAAGCCCGGCTACGCCGAGGCCCACTACAACTTGGCCAATGTCCTCATGAGCCTGGGCCGACCGAAGCAAGCCGAAGAGGGCTACGCGCGGGCGCTCGCGCTCAGGCCGGCCTTCTACGAGGCCCACGTCCAGCTGGGCATGATGCAGATGGCGGACGGCCGTGTCGCCGGGGCCGCCGCCAGCTTCCAAAGGGCGCTTGCGCTCAGTCCCGACGATGTCGGGTGCAACATCAAGCTGGGCGACGCCCTTCTGGGGCAAGGCGAACTCGAGCCGGCGCGCGCCGCCTACGAACACGCGCTGGCGCTGAAGCCGGAGTCCTTCGAGGCCAACAACGGCCTTGGCATCGTGCTTCGCGACCTGGGCGATCTGGGTGGCGCGGTCGCTCGTTTCGAGCGGGCCGCGGCGCTGCGTCCGGACCTGGCCACGGGCCACTACAATCTGGCCAATGTGCTGCACGGGCAGGGCAAGGTCGCTCAGTCGCTCGAGTGCTATGAGCGGGCGGTGTCGCTGTGGTCGGATCGCTTCGAGGCGGAGTTCGAACACGCCCGCGAACTCAGCGCGCTGGGCAATCGCGAGGAGGCCGCGGTCCAGGCCGATCGCGCCCTCGCCGCGCGGCGCGAATTCGCCGCGGCCCACAGCAACTTCCTGCTCAGCCTGACCTATTCCGAGCGTCCGGCGCGCGAGATCTTCGCGGCGCATCGCCGGTTCGGTGAAATTCACGAGCGCACCCTGACCGATGCGCCGTCGGTCCAACTCAATGACAGGGACCCGCGGCGGCGTCTGCGCATCGGCTATGTGTCGCCCGACTTCAGGAGCCATGCCACGGCCTGGTTCCTCACCCCGCTGCTGACGGCCCACAACCGCGCGGCGGTGGAGGTATTCTGCTACGCCGAGGTGGCCAAGCCCGACAGAAGGACCGAGCATTTCAAGGGTTTGGCGGACCATTGGCGATCGACCGTAGGAGTGTCGGACGAGGCGCTGGCCGGGCGTATCCGCGAGGACCAGATCGACATCCTGGTGGATGTCGCCGGACACACGGCGGGCAACCGTCTGACGATGTTCGCTCTGAGACCGTCGCCCGTTCAGGTGACCTGGCTCGGCAATCCCAACACCACCGGCCTCGCGGCGATGGACTACAAGCTGGTCGACGCCGTCACCGATCCGCCGGCTGAGACAGAGATCTGGTCCACCGAGACCCTGGTTCGCCTCGACCATGCGTTCCTGTGCTACCAGTCTCTCGTGGATGATCCCGAGCCGGCCCCGCCGCCCTGCCTGGCGGCCGGCTCCGTGACGTTCGGCTCCTACAACAACCCCGTGATCCTCAGCGAGGGGACGCTCGACGCCTGGGCCAGGCTGCTGTCGCGGGTGGCGGACTCGCGCCTGGTGCTGAAGGGGCGCGCCTTCGACGACGAAGGAGCTCGCGCCTGGTTCCACGAGCGGCTCGCCCGGCGCGGCGTCGCCCGCGATCGGGTGCGGCTCATGGGCTTCACAACCAACGCCGCCGAACATCGGACCCACTACGCCTATATCGACGTCGCGCTGGATCCCTTCCCCTACAACGGCACGACCACCACCTGCGACGCCCTGTGGATGGGCGTGCCCGTCGTCACCTTTCGGGGAGATCGTCACGCCACGCGGGTCGGCGCCAGTATCCTGACCCAGCTGGGCCTGCAGGACCTGATCGCCACCGACGTCGAGGGCTATGTGGACATCGCCGCCAGTCTCGCCGCCGATCGCGAGCGCCTGGCCGAGCTGCGAGCGACGCTGCGCCCACGCATGGCGGCCTCGCCGCTCACCGACGCGCCGGCTTTCGCCCGCAAGCTCGAAAGCGCCTACCGCCGGATGTGGACGCGGTGGTGCGATGAGGCCCAGCCATGAGCCGAGTGCAACGGCGCCAGGCTCGGAAACAGCACGGGTCGCCCTCCGCGGATACGTCTGCGGCCCTGCGCGAGCTGTTCGCGCAGGCCGTACGTCACCATGCGGCGAATCGGCTGGCTGAGGCCGAAGTTTTCTATCGGCGGGTTCTGGAGCAGGATCCTCGCCACGCCGACAGCTTGCACGGCCTCGGCGTGGTCGCCTACCAGCTGGGCCGGAACTCCACTTCGCGCGAGTTGATCGGCCAGGCGATCGCGATCGACCGCCGGGTGGCCGCCTATCACTCCAACCTGGGCAACGCCCTCGCGGCGGAGGGCAGGCTGGATGATGCCGTGAAAGCGTACGAACTGGCGATCACGCTCAGTCCCCGATATGCCGAGGCGCACAACAATCTCGGCGGCGCGTTCACCGAC
>JBIOEG010000119.1:0-3789 GCA_044445825.1 Caulobacterales bacterium
ACCGGCTGGTCGAGGCGCTGCGGGCCGAGGGGATCGGGGTCTGGTGGGACCAGGACATCGCGCCGAACGCAGCCTGGGAAGCCACCATCGAGCGGGAGCTGTCGGCGGCGAAGCTGGTTATCGTCGCCTGGTCGCCGGCGGCGGTCGCGAGCAAGAACGTCAAGGCGGAGGCGCGGTGGGCGCGAGGTCAGGGCCGGCTGCTGCAGCTGTTCGTCGAAGCCTGCCAGCCGCCGCTGTTCTTCGGCGAGCGGCAGGGCGTCGACATCAAACATTGGTCGGGCGCGGCGTCCGATGCGGCGTTCCGGACGGTGTTGGAGGCCGTGCGTAAGGGCCTGGCGTCCGCGCCCGTCCCGGCCTCCGAGACGCCGGTCTCGCAGATCGCGCCACGCGGGCCGCCGGTGGAACCCCTGCTTGCGGTTCTGGCCTTCGACAACCTCTCCGGCGATCCGGAGATGGCCTACTTCTCGGACGGGGTGTCGGAGGAGATTCAGCAGACCGTCGCCCACGGCGCCGACCTGAAGGTCATCGGACGTAACTCCAGTTTTCAGTTTCGTGGGGCGGACAAGGCGTCATCTCACGTCGCATCGAAGTTGGGCGCCACCCACGTCCTCGACGGCTCGGTGCGCCGCAGCGGCCCCCGCGTGCGCATCTCCGCGCAGCTTGTGGAGTGCGCCGGTCAGTCCACCCTGTGGTCGGACCGTTTCGACCGCGACCTCACCGACATCTTCGCCTTGCAGGACGAGATCGCCGCCGCCGTCGCCGCCGCCCTGAAGGTGGTGTTCGCGCCGACGGCGAAGGCGACGCCGATCGATCCGGCCGCCTATGACCTCTACCTGCGGGCGCGCGCCACTCGGGCCGGTCCGGGCGAGCGTTGGGCGGTGCGGTCGGCGGCGGTCGAACTGCTGGACCGCGCGGTGGCCCTGGCGCCTGGGTTTGCGCGTGCCTGGGCGCTGCTCGCTTACTATCGGGCGCAGCTGCTGCGAAACGCCGAGAGCGATCAGCCCTATGCGGTCCAGCGCTCCAAGGTCGTGGAAGCCGCGGAGACGGCGCTGCGCCTCGATCCGGGGCAAGGGCTTGCGTATCAAGCGCTCGCTGATTTGCAGCCCTTCGCGAGCTACGCTGAGCGGGAAGCCCTGCATCGCGAGGCCCTGGCCGCGGCGCCCAACGATACGGACGTCCTCGTCGAGGCTCGCCTATTACTTTCAGGGATGGGTCGAGCCGCCGAGGCGCTGGTCTACGCCAAGCGCGCTTATGATCTCGATCCCATGAACTTTGAGGCCGCGTTCGCCTACGCCGCCGGCCTCGGCAATGTCGGGCGTTATGCTGACGGCGCGCAGATCTTCGACTGGATGCTCACCCAATGGCCCGAGAGCGGCACCGCCCTCGCCGTCGCCGCGAGTTTCGCCGCTAGTCAGGGCGATTGGGCGCGGTTCGACGACATGGTCCGGCGGGCGCATGACGCGGGAGCGCTCCTGGCTGAGTGGGGTATCGAGGAGCGCCAAGTCTTGCGCGCGCCCGACTCTCAATTGGCGCAGGATTTTCTGCAGCGCTTTCGGGACGATTTCGCTCAGACCAAGACGGTAGTCTTCCGCACGCTTTCTACCCTTTGCGGCTTGGGTCTGAGGGACGACGCCTTCGCGATGATCGAAGAAGCACCCTTCGCCTTCATGTCCGACCCTGCCCAACGCTGGGCGCTGGTTTCGAACCCGGCCGTGATCTTCAGCGTCGCGCTCAACGCACCGATGATGCGCGACCCTCGTTTTCCCCGCCTGTGCGCCAAGCTCGGCCTCTGCGACTACTGGGTGAAGTCCGGCCAGTGGCCCGACTGCGCCGAAGAGGGCGTGCTGCCCTACGACTTCAAGGCCGAGTGTCGAAAGCTGGCGGGCGCGGCGGCCTGACGCCGTTATTCCAGCGCCCGGGAGCAGACCTTGGGAACGTCCGCAATGGGCCCACACAGCCTCGGTCGAAAGCGGTCGCTGACGTCGTGCCGGAAAGCGGACCCCGGTACTAGCTACGGCGCCGGGTCCGGTCGGAGCGCGCGCACGATGGCGCCGATCAGCGTGAAGGTCTCGAGGTCGGCGTCGGGGTCGTTGTTTTGTCGCCAAGCGCTGTGGATGGCGACGACCACTCGCGCGGCCGGATTGACGTAGATGTACTGGCCGAAGGCGCCGATCGCCGAAAAGGCGCCGGCGTGGATGCCGGTCGGCCCGTGCGGCAGCACCCACCACTGGTAGCCGTATCCCGACGGGATATCGGGCCTGAGCCGACCGAAGCCCGTGGCCGTGCAGTCGGGCTGGCCGGCGAGATCGCGCCAGCCGGGCGGCAGCACGCGTCGGCCATTGAACGCTTCGCCGTCGTCCAGCACCAGCAGGCCGAAGCGGGCGACGTCGCGCAGGCGGGCGCTGACCCCGAGCCCGCCCATCTCGAGGCCGCCCTCGGACTCCAGTTGCCAGTGCGCGTCGGCCTCCATGCCGGCAGGCCCCCAGACCCGCTCGGCGAAGTAATCGGCCAGCGGCCGGCCCACGGCGGCGGCAACCACCGCGGCAAGGACGCTGCTCTCGCCGGTCGAGTAGTTGAAGACGGCGCCCTGCGGGTGGGCGCGCGGCAGCTTGCACATCAGGTCCAGGATGGCGCCGGGCCGCCGGCTCACCATGGCGCGGCCCAGGCGATAGACCTCGGAGCGTCCGTCGGCGTCGTTGTCCTCGCGCCAGGCCACGCCCGAGCACATTCTGAGGACATTGCGGATCGTGACGCCCTCGTAGGCCGAGCCGCGCAGCCGCGGCACGTAGGCCTCGCAGGGATCGTCCAGGCTGCCGATCGCGCCATCGTGGAGCGCGGCGCCCGCGAGCGTCGCGGTCATCGACTTCGCGGTCGAGAAGCTGGTCCAACGGCTCTGCAGGGTGTTGCCCATGCCGTAGCGCTCCAGCGCGATCTCGCCATGTTTCAGGATCAGCAGCCCGGCCGTGCGGCGGCGGGCCATGAAGTCGTCGATGCCGCGGCGGACGCAGCCCAACTCATAGGTCAGGTCCGCGAGCGAACGGCCGTGCGGCGGGAGCGGCCGCACCGCGTCCCCGCGCCGGATCGTGCGCACCGGCCAGACCTGGTCCTGATTGCGGAAGGTCGCCGCCTGGTTCTCGGGCGTCGTCTCCATGTGGTTCGGAGCCGCCCGCTCCGGCTCGGCGACGCCGTGGTTCAATCCTGCCATGCAACCCTCCTCCCATTGAGACGGCGCGCCGTATCGCCCCGGGATGGTGGCGCTTGCAAAGCAAGTTAAGTTGGCTTGTAGTGGCCTTGTCGCACTGGCATGGTCACGCCCGACGCAATCCCGAAATCACACCGCAAGCGTTCGCGAACGACCGTGGATCGTGGCGGAGAGCGACGTCCAGCCTAGCGACGACGCCGCGGAGTGGCGGCAGGCCCTGGCCGACAAAATGCCGCGAACCATCGTTGCGGCGGGCTGAAAGCGAGCCCGCCCTGGTCCGGCCGGGGAACGCCACGTGCGGCGCCACCACGAGACCATAGCGATTCGGCAATACTCGTAGTAACATCAGGTCCGGCCCACCAAGGCTGTGGTCTTTGACATCGTGAATCAAAAGCCAGACGTCCGCGCTCCTGCTGGGGCGACGACGCTCTTTCCATCGTGAAGAAAAACGTAGGCCGCCAAGGCATCGTTGCCTGAAGCTGCCGTGCGGGGGCCTTGAGCCCCACGCGCACCCCCAACCCCGACCCCCACCACCCGAAATTCCCCGCGAAAGCGGGGACCCAGGCTTTTTTTCCATCGGTTGGGGC
>JBIOEG010000120.1:0-2921 GCA_044445825.1 Caulobacterales bacterium
CCCCTACCCCGCCTCCTCGATCCGCGCACGCAAGGTCGGGTCGCGCTCGATGCTGCGCACGAGCAGCGCCTGGGCCAGCAGCAGGCCGACGCCCGCCGCATAGCCGGAGAACACCCCGGCGGGATAGCGCCCGCCGTGGGCCGCGTCGGCGCTCTGGTAGAAGATGAAGCCGGCCGCCGCGCCCAGCACCAGCACCACCGCCAGCACCGACACCACGCTCTGGCCGAATCCGGTGCGGAAGCTGATCCAGATGTGGGCGCTGAGCAGCCGGCGCAGCGGCGGCACGGCCAGGGGAATGGCCAGGGACAGCACGAAGTAGATCGCCGGGAACTCGATAGTGCTTTCCAGTTTCAGCCGCTGGGAGCCCGGCAGCACCTGCCAGGCGTGCGCCACCGCGCCGCTGTAGATCAGCGCGCCCAGGGCGAAGGTCGAGTACTGCATGCGCCGGAACATGCGCCAGGGGTGACTCACGGTCATGCCCTTCAGATTGGTTCGCCCTTGCGGCCAGGGAAGGGCGGTGCGGCGTTAATGCCCTTCGAAAGACACCAGCGTGGAGACCGGCACCCCCGCCGCCCTGAGCTTTTCCGCCCCGCCGAGCTCGGGCAGTTCCACCACGAAGGCCGCCGCGACGATCCGGGCCTTGGCCTCGCGCAGCAGGTGCACGGCGGCCAGGGCCGTGCCGCCGGTAGCGATCAGGTCGTCCACCAGCATCACCTTCTCGCCCTCCAGCACGGCGTCCAGGTGCATCTCCATGGAGTCCGAGCCGTACTCCAGGGCGTATTCCACCGCCCTCGTGCGGTGCGGCAGCTTGCCCTTCTTGCGCAGCGGCACGAAGCCGGCCGACAGCTGATGGGCCACCGCGCCGCCCAGGATGAAGCCCCGCGCCTCTATGCCGGCCACCTTGTCCACCTTGGTCCCGGCGAAGGGCTGCACCAGTTCGTCCACCGCCCGGCGGAAGGCGCGCGCATCGCCCAGCAGGGTGGTGATGTCCCGGAACATGATCCCGGGCCTGGGATAGTCGGGAATGGTGCGGATCATGTCGGCGAGGTTCATGGGCTCTGCTCGGGGAACGTCATTTGGGCACCTGGCGGGCGAGGGCGCGGCCGGCCACCGCCGACAGCTTCTTCACCAGCGCCGGATCGCGGGCGGCCGGCGTGGTGATCAGGGCGCCGTCGAGGGTGGTGTCGATGGGCGAGGCCGCGCGCCGGGCCGGCAGATCGTGGGCGAGGTGGGCCACCAGGGCCCGGGCCGTGGCGGCGTTGGCGGCCAGCACCTCGAGGATGTGCGCCACCTGCACGGGGGCGAATTCCTCGTGCCAGCAGTCGTAGTCGGTGACCATGGCCACGCAGGCGTAGGGCAGCTCCGCCTCCCGGGCGAGCTTGGCTTCCGGCATGCAGGTCATGCCGATCACGTCGCAGCCCCAGGCGCGGTAGAGCGCGCTCTCGGCCTTGGTGGAGAACTGGGGGCCCTCCATGGCCAGGTAGGTCCCGCCCTCCACCACCCGCGCCCCCGCGGCGCGGGCGGCCGCCGCGGCGAAGCCCGACAGGCGCGGGCAGACCGGCTCGGCCATGGACACATGGGCGGCCAGGCCCGGGCCGAAGAAGCTCTTCTCCCGGGCGAAGGTGCGGTCGATGAACTGGTCGACGACGACGAAGTCTCCCGGCTCGAGCGCCTCGCGCAGGGAGCCCACCGCCGAGAGGCTGATCACATCGGTGCAGCCGGCGCGCTTCAGGGCGTCGATATTGGCCCGGGCGTTCACTGCGGTCGGCGGCAGCACGTGACCGCGGCCGTGGCGGGGCAGGAAGACCAGGCCGACGTCGCCGAGGGCGCCGGTGAGCAGCTGGTCGGAGGGCGCGCCGAACGGGCTGGCGACGCTCACCCAGCGCGCATCCGTCAGCCCCGGGATCTCGTAGAGCCCCGAGCCGCCGATCACGCCAAGCACCCACCCGGCCATGCCCGCCGAAGCCTCCTAGTGGTCCGCCGGCGCTTATCGCCGAGCGCGCCGGGCTTGGCTATGGTCCAGGGGTGATCCGCGCGGCCGCCGCCTGCCTGACCCTGACCGCCGCCGCGTTCGCGGGCGCCCCGGCGCACGCCGGCGAGGCGCCCTGCTGGTACGAGAACGGCGCCATCGTGGTCTCCGCCGCCGCGGGGCCGATCGCCGACGACTTCATCCTCGACCTGTCGTCCCCGCACAGCCAGCTGCACCTGACCCGCGCCGAGGGCATGGGCATCGACGCGGACGACGTCACGGTCCCCCTGCGCCTCGCCGGCGAGCGCATCGCCGCGGTGGACTTCGAGGTGGCCAACCTCAACGCGCAGACCTGGGGCTTTCCCACCAACTTCTCGGGGGTGATCGGGGCGGATGTGCTGCGGCGCTATGTGGTGGACATCCAGTTCAGTCCCTGCCGCATCGCCCTGTGGCCGCGCCGGGCGCCGCGGTTCAAGGCCGACCTCATCCTGCCCCTGCGCTGGGTGGCCGGCGCGCCGGCGCTGAGGGCCGCCGCCTCCGACGGGACCGCCGGCCTCGCCGGCTGGTACGCGCTGGACACCGCGTCGGCGGGTGTGCGCATCGCCGACCGCCGTGCGTCCCTCAGCCGAACGCCGGCGAAGGGCGTCGACCTCGCCTCCCGCGCCGTCCCGCCCGCCCGCCTGCGGGCCCTGTCGATCGGTGCGACGATGTTCGAGAACCTGCCCGCGGGGCTGCAGGCGGATGCGCCAAGCGGCCTGGCCGGCAGCGTCGGCAACGCCGTGTGGGCGAAGTACCGGATGCGGGTCGACCTGCGGCGGGGAAAGCTGGAACTGGCTTCTCCCTACCCCTAGCGGTCAGCGAAAAGTTCCTTCTCCGCTCGGGAGAAGGTGGCCCGCGCAGCGGGTCGGATGAGGGGCCGCGCGGGCGGTACGAGGAAGTTCAACCACGGAGG
>JBIOEG010000121.1:0-2372 GCA_044445825.1 Caulobacterales bacterium
ATCCCACCCGCCCCGCCGTCCACGCTGCAGCTGCCGCCGGCGCCGACGCTGACGCCGGTGGCGATGCCGTCGCCGCCCGCATCGTTCTGTTCGGAGACGGCGCGCGTCGAGTTCCTCGGCCAGGTGTTCGATCCCGCGGCGGCCGCCGCAAACGCCAATGTCAACAAGGCCAACGCGTACCTGGACGAGGTCAGCCGGGCGATCGCCGGCGCCTCGGCCACCCAGGACCTCATCGACGCCCACCGGGCGTTCGACGGCTACAAACCCACCGCGGACCAGGCCTACCACTTCGGCATGGACGTGCTTGCGGTGCGCCCGGCGATCATGGCGACGCCTGTCGTGGCCTGCGCTCCGCCCGTCGAGCAGCAAGCCTCGGCGCCTCCGCCGCCGCCGCCGCGGCCGGCTCCGCCGCCCGTCCGCGAACCGGAGCGCTTCGCCTTGGCCTCGACCCCGCCGCCCGCGCACGACGCCGTGGCGGCCGCGCCCGCGCGAGTCGTGACGGGCCCGAAGCGCACCATCGCGGTGGGCGTCATCCAGGCCTCCGGCGGCTTCGACAAGAGCGAGGACTGGGCGGCCGGCGGCGCGCTGTCGTCCATGCTGACCAAGAACCTCGCCGACTCGCGCCTGTTCGTGGTGGTCGAACGCACCCAGCTGGACCAGGTGCTGAACGAGCAGCAGCTGCGCGCCACACACGTGGCCGGCGGGGCCTCGACGCCCCAGATCAAGATGATCCCGGCGCAATACCTGGTGGTCGGCTCGGTCACCGAGTTCGGCGCGCCCAACTCGGGCGGCGGCTTCAGCATCGGCGGCGGCAGCGGCGATCTGATCGGCGGGCTCGGCATCAAGCGCGAGACGGGTAAGGTCAGCATCGACCTGCGCGTCGTCAACACCCGCACCGGCGAGGTGGTGAACGCCTTCACCGTCACCCGCACGGTGTCACGCACCGGCGTGGCCATCACCACCGACTACCGCGGCCTTTCCGTCGGCAGCGACGCCTTCTCCAAGACCCCGCTGGGCGAAGCCTGCCGGCAGGCGTTGGCCGACGCTGCGGATCGCATCGCCGCCTTCGTGGCCCAGGCCAACTGGGAGGGCAAGGTGGTGGACTTCGATGGCCAGGACATCATCGTCAACGCCGGGGCGGAGGCCGGCCTGATGGCGGGGGACCGGCTGCGGGTCGAGCGGATCGGGCGCACGCTGACCGACCCGGACACCGGCCAGGTGCTCAGCGAGCGTCACGAGACGCTGGGCGAGGTGGTGATCGCCGAGGCCGAACCCAAGGTCGCCCACGGCCGGTTCACCGCCGCCGAGCAAGGCGCAGACGCCCCTCAGCGCGGCGACCTGGTGATCTTCATCGCAGGACAGCAGCCATGAGAGCCTGGTTCCGCCATGCCTCCACCGCGGCGATCGTCGCGGCGGTGGGCCTGATCTCGTTCGCAGCGCCCGCCTGGCCGGGATGTGTCCCCATGGGCGGGAGCTCGTCATCCGGCGGCAATCCGCCGGCGAGTGGGAGCTCGCAATCCGACGCGAGTACGTCGTCATCCTCGGGGGACAATCAGGGCGCCGGCGGCGGCTCGGGCTACTCCACGGGCTCCGGCTCGACGGGCGAGGACCACCACCAGGGGTCGGACTCGTCGCGTGACAACGGACCGGGCGAAGGGGCGCGTCAGGGGGCGGAGAACGCCGCCGGCGCCGCGATCGACAACGGCGACAGCGGCGGCGGTCGCCGGTCATCCGACGCGCAGCAGAGCCAAGGCCTGACGAATCAGATCGGCGGCGTCGCCCAGGCCCAGGCCGCTGACAACATAGCACGCTGCCGCGAACTCAAAGCGAAGCTTGCCGACGTTGTCGCAGCAAACTCTGATCCCGACGAGATCACGCAGCGCGCGACGCAGCTCTACAACCGGGCCATTCAGATGACGCCCGCGATGCTTGATGCGGAGATCGCGCGCCGGAAGGATGAGCGGGACGAGCGCATATGGCGGGAATCTTCCGACAGGGCATACGGATACGGCGGGCCGTACCCAAATCAAAGCTACGACGCGACGCTCACCTTCCTCATGAACCTCCGGGCGAGCCAGGCCACCGGATTCGACCAGGAAGGGCCGAAGCACCAGTATCTCGACGCCATCGCGAAGGCCCGCGTCGTGGAACGCCAACGCCAAGCAGAACGGGACGCGAAGATCCGTGATCTGCAGGCCCAGATCCACGATCTTTCCTGCGGCTACGAACCCACCGCCGACCAATCCGTCCCACCCGGGACCGTATCGGCGCCTGACCCATGAACCACAGAGCCGCGAGCCTGCATGCCTGCATCGCGGCCGCGGTCGCGGCGGCGGGGCTGATCGGCCCGGCCTGGGGCTGCGGCATGGGCG
>JBIOEG010000122.1:0-1934 GCA_044445825.1 Caulobacterales bacterium
ATGCTGCGCGTCCGCGGCACCGTGCAGGGCGTCGGTTTCCGTCCCTTCGTGCATGTCACGGCGGAACGGCTCGGGTTGCGCGGCTGGGTGCGCAACGATCCGCAGGGCGTGCTGATCCGCGCCACCGGCGATCCGGCCGGGGTCGACGCCCTGGTCGAGGCCCTGCAACACCGCGCCCCGCCGGCCGCGCTCGTCAGCGAGGTGATCCAATACCAGCCCGACCGCGACACCCCGCCGGCGGAGGCCAGCTTCCCCATCATCCCCAGCGAGCTCACCGGGACCGCCGCGGATACCGCGGTGCCGCCCGAGCTGGCGCTCTGCCCCGATTGCCGCCGCGAACTGCTCGACCCGCGCAACCGCCGCCACCGCTATCCCTTCATCAACTGCACCCAGTGCGGACCGCGTTATTCCCTGGTCGAGTCCCTGCCCTACGACCGGCCGCGCACCACCATGCGCGAATTCCAGCAGTGCCCGGACTGCCAGCGCGAATACGACGACCCGCGCGACCGCCGGTTCCATGCCCAGCCGAACGCCTGCCCGGTGTGCGGACCGCGCCTGCGGCTGACCGATCCCTTCGGCCGGGAACTGGAACGGTGCGACGACGCCCTGCGCGCCACGGTGCTCGCCCTCACGGCCGGCCGGATCGTCGCGGTCAAGGGCCTGGGCGGCTTCCACCTGATGTGCGACGCCACCAACGAGGTGGCCGTGGCCGAGCTGCGCCGCCGCAAGCACCGCGAGGAAAAGCCGTTCGCCGTGATGTTCCGTGACCTCGCTGCGCTGCGCCAGCACGCGGAGGTCGGCCCGGCCGCCGCCCGGCTCCTGGGCTCGGCGGCGGCGCCGGTCGTATTGGTGACGCGGCGGCCGGACTCCACGCTGGCCGCCGGCCTCGCCCCCGCCAATCCTTGGCTCGGCGCCCTCCTGCCCTACACGCCCCTGCACGTGCTGCTCACCCTGGAGGTGGCGGCGCCCCTCGTCGCCACCAGCGCCAACCTCTCCGAGGAGCCGCTCTGCACGGATGACAACGAGGCGCACGAACGCCTGGCGGGCATCGCGGACCTCTTCCTCGGCCACAACCGCGCCATCGCGAACCCGGTGGACGATTCCGTGGTGCGCCTCGGCACGGACGGTCATCCCGTGCTGTTGCGCCGCGCCCGCGGCTACGCCCCGGCGCCGCTGTCCCTGCCCGCCGACCTGCCGGCGCCGCTGCTTTGCGTCGGCGCCCAGATGAAGAACACCATCGGGGTGGCGGCGGGCAACCGTCTCGTGCTCAGTCCGCACCTCGGCGATCTCGCCAACGCCGCCACGCACCGGGTTTTCGAGCGGACGATCGGGATGCTCGGCGAACTCCATGGCTCGAGTTTCGCCGCCGTGGCGCACGACCTGCATCCCGATTACACCTCCACCGGGTACGCCCGGCGCACGGGCCTGCCCTGCATCCCGGTGCAGCACCACCTGGCGCATGTGCTCGCCTGCCTCCTCGAGCACAGCCACCCGGCCGATGGCGTCCTGGGCATTGCCTGGGACGGCACGGGCTGCGGGGAGGACGGCACCATCTGGGGCGGCGAATTCATTCTCCTGCAACAAAACCGGGCCACCCGCTTCGCCCGGCTGCGGCCCTTCCGCCTGCCCGGCGGCGAGGCGGCCGTGCGCGACTCGCGCCGCGCGGCGCTCGGCCTCCTGCATGCCGCGGGACGGGAGCGTTTCGATGCGGCGGCCAGCGGTTTTGGTTTCGGCGCCGCCGACACCGGCACCCTCGCCGCGATGCTGGCCAGCGGACTGAACTCGCCCTGGTGTTCCAGCGCCGGCCGGCTGTTCGACGCCGTGGGCGCCCTGCTCGGCCTCAATTCGGTCAATACCTTCGAAGGCCAGACCCCGCTCGCCGTCGAGGCCGCGGCCTGGTCGGGGGCGCGCGATGCCGCCGCCCTGCCCCTCAC